>CAZQJC010000100.1:0-63368 GCA_964593795.1 uncultured Myxococcales bacterium | reverse complement strand
CTTTGCGCCGGCCTGGTCCTGGCCCTGGTCCTGGTCCTGGTCGAAGCCCCCAGAACCACGCAGGCGAAGACCAGGACCAAGACCAAGACCAGGTGGTCAGCGGACGGATTCCGTCATTATCCGACCGGCATTGCCGCTAGCCCCCTCCCCGACGCAGCACCCGTCCCGGACAGCGAACGCCAGGGCCGCAAGGCGCGCCAGCCGGACCAGTGCTTGGTCGCTCTAAATATCCGTATTCGCGAATATGTATCGGGGCACGCTACGGCTTTCCGTCAACGCCGGCAAGGTCTTCGTGTTCGCGCAGGATCCACCAACTTGTCCGGACCAGCCGCTTCGAGATCCTGGGAGATGTGACGTCCGATTGGCGGCCCTGGCGGCCCTGGCGTTCTCTTCCTCAGCCGCGCAGCAGCGCGATGAGGTCGGTGACGCCGGGGTCGTGGCCGAGCTGCGACAAGAGCGTGGTGGCCTGCCCGCGGTGGTGGGTCTGGTGGTTGAAGAAGTGCGAGAGCGCGAAGTAGAGCGGGTGCTCCTGGGGAACGCCGCCGCGTAGATAGGTCAGCGGTGCCGCGAGCGACTCGTCGGTGAGCGCGGCGATGAACACGTCGATGTCGTCGTCGGTGCGCTCGCGCTCCGCCGTCAGCATCGCGAAGTCGGCGTAGAGCTCCTGGTCGAGCGACTTGATGTCGAGCGTGCGGCCGAGCGCGTCCTTCGACGCGTACCGCGCGGGATCGCCGGTGAAGCGGCCGAGCCACACGCGATCGGCGAGCAGGATGTGCCCGAGCGTCTTGTGCAGCGAGCCGAAGAACGCCTTGAGGTCACGCCGGCGCTCCTCGTCGGTGAGCTTGGCCGCGAGCGCATAGAGGCGCTCGTTCATCCAGCGGTTGTAGCGGGCCATCGCCCGGTAGTGATCGATCGCGACGGACATGGGGGAAGCTTAGGAGACTGGCGAGCCGAGCACGAGCACGAGCACGAAATCAGGGCAGCGTGCCCCCCGCGAGGAGCGTCTCGAGATCGGCCTCGCTGATGATGCGGGTGCCGTGCTTGTCGGCGGCCTTGCGCTTGGCGTCGCCGACGTTCTCGCCGGCCACCAGGTACTGCGTGCCCCTGGTGACGCTCGGGGAGAACGTGCCGCCCGCGGCCTCGATGGCCTTCTTGTAGGCGTCGCGGCTCCTCGACAGCGTGCCGGTGATCGCGACGCGGACGCCGACGAGCGGGCCGTCCTTCGGGGCGGCGTTCCGCGGGTTCCAGCCGGCGGCGAGGATCTGCTCGAGCAGCGCACGCTCGCCGGGATCGGCGAGGAAGTCGCGCACCGCGCCGGCGATCTTGGGGCCGACGCCGTCCATGCCGTCGAGGCGCGCGAGGGACTCCTCGGAGGCGTGCACGAAGCCCGCGAAGTCGTCGAACGCGCGCGCGACGGTCTCGGCGGCGACCTCGCCGACGAGCGGGATGCCGAGCGCGGTCACCAGGCGCGCCAGGGACACATTCGCCTTGGCGGATGCGATGCCACGGACCACGTTCTCGGCGCTCTTTTCGCCCATGCGCTCGAGCGAGGCGAGCCGGGCGGCATCGAGCGTGAGCATCTCGGCGGGGGTCTTCGAAAGGCCCCGCTCGACGAGCTGCGCGATGAGCGAGGGGCCCATGCCGTCGATGTCGAGCCCGCCCTTGCCGACGAAGTGCTCGAGGCGCGCGAGGAGCTGCGCCGCGCAGCCGAAGCGGTTCGGGCAGCGCACGGCGACCTCGCCGTCTGCCCGCTCGACCGGCGCTTGGCACGACGGGCAATGCGCCGGCGGCGTGACCACGCGGTCAGGCGCGGGCGCGGAGACGACCTCGAGCACCTGCGGGATGATCTCGCCCGCCTTCTGGATGAGCACGGTGCAGCCGTCGTAGACGCCCTTTCTGCGCACCTCGTCCCAGTTGTGCAGCGTCGCGCGCGCGACCGTGGTGCCCGAGAGCTCCACCGGCTCGAGGTCCGCCCAGGGCACGATGGCGCCGGTGCGGCCGACGTTGATGCGCACCTTGCGGCACACGGTGGTCGCGCGCTCGGCCTCGTACTTGTAGGCGATTGCCCAGCGCGGGAACTTGTTCGTGGCGCCGAGGCGGAGGCGCTGCGCGTAGCGGTCCACCTTGACCACGAGGCCATCGACGTCGAACGGCAGCTCTCGCCGCACGTTCGCGAAGCTCCTGACGTGCGCCATGATCTCCGCGAGCGATTCGACGCGAACGAGATGCGGGGGCGTCGGCAGGCCCAGGCGCCGGATGCGCGCGAGCGACTCCCAGTGCGAGCCGTCGAGCCGGCCGCCGTCCACGATCTCGTACAGGAACACGCGCAGGGGGCGCCTGGCGGCCTGCCGCGGGTCGAGGAGCTTGAGCGTGCCGGCGGCGCCGTTCCGGGGGTTCTTGACCGGCTCCTCGCCGGTCCTCGCGCGGTCGGCGTTGATGAGCGGCAGGGCGGCGCGCTCGAAGTAGACCTCGCCGCGCACCTCGAGCACGGGCGGCGCGGGCTCGTCCTCGGTGCCGATCGCGAGCGGCAGCGCGCGGATGGTGCGGACGTTGTGCGTGACGTCGTCACCCACCTCGCCGTCGCCGCGCGTGGCCCCGCGCACGAGGCGGCCCGCCTCGTAGCGCAGCTCGATCGACACGCCGTCGATCTTCGGCTCGACCACGAACGCGGCGCGCTCGCCCGAAAGGCCCCGCTCGACGCGGCCGCCCCACTCGGCGAGCTCCTCCTCCGAGTAGGTGTTGTCGAGCGAGAGCATCGGGATCTCGCGCCGCACCTTGGCGAAGCCCTCGATGGGCGCGCCGCCGACGCGCTGGGTCGGCGAGCCCGCCGTGACGAGCGAGGGGTGCTCGCGCTCGAGGTCCTGCAGCTCGCGGTAGAGCCGGTCGTACGCGCGATCGTCCATGATCGGCGCGGCGAGGACGTAGTAGGCGTGATCCGCCCTGGAGATGAGCTCGCTCAGCTCTCGGTGACGCGCGTGCGGGGACGACATGCGAGGGACGTACGGCTGGCTGGCGGGCTACGGCTCGTCTTCTTCGAGCATCTCGAGGTCGTCGTCCTCGATGACGAGCTCCTCGCGCGAGACGCTGCGCTCGACGGCCCCGGCGTCGCGGATGTCGGAGTGCACCTCGACGAACTCGTTCGTCACCTGGCGCGAGACCGCCGGCGCCGCGCTGCGCGCCTGGGCGCGGTCCTCGGGACGCGGCTTGGTCGCGCGCAGGCAGCACGCGAGCACCGTGACCGTGAAGGCGCGCTTGCCGAAGTAGGCGTCGATGGCCTCCTTGATGAACCAGAAGATGTCCTGCATCTCCTGGCCGCGGCCCGCGACCTCCTTCCACTGCTGGAGCGGTCCGTACTCGATGACCGGCGCGAAGAAGAACTCGCGCGACGACTTGAAGAGCAGCGTGAACTGCTCGACCTCGAGGCCGATGTCGGTCAGGCCAGCGCGCTCGATCCAGCGCACGACCTCGTCGGGGTCGGGCATGCGCGCGATGTGCGCCTCGAGGCGCCGCAGCGTCTCGTGCTTGTCGTGCTTGGTCAGGACCTCGCGGTAGATGTCGTAGAACTCGGCCCACGAGCCCTGCAGCGGCAGCGTCGCCATCACGTGCCCGCCCGGCTTGCACACGCGCGCGAACTCGCCGAGCGCGGACGCGGAGTCGGGCAGGTCCGACAGGCCCAGGTTCGACACGACCAGATCGAACACGTCGTTGGCGAACGACAGGCGCGGGGTCGCCTGCTCGGAGCGGAAGAAGATGCGCTTGCCGGAGAGGTCGCCCGCCTTCTCGCGCGCGACGTCGAGCATCGCGGGGGACGCGTCGATGGCGATGATGCGGCCCTCCGAGTCCATCTTCTTGATGAGCTCGAGCGCGGGGTAGCCGGTGCCGCAGCAGACGTCGAGCACCTGCGCCTTCGGCGGCAGGTCGAGGTGATGCATCATCATCCGGCCGAAGCGCTGGGACCAGATGGGGAGGATCTCCTCATCGTAGACCTTGGCCAGCTTCTCCTGTCTCTGCGAGCGCTTCTTCATCACCACGGCGTCACCACGGGCCTCGGCTGGGGATCATATCACGCGTCACCTGGCGCCCGACTTCGGGGGGCGCCAGCCTCGGACGGGGCCGGACAGGGGGCGCTTGCCCTCGTAGCGGCCGCCCACGAACTTGCAGGTCATCACGTAGAGCACGCTCGAGGCGCGGTTGAGCGCCACCACGAGATCCTCGCGCGGCTCCGGTCCCTCGGGCGGGAAGGCCGCGAGGGCCGCGAGCTCCGCCTCTCGTGCGTGGGCGCGCGCGAGCCCCAGGCGCGCCACCACCGGACCCATGCGGACATCCGGATACATGAACGGCACCGCGTAGAGGTCCCAGGTGTGGTGGGAGGTCCAGCGGATCTGCGCGTCGTCCAGGCCCAGGAGGCGGAGCGGCGGCAGCGCCTTGCCCGTGACCTCGGCGCCGACGAGCGAGCGCGAGAGCTCGAGGAGCTCGCCGAGCTCGCCGACGAGCGGCCGGAACCCGGCCTCGTCCGCGGCCACCTGCGCGTCGAGGAGCGCGCACTGCAGGAGGTCCAGCTTGCCGCGAAGGACGATGCGCGGGTGCGTCTTCGGGACGAGCGACTCGTCGTCGAAGAGGTGCGTCAGGTGCTCGGGCTTCGCGGCCAGGCGCTCGCCGCTCGCCAGGACCCGGTAGCGGCCGAGGCCCGAGGGACCGCCTTCGGACCTCGCGGGGCGGGCGCCGAGGGCGTCGCCGGCCGCGCGGGCGTCGCGGGTGGTGGCCGTGGGGTGCCGGGCGACGTCGACGACCGCGGCCGCGAAGGCGCGCGCGGAGGCCTCCACGTCGGGCAGCGCGCCCGCGAGGTAGGCGCCGCCGAAGTTGGTCTCGCTCGGCGGGCCGAACCACTTCGCGAGCGTCGTCGGGGCGGCCTTGAGCGCGGCATCGACGCCGACCACGCTCTCGAGCGGCGGCGCGATGAGGTAAGCCATCGCGCTGCCGACCGGCAGGCCCGACTGCGCGGCGAGGTAGTGGCCGAGCGAGGAGACGACGTGCGGGAAGAAGGCGAGCCGGCCGGCGTCATCGGCCGCGTAGAACCAGGCCTCGTTCTCGAGGCAGCCGCGGCAGGCGGCCAGCGCCGCGTGGATCTCGTCGGGATCGCGCCCCGCGTAGACGCCGATGTCCTCGCCCGACAGCGGCCCCGACGCGTGCGCCGCGCCGGCGTAGAACGAGCGGGCGTACACGACGTCCACGGGCGCGGCCTTGGTGCCCTCGTCGAGCGCGACGTAGAGCGCGTCGTCGCTCGTGCAGGTGACTAGGCCGAGGGCCCTGCGCTCGGGGTCGAACGCGGCCTGCCCCCCGGTGAGCTGCGCAAAGAGCTGCGGGTCCGCGCGCGGGATGACGCGGCAGGCGAGCACCTCGGGCTTGAGGGGGCGGAGGTCGAGCTTCATGCGGCGTGCGCGTCAGCCAAGGATCACGCCGCTCTTCTTCTCGCGCAGGATGCGCACGATCGCGTCGGCGGTCTTGATCGCGGCGTCCGCGGGCGGCGTGCCGCGCGGGCAGATGTTCGAGATCACCTCGCGGTCCGCGTCGGTGGCGCCCGACGGCGGCCGGTACATGTAGTAGACGCTCATCGAGTCGGCGAACCCCAGGCCCGGCCGCTCGCCGCACAGGAACAGCGCGGCCTCCGCGCCGGTCGAGTTGACCACCTCGTCCATCACCTTGACGCGCGAGTAGCGCACGAAGAAGGCCGGCGCGTGCCGCACGCCGCGCGCGCCGAGCGCCTGCACGAGGGTGCCGTGGTAGGTCTCGAGGTGCTCGCTCAGCGCCGCGGCGGAGAGGCCATCGCCGTAGATGATGACGAGCGGCACGCCGCGCGGGACGAGCTCGAGCACGCGCGCCCGCGACGACGGGTGGAGCGCGCGGCCGCGATCGGGCCTGCGCAGGAACTCCGCCTTCGACTCGGCGTTCGTGCGCAACTCCGGAAGGCCCAGCTTCTCGAGCAGCTTGCCGTCCACCTCGCCCTGCACGGCGTCCTTGGCCGCGGCGTGGTCGGCGCGGAAGCGCAGCATCGTGTTCGTGCGGTAGCGCGGGCCCGCGCGGCCGACGCCGATGCGGGCGGGCGTGGCCGCCAGGATCTCGCTCATCGCGCGCGGGTCGTACGGCTCGCCGAGGTTCCGGCCGCGGTCCAGGCCGAGCACGACGGCGCCGTCGGGCCCCCCGGCCATGATGGCGGCGGCCGGTGTGGCCTGCGCGCCCGGCTCGCCACCCTTGCCGGAACCAGCGGCGCCGAGCGCCTCCCGCACGAGCGCCGCGATGCGCTCCCGGTCGATCATCCGAACACGCTCGCGTCGCCCGCGCGGTCGGTCAGGCGGCCGTCCTTCAAGATGCCCATCTCCTCGCACCACGCCTCGAACTCGGGGCTCGGCCGGAGGCGCAGCACCGTGCGCACCGCGGCGTCGTCGTGGAAGCTCGAGGACTGGTAGTTCAGCATGACGTCGTCGCCCATCGGCAGGCCCATGAAGAAGTTCAGGCCCGCCGACGCGAGCAGGATCATCAGGTTCTCGAGGTCGTTCTGGTCGGCCTCGGCGTGGTTCGTGTAGCAGGCGTCGCAGCCCATCGAGATGCCGTGCAGCTTGCCCATGAAGTGGTCCTCGAGGCCCGCGCGGATGATCTGCCGCGCGTCGTAGAGGTACTCGGGCCCGATGAAGCCGACCACGGTGTTGACGAGGAAGGGGTCGAAGTGGCGTGCGAGGCCGTAGTTGCGCGCCTCGAGCGTGAGCTGGTCGCAGCCGTGGTGCGCGTCGGCCGAGAGCGCCGAGCCCTGGCCGGTCTCGAAGTACATGACGTTCGGCCCCGTGGCCTGGCCGAGCCGCCGCGCCATGTCGTGCGCTTCCCTGAGCATCGGGATCGTGATGCCGAAGCTGCGGCAGGCCTTCTCCGTACCCGCCAGCGACTGGAAGAGCAGGTGCAGGTGCGCGCCCGCCTCGAGCGCCTTCATCTGCGTGGTCACGTGCGCCAGGCAGCAGTTCTGCGTCGGGATGCGCCACGCGGTGATGAGCTCGTGCGTGGCGTCGAGGATCTTCCGCGTGGTCTCGACGTCGTCGGTCACGGGGTTGATGCCGATGACCGCGTCGCCCGAGCCGTAGGAGAGGCCCTCCTTGGCGGACGCGAGGATGCCGGCGATGTCGTCCTGCGGGTGGTTCGGCTGCAGGCGGACGCCGAGCCGGCCGTCGAGGCCCATCGTGTTGTTGCAGTGCACGACGACGCGGATCTTTCGTGCCCCGACGATGAGATCGAGGTTCGTCATGAGCTTGGCGCAGGCGGCGATCATCTCGCTCGTCAGGCCGCGGCCGAGCCGCAGGAGGTCCTTGCCCGTCACGTTGTCCGACAGCACGTGCTCGCGCAGCTCCGCCACCGTCCAGTGCTTGACCGACTCGTAGATGGGGCGCTGGAGCTGGTCGATGATGAGGCGCGTGACGTCGTCCTCGTCGTAGGGCACGGCCGGCCGCTCGTAGATCTCGGCGAGCGTCACCTCGGCGAGCACCATCTTGGCGGCCACGCGCTCCTGCGCGCTCTGCGCGGCGACCCCGGCGAGCTCGTCGCCGCTCTTCGGTTCATTCGCCTTGGCGAATACATCGCGGAGGTCGCGAAACGTGTACGTCTTGCCGCGCAGGGTCGCCGAAAGCCGCATGGAAACGCGCGCAGGGTACCAGAGGATCGGGCGGGCGTGCCCTCGCGCACGCACGGGCGCCCGCGGGACGCTCTATGATGGCCGGCGTGAGGGGGCTCGTCCTCGCGTGCGTCGTGGGCCTGGGGTGCGCCAGGCCCCTCTCAGACGTGGTGCGGGAGGACCTGCGCATCGCCCCGCGCTTCGAGGCGCCGAGGCGGATCGACGCGGCCGCGAGCGTGGTGGACCTCGAGGTCGACGTCGCCGTGAGCGACGAGGGCTACTACGAGGCCGAGGCCCTGCGCGCGGCGGTGGCCGAGGCGCTGGATCTCGTGCTCGCGCAGGGCGACTGGCCGGCCGCGCCCACGCGCTTCCGGGTGCTCGGGCGCCTCTCCCACCAGGGGTGGATCGGCGTCATCCCGTGCCTGGGGGTGCTGATCCTCGCGGGGTGCCCGAGCAAGATCGGCAAGGCCGACATCACGCTCGAGCTCGAGGTCGGGGGCCAGCGGCGGATGGCCGGTGGTCAGGGCAGCGCCATCGGGGGGCTCTACTACCAGGGAAACGCGGCGGGGGTCGCGCTCGCGCGCGCGCTCGGCCACGCCGTCGCGGCGATGGGGTCCGGTGCGGCGCGCTGAGCTGGCGCTCGTGCTCGCCTGCGTCGCCTGCGCCCCCGTGCGGGTGCACGCGCCCGCGCAAGCGACGGGCGCGTTCCCGCGAACCTGGGACGAGCCGCAGCTCGCCGCGGCCCCCGCCGCGCCCCCAGCCGCGCCGCCGGTGCAGCCGGGCGCCGCCGGAGCGGCTCCCCCGGCGGCCGGTGCGGCCGGTGCGGGTGCGCCGCTGTTCGTCGATCCGTACCCGGCGCCGGTGGCCCCCGTGCCTCCGCCCGCGGCGACGGTCGTCGAGGCGATGCCGCCCCCGGAGCCCGCCGTGGAGGAGGAGCCGGCCGAGGACCTCTCGCCCTTTTTGCGCTATCTCAAGGGGCTCGCGGGGCTCGAGCTCAGCGGGGCCACGGGCCTCGCGCAGGTCAGCACCGCGGTCAACGAGGGCGGCACCGAGCGCGAGGTCGCCAACGGCGACGCGACCTCGAGGAGCGTGCGCGTGTCGTTCTGGTCGCTGCCCGATCGCACGGGCTTCGTGTGGGCGCCGTCGCTCGGCTTCGTCTCGCAGGAGATCGAGATCGCCGACTTCCGCCAGCACCTGCCGTCGGTCACGCCCCCGCAATCGACCACCATCCCGACGGTGGCCTCGGATCCGCGCACGGGCGCGATGGTCGATCCGGAGTCGCCGAACGTCTACCAGCTCTCGCTCAAGACCGGATACCTCGGCCAGCGATTCGGCTATGGCCTCGTGCGAAACCGCCCGAGCACGCGCCTCGTGCTCATGCTGCAGGGCATCCTGAACCTCGTCGAGTACCGCGATCTGCGCTACCGCATCGGCGGGTTCGACTCGGGCGCGGCGCTCGAGACCAAGGACCGGAGCGGCCGCTGGGCCTGGCTGCAGTCCGGCGGCACGATCCTGACGGCCGCGATCGGCATCAAGAAGCTGCACCTCGCGCTGCGGGCCGAGCTCAAGTACGAGGTCTTCCGCGACTTCGAGTACCCGAAGCCCGTCGAGTTCCGCGGCCCCGCCCGCTACAACGCCGGCATCCAGGCCTTCGAGCGGCAGCAGCTCTTCCTCGACAAGGTCAGCTACCAGACGTTCGAGCTCGTCGCCGGCGCCAGCGTCTATTTCTGAGTCGAGCCGAGCCCGACTCCTCGGGCGGTCAGTCCGTCGTGGCGGCGTCCCGCAGCACTGCGTCGGCGCCCGGGCTCGCGCCGGGGCCATCCGCGGTGCCGCCGTCGGCGGGCCCCCCGTCGGAGGCATCGCGCGCACCGGCATCGCGCGCGCCGCCGCCGAAGGCGTCCCGCAGCAGGCGTGCGTCGAAGCTGGGGGCGCGCGCGTCGAAGCTCGGCGCGTCCCGCACGGCGGCGTCGGGGGGAGCCAGCATCCCGAGCTGGCGCAGGCGGAACTCGTTCTCGAGCACCTCGAGCGCGTAGCTGTAGCCCTGGAGGTTGACGGGGAAGGCGCTCGTGAAGGCGATCCTGTCGCCGTCCTGCACCTTGTCGCGGATCACGGTCACGTACGAGACGCCGTCCGCGGGGGTGAGCTTGAAGCGCTGGGTGCGCCGCGGGCCGAGGGGCGTCGAGACGAGGCGGTTGGCGAAGTTGGCGTAGTCCGGGGCCGGGTGCAACCGGACGTCCCAGACGGCCCACTGCGTGAGGTTCCGGACCTCGAGCTCGGGCGCGGTCATCGGTGGGCCGAAGCCCGCGGCGTTGTCCTGCGCGCAGCCTGCCGCCCCGAGCAGCGCCGCCAGCAACAGTCGAGCGAGCCCCCCGCGCACGGCTGCAGCGTAGCCTCTTTTCCGCCGCACCGTGCGTGACTGCCACTACACTCCGCGCATGCCGCTCAAGCTCCCGGTGCAGATCCCCGCCTCTCGCATCCACGGACCGGCCCTGCGCGCCATCGCCGCCGTGGCAGACAAGACGCCGGTGTCCTTCGCGCTGCGGCTCGCGTTCTCGCAGCAGCTCGGCATCGATGCGCTCGCGGACGTGCCGGACAGCGAGCGTGGGGCCGCCCCCGCCGAGGCCCGGCCCGTGGCCGGGCGCCCGCCCCGCGCGGGCGACGATCACAAGTACGACGCGCCGGCGCCCGCCGCCGCGTGGCCGCGCTCGTCGGCCGCCTACGCCGCGCGCTACAAGAGCGGGCTCGTCTCGCCGAGGCAGGTGGCCGAGGCCGCGCTCAAGGCCTCGCGCGAGCTGGCGGCGCGCCTCGGGGGCCCCGCGATCTGCCTCTACGACGACGAGGTTGCGCTCGCCGCGGCCGACGAGAGCTCGTCGCGGTGGAAGGCGGGGGTCCCGCGCGGCCCGCTCGACGGCGTCCCCACGGTCATCAAGGAGCAGACCGCGATGGCCGGGCTGCCGGTGCGTGCGGGCACCGCGTTCCTGCACCTCGAGCCGGCCGCGAAGGACGCCACGATCGTGGCCCGGCTGCGCGACGCCGGCGCGGTGATCCTCGGCTCGTCGGTCATGACCGAGTACGGCATGTCGCCGCTCGGCCTCAACCCCCAGCGCGCGATGCCGCGGAACCCGCATCGCGAGGGGCACGTCGCCGGAGGCTCGTCCACCGGCTCGGGCGTCGCGGTCGCCACGGGCGTCTGCCCGGTCGCGCTCGGCAACGACGGCGGCGGCTCGATCCGCATCCCGTCCTCGCTGTGCGGCGTCTTCGGCCTCAAGGCGACGTTCGGGCGAGTCTCGCGCGCGGGAGACACCTACGGCGGCACGATGGCGACGATGGGGCCGATGGGCGCGAGCACCACGGACCTCGCGGCCTTCCTCGACGTCATCGCGGGCGTGGACGAGGCGGATCCGATCACGCGCTGGCAGCCTGCGCACAAGGCGGGGGACTTCGCGGCGGCCCTCGGCCGGGGTGTGCGCGGTCTGCGTATCGGCGTGTGGGACCACGCGCTCGGCGAGGCCCAGCCGGCGGTGGCGCAGTCCTGCCGCGCCGCGCTCGCCGTCCTCGAGAAGGCGGGCGCGACCCTCGTCCCCGTCGCGTTCTCGCTCGGGCCCGTGTCGCCCGCCATCGGCTACCTGTCGATCGGCCTCGAGGCGCTGGCCGGGATGCGCGCGTCGATGCGCACGCACAGGGACGCCATCGGCCGGGACTTCTGGATCTCCCTGTCCACGCTCGGGGCGTTCTCGGCCACCGACTACCTCGACGCCCAGATGCTGCGCACGCGCCTGCGCGAGCAAGTGGCGGCGGTCTACCGCGACGTCGATCTGCTCGCGATGCCGGCTACCGCCACGACGGCGCCGGCCTTCGACGAGGAGGACGCGCGCGGGGGCCTGCTGGATGCGGCCGCGCTGCACGGGCTCTGCCGCACCACCATGCTGGGCAACCTGACGGGCCTGCCGGCGGGCTCGGCACCGGTGGGGCGCGACGCGGACTTCCTGCCCATCGGCCTGCAGCTCATGGGCGACGCGTGGGACGAGGCCACCGTGCTCGCCGCGATGGCCCAGCTCGAGCGCGACGGCGCCGCGACCGTGATTCGCCCCCGCGACGCCGCGGCCAGCCTCGCCGGCTGGTAACTCGAACCTGGACTCAGCTTCGGGCGGAGCGGGTGCGGCGCTTGGCGGCCGGCCGCGCCGGTGCCTTGCCCGAGAGGCGCTGGATGAGCGCGCGCTCGAGGCGCTCGAGGTCCGCGAGCACCGCCGGATCCTCGCTCTTGCGCGCGAGCGGGGCCTCCTGCGCCGGCACCGATCCGTAGCGCATGCGAAGCACGCGCTCCTCGATCAGATCGAGGCGCTCCTGCTTGCGCGGGTCCGTCTCGGTCGGTGCGGCTGGCTTCCGTGGGCGCTTCACTGTGTTGAGCATAGCTGACTCCTCTGACGTGGGCTGTTGCGAGCCTGAAGGCCTTCTCGCACCGCGTCACGGAGGGCGCAAGTTTTCGTGTATGCGCATGTGCGGATAAGCGCATCTGTGGGGTTTCGTCGCAGGAATTTCCTGATCCGCGCCGGATCCGAGGGGCCTTCGGACGCGGATCGCATGCTGCTCGGCAGATGCTTCGGCGCCGGTCTCCGCGGCGTCCCGCCTGGCGGCGCTCCCGCACGAGGCGTGAACGCGGCCGCAGATCGTGATAAGCGTCCGGCGTGCGCGCACTCCTCCTGCTCCCCTTCCTGTCGATGCCGCTCCTCTCGTGCGGGCCGACGAACTACGTGGTCATGCAGAAGCCCAAGGCGTCGCCGCCCGAGCTGGCGCCGCTCGAGGCCGAGGCGCGGGAGTCCTTCGTCAAGTCGCACCCGGGCTTCAAGGTGTTCTCGGTGTCGTTCGATCCGCCGTCGTTCACGATGAGCGAGAACAAGGCGATCGGCGCGATCTACCGCGGGGTCGAGGCGTGGGTCGGCGCGCGCGACGCGAAGGGATGCAACGTGTTCAAAGCATCGTTCCGCGCCACGCAGGCGCCGGACAAGACCTGGACGAAGCTCGACTGGTTCTCCGACCGCGACATGGCGGTCGTGCAGTGCAGCTCCCCCTGGGGCGATGGCCCCGCTCCCGAAGGCCAGTAGCCGGGGCCGGCGAGCGCCTCAGAAGTAGTAGCGGAGGCCGATGCCGCCTTCGAGGATGAGGTCGCTCTCGGGGTAGAGGACGAGCTCGGGGACGAGCTCGACGAAGAGCTCCAGCGAGGCCTTGTCGAACAGGGCCGTCAAGCCGAGCGGGATGCGGGCCGCGAACGCGACGTCGTCGCGCGCCACCACGCGGGGGCCGACGCCGAGGTAGGCGAGGAGGCGGCCCTGGCCCTCCTGCGCGAGCTGCACCGGATGGACGAGCAGATCGGCGTGCACGTCGAGCGCGCCCCCGCCGCGGAACGACCAGCCGACCGCCGCGTCGAACGCGAGCGGGCCGCCGAGCCCCCGCTTGAGCGTGAGCCCCGTGGGCTCGCCGACGATGAGGCCGAGGCCCGTGCGGGCGCCGTGCGGCGTGGGCTCGGCCGCGCGCGCGGACACGGGAAGCAGGAGGATCGCCCAGACGGCGAGCGCCCGGCGGATCACGGGGCGGCCACCTCCGCGCGGGCGCGCGCCACGACGACCGCGGCGGCGTCTGCGAGGGCGGTGGAGCCCGGGCCGAGCGGCACGAGCTCGAGCGTCATCGGCGCCTCGAGCAGGGACCTGGCGGCGGCGCGTACGTCCTCGGGGCGGCGCGCGTCCTTCGAGAGCGCGCGCAGGTGGTCCATGTAGCTGCGCCCGTAGGACTCGTCGAGGTCGCGCACGAGGACCGCGTTCCAGGCCATGCCGGCGGCGCGGCGGGCGTACGTCAGGCCCTCGCGCTGCTTGCGCGACGAGAGCGCGCGTGCGGCCTGGACGAGCTCCCCCTCGGCCGCGCGAAGCCAGTCCTCCGCGGACAGGCGATGGAGCCAGTGCGTGGGGTCGAGCACCTCGCCGACCGTACCACCGTGGACGCTCCCGGAGCGCCGCATTAACCTTGTGGGACAGCATGCGCCCCATCTCACCTGGTCGGCTGGCGCGGTGGCTGCGGACGCAGCGCGGAACCGAGCCCGCCCCGAGCCGGGTGCCGATCGCGCTCCGCACGTTCGCGGGGCACGCGCGGTTCATGGACCAGCTCGGCCGGCGGTTGCGGATCGCGCACCTGACGGACCTGCACGTGGGGCGCGTGACGCCGCGGTGGATCCAGGACGGGGCGATCGCGCTGGCGAACGCGCAGGAGCCCGACCTCTACGTCCTGACGGGCGACTTCGTCTGCCACAGCCAGATGTACCTCGAGCAGCTCGAGGAGCTGATGCGGGGCCTCGGGGCGCCGGCGATCGGCGTGCTCGGCAACCACGACCACTGGTCGGGCAGCCTCGAGGTGACGCGCGTCCTCGAGCGCGCGGGCGTGCAGGTGCTGTCGAACGCGAACACCGTGCTGCACCTCGGCGGCGAGAAGCTCCAGGTCGTGGGGCTCGACGACGCGTACACCGGCCACGCGGACCGCGCGCGCGCGCTGCGCGGCCTGCGGCCGGACCTGCCCACGATCGCGCTCTCGCACATCGCCGAGGAGGCGGACGCCCTGTGGGCCGCGGGCGTGCCGATGGTGTTCTCGGGGCACACGCACGCGGGGCAGGTGACGCTCGCGCGCTTCCACGAGCTCCTGCTCGGGCACGTGGCCGGGCACCGCTACCTGCATGGCCTCTACGGAGACCGCTGGGGGCAGGGGGTCGTGTACGTCGGCGCGGGCATCGGCGCGTCGGTCGTGCCGTTCCGCGTGGGCGACCGCGGCAAGCGCGAGGTGGCGATCTTCGAGCTCGGCGCGAGGCCGGGTGAGCGCGAGGAGCACCACCTCGAGCAGGCGCCGATGCGCGGGCGGGCGCCGTCGGAGAAGAAGAAGGCGCGGCGCGCGGCCAAGGCCCTGCGAAAGCGACTGCTGCTCGATCGCAAGCACGGACCGCGAGAGCCCGAGTAGCCCCCGGCACATCGCCGCGCGGGTCCTGCGGGGCTTCCGGTACGCTCTGGGGGTGCGGCTCCTCCTCGTCGGGCGCTTCCAGGTGATCACGCGGGCGCAGCTCGCCGCGTTCGCGCGCGTGGCGGCGGCGCCGGACGTCTCCGGCGTGCTCGGCATCGTGACGGCGGCGGACCAGTCGGGCACGCTGCGCAACCCGCTGCCGGTGGCCGAGCGGCGCGCGAACCTGGCGGCGCTCCTCGAGGGCCTCGGAAAGCCCGTCGAGATCGTCGAGGCCACCGACGTGCCCGACGGGACCGCGTGGTGGGCGCACCTGGCCGGGCGCGTGGCGGAGGAGCTCGGCGCGCCCCTCGACGCGCGGACGGCGCGCGTCTTCACCGCCAACGCGGACATCGCGCGGCTCGCGCGCGCTGCGGGCGCGGAGGTGGTCGCCGAGCCGATGGGGACGCCGAGCCCCGCCGCGGTCCTGGAGGCGCTCTTCTCGGGTGGAGACTGGAAGCCCCATGTTCCCGAGGCGCTGGCGGCGCGGTTCGAGTCGCGGCACGTGCCCGAGCGCCTCGCGCAGCTCGCGGGCCGGCGCGCGCGCGCGGCGTCGGGCGAGCTCACCGAGTCGCGCGACTTCCGCACCTACGGCGCGGCGATGGACGCGGCGCTCGCGGCCAAGCTCGACGACCTCGGTCCCTACGTGCGCCCCGGGTGCATCGTCGACATGGGGTGCGGGACGGGTTCGCTCCTCGAGGCGCTGTCCTGGCGGCACCGCGAGAGCGCGCTCCTCGGCGTGGACCTCTCGCACGAGCTGCTCGAGCAGGCGCAGGGGCTGACCTACGGCGCGGGCGACGTCGACTTCGTGCGCGCGGACGTCGCGACCGTGGCGCTGCCGGACGCGTGCGCCTCGAGCGTGATCTTCTGCTCGATCCTGCACGAGGTGCACTCGTACTCGGGCTATTCGCGCGAGCGCGTGCGGGTGGCGCTGCGCAACGCGGCGCGCATCCTGGCGCCGGGCGGGCGGCTCCTCTTGCGCGATGGCGTCCGGCCGTCGCGCGAGGACGACGTGCACCTCTGGTGCGACGACGCGGACGCCTCGCCGCTCGGCTCGACGCGCGAGCGCTTCGAGCGGTTCGCCAGGGAGTTCAAGGGCGGGCCGCCCGCGGGCGGCATCCCGTACCGCGAGGTGGACGGCCGCTTCGTGCTGCCCTTGCCCGGCGCCAACGAGTTCCTGACCAAGAAGGACTACATCCAGCACTGGGACCTCGAGGTGAAGGAGGAGTTCGGCGTGTTCTCGCTCGAGGCGTGGCGCCGCGAGGTGGAGGCGGTCGGGCTGCGGGTCGTCGAGTCGCGGGCGTACCTGTCGCCGTGGATCGCGTCGCACCGCTACGAGGGGCGCTGCGCGCTCTTGCGGCAGGAGGGCGGCGGGCTCGTGCCGGCGCCGTACCCGGACACGCACTTCGTGCTGGCCGCCGAGCGACCGTAGATCTAGCTTGTCCGCTCCGTAACCAAGGAGCCAGGACGATGAAGCTCTCGGACCTCAAGGTCATCATCACGGGCGGCGCCCAGGGCATGGGCGCGCACTTCGCCAAGCGCATCGCCGAGGCCGGCGGCCAGGTGGCGATCGGCGACGTCAACGAGAAGGGCCTCGCGGAGACGGCCGAGGCCGGCGGCGGCCGCATCCACGCGCGCAGGCTCGACGTGGCGAGCGAGGCCGAGTGCGAGTCGTTCGTGGCGTGGGCCGCGGGCGCGATGGGGGGCCTGAACGCCCTCATCAACAACGCGGGCATCCTGCGCGACGGGCTGCTCGTGAAGAAGGATCGCGAGACGGGGCAGGTCAAGAAGCTCTCGCGCGCCGACTGGCAGGCGGTCATCGACGTGAACCTGACGGGCGCCACGTGGATCGTGCGCGAGACCGTCGGCAAGATGGTCGAGACGGGCACCCGCCCCGGCGTCATCGTGAACATGTCGTCGATCGCGCGGCACGGGAACCGCGGGCAGTCGAACTACTCGGCCGCCAAGGCGGCGCTCGCGGCCAACACCGTGACGTGGTCGCGCGAGTTCGGACCGTTCGGCATCCGCACCGGCGCGATCGCGCCCGGCATGATCGAGACGCCGATGACGCAGGGCATGAACCCCAAGGCGCGCGACGCGCTCGTGGCGGCGATCCCGGTCGGGCGCATCGGCGTGCCCGAGGACATCTGGGTGGCGGTGAAGTTCGTCATCGAGTGCGAGTACTTCAACGGCCGCACGATCGACGTCGACGGCGGCCTCTCGATGTGACCCACGGGCCCCGGGGCTTCCGGGGCCGCTCGCTCCCGAAAATCGCTTCGGAGCCCCCGCCGCTCGAGGTGGGTGGGCTCGTACCACCCGCACCTGACGTCGCGCACCGCAGGCTGCGGTACGCTCCTCCCGGAGGTCGCGTGCCCTTCGAGAAGACCTTTGCGCTCGTGCTGGCGGTCGCCTCGGCGGCGCTGGCCTCGCCTGCGCTCGCGCGAGAGGGCGCGGGGACGCTCGACGATCCGATCCGCATCGACGCCCTGCCGTACGCGAGGAAGGGCACCACCGTGGGCGCTCCCTCGGACGTGCTCGATGCATACGCCTGTGCGGATGCGATTGCCGAGCGCGGGCCGGAGGTGGTCTTCCGCGTGGAGGTCGCCGAGCCTGGACGCCTGCGCGCCTGGGTCACGGGCGACGGTGCCGGGGTGGACGTCGACGTGCACGTCCTTGCGGCCACGGATCGGATGGGCGCGACCGCGACGGCGTGCCTGGCGCGCGGCAACACCGAGGCCGAGGCGGACGTCACGCCCGGCGCGTACCACGTGGTGGTGGACACGTTCGGCGACGGCACCGGGAACGCAGGTCCGTTCGTCCTGCGCGTGGACCTCGCGGCAGAGGCGTGGTCCGAGCGGCCGATCGCGGACGGTGTGGTGTGGAAGGTGCGGCACTTCTCCGACGCGGCGGGCAAGAAGCAGACGCAGAACGCGCTCGTCATCGACCCGCTCGCGGCCGGCGTCGCGCTCGTGCCGGTGCAGGCCAGCGGTTGCGAGACGCCGAGCGAGATCGGGCGGCGCACCGGCGCGCTCGCGGCGTGGAACGCGGGGTTCTTCGACACGGCCACGGGGCGCTGTGACTCGGTCTCGCTCCTCAAGGTGGCGGGGCGCCTCGTCGCGACGAACGCGTCGAGCCGCAGCGCCTTCGGCCTCGACGCGATGGGGCGGCCGCTCGTCGATCGGATCGCGGCGGGGGCGGACTGGCCGGCCGCCTCGGACGCGATCGGCGGCGTGCCGCGGGTCGTGCGCGCCGGCGCCGCGTCGGTGGAGACGATGCAGGAGGGCATCTCGAGCGCGAGCTTCATCGGGCCGAACCCTCGCACCGCGATGGGCATCGACGGCCAGGGGCGCATCCTCGTCCTCGCCGCGGACGGACGCACGGAGGGCGCGTCGGGGCTGTCCCTCGCCGCCCTCGCGGACGCGCTGCTGGAGCCGGGCCTCGGGGCCGCGGAGGCGATCAACTACGACGGCGGCGGCTCGACGGCCCTGTGGATCGCGGGCACCACGCAGTCCGGCGTCGTGAGCTACCCGAGCGACGACGGCAAGTTCGATCACGCGGGCGAGCGCGCCGTCGGCAGCGCGTGGACGCTGCGCGCGGCTCCGTTCGATCACGCCCCGCGCTTCCAGACGGCGCCGCCCGCGGCGGCGCGGGCGGGTTCGGACTTCTCCTACGACGCAGACGCGATCGACCTCGACGTCGACGACGTCGTGACGTTCGCGCTCGAGTCCGCGCCCGCCGGGATGCGCGTGGACGCGGCCGGCGTCGTGTCCTGGCCCGTCCCGGCCAGCGGGCCGGCGGAGGTGACGGCGGTCCTCGTGGCGTCGGACGGCAGGAACGCGGCGCGCCAGATGCTGCGGCTCGCGATCACCGGCGGCGCGGGAGCGGGGGGAGCGGGAGCGGGCGGTGCGGCCGGTGCAGCCGGTGCGGGCGTCGGTGGGGGCGATGGCGCCGCGGGCGGCGCGTCCGGCCCGAGCGGCGCGGGGTCGAGCGGAGCGGCGGGTGTGGGCGGCGCCGCCGGCTCACCCGCGGGTACGGCCAAGCCAGGAGGGGGCTGCGCGGTCGCGCCGGTCGGGCGCGCGCACGCGGCCTGGACGTCCCTCCTCGTCCTGCTGGGCTGCGCGTCCGCGGCCCGGCGCCGCCGACGCTAGCGACTCGCCGGCGTGAAGACCGCCGCGAGCCGCTCGGGGCGCACCACCCCGCGGCTGCGCATCCAGGCGTCGGACTCGCCCACCAGCGCGCGCTCGTCCGAGACGACGCCGCGCAGGCGCCTGGCGAGCTGGACGTGCAAGGCCATCTGCGCTTGCGTGGCCGCTTCCTCGGCGCGGATCGCCGCCGCCGCCGCCTCGGACGCCTCACCGTCGAGCGCGTGGACACCGGCCTCGACGAGGCTGCCGAGGGCGCTCGACCAGGCTGCCCTCTCGCCGAGGAGGCGCTTGCCGAGCCGCAGCGCGTCGGCGCGGGCCTTGGCGCGGAGATCTCCTTCGCTCGCGAGCGCGGTCGCCAGGGCGGCGCGGGCGCGCGAGTCGAGGGCCTCGCAGCGAGTGACGTGCACCCGCAGCAGCAGCGAGCTCTCGAGCGCAGGCCACAGCTCGAGGATGCGCCCCCACGCGCGCGGTCCCTGCCCCGTGTAGAGGTCGAGCATGGTCCGGGCGTAGAGATCGAGGTGATGCTGCAGGTGGAAGCCGAGGCGCGACCACTGCCCCATCGCGTCGCTGATGTGCCGCTCGGCGAGCTCGGGGCGATCGCCGATCAGCCACGCCAGGTTCGTCATGCCGATGCGCAGCGTGGTCGCGAGGTACCGATCGCCGCGCTCCTCGGCGTCCCGCAGGAGCTCGGGCGTGCGCCTCGCGAGCGCCTCGAGGTCACCCAGCCAGAAGAGGGCGTAGAGGGCGAAGAGCTGCGTGGTGTCGCGCTCCCACGTCATGCCCACGCCGTGCTCACGGATCACCTCGACCGCGCGCTCGAGGCGATCGAGCGCCAGGCGCCACTCCCCGAGCTGGTAGTGCACCGTGCCCTGCGCGCCGATGGCCCAGCCGACGGAGATGGCGCTCTGCTCCTTGGCGGCGAGCTCGCCCGCGGCCTGGACGAGCCGCTCCGCGCGCGCGCGCGCCGCCGGTCCGGCGGTGGAGACGAACACGCCCTCCACGGCGAGCGAGCGGCTGATGCGAATGGGCTCGCCCGCCTTGAGCGCCAGCAGCAGCGTGCGCGTCTGGAAGTCCGCCGCGCGCACGATGTCCGTCATCGCGAGGCCGCTCGACACGGACCAGCACGCGTCGATGCGCTGCTGCTCGGCCGCGGAGACCTGGGACAGATCGCGCGGCCGGAAGCCGAGCCCGCGCATGCGGACGAGCGCTCTGCGAGAGACGAGCGACAGGAGCGCGCCCCGCGGTGACTCGGGCAGCCGCATGCCGAGCGCGGTGAGGACGGCCCGGATGGCCTCGAGGCCCTCGTCGATGTGGCCGGAGATGAGGAGCTGCTCCGCAGCGCGGCGCTTGAGCTCGAGCGCCTCGGCCGCGGTGGCGCCGTCGATGGCCCGGAAATAGGCGCGCGCCGCCTCTTCCCCGCGGCCGGCGTTCGACAGGGCATCGCCGAGCCGAGCCCACAGGTCTCGGGCGCCGGGGGCCTCGGGGTGGAGCTCGAGCGCGAGGCGATAGAGGCGCGCCGCGCGCGCGAACGCGAGGGCCGCGTTGGCCTCCTCGGCCGCACGCACGGCGTTGTCGGCCGCGCGCACGGGCTCGCCGGCTCCGCGCCAGTGCGTCGCGAGCGACTCGGCGTCGGCGCCGCCCACCTGCTCGAGCGCGACGGCCAGGCGCCGGTGCGCGGCCCGCCGGGCCTCGTCGCCCATGCCCGAGAGCGCCGCCTGGCGGATGCGGTCGTGGTAGGGCTCGAGCGTCTGCTGACCCCGCACGCCGCCCGAGCGGAGCAGGTGCGAGACGCGCAGCATCGCGACGGCGCGGGCGAGCTCGGAGGCGCCGAGGCCCGACGCGTGGGCCGCGGCCTCGTGCACGAGCGGCGCCCCGGCCAGCGCCACCAGCTCGACGAAGGCTCGCACGGGCGGCTCGAGGGCGAGCAGGCGAGCCGCGAGCGCGTCCTCGAGGCGGCGCTCTCCAGGGCGGGCTCCGCCGATCACCGTGTGGCGCACGAGCTCGTCGATGAACAGCGGGTGCCCGTCGGTCTCGGTCGCGATCGCGGCGGCCACCGCGGCATCGGCGCCTCCGAGCCGGCTCGCCAGCGTGCGCGCGAGCTGCTCGGCGTCGGCCGCCGCGAGCCTGCCGACGGGGATGCGGCGCACGTCGCCCGGGATCCCGAGCGAGGCCACCGTGCTCGCGCCGTCATCCGAGACGCGCACGCTCGCCACGAAGAGGAGCCCCCGCGGCGGCGGCGCGCGCAGGAGCTCGTGCAGCAGGAGCAGGCTGTCCGCGTCCGCCCACTGCAGATCGTCCACCACGATGACGAGCGGGCTCGCCGCCGCGATGCGCTCCAGCAGGGCGCGAAGGCCCGAGAACACGCGCGCGCGGAGCTCGAGCGGGTCGAGCACGTCGCCCGAGCGAGGCGCGTCCGCGATCGCCTCCACGCGCCGCAGCGTCGGGAAGACCTGCGCGACGAGCGGGGCCTGCCGTGGCAAGAGCGCATCGACCTCGGCGCGCGGGCGCCGGCCGAGCCACCGCGCGAGCTCGTCGACGACGCCGTCGAGCGCCTTGTAGGGCACGCTCTCGCGCTCGAAGCAGCGCCCCTCGAGCACCACCGGGCCATCCGCGCGCTGCGCGCCGATGCTGTCGAGGAAGTGCCGCACGAGGGCGGTCTTGCCGACACCGGACTCGCCGAGGACGAGGACCGACACCGCGCCCGACCGTGCGGCGCCGAAGGCCTCGCCGAGCTGCCGCAGCTCCGGCAGGCGCCCGACGAACGGCACCGCGTCTCCCACGCTCGAGAGCGTGTCGAGGGACGCCGGCGCGACCTCGGGCAGGCCGAGGCGTCTGGCGATGCGCCTTCCGCTCGGGCGCTCCGCCGGATCGAAGCGCAAGAGGTGCATCGCGAGCTCCGCGAGATCGTCGGGCACGTCCTCCACGAGATCGCGCGGCGAGATCGGCTCGTCGGTCTGCTTGCGCAGGAGCACCTCGTGCGCCGGGCCGTCGATCGGCAGCCGCCCGGTGAGGGACTGGTAGAGCAGCACCCCCGCGGAGTACCAGTCCGCGGGTGGCCCCACCTGCTTGCTCGCGGCCTGCTCGGGCGCCATGTAGCCGGGCGTGCCGACGAGCGCGCCCTCGCCCCTGCGCGCGGCGTCGAGGTCGGCCACGAGCCCGAAGTCGAGCAGCACCACCCGGCCCGTCGGCTCGACGAGCAGGTTCGACGGCTTGATGTCGCGGTGCACCTTGCCGCCTCCGTGCAGCGCCGAGAGCCCGCGCACGAGCTGCCCGAACGCGTCGCGCAGGCGCACCTCGTCGAAGCGCCGCGGGACCCGGGTCGGTGGCCGCTCGGTCCGCAACCGCGCCATCGACCGCTCGAGCAGGTGCAGCGGCACCTGCATGGTGTCCGCGCTCGGCGTCTCGGTGCGCTCGAACCGGTCGTCGGGCCGCACCCATTGCAGGAAGTCCACGCCGCGGACGAGCTCCATCGTGAAGAAGTAGTCGTCGCCGTCGACGACGAGCTCGCCGAGGCTGACGAGGTTCGGGTGCGAGAGGTCCGCGAGCGCGCGGAACTCCTGCTTGAACGAGAGGATCGCGTCCGGCGCGACGCTCGGCAGGAGCTTGAGCGCCACGTGGCCGCCGCCCTTGCGGTCGCGCGCCTCGAACACGACGCCCATCCCGCCCTCGCCGAGCCGCCCGAGGAGCTCGAAGCGATCGGTGCCGCGGAACCGCGGAGCGTCGGTCATCGTGGCGATAGGACGCGCACCAGCCGGAACCCGAAGTCCGACCGCCGCAGCCCCGGTGACGCGCGCAGTCGCGACGCCGCCCGGCACTCCGGCCCCGCCGCCGCCCACGAGCCCCCGCGCAGGATGCGCACGGCGAGCTCCACCTGCGCGGAGTCCCCCTCCTCCGGTGGCGCGGCCATCTCGCCGTCCACGTCGCTCACCCACTCGCGTACGCCGCCCGCGAGGTCCGCCACCGAGAAGGGCGACAGGTCCGTCTCGAACTGTCCGACCGGCTCCGGCCGCGCGATGCCCACGCGGGCGTCGCGCATCTTGCAGAACGTCGGGTCGAACATGTCGCCCCACGGGAAGAAGCGCGCATCCGCGCCGCGCGCCGCGCGCTCCCACTCGACCTCCGTCGGCAGGCGCAGCGTCACGCCCTCCTTCGCCGAGCGCCACGCGGCGTAGTGCATCGCATCGAACCAGCTCACGCTGCACACCGGGAAGCGCAGGGCCCGATCGAGGTCCTCGCCCGTCAGCGCCTCGTGCTCGAGCGAGCGCCGCCCTCCGAGGAGCGACGCCGTCGGCACCCACCGCTCGCCGACGCGGAACGCGAAGCGCCCGAGCGCCTCCTCCATCTGCGGCGCGCGCCGCTCCGCGAGCGCAGGGTTCGTGCGCCCGATGTCCTCGAGGAACGCGAGGTACTCGCGGAACGTGACCGGCACGCGCCCCATCGCGAAGTCGTCGAGCGCCACGCGGCGCGCGTCGAGCGAGTGCGGGGCGTCGGGATCTCCACCGATCGCCGTCAGGCCCCCCGGCACGTACTGGAAGCCCTCGCCGATCTCCGCCTGCGTGTAGAACGCGATGTCGGCGCGCAGCGACTCGCCGCGGTCGAGCCGCACCGGCAGGCGCACGTCCGGGTAGCCGTCCTTCTCGAAGACGAGGAGCCAGCTCCCCGCCTGCAGATCGCGCTCGCACGGCGTCGTCCCGAGCTCGCGCGGCGGCCCGAGGCGGAACGTGTGCCCGCTCGGCATGTAGCGGTACGCGACCACGCGCGCTCCCGTGGGCCGGCTCTCGAGCACGAGGCGCGCCCGCTCGCGCAGGCGCAGCGCGAAGCTGCCGTCGTCGTGCAAGCGCAGCATGCGCTCGAAGTAAACGCGCTCACCGGGCCGGCGCGTCTCCTCCGCGCCGAGCACGCGCGCGTAGTAGATCTCGGCGAGCGAGCGCTTGGCCTCGGCGCTCTCCGGATCGCGCGCCAGCGCCTGCTGGAGGAGCACGGTCGCCTCGCCCGTGGCCTCGGCGGCCTCGCGCTCGGCCTGCGCCGCGCGCTCCTCGAGCTCCCACGCGCCACGCTTCTTGGCGAGCTCGTCGTACGGCTCGACGCCCGCGAGCTCCCACCGCGCCTCGTGCTGCAGCCGCCGCTTCTCCTGCCCGAGCGCGTCCGCGCTCGCGCGCAGCTTCTGCGCCTCGACGACGAGGCCCCGCGCCACCTCGCGCTGCTTCTCGCGCTCCTTCGACCCCTCGAGGTACGCCTCGAGCTCCTTGACGATCTCGGCGCAGCCGCCAGGCCGCTCGGCCGCGTCCTTCGCCAGACAGCGCACGCACAGCTCCGAGAGCACCATCGGCGCCTTGGTGCTGACGGCCGCCGGGGGCCTCGGCTCCTCGCGCAGCGTGCGCCCGATCGCGAGCACCGGCGTCTTGGCGGAGAACGGCAGCTCGGAGGTCAGGATCTCGTAGAGGATCACGCCGAGCGCGAACACGTCCGACCGCGCATCCACGCTCGACGCATCGAGGATCTGCTCGGGCGCCATGTAGCCCGGCGTCCCGAGGAAGCTGCCCGCCTTGGTCGCGCCCTCGGGCCCGAGGCTGTCGCGCCCCTCGCGGAGCGCGCTCGCCTGCACCTGCGCGATGCCCCAGTCGGTGACGTACACCTCGCCGTAGTCGCCGATGAGGATGTTGTCCGGCTTGAGGTCGCGGTGCACGACGCCGCGCGAGTGCGCGTAGCCGATCGCCATGCACACCTGCGCGAACACGCCGACGAGGCGCGACAGCGGCCAGTCGCCGCGCACCGCCGGATCGCGCAGCACGTCGCTGAGCGCGTGCCGGGAGATGACGCGCATCGTGTAGAACGGCTCGCCCGAGGGCAGGACGCCGATGTCGTAGACGGGCACGATGCCGGGGTGCTCGAGCTGCGCCGTGATGCGCGCCTCGGTCACGAAGCGCCGCACGAGATCGGGCGCCTTCGACGCGTGCTCGTTCAGGATCTTGAGCGCCGCCACGCGGCCGACCTCGACGTCCTCGGCCGCGAACACGAGCCCGACGCCGCCGCGCCCGAGCTCGCGCTCGATCTTGTAGCGCTGGATCTCGGGCTTGCGCGCGATGCGCCGCTCCTCCTCGGTGAGCTGCTCGAGCTCGAGGCCGCCCACCATCGTGTCGGAGTCGCCCTCGCGCTTGAGCACCACGCTGCCCACGCCCGTGACGCGCGAGACGCGGCTCTCGGCGTCGCGCAGCGTCGGCGGCGGCCGGCTCGGCATCGTCGCCATCGCGGGCTCGCGGGGCGGCTCGGAGGCCCGGGCGATCGCGCGCCCGGTGGCGGCGAGCGTCGGCATGACGCCCTCGCTGCGCACGCCCTCGAGCGCCGCCTCGCGCTCGAGCGACTCGAGCCGCGCCGCGCCGCACAGCTCGCGCAGCAGGCCATGCGCCTCGTCGAGCTGACCGATGGCGCCGAGCCCCATCACGCGGTCGAGCCCGTCTTCGTCGAGCCAGCCCTGCCGCACGGCGCGGTGGACGAGCACGACGAGCGCACCGCGGCTCGGCAGGCGCACCGGCGAGCTCATCCCGCCTCCAGCTGCTTGCGCCGAGACAGCTCGACGAAGTCGTAGACGATGAGCCCGTCGTCGGTGATCTGCGTCTCGCACGCGCCCGCCTTCGCGAGCTGATCGAGCGCGACCTTGGCCTCCGAGAACGACAGCGTGGACTCCGCCGCGACGTCGGTGATCGTGACCTTGCCACCGAGCTTCTTCGCCGCCTGGAGGATCGCGCGCTCCGCCTCGCGCGAGGCGACCTCGGCGTGTCCCGCGGGAGCCGCGCTCCCCGCGCGCCCCTCGGCCGAGCGGAAGAGCGCCGCCGCTCCGATGCCGAAGAGCGCGATCATCGCGATGCCCGCCCCGGTCGCGTGGTGCCGGCCCGAGAAGAAGTTGTCGAGCTCGACGCCCGCGCCGATCACCGCGAAGCCGAGCAGGATCCACGCGAACACGCGCTTGCCGCCGCCGCCCCCGTGCGCGACCTGGCCGAGCAGGCGCGACTTCTGCGTCGCGTACTCGGTGGCCGTGAGCGCGCCCTCCTTGTGCAGGGCGTGCAGCCGCCCGAGCTCCGACGCCACGTCGCCCGTGGCCCCCGGCGCGCGGTTGAACCGCACGTCGAAGTCGTGCTGCGACATCGTGAGGTACTGGATGCCCTCGATGAGCCCGATGAGCGACGGGATGCACGTCAGGCAGAACACGAGGTAGAGCAGGCCCAGGCCCGGCTGCCCCAGGTAGAACCTGTGCACACCGAAGCCGCCGAGCAGGATCGCGAGCAACCCCGCGGTCGTCCGGTCCTTCATCGCGCCTCCCGCCGCCAGTGTCCCGAGCGCCCGCCGCGCTTCTCCTCGAGCCGCACGCCGTCGATGATCATGCCGCGGTCCACCGCCTTGAGCATGTCGTAGAGCGCGAGCGCCGCCACCGACACCGCGGTCATCGCCTCCATCTCGACGCCTGTCCGGTCGAACGCGCGCACGGTGGCCACGATGCGCACGCCGTCCTTCTCCACGTCGAACGCGACCTCCGCGCCCGTGGTCCGCACGGGGTGGCAAAGGGGGATGAGCTCGGGGGTGCGCTTGGCCGCCCCGATCCCCGCCACCCGCGCGATCGCCATCACGTCGCCCTTGGGCGCGCGCCCCTCGACCAGCATCGCCAGGGTCTCCGGCTGCATGCGCACGCGTCCGCTCGCGATCGCGACGCGCTCGGTCTCGGCCTTCTCGCCGACGTCGACCATGCGCGCGCGACCGCGGGCGTCGAGGTGCGTGAGCGCAGCCTTCGGCTTCACTCGACCGTCACGCTCTTGGCGAGGTTGCGCGGCTGATCCACGTCGGTGCCCTTGAAGTCGGCCACGTAGTAGGCGAGGAGCTGCAGCGGCACGGTGGTCAGGATCGGCGTCAGCGCCGGGTGCGTCTCCGGGATGAGGACGACCTCGTCCGCGATGCTGCCGATCTCGGTGTCGCCGCGCGTCGCGATCGCGATGACCTTGCCCTCGCGCGCCTTGACCTCCTGCAGGTTCGACAGGATCTTCTCGTAGCCCGGTCCGCGCGGCGCGATCACGACGACCGGCATGTGCTCGTCGATGAGCGCGATGGGGCCGTGCTTCATCTCGCCCGCCGAGTAGCCCTCGGCGTGGATGTACGAGATCTCCTTGAGCTTGAGCGCGCCCTCGAGCGCGATCGGGTAGTTGCTGCCGCGCCCGAGGAAGAGGAAGTCGCGCGCCTGGCCGTAGCGCCGCGCGAGCACCTGGATCTGCGCCGCCTGCCCCGCCACGTCCGCCATCTTCGCGGGGATCTGCAGGAGCTCCGTCACGAGCCCCTTGGCCGCCTCGGCCGACAGGCCGCCGGTGCGCCGCCCGAGGTGGATCGCGAGCAGCACCAGCGCCGCGAGCTGCGTGGTGAACGCCTTGGTCGAGGCGACGCCGATCTCCGGCCCGGCGTGCGTGTAGAGCGAGTGGTGAGACGCGCGCGGGATCGAGGAGTCGACGACGTTCGCGATCGCGAGGATCGTGGCGCCCTTGCTGCGCGCCTCCTTGATCGCCGCGAGCGTGTCCGCCGTCTCGCCCGACTGCGAGATCGCGACGACGAGGTCGCCCTTCCGGATGATCGGCTCGCGGTAGCGGAACTCGCTCGCGAGGTCCACCTCGACCGGCACGCGCGCGATCTGCTCGATCAGGAACTTCCCGACGAGGCCCGCGTGATAGGAGGTGCCGCACGCGAGGATCGTGATGCGCGAGACGTTCGGCACGTCGAGCTCGATGCCGTCGATCGATACGTCGCTCGTCTCGATCGACAGGCGCCCGCGCAGCGTGTCGGTCACCGCGCGCGGCTGCTCGTGGATCTCCTTGAGCATGAAGTGCTTGTAGCCGGCCTTCTCGGCCATCACGGACGACCACGTGATGACCTTCGGCTCGCGCGAAAGGACCTTGCCCTCGAGGTCGGTGAGCTTGATGCCGTCGCGCCGGATCTCCGCGACCTCGCCCTCCTCGAGGAAGATCATCTTGCGCGTGTGCGCGAGGATGGCGGGGATGTCCGAGGCCACGAAGTTCTCGCCCTCGCCCATGCCGAGGACGAGCGGCGAGGCGTTCTTGGCCGCCACGATCTCGCTGGGGTGCTTGTCCGAGAGCACGACGATGGCGTAGGCGCCGTGCACCTGCTTGAGCGCCGCGCGCACGGCGTCGCCGAGCCCGAGGCCCTTTTGCACCTCCTCGTCGACGAGGTGCGCGACGATCTCCGTGTCGGTCTGGCTCGAGAACTTCCGGCCCTGCCCCATCAGGCGGTCGCGCAGCGCCATGTGGTTCTCGATGATCCCGTTGTGCACGACCGAGATCGGCCCCACGCGGTGCGGGTGCGCGTTCTCGTCGCTCGGCCGGCCGTGCGTGGCCCAGCGCGTGTGCCCGATGCCCTGCGTGCCGGGCGTCGGCTGCTCCTTCAAGATCGCCTCGAGCGCCGAGAGCTTGCCCCGCGTCCGGACGACCTTGGCCGCCGCGCCGTTCGGCCCGCAGACGGCGACGCCGGCGGAGTCATAGCCGCGGTACTCGAGCTTGCGCAGCCCCTCGATGAGGATGGGCGTGGTCTCCCGGTTCCCGATGTATCCGACGATGCCGCACATAGGCCGATCAGTATATCCCTCGCGCCCGACCTCGTGCTCGTGCTCGTACTCTCGCCCGTTCTTCCCTTATTCTCCCGCACGTGACCGATCCGTCGCCCAGCCGTTCCTTCTGGGACACGCTCCCCGAGCGCCCGCTGCACCTCGGCGTGCTCGCCTTCGTGCTCCTGCTCTACGTCCCGATGGCGGGCAGCTATGGCTTCTGGGATCCGTGGGAGACGCACTACGGCGAGGTCGCCCGCCAGATGGTCGAGCGCGGGGACTGGATCAGCCTCTGGTGGCCCGGCTCGAACCAGGACAACCCGCCCCTCGGCGAGTTCTGGTCGAAGCCCGTGTTCACCTTCTGGATCTTCGCCCTGTCCATGAAGCTCTTCGGCCTCGGCGCCGAGGGCAACCCCGCGGGCGAGATGGCGCTCTCCTTCAAGGTCGAGTGGGCCTGCCGCCTGCCCGAGATCCTCTTCGGCGCGATGGGCGTCTACGCCGTGTTCTGGGCCACGCGCCGCCTCTTCGGCCGCCGCCCCGCCGTCATCGCCGCCGTGGCCACCGCGACCTCGCCGATGTACGCGCTGCTCTCGCGGCAGGCCATGACGGACATGCCCTTCGTCGGCCCCATGACCGCCGCGCTCGCGCTCGCGCTCGTGGCCCTGGTCGAGGAGGACGGCCCCGAGCTCCCCCGCCGCACGAAGGGCCGCTTCTCCTGGCCCCAGCACCCGGCGTTCTACCTCGCCGCCGGCACGTTCATCCTGGTCGTCCTGCCGCAGCTCCTCGTCGACTCGATCCAGCTCCGCGTCCCGGTCGGCAACCGCCGCTTCGTCCCGGGCGTCGTCTACATGCTCCCGTTCATCGCGACCTCGGCGGCCTCGCTGTGGCTGCTCGCCAGAGCCAAGCACCCCCGCCAGCTCTACCTCCACCTCGCGTTCACGCTGTGCGCGGTCGCGACGCTCGCCAAGGGCCTCGTCGGCGTCCTCATGCCCGGCCTCATCCTCGTCGCGTTCCTCGCGGTCACCTGGGATTTCCGCCAGATCCTGCGCCTCGAGGTCCTCTCCGGCGTGCTCACCGTCGCGTCCGCGGCCTTCCCCTGGTACGTCGCCATGCTCCTCCGCCACGGCCAGCGCTTCTGGAGCGAGTTCTTCGGCGACAACCACTGGAACCGCCTCGCGGTCGGCCGCCACGGCGACCGCGGCACCTTCGAGTATTTCCTGCGCGAGCTCGGCATCGGCACGCTGCCGTGGTGCGGCGCCGCGCCGCTCGCGCTCGCCGCCGCCGCCGACCGCGCCCGCGGCAAGACGTCCCGGGAGCGCGCGCTCGCCTTCGTGCTCGTCTGGTTCATCGTCGCCTTCGCCGTGGTCTCGGCGTCGATGACCAAGTTCCACCACTACATCCTGCCGGCCATCCCGCCGCTCGCGATGCTGATCGGCTGGTTCCTCGACGACGCGCTCGCCGAGGATCGCGCCGCCACGCGCTTCGCGGTGGCGCTGACGGGCATCCCCGTCGTCCTGCTCGTCGTCCGGAGCCTCACGTTCGACAAGCAGCAGGCGCAGAAGCTCCTGTGGCTCTTCAACTACGACTACGTGCACAACCCACGCGGCCGCACCTGGCCCGCCGAGCTCGACTTCCGGACGGGCTTGTGGGTCGTGGGCGCGCTCGCGTGCGTCGCGTTCGTGCTCTACGCCGTGCCGCTCCTGCGCAAGGCGGGCACGATCGCGATCGCCGCCGCCGGCGCCGCCACGGGCCTCTACGTCATCGACGAGGTGCTGGTCAAGACCACGCCCTACTGGAGCCAGAAGGCGCCGATCGCCGCCTACTACCGCGCAAAGGGCCCGAAGGATCGCCTCGTCGCCTGGCAGATGTACTGGCGCGGCGAGACCTTCTACTCGAAGAACGAGGTCTACGATCACCGCCTGCGCAACGAGGACAAGACCGTGTTCCTCGGCGACCGCAACCAGGAGGATCTCGCGGCCTTCTTGAAGCGCCACGTCGGCGAGCGCTTCTTCTTCATCGTCGAGCAGGGCCGCTTCTCGACGCTCAAGACCCTCATGCCCACCGAGCAGGGCAAGCAGTCCCTCAAGGTGATCGAGTCCTCGACCAACAAGTACTACATGGCCGAGGCGACCCTGTGACCGGAGGAGGGCTGTGATCCTGCAAGAGGCCGCGCTCGCCCAGCTCGTCGGCGAGCTCTCCGCGAAGAGCTCGCCCCAGTTCGTGCCCGACACCGTGGCCGAGTACATGAAGCGCCAGCCGGTCGCGGGCCAGTACGTCGCCTCGCACCAGCGCGAGCTCGGCGTCGAGGGCGTGGTGCTCGCGCTCCTTCACGCCGCGATCCTCACGCAAGCCGTCGAGCGCGCCGCCGGCCGGCGCCTGCGCCGCATGGGCTCTCCGTCCCTCGACTCCGCCGCACGCCTCGTCAAGGACGACGCCGCCTTCGCGAAGGCCCAGCCGGCGGCGCACGACTACCTCGTCGCCAACGTCGCCGACGACGACACGCTCAAGACCCCCGCGCACAAGGCGCTCGCGCTCTTCCTGGTGCGCGTCCTCGTCCAGGCAGCGCTCGATCGCGTTTGAGCCGCGGCTCGTGAGCGTTCACGTCGAAGACCACGTCCAGGTCAACGACTGATCGGTGGCGCCGCTACGACACCGTGCGCGCGGGCTCCTGCGACAGCTCGTAGATGCGGTCCTCGCGGAAGATCGTGAAGAGCTCCTCGTCGAGCTCCCCGTTCTTCACGCTCGACGCGAGGATGTCGAGCGCCGCCTCGTGGGGGAGCGCCGTCTTGTACGGCCGGTCCGCGGCTGTGAGCGCGTCGTAGATGTCCGTGATGGCCATCATGCGCGCCTCGACCGGGATCTCGCTCTTGCCGAAGGGGTAGCCGCGCCCGTTGAGCTTCTCGTGGTGCGCGCCCGCGATCTCGACGACGCGCGCCAGGCGATTGGGCCACGGGATGTGCTCGAGGAACGAGATCGTGTGCCGCACGTGCGACTCGATCTCCGCCCGCTCCGCAGCCGACAGCGAGCCGCGCCCGATCCGCAGGTACTCCTCGTCGCCCTCGGCGAGGACGCCCATGCGCGCGAGGAGCGCGAGCATGTCGCCGTTGCCCGCGGGGCTCCCGAGCGGATCGTTGAGCGTCAGGAGCGCGACGCGCATCGCGTGCGCCTCGTCCCGACTCGCGAGGCCCGTCTGCACCGCGTGGTCGATGCGCAGCTCCACGAGCTGGCGCCGGTCGGGCGGCAGCTTGTGCGACTTGACGAGCACGTGCTCGCGCACGCCGATCTTGCCGAAGTCGTGCAGCAGGCTCGCGTAGCGGAGCTGGTCGAGGTCGTCGGGCGAGAAGCGCAGCTCGCCGAACCGCCCCCCGTCGCGATCGTGCAGCAGGCGCGCGAACCCCACCGTCATGTTCGCCACCCGCTCGGAGTGGCCGGCGGTGGACGGGTCTCGCTGCTCGATCGCCGTCACCGCGGCGCGCACGAAGCGATCGAACAGCATGCGCTCGCGCGCGGCGATCTCGTAGGCCTCGAGCGCGCGCTGGATGATGACGTCGAGCGCCTTGAAGTCGATGGGCTTGGTGACGTACTGGTACGCCTGCCCCGCGTTGATGGCCGTGATGACCATGTCGAGGTCGGTGTGGCCGGTGACGAGGACACGCTTCGAGTCGGGCTGGACCGAGAGGGCCTTCTGGAACAGCGTCACGCCGTCCATGCGGGGCATGCGCTGGTCCGACAGGATGAGGTGGATCGGCTCGCGCTCGAGGATCGCGAGGCCCTGCTCGCCGTCGGCCGCCGTGAGGATCGGCCCGTACTTGCCGCGCAGGTGGCGGTGCATGAGCTCGAGGTTGATGGGCTCGTCGTCCACCACCAGGATGGGCCGTCCCTTGTAGCTTGGCGGAGCCACCCCGAGCATCACCGTCCATTCTACACAGTTGGCAGCCCGCGCGTTGGTACGCCGCCCCACGCTTCGACCACGCTGGCGAGAAAACAGGCCCGGCCCGAAAAGTCGCCCGGCAACCGCTGCTCCGGTAACGTCGCGGCGTGGCCAAGAAGAAGCCGAGCGCGGAGACTCTCGAGGTGCCGGCGGCCGTCCGCGACGAGCTCGTCGCCATCGCGGGCAAGGCCGGCCGCTCCACCGTGTTCGTGGCGGCCCGCGCCCTGTCGGCCGCGCCCGCCGCGCCGCCCGCGCCCGAGGGACCGACGGTCTCGCTTGCGCTCGTGCCCGACGAGGACGATCCGCCGGGCCAGCTCGCGAAGGTGCTGGCCCAGGGGGGCGCGCGGCTCGCCGCCGCCTGGCTCGCCTCGCGCGAGCGCTTCCTCGCGTGGGCGGCCAAGGCCGAGGCGGCCGACCGGGCAAGCCAGGCCGACGACCTCGACGCCGCCCTGGTCGAGGCGGCCGACCCCGCCACGGCGCCAGCCCGGCTCGCGCTCCTCGCGCGGAGCGAGTACCCCCGCGTGCGGGCCCGCGTGGCCGCCCATCCGGCCGCCCCGGCCGAGGTGCGCGCGGCCCTGGCACGCGACCGCGATCGCACCGTGCGCGAAGCCGCCACTGGCTAGGCGCCTGGCCGATCCGGCACGTAGTGAGGCCTGCGCACCTCTCCTACACGCCTTCCAGGCAACTCTTTCAGCCACCCCTAGGCGCTTGCAACTGTGTGAGATCGCGTGGTAGCCCTCCACGGATCCGCTTGGCACCGCTGTTGCTCAAGGAACCGGCCAACAACCGATTCGATTCCTGGGAGGAACGAACATGATGCGCATCCCGCTGACTTGGCTGACCGGTTTCGCACTCTCGCTGAACATCCTGGGCTGCGGCGCCGATGCGCCCCAGTCGGTGGACCCGGTCGCTTCGGCGGACGAGGACGACGACGGCGACGAGAGCAAGACCGAGGCGTGGGACTCGATGAACAACCCCGCCTTCGTGGACAACACCTTCAGCTATCTGGCCCCCGACCTGCCGGTCCAGGGCGAGGCGGCGACGACGCCGTGGGCGGGTGACTACTGGGCGACGGCCCGCGACAGCATCAACCACCGCTGGGACGGCAACGAGCTCTCCCCGGCCGAGAAGATCGAGAAGGCCTTCGGCGTCTCGGGCTTCCCGAAGTGGGTCACCGACAACGTCGGCATCTACGGACACGGCACCAAGGCCTGCGCGTCGGACGCGGACTGCACCGACCAGAACGACGGCTCGAGCTGCGTCGCGCCCCGCGGCGTGACCATCACCGCGGCCAACAAGGCCGGCCGCTGCACGCCCGGCTGGTGGGGCATCTGCCACGGCTGGGCGCCCGCCGCGCTCGTCATCCCCGCCCCGGTCAACCCGGTCACCAAGAACGGCGTGACGTTCTACCCCGGCGACATCCACGCGCTGGCCTCGTTCGCCTTCCAGGCGAACCTGCCCGTGAAGTTCCTCTCGCAGCGGTGCAACAAGAACGGCGACAAGGTCGGCATGGACAACAACGGCCGTCCGCGTGACGCCGAGTGCCGCGACATGAACCCCGGCTCGATGCACGTGGTCGTGACGAACATGCTCGGCCTGCGCAAGGTCGGCCTCGTCGAGGACCGCACGTGGGACAGCGAGGTCTGGAACCAGCCCGTTCGCCGCTACAAGGTCACGAACGCGGTCGGCGGCAAGCTCAAGGAGATCACGAAGGGCGAGGCGGTCAGCATGCTCGGCCTCGACCTCACCTTCACCGAGGCGCAGAGCACCGTCACGCTGCGCAAGAACGAGACGAAGACCGGCACCCACCGCGCCACCGCGGCCGGGCGCGTCATCATCAAGACGGCGGGCTCGGGCGACGCCGACCTCTACGTGAAGAAGGGCGCCGCGGCGTCGGCCAGCTCGTACGACTGCAAGTCGGACGGCGGCACGGCGACGGAGAGCTGCACGCTGGACGTGGCCGCGGGTGACGTCCTCAACTGGACCATCCTCGGCTACAGCGACACCTCGACCGCGAACCTCTCGATCGGCGCCGGCCAGTCGAACCCGGTCTACACCTACAACACGCAGGCCGTCCGCTTCTTCCACGTCGAGATGGACCTCGACTACATCACCGAGGCTTCGCCGGAGCGTCAGGCGTCGAACGCCGACTCGCACACGCGCACCGACCACCTCTCGTACATCCTCGAGGCCGACACGAACGCCAAGCTCCTCGGCGGCGAGTGGCTCGGCCAGTCGCAGACGCACCACCCGGACTTCATGTGGTGGCCGACCGGCAACCCGACCAGCAACCAGGGCGGCTTCACCTTCGCGATGATCAACGAGCTCGCGCAGCAGGCCAAGGCCGGCGGCACCACCCCGGTCCCGGGCCCCTCGACCACCACGAAGGTCGTCTTCGCGCCCGGCACCACCGTCTCGAACGGCTACTCGAAGTACGCGACCCTCGGCGTCCCGAGCGGCGCGCGCGTCACCTTCACGATGACCGGCACGGGCAACGCCGACCTCTACGTCCGCATCGGCCGCAACCCGACCGTCACGGTCTTCACCTGCAAGTCCACGAACCCCGACTCGAACGAGTCGTGCAGCGTGACGGCCCCGGGCGGCGGCGGCACCTACTACGTCCGCGCCCGCGGCCTCTCCACCGGCACCACGGTCGGCGTCAGCGCGACCATCTCGAACTGAGCTGAGACCAGACCGCAGGCTCGACCTGCGGAAGAGGCGCTTCACCCGAGAAGGCCACCGCATCCCAGGGCGGTGGCCTTCTCACTTTTTGGGGGGCGTGGATATTTCTGAAAATGGTTTTCAATTTCGTTTGAGGCTGCTAGGGTGGGATCATGCTGGATGATGCGATCCGCGCCGGCCTCGTCACGTTCCGCGAGGCCATCGAGGCCTCGCTCATCATCGCGGTCATCTCGGCCTACCTGCGGCGCACCGGGCGACAGGATCTGATCCCGGGGATCCGCATCGGCGTCGGCCTCTCGATCATCACCTGCGTGGCCGGCGCGTACCTCTGGACCAGCGTCCCGCAGCAGTCGCTCTACGAGGGCATCGCGGCGATCGTGTCGGCGCTCCTCGTCGGCGCCATGCTCTGGCAGATCCAGCGCGCCGCGCGGACCCTCAAGGGCGACATCGAGGCAGCGGTGGCGCGCAGGGTCGCGTCGCCCCACGCGACGCTCGGCGTGGCGCTGGCGACGGCGCTCTTCGTCACGCGCGAGGGCATGGAGGCGGTGCTGTTCCTCGGCCTCCAGGTGTTCGTGTCGGGCCGGGTCGAGATCGCGGTTGCCGCGGCGCTGGGCCTTGCCGCCGGCGTCGGCGTGGCGCTCGGGTTCCTGCGCTGGGGCGTGCGGCTCCACCTGCCGACGCTCCTGCGCGTGACGGCGGTCTTCCTGGGCCTCTTCCTCGTGCAGCTCCTCGTCTATGGCGTCCACGAGCTCGCCGAGAGCCACGTGATCCCGGGCTCGCAGGCCTTCCACGACGCGACCGAGCTCTTCGGCCCGGAGGGGTGGGTCGGCCACCTCATCTCCTACTCCCTCGTCGGAGCGCCGCTCCTCTACCTGCTGTGGGCCCGCCGCGCGCAGAAGCCGCGCGTGGCCGAGCTCCCCGCCTCCGACGCTCGCGCCTCGGCCGCGTAGGCTGGCTAGCGCTGGCTTGGCGCTGGCTCTCATGATTCGTCACATCTGCCTAGGCAGATGGAATGTCCTTCTGGGAGTCCAGCACCCCAGAAAAATCGATCGCTTGGGCCTCGCTCCCGCCCTATCCATGCGCCTTGGCAGATGTGATCAATGATCAGAGCGCTGGCTATGGCGTCGCGCGGCCGAGCTTGCGTTCGAGGCGCGCCATGAGCAGGAGCGCCAGCCAGGACAAGCCGATCGCGAGGATGGCGATGCGGGGCATGCCGACGAGGGTCTGCCCCGGGCCCTGAGACAGCACGAGCGACGAGCCGCCGGCGCCGATCGACGCCGCGAGGTGCTCCACCGCCGACTGGAACGACAGGTAGCGCGCGCGGAGCGGCGGCGGCGGCACGCGCGACGTCAGCGCCTTGTACGCGACGTTGCGGAAGCTCATGAAGACCATGAAGCACGGGAAGAGCACGCGGACGGGGAGCGGCGGGGGCACGGGGACGAAGGTGATCCAGAGCAGGACCGACATGAGCGCGGTCCCGATCGCGGCCGAGGCGGTCGCGCCCGCGCGATCGGTGAGCGGGCCGATGAGCCAGCGCATCGCCACGAACGAGGCGACGCCGCCGACGAGGTAGAGCTCCTCGATGGCGGGCCGGGGGAACTGCAGGTTCTGCTGCAGGTACGGCGAGAGGTTCGGGATGATCGAGAAGCTGCCCGCCATGATGCACACGGTCATCGCGTAGCTGTTCCAGACGCGTGCGCGGAGCGGCGGCTGGAAGAGCTGGCGGGTCGAGTCCTCGGCCGCGCGCGCGAGGTGCCCGCGCATCGGGGGCAAGAGGCGCACCGCGAGCACGGTCACGAGGAGCCCGAGGGCGGCCACCGCGAAGAAGGGCGTGTGCCACGTGCCGACGCGCGCGAGGCGCAGGCCGGCCGGCACTCCGAGCACGCTCGCGGCGGAGAACGCGCCCATCACGGCGCCCATCGCGCGGCCGCGGCGCTCGGGCGGGATCATGTCGGCGACGACGGACAGCGAGAGCGAGGTGGCCGGCCCGCCGAAGAGGCCCGCGAGCATGCGCGCGGCGACGAGCGAGCCGAGCCCGGTCGCGAAGCCCGCGGCCGCCGTGCCGATGACGAGGCCCAGCATCGCGACCGCGAGCGCGCGGCGCCGGTCGAAGCGATCGAGGAACGTCGAGCCGACAAGGCCCGACACGCAGGCCGCGGCGGTGTAGCTGCCGGTGACCACGCCGAGGTGGTCCTGGCCGATGTCGAGCGCCCGCGCGAAGTCGGGGCCGAGCGGCGTCACCACCATGAAGTCGAGGATGTTGACGAACTGGATGGCGCCGATGCACAGGATGATCCCGCGCTCGTGCCTGGCGACGTCGGGGGGAATGGCGTCTAGCGCACTACCCACGCGCCACCGGGGGCGGCACCCAGCCGCCCATCGCGCGCTCGAGCGCCTGCGCGACGGCGACCGTGACGTGGTCACACCCCCAGCGACCGATCACCTGAACTCCGAGCGGGAGGCCCTCGTCCGAGAGGCCGAGCGGGACCTGCGTGACGGGCACCTCCATGACGTTCCAGATCGCGGTGAAGGCCCACTGCACGGGCGGCAGGAGCGGCCGCCCGTGACGCGGCGCCGGTCGCGTGTGCGACGGGAAGAGGAGCACGGTGTCCGGACCGAGCGCGGCGTCGAGCTCGGCGCGGAGCGCCCTGCCGTGCGCGAGGTACTCGTCGGTCTTGCCGGGGAGCTTCTTGACCACGTCGTCGAGCACGGCGAGGCCCACCGAGGGCAGCGTGTGCGGCGAGCGCCCGAGGACGAAGCGCAGGAGCTCGCGCCCGTGGTGGAACGGGGCGCCCTCCTTGAGCATCTCGCCGAAGCTCGGCCCGCCGGCGGCGGACATCATGGCCGACCAGATGCCGAGGCCGTGCTTGAGCCGCGGGAGCTCGAGGTGCTCGACGGTGGCGCCGGCCGTGGCGAGCGCCTCGGCCGCGCGGCGCTGCGCGGCCACGAGCTCGGGCGCGACGCGGAGAAAGCCCATCCCGGCCACGGAGAGCACGCGCAGCCTGTCGAGGCGCACCGCGGCCGGATCGCCGAGCGGCATCGCCGCGCAGCCCTCGTCGAGGCCGTCGGGCCCGGCGAGCAAGCGCACGAGGGGCCAGAGGTCCTCGGCCTTCCGCGAGAGGGGCCCGGTGCAGAGGTAGCGCACCTGCGTGCCGTGGGCGTTCGGGTACTGCCCGGTGTTCGGGATGAGGCCGCCCGTGGCCTTGTGACCGAACACGCCGTTGAAGAATGCGGGCATGCGAATGGATCCGCCGACGTCCGAGCCGAGGCCGAAGGGCGTCGCCGCCGCGCCGACCAGCGCGCCCTCGCCGCCGGAGCTGCCGCCCACGGTGCGGCTCTGGTCGTACGGGTTGTTCGACCGGCCGTAGACGTGGTTCTTGCTCTCCATCCACATGCAGAGCTCGGAGACGTTGGTCACGCCGAGCGGGATCGCGCCCGCGCGGCGGAGGCGACGCACCGTCGTGCCGTCCTCCGCGCAAAGGACGTGGCGCCGGGCGACCAGGCCCGACGACTGCGGAAGGCCGAGGAGGCCGATCGACTCCTTGACCGTGCAGGGCACGCCGTGCAGGGGCCCGACGCCGCCCGAGCCGCGCGAGGCGAGCACGTCGTCGGCGCGATCCGCCTCGGCGCGCGCGGCCGCGAAGCGCTGGCGCACCATCGCGTTGAGGGCGCCGTTGACGCGCTCGACCTGCGCGATGTGGGCCTCGACGGCCTGCCGCGAGGACAGCTCGCGCGAGCGGATTCGGCGGGCGAGCTCGCGGGCAGAGAGCAAGAGCAGGGGGTTCATCGCAGGCGCTCCTCGATCTCCTGGGCGGCGCGCTCTCCGGCCTCGATCGCACCCTCCAGGTAGCCGGTCCACTCGCGCGCGGTCTCGGTGCCGGCGAAGTGCAGGCGACCGACGGGGGCGCGCAGCCCATCGCCGAGCAGGGACAGCACCCCGGGGCCGAGGTTGCCCGTGGGGCAGCCGCGCACGAAGGGCTCCTCGGACCAGTTCTTCTCGACGTAGAGGCGCGGCTCGAGCGCCTCCTTGCCGAGCCAGCGGGACAGCGCGGTCAGGATCTCGCGCTTGCGCAGCTCGGGCGGGCGCAGGTGCCAGGTGCGCGCGTGATCGCCCACCACGAACGCGAGCAGGGCCGGCTCGCGGCCGTCGCTGCTCGTGTTGTCGAAGACGACCGTGGCCGGTCCGTCGGGGCAGACGACCTCGCCGGAGAGGCCTTTCTTCCGCCAGAACGGCGTCTCGTAGGTGGCGAGGCACTTGACCGTCGCACCCATCGGGAAGCGCTGGTAGAGCTGGTCGCGCTCGGCCGGCAGCGCCGGATCGAACGCGATGCGGCCGACGAGGGGCGGCGGCACCGCGAGCACGGCGAAGCGCGCGCGGTAGGCGCCCACGTCGGACACGACGCGGACTCCGGCTGCGTCCTGCGCGATCTGCCGCACCGGCTCGCCGAGCTGCACGTCGAGGCCGCGCGCGAGGAAGAGCGACATCGACTGCATGCCCTCCACCACGCGCTGCTCCTGCGCCCCGCCCTCGATCGAGGTGAGCGAGAGCAGCCCGCCGCCCGCGCGCAGGTAGTGCAGGAACCACAAGAGGCCGATCTCGCGCAGCTCCGCGCCGAACACCACGCGCGCCGCCGCGGCGAGGAGCGCGCGCACGGTGCGGCTCCGCACGTGCGACTCGGCGAACGCCTGCACGGTGTGATCGTCGAGGCGCGCGGCGTCGGGCATCGCGTGGGCGCGGCCGGGCGGGACGCGCGCGGTGTGCTTGTCGAGCGTGCGCAGCGCGCGGTGCAGCTCGAGGAGCTTCCACGGCGCGACGGACGGGATCGTGCCCGCGTAGGTCGAGGTGCGCCCGCGCACCTCGAGCACCTTGCGGCCCTCGTCGAACGTGCGGAACGTCGTCGCCCCGGCCTCGCGCAGGAGGCCGAGGACGCGCGGCTGCTTCGGGCCCGCCCACTGCCCGCCGAGGTCGAACGTGGCCTCGCCGATCCGCTCCGAGAGGGTGCGCCCCCCGACGCGGGGTGCCGCCTCGAGCACCATCACGCGAGCGCCCGCGCGCCTGAGCGCCCGCGCGCACGAGAGCCCGGAGAGCCCGGCTCCGACCACCAGCACGTCGAGGTCGGCCATCCCTGCATCGAAGCCTGCCCGGGCCGGGCGTGTCAACGGAGCGCCCGGGCTCGCCGTGATCCGCTATCCTCGACGGGTCATGGCCGCAGCCCTCGACGACTTCCTGCGCATGCTGCAGGAGCACGACGCCGCCCCCGTCCGCAAGCGCCTCGCCATCCGGCAGCGCATCGACGAGCGCTTCGGCGCGAACCGGTCGGTCCTGATCGGGGACCTCTCGGGCTTCTCGCGTCGCCTCGCGGACGAGGGTCCGGTGCCGTTCGTCTCGCAGATCTACCGGCTGCGCCGCCTCGCGACGCCGATCGTGCGCGGCCACGGCGGGTACCTGTTCAAGGCCTACGCCGACCAGATCCTGGCCTCGTTCTTCAGCGCGGAGGCGGCCGTGCTCGCCGCCCGCGAGACCATGCGCCGCGCGTTCGAGGACAGCTTGACCTACGACCCCGACGACCGGCTCGCGCTCAAGATCGGCCTCGCGACCGGACGCGTGCTCGCGATCGGCGAGGAGGAGGTCTGGGGACAGGCGGTGGCCATCGCGACGTTCCTCGAGAGCCAGGCCGCGCCGGGCGAGCTCTTCGTCTGCGCGGAGACGCAGGCGGCGGTCAAGTGCCCGGGCGAGGGGCGGAGCGCCACGGTGAGCGGGATCCCGCTCAGGTACTACCGAATAGACGCGCCAGTCCTCGGAACAGGCTGATCGGCAGGCGCAGGACGCCGTCCACGCGCGCGTCCGGCCCGGTGCCCCAGTCGAACAGCACCGGCAGGGGCTCCCTGGACGCCGCCAGCGTGCGCAGGCCGCCCGGCGCGCCGCCCTGGGCGTCGAGCGAGGCCGAGATCCAGCGCGCGTAGGCGCCCACGTCGACGAGGACGACGCCCGAGCGCTGCGCCGCCGCAGAGAACGCGTGCGCGACCAGCGGATCGGCGGGCGCCGCCGGCTGGCTCTTGAGGAGCTTGGCCATGCGCTGCTTGGCGTCCCCCCCGAACGTGATCCCGACCTGGCGGCCCTGCGCGACCATGTAGCTCTGCACGGGGAGCTTCCCGTAGACCTTGAGGAGCGCGTCGCGCATCGGGTGGTCCTTGGGCGCGTCGATGGTGGTCACGACGCCCGGCCGGCCCGCGACCTTCTCGCTGCGGAGCTTGAGCGTGATGGGCCGCTCCTGCCCGGGCATGCTCGTGGCCATGAGCGTGTTCATGGCCTTGCCGCCGTCCTTCGCGAAGAGCGCGAGGTAGCGCGCCCCGGCGGCCTCGTCCCTGGCCCCGAAGACCCCGTTCATCCGCATGCCGCCCTTGGCGTCGCTCGTCATGGCCATCGCCATCGAGCCGTCGCACTCGACGAAGAACGCCTTGTAGAAGGCGCCGACGCTCTTGACGCGGTCGGTGGGTGCGCTCGCGAACGCCGCGAGCACCGCGTCCCAGATCGGGGTCGGCTCCCCCGCAGTGCGCGGCGAGGTGGCGAAGAAGATCGCGGGGCGGCCCTCCTGGACCATCGCGGGCGCGCCGAGCGGGCCGGGCGCCGCCTTCGCGATGCGCTCGAGCACCGTGCCCTCGCGCGCGTCCACGCGCAGGCCGAGCTCGACGCCCGTCTGCTCGCTCACCTTCGCGTAGGCGGCGATCGCGCGCGCCTCGCCGATCCGCGCCGCGTAGCCGCCGAAGAGCGGCGCGGCGAGCGCCACGAGGACGTCGCCGTTCGGGATGAGCGCGCCGGCGGTGGCGACCTGGCCGGAGATCAGGCGGGCGTTGGCCTCGAGGTCGAACCCCGCCGCGGACTTCCAGCGCGGCGGCCACGTGGTCGCGACGAGGTCCTCCGGCGGCGCGGGTGCCTTCTGCGCCTTCTCCGCGCTGCGAGCGCCGCGCTCGAGCGCGACCACGTCGTTGGCGAAGAAGGCGAGCTCGCCCTCGACGAGCGTCCAGAGCGTGCCCTGGCCGCCCGGCGCCGGGTACGCGCGGGCCTCGCCGCGCTGGCCGACCGACGCGCCGAGCTTGCCGAGCGCCGCGGCGAGCGCGGCCTTGCCCTTGTGCGCGACGGCCGAGGTGACGAGCACGTTGCCGGTCTCGCCGTCGTAGGAGAACGCGACGCTGACGGGCCTCGCGAGGTCCACCGCGCTCGCGAGCTCGTCGGGGATGCCGGCGCGCGAGATCAGCATCGACTTGACGCCGGCAGCGTCGAGCGGCAGCGGGCGGACCGCCCGCGCGAGCGCGATCGTCGCCTGCACGGTGCGATCGACCGATGGGATGACGAGCGTGCCCACGAGATCCGGTCCGTCCGCGGTCGCGAGGACGAGCGGCGGTGGGGCCGGTGCCGGCGGGGGCGCCGGGGCCGCCGCGGGCCTCGGCGGTGGCGGGGCCTTGGGCGGCGCGGGCGGCGGCGCCGCGCAGGCGAGGGAGAGCGCGCAGAGGGCGACGAGCGGACGGCGCATGACCGCGCATCGTAGACTCCTTTCGTCTCGCCCTGTCCGAAGAACGTGCCCACCGTCGGGGCGTTCGCCTCGTTGACAAGCTGCGTCCGTTCCCGTATCGATCGGCGCCACCGCTGGGGCGTCGACAAGTGGCAAGTCACGGGTTTTTGGTTCCCGCATTCGAAGGTTCGAATCCTTCCGCCCCAACCACGTGCGTCGCCCCAGGACACGTTCGCAGCACTAGCGGGCGCCTTCGCGCCAGGAGGTTCCCGTGATCAAGGCCCTGACAATCTTCTCCGGCAACGCCAACCGCGAGCTCACCGAGCAGATCTGCAAGTACGTCGAGATCCCCGTCGGCAAGCTGGAGGTCAGCGTCTTCTCCGACGGCGAGATCTATGCCGAGATCGGGGAGAACGTCCGTGGCGTGACCTGCTTCGTGGTGCAGCCCACGTGCTCGCCGGCGAACCAGAACCTCATGGAGCTGCTCGTCATCGTGGACGCGCTCAAGCGCGCGTCGGCCGGCTCCATCATCGCGGTCGTGCCGTACTTCGGGTACGCCCGCCAGGACCGCAAGACCAAGCCGCGCACGCCCATCAGCGCCAAGCTGGTCGCGGATCTCATGGAGACCGCGGGGGTCCAGCGCCTCGTGTCGATCGATCTGCACGCGGGGCAGATCCAGGGGTTCTTCGACATCCCGGTGGATCACCTGTTCGCCATGCCCGTCGCGATCGACTACCTGCGCGATCGGGTGGGCCCGAACTGCGTGGTGGTCTCGCCCGACGCGGGCGGCGTCGAGCGCGCCCGGGCCTACGCCAAGCGCCTCGGCGCCTCGCTGGCCATCGTCGACAAGCGTCGTGAAAAGGCTAATGTATCCGAGGTGATGAACATCATCGGCGACGTCAAGGGCAAGGTCGCGGTGCTGGTCGACGACATCGTGGACACCGCGGGCACGCTCACCCAGGCGGCCAAGGCCATCGTGGACGCCGGGGCGACGAGCGTCTACGCCTTCGCCACCCACGGCGTCCTGTCGGGCCCCGCCATCGAGCGGATCACGAATTCCCCCTTGACGGAGCTGGTCGTCACGGACACTATCCCGCTCCGCCCAGAAGCCAAGGCGTGCGGGAAGATCCGCTCGCTCGCAACCGCGAGACTCCTGGGAGAAGCGATCAAGCGGATCCATCACGGCGACAGCATCTCGTCGCTGTTCGGTTAGAGAAGGATCAGAGGAGCACGGAACATGCCGGTCGGAGAGCTCTCGGTCGAAGTTCGTTCGGGTCATGGCAAGGGCGCCGCGCGTCGCCTGCGCGCGTCGGGCAAGATCCCGGCCATCTGCTACGGCGCTGGTCGCCAGCCGCTGTCCATCGCGCTCGCGCCCAAGTCGCTCGTCGATGCGCTGGATCCGGAGAAGCGCCGCAACACCCTCATCCACATGAAGGTGGAGGGTGGCGAGACGCTGACCGTGATGCTCAAGGACTACCAGGTCGACCCGGTGAAGAACTCGCCGGAGCACGCGGACTTCATCACGGTCGATCTCGACCGCGAGGTCCAGGTGACGGTGCCGGTCGTCCTCGTCGGCAAGTCGGTCGGCGTCAAGGAGGGCGGCATCATGCACCAGGTGCACCGCATGCTCCGCATCGCGGCCAAGCCGGGCGCCATCCCCGCCAAGATCGAGTGCGACGTCACCGAGCTCGCCGTCGGAGACGCGTTCCACGTCCGCGACCTCAAGCTCAGCGCCGGGGTTCGTGCGCTCCTCGAGGGCGGCGACACGATCACGGTCGTGGTCGCGCCGAAGGAAGAGAAGGTCGAGGCCACGACCGAGGTGGTCGCGACCGAGGGGGCGGCGGCGGGCGCCAAGCCGGACGCGAAGGCGGCGGCGGGCGCCAAGCCGGACGCGAAGGCGGCGGCAGGTGCCAAGCCGGACGCGAAGGCGGCGGCAGGCGCCAAGCCCGCTGCAGCCCCGGCCAAGAAGTAACCCCCGAGCGGCGATCCGCCGCGCTGGATTCCACACATGTTCCTCGTCGCGGGCCTCGGCAATCCCGGACCCGAGTACGCCGGCCATCGTCACAACGTGGGTTTTCGCGTGCTGGACGTGCTGGCCCGCCGCCTCGGCGTGGGCTTTCGCAGCAAGTTCCACGGCGAGCTCGCGCAGGCGGAGGCGCGCGGCCAGAAGGTCGCGCTCCTCAAGCCCATGCAGTTCATGAACCTCTCGGGCCACGCGGTGAGCGCCGCGGCGAAGTTCTTCCAGATCGCGCCTGCGGACGTGCTCGTCGTGCACGACGAGCTCGACCTCGACTTCGGCGTGATCCGGTTCAAGGTGGGCGGCGGCGCGGCCGGGCACAACGGCCTTCGCAGCGTCACCGACTCTCTCGGGACCCCGGACTTCGCGCGGGTCCGGTTCGGCATCGGACGTCCGCGGGGCAAGGGCGCGGACTACGTGCTGTCGGACTTCGCCAAGCCCGAGCGCGAGGAGCTGCCGGCGCTCCTGGATCGTGCGGCGGACGCCATCGAGCTCGCGCTGGAGAAGGGCATCCGCATGGCCATGAACGAGGTCAACCGCGCCCGGACGGGCGACGTGAACAAGGAATAGAACAAGAGGGGCAACAGGCAACATGGGATGACGAATCTCGGATCCGTCATTCCGTGCTCGCGGTTGCCTGATGTTCTATTGCCCTGTTCCTAGTTCTCCGATCCGGGGTGATTTTCCCTTGATCTCCCGCAGAGATCCTGCTTGATTACCCGTCCCCGTGGGCGCTGGTGCCCGCGGATCCTCGCTCCTTCCCAGAGAAGGGGCCCAAGTCCGAGAGGAGAACGAATGGCACAGCTCCAGAGCCTCCGGGATGCGCCCGGAACCAAGCGTGAGTACGAGACGATCTTCATCCTTCGTCCCGACACGCCCAACGACACCATCGCGCAGATCAACACGCGCGTCCGTGGCGTCATCGACGGCATGCAGGGCAACCTGCTCAAGCTCGACAACTGGGGCAAGCGCAAGCTCGCCTACGAGGTGCAGAAGCAGCTCAAGGGCGTGTACCTCTACTGGCGCTACCTCGGTGGCAGCTCGCTCGTCGAGGAGCTCGAGCGCAACCTGCGCATGATGGACTCCGTCATCCGCTACTACACCGTCAAGGTGGGTGTGGACGTGGATCCGAACGCTCGCCCCTCCGAGGTGACCGACGAGTCGTTCGCCGCGGCCGCGACCCCGGGTCCGGACGAGGAAGAGATCGCGACCGGCGCGGCGCCGCGCGGGTTCGAGGATGACGAGTACGGCGACGAGTACGCCGACGACTTCGTGGCGCCGGCAGCGGCGGCCGCCGAAGAAGCCCCCAAGGCGGTGGAGTAGGACATGGCCAAGGACGACATGGATCTCGACGGCGGCGAGCGCGGCGGCCGCGAAGAGCGCCGCGGCGGCGGCGGTGGCGGCGGCTCGCGCCGCAAGGTGTGCCGCTTCTGCGCCGACAAGAATGCGTCGATCGACTACAAGGATCCGTCGACGCTCAAGTACTTCATCACCGACCGCGGCAAGATCTTGCCGCGCCGGACGAGCGGCAACTGCGCCAACCACCAGCGCGTGGTGGCCACGAGCATCAAGCGCGCGCGCATGGTGGCTCTGCTGCCGTTCGCCGTGACGGGCAACTAGGAGCACGACCATGCAGCTCATCCTCACGCAGGACGTCGCCAACCTCGGCACTGCCGGCGAGCTCGTGACCGTTCGTCCGGGCTACGGCCGCAACTTCCTCCTGCCGCGCCGCCTGGCGGTGCTCGCGACCGCCAAGAACGTCTCGCGCATCGAGCACGAGAAGAAGGCGATCGCGGTCCGGCAGCAGAAGGAGCTCAAGACCGCGCAGGACTTCGCGGGCAAGCTCGAGGGCACCACGGTCAACGTGGGTCGTCAGGCCGGCGAGGGCGACAAGCTCTTCGGCTCGGTGACCACGCGCGACATCGGGGAGGCGCTCGAGGCCGCGGGGTATCCCGTGGACCACCGCAAGATCGACCTCGTCGAGCCGATCAAGACCCTCGGTCTGCACGAGGTCCTGGTCAAGCTGGGCAAGGGCGTCTCGGCCACCATCAAGGTCTGGGTGGTCAAGAGCGCCTGATCCGTCGCAGCGACATCGACACCAAAGGGGCGCCCGGGAAACTGGGCGCCCCTTTTCTTTGGAGCACGAGCACGAGCACGAGCACGAGCACGATGTGGGGCTGTCAGGCCCGGCGGGTACCATCCACACAATTCACAGGCTGTTCAGGCTTGTTGGTAACAGGCCGATTGCCGCAGAACGGAGGACTCCATGCTGCACGTCCTTCTGGGTGGTGGTCTCCAGTGAGCGACCGACGGGTCCCCCCGCACAACCTCGGCGCCGAGCGAGCGTTCTTGGGGGCGGTGCTCCTGCGCGGCAAGGGCGCGCTCATGGTGGCGAGCGAGATCGGCCTTGCGGCCGACGACTTCTACCACCCGGCGCACAAGATGATCCTCGAGGCGGCGCTCAAGCTCGAGGCGGCGGACAAGCCCGTCGACACCATCACGGTGGCCTCCGAGCTGCGCTTGCGGGAGCAGCTCCGCCGGATCGAGGGGCAGGAGGCCTACCTGTCCGGGCTGCTCGACGACATCCCGTCGGTCGAGCACGCCGGCCACTACGCCAAGCTCATCAAGGAGGCGTCGAGCCTTCGCCGGCTCATCCTCGCGTGCGGCGAGATCGCGGCCGGCGCCTACGGCGATCCCGGAGACGTCGCGGACTTCCTCGACAACGCCGAGAAGCAGGTCTTCGAGCTCGGCCAGACGTCTCACCGCGGCAGCTACGTGGCGGCCAAGAGCCTGCTCAAGGGCGCGATCAGCACCATCCTCGAGCGGAAGAACGCGGGCAAGACGGTCACGGGGGTGTCCACCGGGTTCGAGGCGCTCGACAAGATCACGTCGGGGCTCCAGCCGGGCGACCTCGACGTGATCGCGGCGCGCCCCTCGATGGGGAAGACGTCGTTTGCGCTGTCGATCGCGCAGAACGCTGCGCTGCTCGGCGACGTGCCCGTGCTGGTGTTCTCGCTCGAGATGACGCAGAAGCAGCTCATCGAGCGCATGCTCTGCTCCGAGGCCCGTCTCGACACGACGAAGCTGCGCTCGGGGTTCCTCCAGGGCAACGACTTCATCAACCTCACGAAGGCCGCGTCGCGCCTGCACGAGGCCCCGATCTACCTCGACGAGTCGTCGGCGCCGAGCATCCTCGAGATCCGCGCCAAGGCGCGGCGGTTCGCGTCCGATCCCGAGGTGAAGCGCAAGAAGGGCGAGATCCCCGGGATGATCGTCGTGGACTACATCCAGCTCGTGCGCGGCTCGGGCGGCGGGCGCGAGGAGTCGCGCGAGCGCGAGGTCGCCGAGGTCTCGCGAGGGCTCAAGGCCATCGCCAAGGAGCTCGGCATGCCGGTCGTGGCGCTCTCGCAGCTCAACCGCTCGCTCGAGAAGCGCGAGGACAAGCGGCCCTTGCTCTCGGACCTGCGCGAGTCCGGCGCCATCGAGCAGGACGCAGACCTCATCGCGTTCATCTACCGCGACGAGTTCTATCGCAAGGACAAGAGCGACAAGCAGGGCATCGCCGAGATCATCGTCGGCAAGAACAGAAATGGTGCGACCGACACCATCGAGCTCGCCTTCCTCGGTCCGTACACACGGTTCGAGAGCCTCTCGCAGCGCGAGGATGCGGCGTAGCTGAGCGGAAGAGGAGAACGCCAGGGCCGTCAGCGGCGCCAGGGGTCGGGGATCGCGTCTTCGCGATCTGAGGGTCTATCGGGCCTTTTCGGATGGGTCTTGCGAGGCTCATCGCTGACGGCGGGGAGCACTGGCGGGCCTGGCGGCTCTGGCGCTCTCCTTTTTTCGATCGGCGGCCTCGGAAGGCCGCCGCAGGCGGGGCGCGCCGCCCCGCCCCCGCCGCGGCACAGCCGCGTCGGGCCCCCCACCCTGCGTCTTCGCTCGCTGCGCTCGCTACGCCCTTGCGGCTCGCTCCGCTCGCCTCGAAGAGCGGATGCATGCTGCGCTTCGTTGCGCTTCGTTGCGCTTCGTTGCGCTTCGCTGCGCTTCGCTGCGCTTCGCTGCGCTTCGCTGCGCCCTTGCGGCTCGCTCCGCTCGCCTCGAAAAGGCGGATGGCATGGGGCTGTCGGGCTGTCCCTGGTTTCGACGACACCGGACACTGGGCCGCGGGAGAGACACAGCTCAGCCACGAGTCGCCCGAGGTGCCCACCGAAGCACCGGAGCCGTCGCGGATCGATGTGGGCTCGGACTACTCGCGGCGACGGCGGAAGGCGAGGAAGGCGAGGGCGAAGAGCGTGAGCGCGCCGCCGCCACCGACCGCGCCGGGCAGCGCGCTGCAGCCGCTGCCGCCGCCCTTCTCGCGCACCGGGTCGGAGCCGCCACTGCCGCCGGAGCCGGCGCCGCCGCTGCTGCCGGCGCCGCCGCTGCCACCCCCGCCGGAGGGCATCGTCGGGCCCCAGTTCCAGCCGTCGTAGCGCTCCATGATGGCCTTGTTGCGCTCCTCGATCAGGCGATCGATCCGCTCCGTGTTGTCGGTCTCGACCGTCGCGGCGCCCTCGAGCGGCAGCACCTCGATGCGCTGGCTGTTCGGCATCGACACGCGCGTCCAGGCGGCGCTGTCGTCGTCGGGCGCGAAGAACAGCCGGCGCTGGTTCGGCAGGCGCAGCACTCGCGCACGCTGCAGGCTGCCGGTCCCGGAGCGCAGGCACGAGATCGTCAGCGTCGCGGTGTGCACGTTCGGCTGCTCGCCGAGCGAGGGGTTGAAGTCGAAGACCGGGTCCTTGGTCATCTGCTCGGGATCGAGGAACGTGAAGAGGCGCGAGAGGTAGCCGGCGTCCTTGAAGAGCTGGCCCGCGGCGCGCGTCGGACCCACGACCTTCTCATCGAGCTCCGCGGTGGTCATGGCCGCGTCGATGGTGTCGGTCCAGCCGGTGAAGGCCTCGGGGTTCGAGAGGCGGTACTGCGTCAGGTAGAACTCGAGCTGCGCGTAGAACTGATCGGGCGTGACGCCGTCGCGCTGCAGGCCGTTCGGCATCGCGATGTGGCGCTGCAGGATGCCGCGCACGACGGTGTCGAAGGCCGCCTGCGGCGGGCCGAAGGGGCCCCCCGGGCCGCCCGGGTTGCCGAAGCGCTGGGCGCTGGTCGGCAGCGTGTAGTAGCCGTGCTGGGCCAGGTAACGGACGTAGTCCGACGCGGTGGTGAAGCTGCGCAGGACGGCGAGATCGCCGAATCGCTCGGGGTAGTCGAGGACGTCCTTGAGGAGCGACGACGTCCCGGCGTACTCGGTCACGAACGACTGCGCCTGCGGGACCTCGTTGACCGCGGTGCGCAGCACGTCGAGGTAGTTCTGGGCGCGGTTCTGCCAGTCGAGGAGCGCCTCGTTGAGCACGGTGTGGCGGTAGTTCACGGGGATCGCGCGGTGCTCGCCGAGCGACCACACCTGCACGCCCATGCGCGGGTTGGCCGCGACCGACGTGAGCACGAGCGGGATCATCGGGCGATCGGACGCGTACTCGACGACGACCGGCTGGAGGTCGCCCGCCGACTGGCCCGAGCGGAGCTTGAGCGCGAGGAAGAACTTGCCGGGACCGATGTAGGGCCCGATGACGTTCGGGCTGTCGGTCCCGACGGGCACGAAGAACCGGTTCTGCGACAGCCAGTCGAACATCGCCTGCTTGTCGTCCGCGCGCAGCACGGCGTAGTCGTACGGGCCGACCGCGTCGCGGAGCACGAGGGGGCTGTTGCCGCCGCCCGAGCCGCCCGCGCCGGCCGCGCCGGCCGAGGGCCCGCCGCCGCCCGCGCCGCTCTGTCCACCGTCCGCGCCGGTGTTGCAGCTCGGGTCCGTGATGATCTGGAGCTGGTACTCCGGCTGCGTGCGATCGATGAGCTGATCGAACAGCTCCTGCGTGGAGAGCTTGAGCGGCCCGGGCTGGGAGGGCAGCGGCAGGATCCAGCCGAAGTCCTCCTGCGCGTCCGCGGACGAGCCGGCGTACTGGATCTGGATGTGCGCAGTGACCTTGCCGTCCTTGTGCGCAAACAGGATCCGCTCGCCCGCCTGCACGATCGGCACGGCCGGGTTGGGTGGCGAGAAGCAGCCGCAGGCGGACGCCATGCGCTCGCCGGCCAGTATCCCTGCTGCGATCCCGAGCGCTGCTGCCCACCTGCCTGTCGTGTGTCGGATCATCTGGTGTGCTCCTTCCCCTGGGGATCAGCCCAGAGCATGCGGCGTGCCACCACATCGTAGATGGATTTCGAGCGGTTGGGGGATCCGTCCGGCGGCGCTCGGCACGGATTGGCACGCTCCGGCGGGCTGTGCCACGGCTCGCCGCCCGTGTGCCCGTCGGCCGGTGTGCCCGCTCGCGCACAGGCTATAGTCCGCCCGCATGCCGCACGAGAAGCTCGTCATCATCGGCTCGGGGCCCGCGGGGCTCACGGCGGCCATCTACGCCGCGCGCGCGAACCTGCGCCCCGTGCTGTACGAGGGCCTGCCGCGGGGCACGGACCTGCCCGGCGGGCAGCTCATGATCACGACCGACGTCGAGAACTACCCCGGGTTCCCGGATGGCGTCCTCGGCCCCGAGCTGGTCGAGCAGATGAAGAAGCAGGCGGCGCGCTTCGAGACGCGCTTCGTCGAGGACCTCGTCGCCCGGGCGGACCTGTCGAAGCGGCCGTTCACGCTCACGCTCGAGTCGTCGGGTGAGACGGTGACCTGCGACGCGCTCATCATCGCGACGGGCGCCGTGGCCAAGTGGATCGGCCTGCCGTCGGAGCGCAAGCTGATGGGCTTTGGCGTCTCGGCGTGCGCGACGTGTGACGGCGCGTTCTTCAAGAACCAGGACATCGCGGTCGTGGGCGGCGGCGACACGGCGATGGAGGAGGCGAGCTTCCTCACGAAGTTCGCGAAGAAGGTGTACGTGATCCACCGGCGCGGGGAGCTGCGCGCGTCGAAGATCATGCAAAGGCGCGTGCTCGAGAACCCGAAGGTCGAGATGATCTGGCACCACGAGGTGATCGACGTGATGGGCGAGGTGCCCAAGCCCGGCGTGACGGGCATCCGCCTGCGCGACGTGCGCGACGGCAAGACGCGCGACCTGCCGGTGACGGGCTTCTTCGTCGCCATCGGGCACAAGCCGAACACCGACCTCTTCGTCGGGCAGCTCGCGATGGACGACGCGGGCTACCTGCAGCTCGAGAGGGGCTCGGCGACCCGGATCCCTGGCGTGTTCGCCGCGGGGGACGTCGCCGACCACACGTATCGACAGGCCATCACGGCGGCGGGCTCGGGCTGCATGGCCGCGATCGACGCCGAGCGCTTCCTGGCCCACGCCTGATGTCGGACCAGGCGCGTATCCGCGAGGCGCTCGAGCGCGTGCCGCTCCTCGAACGGCTGCACTCGGATCTCCTCGCGCGGCTCGTCGAGGTGGCCACGGTGTCGCGGCACCCGGCGGGGACCGTGCTCTGGCCGCGCGGCGAGCCGGCGCCGGGCCTGTTCCTGCTCGTCAAGGGCGGCGTGCGCATCGACGGCCCGGGCGAGCTGTCGTGCGAGATCGTGGAGGGCGAGTCGTTCGGCGAGGATTCGCTCGCCGACGACGCACCGCGCACGACGACGGCGCTCTGCGACGCGGACGCCGAGGTGGTCTCGCTGCGGCGCGACGACTTCGAGGACGTGCTCTTCGTCGATCGCGACCTCGCGTACGAGATGCTGTGGCGCCTCGCGCGGGCGCTCGCCGCGCGCACCCGCGCGGCGGCCGACGAGCGCGTCCTGCTCGAGCTCGCCGGGAGGCTGTGAGCGTCGTGCGTGGCAGCCCGGTCCTCATGTACCACGGGGTCGGCGCGCCGCCCCCGCGCGTGGCCGACGAGGGGCACTACAACGTCGAGCGCGCGGAGCTCGAGCAGCAGCTCGACGTGCTCGCGTCGCGGCGGGTGATCTCGCTCGAGGCGATGCTCGGCGGCGAGGTCGGCGTGGTGCTGACCTTCGACGACGGCGAGCGGTCGGTGCTCTTCGAGGCGGCGCCGCTCCTCCACGCGCGGCGCCTGCCGGCCGTGCTCTACGTGACGAGCGGCCTTCTCGGCATGCCGGGTTACCTCGCGCCCGAGGAGGTGCGGCGGGCCGCCGCGGCGGGCCTGACCATCGGCGCGCACGGGCACACGCACCGCTTCCTCTCGGACCTGCCGGACGCCGAGCTCGAGGACGAGCTCGTCCGCTCGCGCGAGACCCTCGGCAAGCTCGTCGGCGCGCCCGTCGTGCACATGTCGCTGCCCGGCGGCCGTGGGGACGCGCGCGTGGCGGCGGCGGCGAAGCGCGCGGGGTTCCGCACCGTGGCGACGTCGCGCGCGGGGCTCGCATCCATTCGTCAAGGCGCATATGAAATCCCGCGCATGCCCGTGAACCGGGGGCTCTCGCCCGCGAGCTTCGCGAGCCTGTGCGACGGCAGCCTCGCGGTGTACGCGCCCGCGATCGCCAAGGAGCGGGCGCTCCGCCTCGCCAAGCAGGCCCTCGGCAACGACCGCTACGTGGCGCTACGCGGCGCGGCGCGCAGGCTGCTCGGCCGCGGCTAGAGATCAAGGACAAGGAGCTCGGATGATCGTCGTGGTGACCGGTGCGAGCGGCGCCCTCGGGGGCACGCTGTCGCGCCAGCTCGTGAAGGCGGGACACACGGTGGCGGCGCTCGGCTCGGCCGGCGCGGGGCTGGACGCCCTCGGCGGGGAGCTCGGAGCCGCGTGCCTGCCCGTACCGCTCGACCTGCGCTCGGCGGCCGCCTGGGCGAGCGCGCTGCCGGCGATCGAGGCGAGGCTCGGCGCGCCCGACGGCGCGGTGCTGTGCGCGGGTGGCTGGGCAGGCGGCCATCCATTCGCGGAGGCGCCCGAGGGCGAGCTCGCGGGGATGCTGGCGGCGAACCTCGACACCGCGCAGCAGACGCTGCGCGCGCTCCTGCCGGGCATGGTGGCGCGGGGGCGCGGGAGCGTGGTGGTGATCGGCTCGCGCGCGGTGGAGCGCCCGTGGACCTCCACGGGCGCGGCGGCGTACGCGGCCTCGAAGAGCGGCCTCGTCGCGCTCGCGCAGGCCGTGGCGGCCGAGGTGCTGGAAGAGGGCGTGCGCATCAACGCCGTGCTGCCGTCCACGATCGCCACGGCGGCGAACCGAGCGGCCATGCCGGCGGCAGAGCAGTCGCGCTGGGTGACCGCCGAGTCGCTGTCGGAGGTCATCGCGTTCCTGCTGTCGGACTCGTCGCGCGACGTGTCGGGGGCGGCGATCCCGGTCTACGGACGCGCGTGACGCATGAGCGCGCTGCGCCGCTTGCTGGCCCTTCTCGCGCGGCTCGTGCCGTTCGGCATCCTCGTGTCGGGCAAGCCGCGGCACTTCCGCGAGATGATCAAGGTGCTGTGGGACAACCGCGGCCGCTGGGGCTACGCGTGGCGGATCCTCGAGCACGGCGTGTGCGACGGCTGCTCGCTCGGGCCGCGCGGCCTGCGTGACGACGTCATCCCGGGCACGCACCTGTGCCTGACGCGACTCAAGCTCCTGCGCCTGAACACGATGCAGCGCATCCCCGACCCGGTGTTCGGCGACCTCGAGCGCCTGCGCGGGATGTCGAACGAGGCGCTGCACCGGCTCGGCCGCGTGCCGTATCCGCTGCACCGCCGGCGCGGCGAGCGGGGCTTCTCGCGCATCTCGTGGGACGAGGCGATCGCGATCGCGAGCAGGGCGATGGCGGCCGCGGCCCCCGATCGCATGGGCATGTTCGTCACGAGCCGGGGCCTCGCGAACGAGACCTATTACATGGCGCAGAAGCTCGCGCGCCTCGCGGGCACGCCGCACGTGGACTCGTGCGCGCGCCTCTGCCACGCGGCGTCATCGGTGGGGCTCAAGGAGACGCTCGGCTGGGCCGCGGCGACGTGCTCGCTGCACGACTGGATCGGCACCGAGCTCCTCGTCGTGATCGGCTCGGACCTCGCGAACAACCAGCCCGTGTCGACGAAGTACATGCACTTCGCCAAGCGCGCGGGGACGCGCATCGTCGTGGTGAACCCGTTCCGTGAGCCCGCGCTCGAGCGCTACTGGGTGCCGTCGCTCGTCGGCTCGGCGCTCTTCGGCACCAAGCTCATGGACGAGTTCTTCGGCGTGCGCCCGGGCGGCGACATCGCGTTCCTGTCGGGCGCGCTCAAGCACATGGACGAGGCCGGCCTGTGGGACGAGCGCTTCTGCGCCGAGCGCGTCGACGGCGCGGAGGCGCTGCGCGCGCACCTGCGCGGGCTGGAGTGGGCGGTCCTCGCCGAGGAGGCGGGCCTGCCCGAGGCCGAGCTGCGTCGCTTCGGCGAGCTCTATGGCCGCGCGAAGACGGCGATCGTCGTCTACTCGATGGGCCTGACCCAGTACACGTTCGGCGTCGACAACGTGCGCATGGTCGCGAACCTCGTGCTCGCGCGCGGCAACGTGGGGCGTCCGAAGACGGGCGTCATGCCGATCCGCGGGCACTCGGGCGTGCAGGGGACGGCCGAGTGCGGCGCCGACGCGGACAAGCTGCCTGGGGCCGTCGACATCACGGAGGAGAGCTGCGCGCGCCTCGAGGCGCTGTGGGGGCATCCCATCCCGCGGCGGCGTGGGCTTCGCGCGGCGCACCTGCTCGAGGAGGCGGGCGAGGACGGGCTCGACGTGCTGTATCTACTGGGCGGCAACCACCTCGAGACGATGCCGGACAAGGACTACGCGCGGCGCGCGCTCTCGAACGTGGGGCTGCGCATCCACCAGGACATCGTGCTCAACACGTCCACGCTGCTCGACGCGGACGAGGTGCTGGTCTTGCCGGCCGAGACTCGCTACGAGTCGGCCGGCGGCTGCACGGCGACGACGACCGAGCGGCGCATCCGCTTCTCGCCGGAGATCCCGGGGCCCCGCCTCCCCGAGGCGCGCGCGGAGTGGCGCATCCTCGCCGCGATCGGCGCGGCGCTGCCGGGGCGCGCCGATGCATTCGCATATGCAGATGCGTCGGCCTTGCGCGCGGAGATGGCGCGGGCGATGCCGCTCTACGCCGGCATCGACGGGCTCGCGCGCGAGGGCCAGTGGGTGCAGTGGGGCGGCGCGCGCCTCGGCGAGGGGGGCTTTCCGAACCTGCCCGGGGGCAAGGCGCAGATGCGGGCCGTGCCGCTGCCGCGCGTGGTGGTCCCCGAGGGGCAGTTCCTGCTGACCTCGCGGCGCGGAAAGCAGTTCAACTCGATGGCGTGGGGCAGGCGAGATCCGCTGACGGGCGGCCTCGATCGCGATGACGTGATCTTCTCGCCCGAGGATCTCGCGGCGCTCGGCATCGCGGAAGGCGAGCGGGTGCGCGTCTCGAGCCTGACCGGTTCGCTCACGCTGCGGGCGCGCTCGGGCCCCGTGCGGCGCAAGCACGCGCAGGCCTTCTGGCCCGAGTGCAACCCGCTCCTTCCGCGGCGCTACGATCCCGACAGCGGCGAGCCCGACTACTCCGCGCTGGTCCGCATCGAGCGCGCCTGAACGAGGTGGGCTCGAGCTACTGCGTGCCGACGATCTTCTTGGTGGCCTCGTAGCGCTCGAGGATGGCGGCGTTGTCGGGCTCGAGCTGGAGGGCGGCCTGGAAGAGCTGGAGGGCCTTTCGGGCCTGCCCGACGCGGAGCGCGTCGAACGCGGAGCGCAGCATGGTCTTGCCGGACTGCGTGCGCGCGATCTCCCACGGGCTGCGGGCGAGCTCGCGCTGCGGGCGCTCGGTCGTGACGAGGCGGAGGATGCCGGAGCGGTTCGCGAGGTTCGCGTCGTAGGCGGCGCGTCGCTGGGGGTTGTCGAGCACGCGGAACGCCTCGACCACCCGCTTGTAGATGCAGTAGAGGCGCTCGCGCAGCACCTCGTCGGGGAGCTGCAGGAAGCGGTCGGGGTGCAGCTCGAGCGAGCGCTGCTCGTACGCGAGCTGGATGCTGCGCGCGTCGGCGGTGTCCTCGACGCCGAGGAGCTGGTAGTAGGTGATCTTGTCGAGCGTCTCGAAGAGCGTGTCGATGCGCGCGGCGAAGCGCCGCCAGGGATCGTCCGCCGGTTGGGCCACGGGCGCGGGCCGGGGCGCCGGCGTGGGGGCGCGGGCAGGCGCGGGCGTGGGCGCGGAGGGGCGCGGGGTCGGCGGGCGGCCGCGACGCGCGAGCACGGCGCGGAGCTGCGCCTCCTCGAAGGGAAACGGCAGATCGGGGGGCTGCTCGGCCGCGCGCTCCTCGAGGTCGATCTCGATCTCGCCGCTCGCGAGGAGCTGCGGGTCGAGGCGCTCGGTGTCCTCGAGGTGATCGCGCGCCTCCTCGACCGTGAGCCAGGGCGCCTCGGCGAGGACGCCCCCGCGCAGCGTCTCGGCGAGCGCGCGGAACTCGGGCGTGAGCAAGGGGCGCGCGCAGATCACGGCCTCGATGCGGCCCGACCGGCAGAGCGCCGCGGCCGCCTCGAGCGTGCGCGGGAACGCGAGGCGATAGGGCGTCTCCCCGGGCGTGGGCGTCGTGCCGATCGTGCACTGGTAGACCGCGCAGCGTACGGGGTCGTCGTCGAGCACGACCACGATGGGCTCGGTCCCCGCCGTCACCGGAAGCGACGCCCCAGATCGCCGAGCTGATCCGGTGGGATCTCGCCGGAGATCTTCACGCGCTGGGTGATCTGGCGGCCGGAGTCCTGATCGACCGCCGAGACGTTCAGGATGCCCGAGGTGTCCACCTCGAACATCACGTGGATCGAGATCGTGCCGCGCGGGGCGGGGCGCAGGCCCGTCATCACGAGCTCGCCGATCGGCGTGTTCTCCGCGACCTTCTTGGACTCGCCCTGGTAGATCTTCACGCGCACGTCCTGCTGGCCGTCGTACGACGTCGAGAAGACGCGGGTCTGCTCGACCGGCAGGTGCGTGCCGCGCTCGATGATCTTCTCCATGAAGCCGCCGGCGGTCGCGATGCCGATCGACAGGGGCAACACGTCGAGCAGGAGCGCCGAGGCCGTCGCCGGATCGGGCGACGCCGGCGCGACGAGCGAGTGCGCGTGGATGGCCGCGCCGACGGCGACCGCGGTGCGCGGCTCGACGTCCCCGCGCGGGCGGCGCTGGAAGAAGTGCTCCACCGTGGCGCGCACGAGCGGCAGGTACGTGGTGCCGCCGATGAGCAGGAGGTCGTCCACGTCGTGCAGCGTCTTGTGCGCCTCGTCCATCGCCTGCCGGCACACGTCGAGCGTGCGCCGCATGTAGTCGACCCAGAGCGCGTGGGCGCTGGCGCGGGTCAGCGTGGCGTGCAGGTCGAGCCACTGCCGATCGCGCGACGCGACGCGCGGCACGTCCACGACGGCGCTGTCGGTGTTCGTGAGCGCGCACTTGGCCTTCTCGCACGAGAACAGCAGGCGCTGCCACTCGGCGGCGCTCTTCTGGAGCTCGATCTTCGTGGCCTCCCAGAACTTGCGCGCGAGGTGCGTGGCGAGCGCCTGGTCGAGGTCGTCGCCGCCCAGCATGGTGTCGCCGGCGGTGAAGACGACGCGGAAGACGCGGTCCCGGATGTCGAGCAGCGTGAAGTCGAACGTGCCGCCGCCGAAGTCGTACACGGCGACGGTGGCGTTGTAGCCGCGCTTGTAGCCGAACGCGAGGGCGGCCGCGGTCGGCTCGTTGATCATGCGGAGCACGTTCAGGCCCGCGATCTGGCCCGCGATGCGCGTCGCCTCGCGCTGGGCGTCGTTGAAGTTCGCGGGCACGGTGATGACGGCGTCCTGCACCGGGTGGCCGAGCCGCTTCTCCGCGATGCCGCGCATGTGACGCAGGATCAGCGCCGAGATCTCGGGCATCGTGACGAGCTGGTTCCGGATGCGCGCCACGGGCTGGCCGCCCGGGCCCTCGATCACCTCGTAGGTGAAGTTCGCCTTGGCGTGGTTGACCGCGGGCTCGTTCCACTTGCGGCCGATGAGGCGCTTGGACGAGTAGACGGTGTTGTCGGGGTCGTTGATGAGGCGCGTCTTGGCCTCGGCGCCGACGAGCGGCGCGCCCTTCTCGGGGAACCAGACGACGGAGGGCTGCAGCGTCTCACCCCGATCGTCGGCGAGGATCTGCACGCGCTCGCCGTCGGCGACAGCCACCGACGAGTAGGACGTCCCGAGGTCGATCCCGACGGCAGTGCGCTCCATCCCCGGCCTTTCAGCGTAGCACGAGCAGCACCGACGCCGTGGTATCGTGACGCCCGTGGGGTCGTCTGCTCAGCTCGAGCGGGTGCTCCTCGACCTGCGCCGCGAGTACCTGCGCTCGCTCGAGGCACCGGCACCGGAGGACGTCGGGTTCGAGGGGCTCCTTCGCGTGCGTGCGGGGGGGCAGGGCCTCTTGCTCCGCCTCGCCGACCTGCGCGAGATCGTGCGCGTGCCGGAGCGCGTGCCGCTGCCCGGGCGCGGCGAGCGGGCCCTCGCCCCCGTGCGGGGGCGGCTCCTCGCGGTGGCGGACCTCGGCGCGCTCGCGCTGGGGTGCGGCTCCAAGCTCGGGGCGCAGGCGCGCCTGTGCACGCTGCGCGCGGACGACCAGGCCGCCGTGCTGGTCGAGGCGGTGATCGACGTCGCGCGAGGCGCGGAGACCGAGGTGGCGAGCGCGCTCGAGGTGGGCGCGCCGGGCGCGGCGCTGCGGGGGCCCATGCCGTGCGGGGAGCGCCTGGTCGACGGCGCGCGGCTCGCGGCGCTCGTGCGGCAGGGGTCGGCGTGAGCCTCGTGCGGCCCGAGGGGCCGGGCGGCGACGGGCCCCGTCCGGGCGAGCCGGGTGGGCCGAGGCCGAGCGGGAGCTTCCCGATCTACGAGCCGAGCGGCGTGCACTTCGTCAGGAAGCGCGGCCTCGGGGGCTCGCTCAAGTGGCAGGTCGCGGTGGGTCTCGCGATGTCGATCCTGCTCGTGACCACGGTGCTCGTGTTCGCGCTGCACCGCACGACGTTCCGCATGCTGCGGGAGCAGCACCAGAGCCGCGCGATCGCGGTGGCGAAGAGCTTCGCGGCCCAGAGCCTCGACGCGCTCGGTGGCGGGGACCCGCGCACGTGCGCGACGATGGCGGAGCGCGCGGTGCGCAACGTCATGCAGGAGGAGGACGTCCTCGGCGCGGCGATCCTCAAGGACGGCCGCGTGGTGGGCAGCTCCGACGGCGCGGAGGCGGGGCGGCGCGACGAGGCGGCGTGGCGGCAGGGCAGCGGCGCGTCCCGGCCGGTGGTGGTGGAGGCGCCGGACGCGGGGCGGTTCCAGGTGGTCGCGCCCGTGCACGGGGCCGGCAGCGACGGCGCGGACCAGCAGCTCGGTGCGGTGCGCATCGTGGTGTCGACCGCGTCGGTCGAGGCCAAGCTGGTCGAGCTGCGCCGCGATGGCCTCGTCTTCGGCGGCATCGCGCTCGTCGTCGGCATGGTGCTGTCGTATTTCCTCGCGCAGCGCAAGGTCGCCAGCGTGGCGCGCCTGGCGCGCGCGGCGGAGCGCTTCGAGGGCAGGAGCTGGACGGCGCTCGACGTGCCGAGCGCGGACGAGATCGGCATCCTCTTCGACGCGTTCAACCGCATGGCGACGGGCATCCGCGAGCAGCTCGTGCGGTCGGACCGGCAGATCCGCGAGATCACCGAGGCGACGATGCGCATCTCGGCGGCGACGAGCGAGATCCTGTCGATCTCGACGCAGCAGGCCAAGGGCGCGGCGCAGCAGGCGACGGGCGTCGAGGGCGCGACCGACAACGCCGAGCGCATCGCGGTCTCCGCGCGGCGCATCGCGGACCACGCGCAGTCGGTCACCGAGACCACGGATCGCACCCTCGGTGCCGTGCAGCGCGGCACCGCCGACGTCGATCACGCGATCGCGGGCATCGCGGGCGTCAAGCGGCACGTGCAGTCGGTGGCCGAGGCGATGCTCGACCTCGGCGCGCAGTCGCAGCACATCGGCGGCATCATCGACATCATCAACGACATCTCCGAGCAGACGAACCTGCTGGCGCTCAACGCCGCGATCGAGGCGTCGGGCGCGGGCGAGGCGGGGCGTCGGTTCGCGGTGGTGGCCAAGGAAGTGCGGCGGCTGGCGGAGCGCACGGTGGAGGCGACGCAGGAGATCGCCGGCATCATCGAGGTCATGCGGCGCGCCACGAACCGCACCGTGATGCTGACCGAGGAGGGTTACAAGGCGGCCGACGCGGGCGCGGGCATGGTGGACCAGGTCGGCGTCTCGCTGCGGCAGCTCGCGACGCTGGTCGGCGACGCGGCGGCGGCCACGCGCGAGATCACCGCGAGCACGCAGCGGCAGACGCAGGCGACCGACGAGATGGTGCGGAACATCGCGCAGATCCGGCAGATCGCGCAGGAGGTCCGGCGCGGCGCCGAGGAGACGTCGAAGAGCATCTCGGAGCTCAACCAGATGGCAGCCTCGCTGTCGCGCTGGACGCAATGACGGGCCGCTAGGCTCGAGGATCGACGTGCGCCGACAAGACCTCTTGTGCGTTGCACCAGAACGCCGCGCGATGGGCGGGGGGGCTCCGGGGGGCGGCAGCCCCCTGGCAAGCCGACAAGAACAGCGCGGCCAAGGGCTGCCCCGGAACGCGACCGCGTTTGGTTGCAGCCCGCAGGCCGAGCTGTGACCAAGGACGACGCCAAGCGGCAGAAGTACCTGACGCTGTTCTCGGCGGAGGCGGACGAGCACCTGCTGGCCCTCGGCGACGCGCTGCTGCGGCTGGAGAAGTCGCCGGACGACCGGGAGGCGCTCGCCAACGCGCTCCGCCGCGTGCACACGATCAAGGGCTCGGGGCAGCTCCTCGGCCTGGTCGACGTGGCGCGGGCGGCGCACGCGTTCGAGGACAGCTTGAAGGCCGTGGAGCGCGGCGAGCGCGCGATCGACGGACGCCTGGTCGATGGCCTGCTCGACGGCGTGGACCTCTTGCGATCGCTGGTCGACCAGATCCGGCCGGCGGGGCCGCAGCAGCAGCGCGTGAAGACCGGGTCGGAGTCGCCGCCTGCGCCGCCCGCGGGCCCGGCCGGGCCGGAGCCCACGAGGGTCTCGACCGGGCCGGTGCGCACGGGGCCGCCGCTGGAGGAGGGCGCGCACCCGCGGGAGACCACGGCGCCGCCGCCGGGCGTGCGTACGGGGAACACGATCCGCGTCGACGTGGCGCGGCTCGATGCGCTCTTCCACGCGGCGAGCGCGCTCGCGGTGGGGCGGGCGCGCGTGGAGCGCACGGTGGCCGGGTGCCGGGCGCTCGTGGCGCGGGCCCGCGGCCGCACCGACGACCCGCTCGCGGACGGGCTGCGCAAGCTCTACGACGCGCTCCAGCAGAGCGCGAGCGAGCTCGACCTCGCGGTGCGCGACGTCCAGGACCTCACGGTCGGGATGCGCCTTCTGCCCATCTCGACGCTGTTCGCGGACTACGCGCGCAAGGTGCGGGATCTGTCGCGCGAGCTCGGCAAGGAGGTGCGCTTGCACGTCGAGGGCGGCGAGAGCGAGTGCGACAAGGACCTCATCGACGCGCTCGCCGATCCGCTCGTGCACCTCGTGCGGAACGCCGTGGACCACGGCGTCGAGGCGCCCGACGTGCGCGCGGCGCGGGGCAAGCCGCGCGAGGGGACGATCTCCGTGCGCGCGGCGCACCACGGGCACAGCCTGGTGCTCGAGGTGGAGGATGATGGCGCGGGGATCTCGCTCGCCGACGTCAAGGCGCGCGCGGTGCGGCTCGGGCGGATCGACGCCGACACGTCGGCGAGGATGTCGGACGCGGAGGCGGCGTACCTCGTGACGCACAGCGGCCTCACGACGCGTGAGACGCCGACGGAGGTGTCGGGGCGCGGCATCGGCATGGACGTGGTGCGCGCGATGGTGAGCGCGTGGAAGGGCGACCTCGCGATCGCGACGGAGGCGGGGCGCGGGACGCGTTACACGCTGACGCTGCCCATTTCCCTGGCGACGACGCGCGTCCTGCTCGTGGAGTCGGAGGGGCGCACGTACGCGCTGCCGCTCGGCGCGGTGGCGACGGTGGTGCGGCTCCTGCCCGAGGACCACCCTTCGTTGCTGGAGGCTGGCGAGATCTCGCTGCGCGGCGAGCAGCTCCGCGTGGTGCCGCTGCGGGGCCTGCTCGAGCAGCCGCCCCGGCCGGCGGCGCCCGGGATGCGCCTTCCCACGGTGGTGCTGCGGCACGGCGCGGGGCGCCTCGCGCTCGTGGTCGACCGGCTGCTGCAAGACGAGGAGGTCGTGGTCAAGGCCCTTCCGGTGCCGGACGGCCAGAGCCCGCTCGTCGCGGGGGCGACGCTCTTGCCGGACGGGCGTGTGGCGCTGCTCCTGTCGGTGCCGCGGCTGCTGTCCGCCTCGGGCGAGCGGCCGCCGGGCCTCACGCGCGCGCCGGAGGTGCGCAGGCGGCGCATCCTCGTGGTGGACGACTCGTTCACCACGCGCCTGCTCGAGCGGAGCATCCTCGAGTCGAAGGGCTACGAGGTCGAGACGGCGACGAGCGCCGACGATGCGCTCGCCAAGCTCGCGGCGGACGAGTTCGACCTCATCGTCTCGGACGTGCAGATGCCGCCGGGGCGTGACGGCTTCGAGCTCGTGGCGACCGTGCGCGCGGACGCGCGGCACGGAAAGACGCCCTGCATCATCGTGTCGTCGCTTTCGAGCCCGGCCGAGAAGGCGCGCGGCGCGGAGGTGGGCGCGCAGGCGTACATCGTCAAGGGCGAGTTCGAGCAGGAGGTGCTGCTCGGCGCCGTCGCGCGGCTACTTGGCTAGTGGCCGCCTGGGAAGGCGGCCACCGCCGACCCCCTACTACCGCGTGCCGTGCGTCAGTCGTGCCGTCGCAGATCCCTTGCCTGGAGGTCAGCGCAGCGGGCACGACT
>CAZQJC010000099.1:0-2099 GCA_964593795.1 uncultured Myxococcales bacterium | reverse complement strand
GCGACGTAGCGCTGCAGCTCGCCGATGCTCGCGCGCGTGTACGTCACCTGCTTTTCGCCCATCCGGACCGACTCCGACTTCGAGCCGGTCAGCAGGGCGTGGAGCGCCTGGTCCGCCTCCTCGTACCGCTGCCGGTACGTCTTGCACTCGGTGGCGGTCGGTCGGGCCATGCGCTCCTCGTCAGGTTGAGTTGACCCGCGGGACCATCGCCCGCAGGTGTTCGATCGTCAGTCCGCCTTGCGTGGCCGGCGCCGGCTCATCAGCCGCCCGCCGTTCCGCGCCTTCCTTCGGCTCGTACAGCGCCTCGAGCCGAGCCCAGTCCGCCTCACCCAGCCGGTCGATACCGACCCGGTGATGCAGCGCGGCCGCGCGCGCACCGACGAACGTGTCGAGCGGCTCGTTCCGCTCGTAGCGCACCACCCAGCCCTCCTTCGGGTCGTACACCTCGGAGGCGAGCCCGCGGAAGTACTCGTCCGGCAACCCCGCCGGGAACCGCACGTGGCGCTCGGCCGGCGGCACGAACTGACCGTCCGCGCCGACGTCCGCCCGGAGCTGCTCGAAGAGCCACGCCTTGATCGCCGAGACGCCCAGCTCGTAGCGTTCCGCGCCGCGCTTGTCCGGCTGCACCCTCCTGCCGCGCTTCTTCGTGTCCGGGTACGTCGGCCGGCCGATCGGCGGCCGCGTCGCCGTCTGCGAGCCGCGCGAGGCGAAGATCGCGCGCGCCCGGCGCGGCCGCGTGAAGTTCAGGACGTGGTCCGTCAGGTAGCCCGAGTCCACCAGCGAGCACGCGAGCAGCATCGGAACGCCGAACGAGTTCACGATCGGCCGCCCGAGGTAGGCGTCGAGCTCGGCCCACACCTCGTCACGCGTCGGGTCGCCGACGTGCACCTGGTAGTCGATCACCGTCGCCTGCTCGCCGCGCCCCCAGCCGAGGATCTGCGTCTCGAGCCGGTCCTTCTGGACGTCGGTGTGCGACGTCAGCACCAGCACGCCCGCCGGTACGCTCCGCAGCGCGTAGGGCTCCGCCCGGCTCTTCACGTCCTCCCACGCCAGGGCGCGCCGGTCGCCGGCGTAGATCTCGCCCAGCCGCGTGTTGTAGAAGACCTGCAGCCGCGCCTGCTTGCCCTGCGCGCGCTCCCACGCCGCCGCGTGCTGCGCCCACGTGTCGCCCAGCCCGATCGGCGTGTAGAGCCCGGAGACGTGGAACCCGGCCACCTCGCCCTCGCGCTCCGGGTGCTCCGCCCGCCACTCGCCCGCTGCGAGCATGTCGGTCTTGAGCCCCTCGTCGATCAGCGCCGCGCACTCCTCGCACAGGTAGGCCGCCTGCTTCGGCTTGCCCACCGGCCACTTCAACTGGTCCCAGCGCAGCCACTGCATGTGGCCGCAGTGCACGCACGGCACGTAGTAGCGCGACATCGTCGACTGGCGCCACCACTGCCACGTCCGCGAGTCCTCGCCGGTCGGCGTCGAGATCAGGAACGCCTTCCGTCGCGTGAACGTCGCCGAGCGGCGCAGCGCCAGCTCGACCGGGTCGCCCTCGCCGCCGACATCCTCCGGCATGCGATCGAGCTCGTCGCACAGCACGTAGGGCGCCGACTCCATCGCGAGATCGGTCGGGATGTTCGCCGACCCGATGACCAGCCGGCCGCCGCGGAACGTCTTCTCGAGCAGCGAGTTCCGCCCGTTCGACCGCACCGACAGCGCGATCAGGTTCCGCAGCGACGGCGTCGTCGCGATCATGCGGTTCAGCTTGCCGCGGGCCCACCGCCGGCCCATCTTCTCGCCCGGGAACACGACCAGGAAGTCGTCCGGCTCGACCTCGATCGTCCGGCCGATCCAGTTCCCGGCAATCGTCGTGCCGCCCGTCTGCGAGCTCTTCAGGAACACGACGACCGGCGCCGGGTGCGACGGCAGCAGCGCGTCCTGAATCGCGGCCAGGTACGGAATCCGCGACGTCCGCCACGGCCCGCCCTTCTCCGGACCCTCGGTGATCGTCCGCCGGGCATCCGCCCACTCGGAGATCGTCATCCGCGGCGGCGGCGCCCATGCCCGCGCGTAGGCCTCCATCGCGAGCCGGTAGCCCGCCGAGGCCTGCGCCG
>CAZQJC010000098.1:0-13607 GCA_964593795.1 uncultured Myxococcales bacterium | reverse complement strand
AGCAACAAGGAACAGGGAACGCCTGAGGTCGGTGGCTTCGACGGGCCGATTCGCTAAGTCGTGACGGCGCCTGCCTCGTCGGGGTACGGCCACCGATGTCTGCTCTGCCGTTCCGTGCTCCGTGTTGCCTGTTGTTCTACTGTTCTGTTTCGTCGTTTCCGAGGCTGCCCGTCATCGCAGCGGATTCAAATTCGGATCGGCGAATGTGTAGAATCATGAGAGCGGCGCCTAGCGCTGCAGCGGAAGCCGCACGCGGAACCGGGCGCCCTGGCCCGGCGCGCTCTCGACGTCGATGGTGCCGCCGTGCTCGCGCACGATCTGGTCGACGATGGCGAGGCCGAGGCCCGTGCCGCCGTGTCGGGTCGAGAAGAACGGCTGGAAGACCTTCTTGCGGACCTCCTCCGGCATGCCGGGCCCGGTGTCCTCGACCGCGACCTCGAGCGCGTCGCCGCCGCGGCCGTCCTTGACGAGGCGGGTGCGGACGAGCAGCTCGCCGCCCCCCTCGCCCATCGCCTCGTGCGCGTTGACGAAGAGGTTCAGGAACACGCGCTCGAGCTGCGCGCCGTCGGCGGACAGCGGCGGCGTGCCGTCGAGGTCCTCGCGCACGGTGATCGAGGCGGCGTCGAGCTGGGGCCTGACGCGATCGAGCGTGCGGCCGACGAGCTGCGAGACGTTGCACGGCTCGAGCTGCGGCTCCTGCGGACGCGCGAACGTGAGGATCTGCCGCAGCGTGACGTCCATGCGGTCGACCTCCTCCGAGATCGTGCGGCCGAGCTCGTCGCCGCTCGTGCCCGGCTCGAACTTCTTGCGGAGCTGGCCCGCCGAGAGCCGGATGATGCCGAGCGGGTTCTTGATCTCGTGGACGATGACCGCGGCCACGCCGCCGAGCGCCGCGAGCCGCTCGCGCTGCGCGTGCTGGCTGACGAGGAGCGCGTTCTCGACCGCGATGGCGGCGGCAGGCGCGATGGCGTCGAGCACGCGCAGGTCGTCGTACGACAGGCGCGCGCCCGAGCGCGGCGCGCCGAGGACCAGCATGCCCACGAGACGTCCGCGCGCGCGCAGCGGGGCGAGCGCGCTGCCGCCGAGGGCCTCGAGGCTGCGCAAGGTCGCGGGCGCGATCGACGGATCCTCGGCCAGGTCGCGCAGGCTCTCCGTGCGACCGGCGACGAGCATGCGGCGCGTCAGCGCGGGATCGACGCCGAACGGGATCTCCGCGTCGGCGTTGCCCGTGCGCGCGATGAGCTCGAGGCGATCGTCCTCGCGCGCGGAGAGCAGGGCGGCGCTCCCGAGGCCGAGCAGGTGCGCCACGCCCTCGACGAGGCGCTCGCCGACCTCGAGCGGCGACGCGGCGGCGGGCAACGCGCGCAGGAGCTCGAGCAGCGCCTCGGCGCGGTCGAGGCGGCCGCGCATGAAGAGTCGCCCCGTCGCCGTCTGGACGCGCACGCGCACCGGGTGGAAGAGGGCTGCGGCGGCCAGCGTCGACAGGACCGCGCCGGCCGTCTCGGGGAGCACGCTCGAGGCCACGGGCGCGAGCGCCGAGCCGAGGAGCGTCACGAGCGCGAGGTACATGAGCACGACGAGCGCCGAGGCGAGGCCGTAGGCGAGCGAGCGCTGCAGCACGACCTCGAGGTCGAAGAGGTTCCGCTTGAGCGTCGCGTACGCGATGAGGAGCGGGAAGAGCGCCGAGAGCGCCATGACCCAGTCGGCGGTGACGATTCGCGGGCCGAAGCGCGAGACGAACGCCCAGACCACCGCGAGGGTGATCGTCGAGAGCAGGCCCACCGCCAGCGTCTTGGCCTTGTTCCGCGCCTCGGGAGAGGCGCCGCGGCGGACCGTGACGAGCAGGAGCGCCAGGTCGCCGAGGAAGCACGAGGCGAGGAAGAAGCCGGCCCCGAGCGAGGTGCGATCGAGGATGAAGGGATCGTGCAGCGCCGCCTCGCGCGCCGTGACGATGACGAGCGCGGCGGCGTAGATGGGCAGCAGGAAGCGCGCGCGGTGGAAGCGGCTGTCCTCGGGGAAGCACGAGAACAGATGGAGCGAGAGCGGGCCGAGCAGCGGATAGCTGATCCATATGCGGCTCCACGCATACGTCGTGTGGGCGTCGAACATGGTCAGGTAGAACATCGACGCGACGGTGCACAGCGACGCGACGAGTCCGCCGACGAGGTCGCGCTTGAGGAAGAAGATGAGCGCGGCGATGGCGAGGTAGAGCCAGCCGATGCCGAAGGGCAGCAGGAACGCGAGCGCGAGATCGCTGCCGACCAGGCGCCCGAGGCGCACCGTCACGCTCCGGCGCGCGCCCTCGGGGGACTCGACCTCGAGGGAGACCTCGCCGTGGTCGGCCTCGGTGAGCAGCGCCCACACGTCCTCGCCGCTCGCGGCGGCTCGCCCTTCGACCGCGACGACGCGGTCCCGCGGCTTGAGCCCCACGCGCGGGCCCTCCCAGTCGCGGCGCAGCACGGACGCGACCGCGCCGCTCGGGTAGACGAAGAACCCCGGGAACGGCCGCGAAAGGGCCCGCCGGGAGACGACGCCCGCGTGCACGCCGAGCCCCACCGCGCCGAGGAGGGCGACGAGGGCGACGAGCGACACGAGGCGAGCGGAGCGCACGGATGGGAGGATAGGCCAGGAACCCGATTGCCGGAATCAGGTGGCACCACCGCAGCGAGGCCTGCGGTAGCCTCGCTCGCCATGGCCGAGACGCTGCACGTTGTCGATGGGTCGGGGTTCATGTTCCGCGCGCACTTCGCGATGGCCGAGGCGCGCGGGCGCACGGCCAAGCAGTTCTCGACCAAGGCGGGCATGCCGACGACGGCCCTCTACGTCTTCTCGGCGATGCTGATCAAGCTCGCGCAGGAGGACAAGCCGGCGCACTGGGCGATGGTCTTCGACGCGCCCGGCAAGACGCACCGCGACGCGCTCTTCGCCGAGTACAAGGCGCACCGCGAGGCGCCCCCCGAGGAGCTGGTCGTGCAGATGCCCTGGTTCCCGCGCATCGCCGCGGCCATGGGCATGCCGGTCCTCACCGTGCCCGGCGTCGAGGCCGACGACGTCATCGCGACGCTCGTGCGGCAGGCGCGCGAGCGCGGCTGGCGCGTGGTCGTGCACTCGTCGGACAAGGACCTCATGCAGCTCGTCGGCGAGGACGTCGTCATGTACGACTCGCTGCGCAGCAACACCTACGACGTCGCGCGCGTCACCGAGAAGTTCGGCGTGCCGCCCGCGCAGGTCGCAGAGGTGCTGGCGCTCCAGGGCGACACCTCCGACAACGTCCCGGGCGTGACGGGCGTGGGCCCCGGCTGGGCCAAGAAGCTCATCGAGAAGTACGGTTCTGTCGAGGGCGTGCTCGCGCACGCGGACGAGATCAAGGGCGCCGTGGGCCAGCACGTGCGCGAGGAGGCCGAGATGGCGCGCCTGTCGCGCAAGCTCGTGACGCTCGACGATCACGTCACGCTGCCGGTCGCGCTCGAGGCGCTCGCGCGTACGCCGCTCGACCGCGCGCCCCTCGAGGCCGTCCTCGGGGAGCTCGAGTTCGGCTCGCTGCTCGCGCGCATCGACGGCGGCACCAAGGCCGCCCCCGGCCCCGTCCTCGCCGCGCCCGCCGCAGCGCCTGCCACGCGCGCACCCGTGGCCCTGCATTCGCCGCCATTCCCGCTGCTCCGCACGGCCGACGAGCTCGCCGCCGCGGTCGCCGCCGCGCGCGCCGCGGGCCGCCTCGCGCTCGCCCCTGTCGCCGAGGGCGGCATCTCGGCGTTCGCGACGCTCGTCGGACTCGCGCTCGCGTGGCCGGGGGCGGCGCCGGTGTGGCTCCCGCTCGGCCACCGCACGCTCACCTCCGGCGGGCAGCTCCCCGAGGCCGAGGCGCTCGCGCTCCTCGCGCCGCTGCTCTCGGATCCGGGCCTGCCCAAGGTGGCGTACGATCTCAAGCTCCTCCACGCGCTCGTGGGCGCGCGCGGGATCGAGCTCCGCGGCGCCGAGGCCGATCCGATGCTGGAGGCGTTCCTGTGCGATCCGGCCGCGCCCATCGAGCCCGAGGAGCTCGCGAAGTCGCGGCTCGAGCAGGTGCTGCCCTCCGACGAGGCCTTCTTCGGCAAGGGCAAGGGCGCGCGCCCACCTTCGGATCTCGAGCCCTCCGAGCTCGCGGCGTTCGCCGCCCCGCGCGCCGAGGCCGCGCTCCTCGAGGCGCCGCTCCTCCTGGCCGAGGTCGACGCGCTCGGCATGCGCAAGGTGCACGACGAGGTGGAGCTCCCGCTCGCGCGCGTGCTCGCGATCATGGAGCGCACGGGCGTCGCGGTCGACGTCGCCGTGCTCGAGCGCCTCGGCGCCGACGCGGGCAAGGAGCTCGCGCGCATCGAGGGAGAGCTCAACGCGATCGTCGGCCGAGAGGTGAACCCTCAGTCGCCCAAGCAGCTCGCCGAGCTGCTCTTCGGCGTCCTCGGGCTCCCGGTCCTCAAGAAGACCAAGACCGGCCCCTCCACCGACGCAGAGGTCCTCGAGGAGCTCGCGACCATGCACGCGGCCCCCGCGAAGATCCTCGAGCATCGCGAGATCGCCAAGCTCAAGGGCACGTACCTCGACGCGCTGCCGCGCCTCGTCGGCAAGGACGGGCGCCTCCGCACCTCGTACCAGCAGGCTGTCGCGGCGACAGGGCGCATCTCGAGCCAGGAGCCGAACCTGCAGAACGTCCCCATCCGCACCAGGCTCGGCCGTGAGATCCGCCGCGCGTTCGTCGCGCCCCCGGGCATGCGCATCGTGGCGGCGGACTACTCGCAGATCGAGCTCCGCGTGCTCGCGCACCTGTCGAAGGACCCGGTCCTCGTCGAGGCCTTCCGGACCGGCGAGGACGTGCACGCGCGCACCGCCCGGGAGGTCTTCGGCGTCGCGCCCGAGCACGTGACGCCCGACATGCGGCGCGTCGCCAAGGCCGTCAACTTCGGCGTCATCTACGGGCAGTCGGACTTCGGGCTCGCGCGCGCGCTCGGCATCCCGCGCGGCCAGGCCAAGAGCTACATCGACGGCTACTTCGAGCGCTACTCCGGCGTGCGCCGCTTCATGATCGACACGATCGAGGAGGCGCGAGAGCGGGGCCTCGTCACGACGCTGCTCGGCCGGCGCCGCCCGCTCCCTGATCTGAAGTCAAAGCGGTTCAACGAGCGCTCCTACGCCGAGCGCATCGCGCGGAACACGCCCATCCAGGGCACCGCCGCCGATCTCCTCAAGCTCGCCATGATCCGGATGCAGGCGCGCATCGAGGGCGACCTCGCCGGCGCGCGAATGGTGCTGACGGTGCACGACGAGCTCGTGTTCGAGGTACCCGAGGCCCTCGCCGAGCGCTTCGCCGCCGAGGCCCGCGCGACGATGCAGGGCGTCTTCGAGCTCGCCGTCCCGCTCCAGGTCGACGTGGGCTCGGGGCCGACGTGGAACGAGGCGCACTAGCGGGGCCCTACCCCCGCGCGTACCAGTCCTTCACCCTGGCGTGGTCGCGCACCGCGTCGTGCACGCGGAGGAGCTTCGGGTAGGGCGCGAGGATCGTGGCGGGGATGTAGTCGAGCTTCCCGCCCGCGAGCCACTTCACGATCATGTGCAGCTTGAAGTCCACCACGTGGATCTGCTCGCCTCCGAAGAACGGGCCGGCGCCGAGCTGCGCCTCCGCGCTCGCGGCCCACGCGGGCAGGTACGTCGCGGCGATCCCCTCGCGCGTCGCCTTCTTCTCGGCCTCGTCCTTGATCCGCATGGTCGGGCCGAGGACGGCGCGCAGATCCTCGACGTGGCACATCATCGCCTCGTGCCGAGCCGCCTCGAAGTCGTCCTTCGGGTGCAGCCCGTGGCGACGGCCGATGAGGACCAGGATCGCGTTCGACTGCGCGAGGACCGGGTGCCCCGGCACCTCGAAGAGCGGCATGCTCCCGTACGGCGTCTTCGGCTTGAGCGCCGGCCACTCCGCCATCGGGATCCTGACGTCGTCGAAATCGACGCCCGCGACGTGCAGCGCCAACCGGCACTCCTCGCCGCGGCTCACGGGCGCATCGAAATAGGTCAGCTTGGGCTTGGTCATCGGCCGACCTTACACCCGAGCGTTCAGTCTATCTTCGGCATCCCGACGAGCTCGAGCCCGCCGCCGCCCTGCCCCACCCAGACGACGCGACACGGGAACCGGTAGATCGTGCGCGGCTCGTCCTCCACGCCGATCTCGGTCTTCTCGAACGCGACCTGCGACTCGGACATGTCGATCATCGTGCTGGCCACGGCGCGCTTGTCCTCGACGATGCGCACGACGCCGCCGGCCGCCGCGAACGCGGGCCGGTGCTTCTCCGCGATGCGCACCTCGACGTTCTCGCCGCCCGACAGCTCGAGCGGCGTGTCGAGGGCGGACTCGATCCGGAACCCCCCCGCGGAGGCCTCGACGAGCTTCGCCTTGACGCGCCCGCGCTGCGTGTCGAGCTCGACCATGCGCACGAGGCCCACGCGATTCCAGCGGCGGTTGCCGTTCTCCGCGGACTCGAGCAGCACGCGCAGGCGCTCGCGCCGCTCGTCCTCCTCCTTGGTCCTCGTGCGACCGTCACGCGCCGGGATGGAGCTCAGCCAGTGGAACTCGTAGACGACGTCGATCATGGGCCTACCGATTCTATCATCGTCGCCGGGAAGCCGGCGGGCAGCGAGCCGCAACGCGTAGCGAAGCGGAGACGCGATCGCGTTCCAGCGAGGCGAGCGCAGCGAGCCGCAAGGGCGTAGCGAGCGAAGCGAGCGAAGACGCAGGTTGGCGGGCCCGACCGGGCTTTACCCGGGCGGGGGAAGGGCAGCTGCCCTTCCTGGTGACGGCCCTCGAGGCCGTCACTCGCAAACCTAGTCTTCCATGCGCCGGAACCAGCTCCGCACCCGCTGCCACCGCGTGAGCGGGGCGCGTAGGCCATCGTAGGCACGGTCCACACCCTTGCCCATCTGCTCGGCGTCGTCCGGGAGAAGACCCAGGCCATAGCGCACGCGCCGGTAGCGCGCGGCCACCGCGCGCAGCTCCGCCGCGCGCTCGGGCGACAGGAGCGGCGCGGCGCGCTCGACCAGATCCTCGAGCGTGTCGCTCTCGTGCATCCGCACGCCGGCGTCCGCGCACGCGAGGCGCACGAGGCGCCAGAGGCCCTCGACGCGATCCGTCGGCGAGATCCGCCAGAAGGGACTCCGCCAGTGGCTGATCAGGAACAGGCGCCGCAGCGGCCGCTGCGCCAGGAAGAAGGGCAGGAGGAAGGGCAAGGTCCGCTCGGCGTTCTGCTTGACCTTCTCCGCCAGCTCCTTGAGCCGCTCGATGATCTCGTCGCCGTCGAGATCGATCTTGTGCTCCTGCTGGTCCGTCGGCTTGCCCGGGTCGTCGCTCGGCCGGTCGCCGCGGCCCGTCCGCCACAGGTACGGCGAGATGAGCGCCGTCGCGAGGAACGTGAAGAGCCCGAGCGCCACGATGGGGCGGAGCCGGCGCACGGGCGCCGCGGCCGCGTCGGCCTGCTCGCGCGTGAGGGTGCCCCCGAGGCCCCGCCACACGTCGAGCCGGTGGCGCTGGTTCCCCGCGAGGAAGGCCACGAACCCGACCGAGCCGAGCGCCAGCATCAGGAGCGGCACGGGCAGCCACGACGACACCTTCGATTGCTCCCACACCTCCACGCGGTGCATGCGGTTCAGGATCACCATGATCCCGCCGCCCCAGCCGACGATGGGCACGAACGAGGCCGCGAGCTCGAAGCGGTGCTGGATCGCGAGGTGCCCGCACACCGCGCCGAAGAGGAACGTGTAGAGGAAGCCGAGGATGAGATCGGCGCGCAGGCCGTGCACGCCGAGCAGCGTGACGACGAAGAAGAACGCGGCGCCGAAGAGCGCCATCCAGAACACGCGCAGCCGGCGGATCGCGAGCCAGTTGCCGAGGAGCGTCCCCGTGCCCGTGCCGGCCGCCATCACGCCGAGGACGCCCGCATCGCGCCCGAGGTGCCGCTCGTAGCCGAGGACGCCGACCGCGAGGGCCACCATGCCGCCCAGGCTGAACAGCCAGTACGCGCGCAGCGCCGGGCGCGCGGCCACCCACGCCTCGCTGGAGAACCAGCGGCGTTTCATGCGCCCAGGCGAATTCGTCGTGGGGGTCATGCGGGCAGGAGCACCAGCACGGGGCCGCGGGCCTCGACGCGGAAGTGGGGATCGCCCGAGGCGCGGACCTGCGCGACGGTGCGGTCGTGCGCGGCGGTCACGGCGGTCGCGGCGGCGGTGTGGGCCCTGGCGAGGGCCTTCGTCCGTCGCTTGCGCGCGCGGCTCGCCAGCCACCCGTTCTCGTCCGCGCCCGGCGGGAACCGTTGCAGCAGCACCGACCCGCCCGCGGCGGGCGGCGGCGGGGGCACGTGGGCGCCCGCCGGGACGACCACCCAGGTCACCGGCGCCGGCAGCGAGTCGGGCACCACGAGCCCCGCGGTGACGACGACGGCGCCGAGGCCGGGCGCGCCCGCCGCGACCAGGCCCGCGAGGTCCACCTGCGACTGCCACACGGCCCGCGCGGCCTCGCTGCGCCACGCCCGCTCGGTCCCGCGGCGCGCAGGGATCTCGAGGAGCTTCGGCCCCTCCGGCCCGGGCAGCGCGAGCGCGAGGGTGACCTCCTCGCCGCGTGCGACGAGGAGCTTGGCCATCGACACCCAGGCCTCGACGGCGGCGTCGAGCAGGTCCGCCAGCACCTCGGGGCCGCGCGCCTGCCCGAGCAGCGCGGCGGGCGCGTGCGTGTCGAGCACCAGGCGGATGCGCTTGCGCACGAGGGGCACCGTCTCGGGCATGCGCACCTGCATCCGCCCCACCTTCACCGAGAGCTTCCAGTGGATGCGGCGCGGATCGTCGCCCGGCAGGTAGTCGCGGAAGCGGAAGTAGTCCTCCGTCGGCTGCCGGCGCAGCATCGACAGCGGCCCCTCGCCCTGCGTGCGCGCGCGTGGCGGCTCCTCGACGACCAGCGTGCGCGGGCGCGGCAGGACGCGCAGCTCCGCCGTCATCGCGTGCGGGACCTCGACGCGAACGAGGCCGAGGACGTCCTCGAGCCACACGCGCGCCGGGCCGAAGCGGTGCTCGCCGCGCGGCGTCCGGCGCAGGCGCGCCGACACGGTGAGGGCGCGACCGGCCGCGGGGCGCTCGATGACGAAGCGCGTCTCGCAGCCGAAGCGCTCCGGCAAGGCCTCGTGGACGCAGAGGCGGAAGCCGGGCGGGATCGGCACGTCGCGCAGCACGATGCGCTCCTCGACCTCCGCGCCGGTGTCGACGACCGCGGGCGAGAGCTCGCGCCCGAGCGCGCCGCCGCGCCGGCGCACGCGATCGTCGAGGTCGCGCACGAGGAACGCGCTCACGATCGTCCCCACGCCCGCCGCGAGGTACACGAGCGAGAGGCCCATCACCGCGAGGATGCCGAACTGCGCCCACTTGATGGCGAGCGCCATCATCACCGCCAGGAGCGACACCACGAGGAGCGAAGTCCCCCGCGGCGCGAGCACGCGCACGTGGCGCTGCACGAGCTCGAGGCGATCCTGGCCGAGCGCCGGAGCGTGCCGCAGCGCGCGCCGGAGCTTGGCGACCACGCCGATGAGCTGCAGGATCACGAGCGGCGTGAACACCGCGGCCGACAGGCCCAGCAGGCCCGTCAGCGTCTCCTTGACCTCGAGCACGTCGGCGAAGAACGACGTGATCCCGCCGACGACGACCGGCAGCACGAACAGCAGGCCCGCGTGGAACGCGATCCCGAAGAGCAGCCGGATGCGGCGGAACAGCCTCAAGGGGTCCCGACAGTGTAGCGCCGCGCCTGCACGCGGAGCCGGTTCAAGGGCCGGCGTGCGCGGCGGCAGGCTCGAACCATCCGGGCGCGACGGAGAGCCAGTGCCAGAGGCCGTGCTCCGCCAGCGAGACCACGTAGTTGACGAGGTGATTCGCATCCTCCGGCGAGATCGACCCTTCGAAGCTCGCCATCGGTGTGCCGTCGAGCCCCGTCCGGATCGTGCGGTGGAGGTCGCGCCGCGACGGACCGCTCCGGTACAGCCCCCGGCGGAAGTCTCCCGGGCGCGCCACGCGGCCCGAGTCGTCGCGCAGCTCGTGCAGGGGGACGTCGCCGTTCCCCGCGCCGGCAGGCCCGTGACATCGCGCGCACTGGAGCTCGACGTACAGCGAGCGGCCGCGGGCCAGCGAGGCGGCCGACGCCGGCGCGGGGGGCGGGATCTCGATCGGCGGCTCGGGCACCTGCTTGCCGAACCTCGGGGACAGCGTCCGCCGGTGCGCCACGAGGTCGGCGACCGCCTGCGAGGTCAGCACGTGGCCCCAGGCCGGCATGGAGGTGCCGGGGACACCCGTCCGGATCGTGCTCGATGAACATGACTTTCAATATCGATCACCATCGGGGACGCGGCCGTGGCTTGATGCCCGTCAACGGGCCTTCGCCTTTCGCTCCGCCCTCTCGCGCCGGGACGGACACGCGCTCGGGTACGATGCCCCCGTGGACGATCGCGTCGATCGCTACCGCCTGATCGCGCGCATCGGTGCCGGCGGGATGGGCGAAGTGTACCGGGCCCACGACGAGCGACTCCGGCGGCAGGTGGCGGTCAAGCTGTTGCCCTCCGACCGGGCCGTCCCGCCCGAGCGCCAGCTCCGCTTCCTGCGCGAGGCGCAGGCGGCCGGCACGCTCCATCACCCCGGCATCGTCACGATCCACGACATCGGCCTGCACGGCGACCGGCCGTTCCTGGTCATGGAGCTCGTCGAGGGCAAGAGCTTCTCCGAGCTCGCCCACGCGCGGGTGCCCTCAGGAGAGGCCCTGCGCCTCGTCGCCGAGGTCGCCGACGCGCTCGCCGCCGCGCACGACCGCGGCATCCTGCACCGCGACGTCAAGAGCGACAACCTCATGCGCACCGAGGACGGTCGCGCCAAGATCGTCGACTTCGGCCTGGCGAAGCTGCTCGATCCGCGAGGGATCGACGACAGCGGGGACGCCCTCGTCGCCCACCTGATCTCGAGCTCGGGCGGCGCCCGCTCGGAGGGCGAGCCTGCCGTCTCGCCCAGCGACTCGACGACGCTGCCGTCCGCCGTGCAGCCGGGTCTCGATGCCACGCTGCCGAGCGGCGCCGACGTGGCGCTGACCCGCGTGGGCGACGTCATGGGCACGCCGGCGTACATGGCACCCGAGCAGACCGAGGGCGCGCCGGTGACCGTGCAGGGCGAGATCTTCTCGCTCGGCGTCGTGCTCTACGAGCTCCTCGTCGGGCGACGGCCGTTCTCGGGGGCGACCGTCGCGGAGACGCTGCAGCGTGTGATCGAGTGCCGTCCCGTCGCGCCCTCCGTGGCGCTCGGGCGCGCGCTGCCGAAGGGGGTGGATCGCCTGGTCCTGCAGGCGCTCTCGCGCGATCCCGCCGATCGCCCCGCGGACATGAGGGCCTTCTCTGCGGCGTTGCGCGCGCTCGGGCAGCGCTCCGCCCCCTGGGGAAAGCGCGCGGCCGCTGCCGCCGCGCTCCTGGCCACCGCCGGGGTCACGCTCGCCCTGACGCTCTCCTCGCGCGCGCCGGCGGTGACACCTCGGCCGGCCACCGCCCCCACCCCCGCGTTCACGTTTCGCCCCAAGAACCTGCGCCGCGTCACCTTCGGCGAGGGCTGTGAGGAGTTCCCGTCCGTCAGCGCCGACGGGCGCACCGTCGTGTTCGACGGCGCCGAGGGCCACGACTACCACCTGTTCGTGCTCGACGTCGCCACGGGCGCGCAGCGGCGCCTGACGAGCGGCGCAGGCTGGCAGTTCGCCGGCGCGCTCTCGCCCGACGGGCGGGACGTCGCGTTCCTCGGCGTCGACCAGGGCCAGACCGCCGCGTACCTCGTGCCGCTCGACGCGAGCGCCCCGCCGCGCCTCCTGCACGAGGGGAGCGTGCGGCCAGCCTGGGTGCCGGACGGAAGCGCCCTGTGGCTCGGCCCGGTCGAGCGTCCGGTGCGCGTGGACCGAGCCGCCAAGGAGCTCCGCCCGCTCGAGCCCCCGCGAGGCTTCGTCATCTCGCAGGTTCGCGAGCTGCGCGACGGCCGCGTGGCAGTCCGCTTCATGGAGACCGGCGCGGGCGGCGGCATCGGCATCGGTCTCTACGAGCCGGGCCGCGGCGAGCCACGCTGGCTGATGCGGGACACCGTCGAGGAGGTCCTCGAGGCCACGCCTGACGACCAGCGCCTGCTCGTCGCGCGCATGACCACCAACCACCGCATGGAGCTCTGGCAGATCCCGCTCGCCGGCGGAGAGCCGACGCCGCTGCCCACGAGCGAGGTCCAGGCGGCCAAGGGCCTCGTGCTCACGCGGGACATGACGAGGATGGCGTGGTCGAGCTGCTCGGGCCTCGCCGCGTTCGCCACGGTCCGCGACGGGCCCGCCGGACCGATGCTCGCTCCGCTGCCCCGCAACACCTCGGAAGACTGGGCCGAGCAGTCCCCGGCCGGCGTCCCCGGCACGAGCCTGCTCGCGATGACGTCGGATCGCACAGGCCAGGATCAGCCGTGGGTCATGGACCTCCGCGGCCGCGAGCCGGCGCGCATGCTCGCGGTGCCCGGCCTGGAGTCCGGGTACGTCGCCGTGTCGCCCGACCGGCGCTGGCTCGCGTACGCGGTGTTCGGGCGCGGGCTCTACGTCCGGCCGTTCGATCGCGACGGCGCGGCGCGCCGGATCGCCGAGGATTGCGGGGACGCCCCACCCGCGTTCTCGCGCGACGGCCGGCGCGTCTTCTACGAGGCGCGGGACGGCGGCGGCCTGACGCAGCTCGCGGTGGTGGCGGTCGATGGCGGCAAGCCCGAGCACGTCTTCGAGGCCGGGGCGCGGGCACCCTCGACCGCTGCGGACCGCGACCTCGTCGCGTACCTCGCCCCCGCCGGCGCGGGCAAGCACGTCCCGAGGCTCCACGATCTCACCACGCGTCGCTCGCGCGCGCTGTCCCCCGAGCTCGTGGCGGGCCGCTACCTCGCCGCGCAGCTCTCGCCGGACGGCAAGCGCGCCGCCGTCATCCGCGGCCCCAAGGAGCTGGTAGAGGTCGAGGTCTCGAGCGGCAGGGTGCTACGGCGCATCGACGCGGGCGGCGATCAGCTGCTCGGCTGCACCTACGCCGACGGGCAGCTCGTCGTCTCGCGGGTCGCCTGGCGGGGCGACCTGTGGATGGCCGACGATGCCTTCCGCTAGTGCCGCTCGTCAAATGTTCGACCGGTTTTGCACCTGGAGGGAGCCATGCGACCGTGGTGCAGGCGGAACTCGCGAGCGCGGAGCGCGAGCCAACGAGACACCTGGTGCTGCCCGTCCGGGATTCCCCAGGCTTCCAGCTGGTCCGACGAGCGGCCCTAGGTGCAATGCAGGTCGGATAATGACGGAATCCGTCCGCTGACCACCTGGTCTTGGTCTTGGTCCTGGTCTTCGCCTGCGTGGTTCTGGGGGCTTCGACCAGGACCAGGACCAGGGCCAGGACCAGGCCGGCGCAAAGTGACCGGCATTGGCCCTAGGTGCTGGTCTTGCGCACGCTCCGCGTGCGCGAGTGCTGCCCCCACCCGGCGTGCACAGAGCTCACGTGTCTGAATGCCGGTCCACTTCTGACGGGCAGCCCCTAGAGCACCGA
>CAZQJC010000097.1:0-6994 GCA_964593795.1 uncultured Myxococcales bacterium | reverse complement strand
GCCACTCCTCTGAGCGGACTCGAGGTGCCAAGCTCGCCCCCGCGCTCCGGATCGTGGACGTGGACGTGGACGTGGACGTGGACGATCCGGAGCGGTGCCCGAAAGGCGTTGACGCCCAACACGGTATCTTGCGGCTCGCTGCGCTCGCCTCCCAGATGCGGATGCGGCATCGCTGCGCTCGCCTTGCGGATGCGGATGCGGGCATCGCTGCGCTCGCCTTGCGGATGCGGGCATCGCTGCGCTCGCCTTGCGGATGCGGGCATCGCTGCGCTCGCCTCGCGGATGCGGGCATCGCTGCGCCGCCCTCACGTGCGGAGGTTGAGATGCCGTCCTTGACGAGGGGGCGGGGCGCTTGACGGGTCGGCGACGCCTTCCCCGGACGGTCATCGTCGTCGGGCTCGTCTCGCTCCTGCACGACGCGGGGAGCGAGATGGTCATGCCGCTCGTTCCGGTCTTCCTGGCGACGCTCGGCGCCGGGCCCGCTGCGCTCGGCCTGATCGAGGGCCTCGCCGACGCCTCCTCGGCCCTCCTCAAGCTCTACTCGGGGCTGCTCGCGGATCGCGGCGCCCGGCTCAAGCGCCTCACCGTCCTCGGCTACACGCTCGCGAACCTCGCGCGCCCACTGAACTACCTGGCCACGGGCTGGGCGCACGTGCTCGCGGTGCGCTTTGCCGACCGCGTCGGCAAGGGCCTGCGGACGACCGCGCGCGACCGCCTGCTCGTCGATGCCGTCCCCGAGAGCGATCGCGGTCGAGCGTTCGGCTTCCACCGCGCGATGGACCACGCCGGCGCCGTGCTCGGGCCCCTCTTGGCCATCATCGCCGTCCGCCTCGGCTTCGAGGTGCGAACGATCTTCCTGCTCTCCGCGGTCCCGGGCGTGCTCGCGGTGCTCATCGCGGTGCGGGGGCTGCCCGATCCGCCGGCGACGCCTGGGGCGAGCGAGAGCGCTCGACTCCAGATGCCGCGCGCGCCGGGGATCGGGCGCTTCCTCGCGGCGGTGGCGCTGTCCACGGCGGCCAGCCCCGCGGACGCCTTCCTGCTGTGGCGTGCCCGGGAGCTCGGCGTCTCGCTCGAGGGGACGCTCGGGCTCTGGATGGTCCTGCACGTCTGCCGCGCCGTCGTGTCGGAGCAGCTCGGTCGCCTGTCTGACCGGCTCGGTCGCCCGCGCACGCTCGTGCTCGTCTGGTCGGTGATGGGTGTGGCGCTGCTCGGCCTCGGGTGGGTCGCGAACGACGGCTGGACGGGCCTCGGCCTCCTCGCGCTCGCGGGCACGATGTCGGGCACGATGGACGGCCTCGAGAAGGCCCTCGCCGTCGACCTCGTCGAGCCCGGCGAGCGCGGCCGGGCCCTCGGCGCCTATCACTTCGCGAGCGGCTTCGCCGCCCTGCCGAGCGCCACCGGCTTCGGCCTCCTCTACGCGGCCGCCGGCGCCCCGGTCGCCTTCACCGTCGTCGCCGCCATCTCCCTCGTCTCGAGCGCCCTCGTCCTGTCGCTGCCACGCCGCAGCGGGCAACGCCGGTGACGCTGGCGTGAACGCCCAGCGACGGCCTCGATCTGGCTCGCAATCACGGGCGCCTTCAGGAAACCGTTCAACGTGCCCTGAGCGATCGAACGGCCTGTCGGAGGCCGGCGATCGTCAGCGCGGGCACTTCGGCGAGTTCTCGCTGATGATCTCGAGCAGGCCCATCTGGGTCACCTGCGAGTAGCGCACGTCCTTGACGACGGGGGGCGGCACGGTGAACCGGCAGTCGACCGCGCCGCACGGTCCGCGCGGCTTGAGCGCGAGGGACAGCGCGTAGCGGCCGTCGGGGAGGTTGAAGTCCGTCGAGCCGGTCTGCGCCTCGCACCTGAACTCGCGAGACTGGATGACCGGCGCCGCCGCGGGCGCACCGCCGTCGGGCGCATCGAGCCGCTCCGCGCGGATGAGCACCGTGGACACGCCGCCCGCCTCGCACCGCGACCCCTCCTCGGGGCACTCCGAGCCGGCAGGCGAGAAGACCTTCCACGACACCTCCACCGCCCCGCCGGTCACGTCGACGCACGCCACCCCCAGCATCAGGAAGCCGGCCAGCCAGCGCGCACGCATCGCCGGTACTATACCCGCATGAACCTCCGATTCCTCGGCGCGGCGCGCGAGGTCACGGGCTCGATGCACTTGCTCGACACCGGCCGCGGGACCCTCCTGTTCGACTGCGGCCTCCACCAGGGGCGCCGCGAGGAGTCGCGGAAGCAGAACCGCGACCTCCCGCCCGAGGCCATCGCCGCGGACGCCCTCGTCCTGACGCACGCGCACATCGATCACTCGGGGAACATCCCGCACCTCGTCAAGCGCGGCTTTCAGGGCGCCGTCTACGCGACGCCCGCGACGCGCGATCTGTGCGCGCACATGCTCCGCGACTCGGCGCGCATCCAGGAGGGCGACGCCGCCTACCTCAACAAGAAGTTCGGCGACGAGCGCGGCTGGAAGCCCATCCAGCCGCTCTACACGGAGGAGGACGCGATCAAGGCGCTCGAGCGCTTCGTGTCGGTGCCGTACAACCTGCCGTTCGAGCCCCTGCCGGGCATCAAGGCGCGCTTCCTCGACGCCGGGCACATCCTCGGGTCGGCTGGCGTGGCGGTGGACCTGCCGACGCGCGAGGGCACGCGCCGCCTGGCCGTCTCGGGCGACATCGGCCGCCGCGGCCTGCCCATCCTGCGCGACCCGGTCGTCCCCGACGGCGCCACCTGGGCGATCATGGAGAGCACCTACGGCGGCAAGGCGCACGACGACGTCCACTCGATGAACGACTCGCTCGCGCGCGTCATCAAGGACGCGGTCGCGCGCGGCGGCAAGATCCTCATCCCCGCGTTCTCCGTCGGGCGCACGCAGGAGATCGTGTACGCGCTCCATCAGCTCCACGACGAGAAGCGCCTGCCCGCCATCCCGATCTTCATCGACTCGCCCCTGTCGTGCAGCGTGACCGAGGTCTTCAAGCTGCACCCGGAGTGCTACGACGCGGAGACGCGCGACTTCCTCGAGCGGAGCGGCAACCCCTTCGACTTCTCGGCGCTGCGCTACATCCAGTCGCGCGAGGAGTCGATGCGCCTGAACAAGCTGGCCGGCCCGGCGATCATCATCGCGTCGAGCGGCATGTGCGAGGCCGGGCGCATCACCCACCACCTCAAGAACAACGTCGAGGATCCCACCTGCACGATCCTCATCGTGGGCTTCCAGGCGCAGCACACGCTGGGGCGCCGCCTCGTCGAGCGCCGCACGCGCGTCCGGGTCCTCGGGGTCGAGCGCGAGCTCCACGCGCAGGTCGCCGTCATGAACGCCTTCTCCGCGCACGCCGACAAGGACGATCTGTTCGCCTACGCCCAGGGCCTCGGGAGCGCCGTCCGCCGCGTGTTCCTGGTGCACGGCGAGCCCGAGCAGTCCGAGGTCTTCGCCAGGCGCCTGCAGGCGGCGGGCAAGACCGTGCACGTCGCCGACCCCGGCGAGGTGGTGGAGCTCGGCTGATCGGGTAGGATTCGGGCATGGAGTGGTTCGCCGTCGGTGCCTATGGCCTCGCGAGCGCAGTGTTCCTGCTGCTCGTCGCGCGGGGCGGCAAGGGCTCGCCTGCCGAGACGCGGCTGGCGACGGCGGCGCGCCTGGCCTTCGTGGGCGCCTTCGGCGTCCACGCGGCGGACATCGGCCTGCGCTGCGTGCACGGCATCCACCCGTTCGCCGGCGTCCGCGAGGTGCTGTCCCTGTCCTCGTGGCTGCTCGCGGGCGGATACCTGGCGCTCACGCTCCGCCACCGCCTGAGCGTCGTCGGCTCGCTGGTCGCGCCCGCCTCGCTCGTGCTCCTGCTCCTCGCGCGCGTCGCGCCGTCGGCCACCGGGGACGTTCGCCTCGGCGTCCTCGGTCGCGTGCACGTCTCGCTCGCGACCGCCGGCGTCGTCGCGTTCGGCCTCGCCGCCGCGGTCGCCGTCTTCTATCTGGTGCAGGAGTCGCGCCTCAAGCAGCGCCGGCCGGTCACGTCCCGCGGGCCCGCGCTGCAGACGCTCGACGAGATCAACCGCCGCTGCGTGACGCTCGGTTTCCCGGTCTTCACCGTGGCGATCGTCATCGGCGCCGTCTGGGTCCCGCAGATCGGCGCGCGCCTCAAGCCCGAGCACTCGTTCGCGCTCGCCTCGTGGATCGCGTTCGCGGCCCTCGTCGTGGCCCGGCTGACGGTCGGCTGGCGCGGCCGCCGCGCGGCGTGGCTCACGCTCATCGGCTTCTCGAGCGCCCTCGTCGTGCTCGTGATGTATGTCCTGCGCAGCCGGTTCGGCGGATGAGCGAGCTCGTCGTCGTCGGCCTCTCGCACCGCACGGCGCCGGTCGGCGTGCGCGAGCGCCTCGCGTTCCCGGCCGCGGAGCTCGAACAGTCGCTCAAGCAGCTCTGCGCGCTGCCCGCGGTCAAGGAGGGCGTCATCCTCTCGACCTGCAATCGCGTCGAGCTCTACGTCGCTGGCGGCGCCAGCTCGATGGCCGCGGCGACGCTGCGCAGCTTCATCTCCACGACGCGCGGCATCGACGGTGAGACGCTGTCAGCACACCTCTACGAGTACGCCGGCGTGGCCGCGGTGCGGCACGCGTTCCGCGTCGCGGCGAGCCTCGACTCGCTCGTGGTCGGCGAGCCCCAGATCCTCGGGCAGCTCAAGGACGCCTACGGCGCCGCCGCGCGCACCGGCACCCTCGGCGCGCTCCTCGGCCGCTGCCTCGAGAAGGCCTTCTCCGTCGCCAAGCGCGTGCGCACCGAGACCGGCATCGCGCGCAACGCCGCCTCCGTCAGCTCGGCGGCCGTCGAGCTCGCGCAGCAGATCTTCGGCGATCTCGCCGGCAAGCTCGTCCTCGTCGTCGGGGCGGGCAAGATGAGCGGCCTCGCCGCGCGCCACCTGCGCAGCGCGGGCTGCGCGGACGTGCTCGTGACGAACCGCAGCCCCGAGCGCGCGGTCGAGCTGGCGCGCGAGATCGACGGCAAGGCGCGCCCGTTCGAGACGCTCGACCAGATGCTGGTCCTCGTGGACGTCGTGCTCTCGTCGACCGGCGCCCCCGAGCCGATCCTCACCAAGGCGCGGCTCAAGCCGATCATGAAGCAGCGCCGCCACCGGCCGCTGTTCCTCATCGACATCGCGGTCCCGCGGGACGTGGCCGCGGACGCGGCCGACCTCGACGGCGTCTTCCTCTACGACGTGGACAGCCTGCAGGCCGTGGTGGCCGACAACCTGCGCGGCCGCATGCTGGAGGCCGAGGCCGCCGAGCGCATCGTGGACGACGAGGTCGCGCGCTTCGCGCGCTGGCTCGATCAGCGCGACATCGGTCCGACCATTCGCGCGCTGCGGCAGAAGGCCGACCTCATCGCGCGCGCCGAGCTCGAGCGCACGCTTGCCGGCTTGCCCTCGCTCGACGAACGTGCGAGGAGGAGCCTCCAGGCCATGACGAGCGCCATCGTGAACAAGCTCCTGCACGCGCCCACGACGGCGCTCAAGGACCCCCAGCGGGGAGAGGAGATGGCGGGCGCCGTGCGCGACCTGTTCGGGCTCGAGGTGTCCGATCAGTCCGACGCCGAGGCCCCGGTCGCCGCCCAGCCCTCCCGCGAGCCGGTGGCCAAGTGAAGATCGCGACCCGCGGCTCGAAGCTGGCGCTCTGGCAGGCGGAGCACGTGCGCGCCTTCATCGAGGGGCGCTTCGGCGAGGAGGTCGAGCTCGTGATCATCAAGACGAGCGGCGACCGCATCCAGGACCGCCCGCTGGCCGAGGTCGGCGGCAAGGGCCTGTTCGTCAAGGAGATCGAGGAGGCGCTGATCGACGGGCGCGCGGACCTCGCCGTGCACTCGATGAAGGACGTGCCGCCGGAGCTCGCGCACGGCCTCGTGCTCGGCGCGATCAGCGCGCGCGAGGATCCGCGTGACGCGCTCCTCGTGCGGCCCGGGCTGGACGCGGCCTCGATCGAGGCGCTGCCGCACGGTGCCCGCGTCGGCACCTCGAGCCTGCGCCGTAGCTGCCAGCTCCGCGCGCTCCGGCCCGACCTCGTGATCGACCCGCTGCGTGGCAACGTCGACACCCGGCTGCGCAAGCTGCAGGAGGGCCAGCACGACGCCATCGTCCTGGCCGCCGCGGGCCTCGTGCGGCTCGGTCTCGGCGCGCACATCCGCGCGTTCATCCCCGAGTCGGTCAGCCTGCCCGCAGTGGGGCAGGGGGCCCTCGGCCTCGAGCACCGGGCCGGCGACGACGCCGCGGCGGCGATCGCGGGCGCCTTCGCCGACGCGGCGACGAGCGCGTGTGTCCGCGCGGAGCGGGCCTTCTCTGCCGAGCTCGAGGGGAGCTGTCGCACGCCGATCGCAGCGCACGCCCGCCTCGACGCCGGCGTCCTCCACCTCGCCGGGCTCGTCGGCAGCGTCGACGGCCACGAGGTCCTGCGCGTCGAGCGGACCGGCTCGCCGGCAGAGGCCGAGTCCCTCGGGGTCGCGGCGGCGGTCGATCTGCTCGCGCGCGGTGCTCGGCGGCTGCTTCAGACGGCCGCGCAACCGACCACCTCGGGAGATGCATGAGATCGATCTGGTTGCCCGTCGCGTGGTCCCTGGCGCTCGCCGGGGCCTGCTCGTTCGACTCTGCGGGGAGCGCCCCGGGCGGAGGCGGCCGCCTCGGTCCGCGCGATGCCGGCCTGCCACTCGGCGAGGACGGTCCGGCCGCAGGCGGCCAGTCGGGCGGTGCGGGCTCGGCGGGTGACCAAGGGATCCCGGACGCCGCGGCCGGCGGGATGAGCGGGGGCCAGGGCGGCGCGGGTGCGACCGGCGGCGCGGGTGCGACCGGCGGCGCGGGTGCGACCGGCGGCGCGGGTGCGACCGGCGGGGCGGGGGCGACGGGCGGCGCGGGTGCGACCGGCGGCGCGGGTGCGACCGGCGGCGCGGGTGCGACCGGCGGCGCGGGCGCGACCGGCGGGGCGGGCGCGACCGGCGGCGCGGGTGCGGCCGGCGGGGCGGGGGCGG
>CAZQJC010000096.1:0-9085 GCA_964593795.1 uncultured Myxococcales bacterium | reverse complement strand
GGCGAAGACGCAGGGCGGGGGGCCCAGTCGGGCTTTGCCCGACTGGGGGAGGGGCAGTCGTGCCCCTCCTGGCGGGCGCCTTCCCAGGCGCCCGCTCGCAAACTAGAACGCGACGCCGCCGCCGAGGCGGACGCCGAACGCGTGCGCGTCGCCCATGCGCCCGCCGACCGGGAGAAGGACGCCGGCGCGCGCGTGGAACGCACCGACGTCGGCGCGGAGGCGCGGCTCGAGCACCACCTGCAGCGCGCTGCGCGGGTCGTCCGGCACCTCGATGGGCTCGCGCAGGAACAGATCGGTGATGACGCGCGCGCCGAGCGCGAGGCGCTCGTGCCCGCCGCCTCGCCAGACGTCGTACGTCGCCTGCGCGTCGAACACCGTGTCGAGCGCGACGTCGTTCGCCGTGCCCTCCGCCCCGTGCCGCGCGCCGCCCACGCGAACCAGGACCGGCAGCTTGCCGTAGGCCGACAGTTGCAGGCGGCCGAGCCCCGCCTCGAGCTCGACCTTCGGCACGACCGACATGCGGTGCGGCAGGTAGAGCTCGTCGTCCTCGAAGCCGCGCACGGCGGCGGCCCCCTCGTCGAGCAGCGCGCGGGCGCGCCCGGCCTCCGTGAGCGCGTCTCCGACCTCGGTCGGCGCGGCCACGAGCAGCTCGAGCGGGAGCTCGAGGTGCGACCCGAGCTCGAGCGTGTGGATGTGGGCGAGCGACACGTCGCCGAGGCCGACCTTCTGCGCGGTCGGCTGCCCGTCGAGGTGGACCGAGCCGTAGAGGACCGGCACGAGCAGCACCACGGTGTCGTGCGGCGCGGGGTGGTACTGCCCGGACAGGAGCGAGGCGGAGACCACGGCCTCGGCGCCGCCGGCTGGCGCGTAGCGGCCGATCACCGTCGTGAAGTCGAGGGCGAGCGGCGGCGTCGTCGAGTCGGCGTGCTCGGCTGTGGGGGCCGGGTGCTCGGCGTGCGTGGCGTGGAGCCCGTCGCCGCCGGCGGGTCCCTCGGCGCGGGAGGTGAGGGGTGCGACCAGGATCAGGCTGCAGACGAGCGCACTGGCGCGAACGGCGGCGGTCATGGGCCCTCCGACCCCCCGAGTATAGGCCCTCGCTCCGGTCGCCTCGCTTGACGGGGGTCAAGCGGCGCGGCAAGGCGCCCGTGGTGTGGTCGCCGTCGCGCGCGATACGATGGGTCATGGCGAGCCTCGACATCCGCGAGATCTGCGCAGGGCCCGTGGGTGGCTGGATGCTGCACTGCAAGTGCACGTCGTCGCCTTCGGCGCTGCGCAAGGACCGCCACCCGCTCGTCATCGTGCCGGGCTACGGCATGAACGCGTTCATCTTCGGCTTCCACCCGCGCGGGACGTCGATGGAGCGGTGCCTGGCCGAGGCGGGCTTCGAGGTCTGGTCGGTGAACCTGCGCGCGCAGGGGCCGTCGCGCAGGCTCGGCGGAAGCGGCGCGCGTGGGGCCGCGGAGCCGTCGCTGCGCGCTTACGCCGAGGAGGACCTGCCCGCCGCGCTCGAGGCGATCCTCGCGCACACGCACACGACGACCGGGCGCGCGGTGCTGATCGGCTGCTCGCTCGGCGGCTCGATCGCGTACGCGCACCTCGCGCGCGTGCCGCGATCGCCGGTGGCGGCCGTCTGCACGATCGGCGCTCCGCTGCGCATGGATGGTCTGCACCCCGCGGTCCGCTTCGCGTTCGGCTCGCCGCGTCTCGTCGAGCGCTTCAAGCTGCGCGGAGCGCGCAGGCTCGCGGGCCTCGCGCTGCCGCTCGTGCGCCACGCGCCGCAGCTCCTGTCGATCTACATGAACACCGCGCACGTGGACCTGTCCGCGGCGAGCGAGCTCGTGCGCACCGTCGAGGACCCGGTGCCGCGCGTCAACCGCGACATCGCGGAGTGGATCGCGTCGAAGGACCTCATCGTCGGCGGCACCAACGTCTCCGATGCGATGCGCGAGCAGCGTGTGCCGCTCCTGCTCGTCGTGTCGAACCGCGACGGCATCGTGCCCGAGCGCGCGGCGCTCTGCGTCCAGGATCGCTGGGGCGGGCCGGTGGAGGTGCTGCGCGTCGGCGACGACGAGCGCTGGTTCGCGCACGCCGACCTCTTCATCGCAGACACCGCGCCGGAGCGCGTGTTCACGCCGCTCGCGCGCTGGGCGGATGGGCTCGGCTGACCGCGCGCACCTTCACCCACCTGGTCGCCCAGTCCCACGTGCGGACACTCCGCGGGGCTCGCGAAGGGTTAACCCACTGATCCCTCGATCGGCCCGGGGTTTGCTTCGCAGCTGAGATCGGCCTGAAGATGAAGCGAGCCCGCTGAGATGCTCCGAGACCTCCGCCATGCGCTGCGCGTGCTGGCCAAGCACCCCGGCTACGCCGCGTCGGTGGTGGCCACGCTGGCGATCGGGGTCGGCGCCGCGGCGGCGGTCTTCTCGATCGTCCACGCGGTGCTCGTCCGGCCCCTGCCGTTCGGTCACCCCGAGGAGCTCGTCGCGATCAAGAGCGACTTCCCTGACCTCGGCCTCGATTCCTTCGCGCTGTCGTCCCCCGAGGTGGACGACCTGCGAGACGAGGGCCGCTTCGCGCAGGTGGCGTGGTGGGCGCCCGGCGGCGCCGCGATCACGGGGCTCGGTGAGGCCGAGCGCGTCAACGCGGGCTACGTCAGCGCGGGCTTCTTCGACACGCTCGGCGTCAGGCCGCTGCTCGGGCGCGGCTTCCAGCGCGGCGAGGACGGGGTCAAGGAGCCCGACGTCGTCGTGATCTCCGAGGGCATGTGGGAGCGCATGCTCGGCCGCGACCCCGACGTCCTCGGCCGCGTGATCGGCGTGGACCACGTGCCGAGCCGCATCGTCGGCGTCATGCCGCGCACCTTCGACTATCCCGGCTACGGCACGGAGATGTGGGTCCCGCTGCCGCTCGAGCCGATGCCGATGCCCCGCACCGCCCACTGGTGCAACGTGGTGGCGCGCCTCGCACCCGGCGTGACCGTCGAGGTCGCGCGGCAGGCGCTGCCCGCGTTCTACGGCCGGGTCAAGGGCCGGCACCCCGACGCCGCGCACGTCTTCGACGCCGAGCACCACCGGGTCGTGCTCTCGCCCCTGCACGACGCGATCGTCGGCCCCGTGCGGCGCCCCGCGCTCCTCCTCGAGCTCGCGGTGCTCTGCGTGCTCGCGGTGGTGGGCGCGAGCACGACGAGCCTGCTGCTCGCGCGCGCCGAGAGCCGGCGCCGTGAGCTCGCGGTGCGCGCGGCGCTCGGGGCGAGCCGCCCGCAGCTCGTGCGCACGGTCGCCGTCGAGTCGGGCGTGCTGGCGCTCCTCGGCGGGCTCGGCGCCGCGGGGGTCGCGGTCTGGGGCACCGAGCTCGTCGCGCGCCTGCTGCCCAAGGGTGCGCCGCGCGTCGGGGAGCTCTGCGTGGACGGGCCGGTGCTCGCGTTCGCGATCGGGCTCGCGGTCCTCGTGGTGGCGCTCGCGTCGCTCGTGCCGCTCGTGCTCACGCGCGTCGAGAGCCTCCCGGCCGCGCTCGCCGCGGGCACCCGCGCCACGGTATCGCGGGCGCGGCTGCGCTTCCGCCGCGCGCTCGTCGTCACCGAGGTCGCGCTCGCGGTGGTGCTCCTCGTCTCGGCGGGCCTCCTGCTCCGCGGGTGGGTCAACCTGGCCAAGAGCGATCCCGGCTTCGAGCCGAGGCCGCTGCTCGCCTTCATGGTCGAGCTCGTCGAGCGCCGCTACCCGGACGAGGAGTCGGTGCTCAAGTTCTGGACGGCGCTGCGGGCGCGAATGCTCGTGCAGCCCGGCGTCGAGCACGCGACCGAGCTCCAGGCGATGTTCCCGGACCGGGCGCTCAGCGCCGTGTCATTCGACCTCGCGTGTGGCCCGGAGCCGGCCTGCGAGCCGGGGCCCCTCGACGGCTGCGGCGAGCTCGGGCCGGAGCTTCCGCGCGATCGCTTCAAGGGGATGCCCGGGCAGGGCCGCACGGTGGATTACCTCCAGATGGCCGGCCACGACGTGGTGCAGACGCTGGGCCTGCGACTGCGGGCGGGTCGGGGCTTCCGGCCGAGCGACGACGCGGGCGCGCCGCGCGTGCTCCTCGTCAACGACGCGTTCGTCCGCAAGCACGTACCGGCCGGCCAGGATCCGCTCGCGTGCCGCGTGCGGATGTCTGGACCGAACGCGTCGTACGGCATCGTCGGCGTGGTGGGCGACATCGCGCAGACCGGGCTCGGCGAGCGGCCTGCGCCCGAGGTCTACGTGCCCTTCGCGCAGCCGTCTCCCGCGCGAAAGAACCGCCGCACCATGCACGTGGTGCTACGCGCGAGCGTGCCGCCCGAGTCGCTCGTCGATCTCGTGCGCGCCGAGGTGGGGGCGCTCGATCCCACGCTGCCCGTGTTCAAGCTCGTGCCCGTGCGCGAGCTCCTGCAGGGGTCGCTCGCGCTGCATCGCTTCCTGCTCGCGATGCTCTCGGTGTTCGCGGCGATCGCCCTCGCGCTGGCGGCGCTCGCGGTCTATGGCCTGCTGTCGCATACCGTCAGCCAGCGGTCGCACGAGCTCGGCATCCGCCTCGCGCTCGGCGCTCGCCCGCGCCAGCTCCTGTCGCTCGTGGGCTGGCACGGCGCGCGGCTCGTGCTCCTCGGGGTGGGCCTCGGTCTCGTCGCCGGCGCGCTCGTCCTCTTGCTCGGCACGCAGCTCGTCCAGAGCACCGTGGTGGGCGTGCCCCTGCGCGACGTCACCACGTTCGTCGTGGTACCGCTCGTGGTGGCGCTCGCCGGTCTCGGGGCCTGCGTCGTGCCGGCGCGCCGCGCGCTCCGGGTACCGCCGCTCCACGCGCTCCGCGACGAGTGACCGCTACCCGGGCGCCAGCAGCGACACGACCAGCGTGCGCAGCACGTCGCGGGCGTCCTCGACCGACAGCCGCTGGTGTGCGCGCAGGCTCTCCCAGGTCATCCAGCTCGTCGCGGCGCCGAGGGCTCGCACGCGTCGTGTCCGCTCTCCCGGCGCGAAGGCGGCGAGCTCCGCGGCGAAGACGCGCTCGGCCTCCGCGCGCTTCCACGCCCGCGCCATCGTCAGGCGCTCGCTGACGACGGCCGAGCCGTGCTCGCTCAGCATGGCGGCGCGACGCACCGGGGTCACAGCCTCGTAGACGCGGGCGCGCTGCGCGATGAGCTCGTCGAGGCGCTCCGGCAGCGGCAGGGTCGCGTCGATGGGCCTGACGAGCTTGAGCAGGCGCTCGGTCTGCAGCCGCGCGGCCGCCTCGAACAGCGTCTCGAGGTCATCGAAGTGATGGAAGACCGAGCGCAGCGAGACGCCCGCGCGCTCGGCGATGCGCGGCGCGGTCGGGCGCAGGTCGCCCTCGGAGATGAGGGCGAGCATGGCTTCGGCGACCTGGTGGCGCGCGCGCTCTCCCCGGGCCAGCCGGCCATCCGTGGCGGGCGCATCCGGGAACCTCTTCGCCGTCGACATCGTCTCATCCAGCATGCGCGGGTGGCGCCGCGAAAACAAGTTGCATCCATGATGCAACTTGTCTAGGATGCCCTGGTTCACCTGGAGGTCCCATGCAGCGGTACGGCAAGGTAGGTTTGACTCTGGCTGCGGCGCTGGCCGCGGGGCTCGCGGGTTGCGGCGACGGCCCGGCCCCGGTGCCGGGAGCCGCCGCGGGGAGCGCGGGAGCCGCGGGAAGCGCGGGGGCCGCGGGGACCGCCGGCGCGGGTGGCGCCCAGGCGCTCACCTACTACCGCGACGTCAAGCCGATCGTGGACGCCAAGTGCACGAGCTGCCACGCGGACAAGGGCATCGCGCCGTTCTCGCTGACGACGCCCGAGAACGCCGTCGCGATGAAGTCGATCATCAAGATGCGCGTGCACGACCGCACGATGCCGCCCTGGCCGCCCTCGAAGGCTTGCAACACGTTCGTGGACGACCGCTCGCTCACCGACGGCGAGATCGCGACGATCTCGAGCTGGGTGGACGGCGGCGCCGCGCTCGGTGATCCGAGCCAGACGCCCTCGGCGGTGACGGTGCCCGGCGGCCTGTCGCGCGTGGACCTCTCGTTGCCGATGCCGGTCGACTGGGCGCCGCAGATCGGCCCCGACGAGTACCGCTGCTTCCTCATCGACTGGCCGATGGCGGGCACGAAGTACGTGAGCGGCTTCCGCGCGAACCCAGGCAACCAGGCCATCGTGCACCACGTGATCGCGTTCCTCGCGCCGCCGTCCACCGTGGCGGAGTTCCAGGCCAAGGACAACGCCGATCCGCTGCCCGGCTACAACTGCTTCGGCGGCCCGGGCGCGGGCGGCCTGCCGATCTGGCTCGGCGGCTGGGCGCCAGGCTCGCCCGGCGCGGACAGCCCGGCGAAGACCGGCATCAAGGTGCAGGCCGGCTCGAAGGTCGTGCTGCAGGTCCACTACAACCTCATCAACGTCAAGCCGGGCGAGCACCCGACGGACCGCACGTCGGTCGACTTCAAGATCGACGACACGGTCGAGCGCGAGGCCGCGATCCTGCCGTGGGCCGACCCGCAGTGGGTGCGCAGCAAGACGATGACCATCCCCGCGGGCGAGGCGGACGTGACGCAGCTCTTCCAGTTCGATCCGTCGGTCGCGATGGACCGCATCACGGGCGGGGTCGTGCCCGCGGCCACGGACTTCACGATCTACGGCGCGGGGCTGCACATGCACACGCGCGGCACCAAGGGCGCGCTCACGCTTCTGCGGCAGGGCGGGGCCGCGCCCGAGTGCATGCTGCAGATCGACAAGTGGGACTTCCACTGGCAGGGCAGCTACGGCTTCGCTCAGCCGAAGGTCTTCCACCCGGGCGACCAGCTCCAGATCGAGTGCCACTTCGACAACACCGCGCAGAACCAGCCGCTCGGCCCGGACGGGAACCCGATGCCGGTGCGCGAGGCGAACTGGGGCGAGGGCACGAGCGACGAGATGTGCCTCGGGCTCTTCTACGTGACGAAGTAGGAGCCCCACGCAACGTCGTCAGGGCACGAAGGCGTAAGTAGACGCGGCTGGCGCGCATCCCGCCTATCCTTCCTCGGTGCGCCTCGCCCTCCTGCTCGCGCTCCTTCCGGCGTGCGGCCTCGCCGGCGGCACCTCCGCCTTCGTCCTCGACGATCTCCCCGCCGCGCGCGCCGGCGCACCCGCTCCGCGCGTGGGCTGGGTCGACCGCGATCCCGCGGGCGCGAAGCTGGTCGCGATCGGGGCCTACGCCTGGGGCAAGTACTCCGACGCCGACCTCGACGTGCTCACGCGCTCGCTCGCGGGCTCGCTCGGACGGCTCGCGCCCCCGGGAGCGGCCGGCGCCCTCGACGTCTACGTCGTCGTGCGCACGTTCCTCATCGCGTCGTCGAACTCGGGCGGCGGGATCCTCGCGTGCATCGCGTGGGCGGCGACCGACCCGAGCGGCCAGCTCGTCTACCACGAGCAGTTCTACGCCTCGGACAGCGCGCACCTGAACACGACGCTCGGCTGGCTCAAGGACCGCGTGCACAAGGCGATCGTGCGGCGCATCGCGCTCACCGCTCGCGCGGTCGCCGAGGGCGCCGGGCCGGTCAAGCCCGCCGCCGTCGAGCGCACGTTCGACGCGTTCGAGGCGGTTTCGGCGGACCTGCCGACCGAGCTCACCTCGACGTTCATCACGATGTTCAACTTCGGGGTGCCGTATGCGTTCTCGATCCACTCCGTCTCGGGCAACGTGAGCTGGGACTTCGCCGCCAAGCCCGAGCTCGTCAACTGGCCCGCCGTGCTCGCCGCTCGGAAGCGCGCGCCGCCCCCGTGATCGCCGCGCTGCGCCGCGAGATCGCCGGCCTTCCGGGCGTCTACTGGACGGTGTGGCTCGGCACGCTGGTCAACCGCGCGGGCGGCTTCGTCGTGCCGTTCCTCGCGCTCTACGTGACCCGCACGCTAGGCCACGGCGCGGGCGCGGCGGGCCTCGTCATGTCGCTCTACGGCGCGGGCGGAATGCTCGCGGGGGTGCTCGGCGGCGTCGCGGCGGATCGCCTCGGGCGGCGCCCCACGCTGCTCGTCTCTCTCTTCGGCGGCGCCGCGGTCCTCGGCGCGCTCGGCTTCGCGCGCACCTTGCCCGCGGTCGGCGCGCTGTCGTTCGTGTTCGGCCTGGTCGGCGAGGCCTACCGCCCCGTCGTGAGCGCCGTGGTCGCGGACGTGGTCCCTCCGGCCGATCGCACGCGCGCCTACGCGCACCTCTACTGGGTCGTGAACCTCGGCTTCGCCATCGCGCCCGCGCTCGCGGGGCTGTGCGCGGGGCTCGGCTACGGGATCCTCTTCGCCGTCGACGCGATCACGATGGCGGCCTACGGCGTCGTCGTCCTCCTGCGCGTGCCCGAGACGCGCCCCACGGAGGCCGCCCCTGGCGTCAGCCCCGCGCGCCTCTCGGATGCGCTCGCGGACCGCACGTTCGTCGCGTTCACGGTCCTCGTCTTCGCGGGCGCGCTCGTCATGTGGCAAAACGGCACGGCGCTTCCGCTCGACATGCGCGAAAAGGGCCTCGGCGACGCCACCTACGGTGCGCTCATGGCGGAGAACGGCGCGTTCATCGTGCTCCTGCAGCCGCCGCTCGCGCGCCTCTTCGCGCGGCTCGACCGCGGCCTCGGGCTCGCGCTCGCGTCGGTCGCCTTCGGCATCGGCTTCGGAGGCTATGGCCTGGCGCACGACGTGCCCACGTACGCCCTCACGATCGCCATCTGGTCGCTCGGGGAGATCGCGATGCTGCCGACGCTCTCGGCCGTGGTGGCCGATCTCGCCCCGCCCGCGCTGCGCGGGCGCTACCAGGGCCTGTCGACGATGGCGTGGGGAGGCGCGTCGTGCCTGGGCCCCCTCGTCGGCGGCGCGGTCCTCTCCGGCGCGTCGGCGCGCGCGCTGTGGGCGGGGTGCTTCGTCGTGATGCTGGCGGCCGCCGTCGGCTACCTCGCGCTCGGCCCCCGCCTGCGCGCCCGTTCACAGTCCTAGCGGCAATGCCGGTCACTTTGCGCCGGCCTGGTCCTGGCCCTGGTCCTGGTCCTGGTCGAAGCCCCCAGAACCACGCAGGCGAAGACCAGGACCAAGACCAAGACCAGGTGGTCAGCGGACGGATTCCGTCATTAT
>CAZQJC010000095.1:0-131244 GCA_964593795.1 uncultured Myxococcales bacterium | reverse complement strand
GGCCACTCCTCTGAGCGGACTCGAGGTGCCAAGCTCGCCCCTGCGCTCCGGATCGTGGACGTGGACGTGGACGTGGACGTGGACGATCCGGAGCGGTGCCGGAAAGGCGTTGACGCCCAACACGGTATCTTGCGGCTCGCTATCGCTCGCCTCCGAGCCTCCACGGCGCGAGCGACGCCTTGCGGCGAGGAGCCGCTCGCCTCGGAGACTTCGCTCCGGTCCAGCCCGAGCCCGCGCCCAGCGAGCGGAGCCCGAGCCCGATCTGACCCCGGCTCTGGGCCACCGCGAGGACCGGTGTTCGCCTCGCGCGCTCGCCCTATAATCCCCGGGTGCCCCCCGCCTCCCGCGCCGCCGACCTCCGCACCGTGGTCGCCGAAGCCGCGCGGGGCCTCGTCGAGCGCGAGGTCGTCGTCGAGCTCGTGGTGCTCGCGGCCGTCGCGGGCGAGCACCTGCTCGTCATCGGCCCGCCGGGCACCGCCAAGAGCGAGGCCGTCCGGCGCGTCGCCGAGGCGCTCGGCGGCCGCTACTTCGAGTACCTGCTCGGCCGCTTCACCGAGCCCTCCGAGCTCTTCGGCCCCATCGACCTGCGCAAGCTCAAGGAGGGCCTCGTCGAGACGGCGACGGCGGGCATGCTCCCCGAGGCCGAGATCGCGTTCCTCGACGAGATCTTCCGCGGCTCGACCGCGATCCTGAACACGCTCCTCGGCATCCTCAACGAGCGCACGTTCCGGCGCGGCCACACGCTCGTGCGCTGCCCGCTCCGCGTGTGCGTCGGCGCCGCCAACGCGCTCCCCGAGGACGAATCGCTCGCCGCGTTCGCCGATCGCTTCCTCGTGCGCGCGTTCCTCGAGCCCGTCCCCGACACCGCGCTCGAGACGCTCCTCGAGTCGGGCTTCTCGCTCGCCGATCGCCCGAGCGCGCGCGGCACGATCGCCACGCTCGACCAGCTCTCCGCGAGCGCGCGCACCGCGGACCTCGGCGCCCTGCGCCCGCAGCTCGCGCACGCGATCCGCACGCTGCGTGGCGCCGGCATCGCGCTCTCCGACCGGCGCATCGTGCGCTCGCAGCGCCTCGTCGCGGCCGCCGCGGCCCTCGCCGGCCGCGAGGCGCCCACCGAGGCGGACCTCTGGCCGATCCTCTACGTGGTCCCGACCGGCGAAGCGCAGGCGCTCGCACGCGACGTCCTCGGCCCGCTGCTCTCGCGCGCCGAGAGCCCCACGCTCGGGGCGGCCGCGGAGGCCGCGACCGACGGACCGGGGCTGCGCGCGAGCCGGCTCGAGGGCACGCTGCGTGCGCTCCTCGAGGCGCGCCCCGAGGACGCCGCCGCGCTCGCCCCGTGGCGGCGCAAGCTCGAGGGCGTCCTGCGCGAGCTCGACGCATCGCTCGCACCCGATGCGCGCCCCGAGGCGCTCGCCGCGCTGCGGGCGCTCGCCGCGCGCGAGCTCGAGGGCGGAGCGGCGACGCCGTCGTGAGCGCAGCGGCCGAGGCCGATCGCGTCCGGGTCCACTGGCTCGATCGCGAGCCGCCGCTCGCGCCGGCCGCGCTCTGGGCGTCCGCTCTCGTGATCCCGCGCCTCGTCCGCCGCCTCGCCGCGGCCGACGACGGCGAGCGTGCCGCGCTCTCGGGCGTGGCCGCACCGGGGACGCTCGTCCTCCTCGGCGAGGCCGACGCCCTGCCCTGGGTGGACGGCGCCGTGTGGCTCGGCGTGGATCCCGCGGCGCCCGGCCTCTACCTGCCGACGACGCGCACGCCCGACGTCCCGCTCCCGCTCTTCGATCGCGCGCTGCGCGTCGCGCTCGGCGGGACGCCCACGCTGCTCGCCGCCGTGCCCGAGGGCGGTCGCCTGCGCGTCTGCCCGCTCGACGCGGCGCGCCCGCTCTCCGCGCGCGTCCTCGCCGAGCTCGCGGGGACCGCGTGAGCACGGGCGAGACCGCGCCCACCGTGCCGCTCCTGCGCGCCATGTGCGCACCCGATCCGACGATCGAGCCCCCGCCGCCGTCGCTCCCCGCCGCGCTCCGCCCCTGGGCGCGCGAGCTGGCCGCGTTCCCGCTCGAGCTCGCGCTCGCGCTCGGCCCGGCGCTGCGCCGGCTGCATGTCGCGCTCGGTCCCCTCCGCGAGGCCGACGCGGGCCTCGGGGATCCCGACGGCGTCGCCGACCTCTCGCGCCACGGCTCCTACGAGCGCCTCGTGGCCGGCGAGTGGCTGCTCCTCGACGAGGCCCCCGACGAGTTCCTCCGCCGCGCCGCCATGCAGGAGCACCTCTTCCTCGCGCGCGCCCACCGCGCGCCCCGCGCCGGCCGCCGCGCCGTCGTGCTCTTCGACGCCGGCCCCGAGCAGCTCGGCGCGCCCCGCCTCGTGCACCTCGCCGCGCTCGTCGAGCTCGCTCGCCGCGCCGCCGCGGCCTCCGCCCGCTTCTCGTTCGGTACGCTGCAGGCCCCCGGCCGCCTGCGCAGCGCGATCGACCCCGCCAGCATCCGCGCGCTCCTCGAGGCGCGCACCGTGCACCCGCCCGAGCCCTCGGACCTGGCCGACTGGCGCGCCGCCCTCGCGCTCGCGCCCGAGGACGAGCTGGTGCTCGTGGGATCGCATGCGCTCATGCGCATGAACGCATCCATCACGCTCGCCATCCGCGAGCCGCTCGGCCCCGGCACGCGCACCCTCGACCTCTCGCTGCGCCAGCCCGCCGGCACCGCGCAGCTCTCGCTCGACCTCCCGGCCCCCGACGCAGCCATCCGCCTCCTGCGCGATCCCTTCGCCTCCGCCGTGCAGCCCCCATCTCGCGAGCCGCTCGCGGAGACCCCGACCTCGCTGCTCCTGTCGCACACCGGCCGCCACCTCTTCGGCCGCACCGGCAACGACCTCGTGGTGATCCCCGTCCCCGGCTCTCCCCGCGAGCGCTCCGGCCGCGTGCGCCGCGTCCGCATCCCCCCCGGCCACGAGGCCCACGCCATCGGCTGGCACCGCGGCCACGTCCGCGTCCTCGTGCACCACGTGTCGTCCGACGTGTGGATCCTCCTCGGCCACGGCACGACGACGGCCGGCTTCGATCGCCCCGCCACGGAGGTGACGGGAATGGACGCCGCATGGGTCGAGACCTTGGGGGTCGAGAAGGAGGCCCTCGACGGCAGGCTCTCGCCTTTGCTGTTCACGGCAAACGGGACCGCCGCGGTGCTCCTCTACCCCGGTGGGCTCGTGCGCATCTCCCTGTCAGGCGGCTGCCGGCTCGACCGCGGCGTCTACGACCGACGCTTCGTGGCGCTCTTCGCAACCCAGCGCACGACCTACGCCCTGTTCCGGCCACCCGCCGGGGCACCGAACCAGGCGCGTCCGAGCTTCCTCGCCAGCGTCTCCGGCGACCTCGAGCGCCTCGAGGCCGTCACGCTCACCCTCGAGGGCGGCGGCCGCGGCTTCGCCACCCACCGCGGCGACCGCTTCGCCACCGCGCTCGAGCGCGACCCCACCACGTGGCAGGTCCAGGTCTTCCCCTGGCCCGCCGCCGACATCCCCTCGCACGTCCTGCTCTGCCCGAGCGAGGGCGCGCGCGTCGTCGGCGTGCGCCTCGACGACGACGCCGAGCCCGCGCTCCTGACGCTCGAGGCCGACCAGCGAACCCTCACGCTCCTCGGACGCCGCCAGTCCCGCACGCTCCACGTCGCCCCCGCGCCGATCGAGGAGATCACGACGAGCGAGACCCAGCCCGAGGTCGCCTACCGTACCGCCGCAGGCGACCTCCTCGTCGTCCGCACCACCGACGGCGCCACGCTGCTCCACCACCGCATCACCACCGTGGCCGTACAGTGAATCCACGCCGCCCCCTCCACACCGGCTCCGTCCTCGCGAGCGCCCTGGTCCTCGACCCCGCGCTGCTCTCCCCGCGCGCCCTCCACGCCCGCGCGATCTCCCTGTGGCGCCCCGGTGTCCGCCTCCACGCGCTCGGCGAGCGCCTGCTCGTCCTGCTCCCGGAACCCATTCGCCTGTCCGCATGCGACGCGCCGGGCCTGCCCCTCGTGTCCAGGGACGGCCACCTCACCGCCCTGCCCGCCCCCACGCCCGCACCACCCGGCGCCGTCGTCCTCTCGGAGCACGGCACCGTCCGCGCGCTCGACCTCGGCCCCCCCGTCGATCCCGCCGCCTGGCTCGACCTCGGCCCGCTCGACCTCCTCGAGCCGCGCTCGCTCGGCGATCCGCCCGCCGCGCTCGCCGCCGCCGTCGCCACCACCGACACGCGCGCCGTCCTCTCCGGCGTCCCCGCGCCCGACGCGCGCCGCCAGGCCGTCATCGACGCCCTGCGCGCCCGCGCCGCCTCCGCAGCCTCCGCAGCCCAACCGGTACCCTCTGCCACCGCACGCGCCCCGGGCCCGCTCGGCCGCCTCGGCGCCGCGCTCGGTGCCACCCTGGGCCGGCTCTTCCGCCGCGCGCTCGTGCCGCGCGCGGAGCGCACCGCGCCCACGACCACCTCGCGCGCCACCGCCCGCGCCCTGGCCCGCCGCCCCACGACGCCGCCGCCGCCCACCTGGCTCGATCGCCTGCGCGCCCGCGCCGCGGGACTCGTACGCCGCGTCGCCCTGCGCACCCAGCTCGCGCGCCTCATCGGCCGCAAGCAGGCCGAGTACCTCGCGCACATGGCGCGCCTGTTCGAGGACGGCCAGCTCGACGACGCGCTCCGCCACGCGGTCCCCCTCGGCGAGCTCGAGGGCGGCGGCGCGGCGGGCGCCTTCCCCGCGCTCTCCGTCCCCATCCCGCGCACGAGCCTCGAGCTCGGCGGCGCGCGCGGCACCGCGGCCGGCGGCGGCACGCTCTTCCTCTCCGGCGACGGCATGCGCTACATCCGCGGCCTCTACCGCGCCGCATTCGATCGCCTCGAGCGCGAGGGCCGCATCGACGAGGCCGCCTTCGTGCTCGCCGAGCTCCTCGGCGCCGACGAGGAGGCCGTCTCGTTCCTCGAGCGTCACGGCCGCCTGCGCACCGCCGCCGAGCTCGCCGAGGCGCGCCGCCTGCCCCCGGGCCTGCAGGTCCGCCAGTGGTGGCTGGCCGGCGATCGCGCCCGCGCCCTCGAGCTCGCGCGCCTGCACGCCGCGTTCGCCGACGCCGCCACGCGCCTCGCGCGCACGCACCGCGACGCCGCCGCCTCGCTGCGCCTCGCGTGGGCCGACGCGCTCGCGGACGCGGGCGACCTCGGCGCCGCGGTCGAGGTCGCGCACACCGTCCCCGCCGCGCGCGCGCTCGTCCTGCGCTGGATCGAGCTCGCGATGGCCGAGGGCGGCTCGCTCGCCGCGCGCCTCCTGCCACGCCGCCTGCAGCTCGAGCCCGAGGCCCTGCCCGCCCTGACGCCGATGCTGCACGCGCTCCTCGACGATCCCTCGCTCGAGGCCACCGACGCCCGCGCCGCGCTCGCCCGCGCCGTGCGGCGCAGCCCCCCCTCGCCGCCCATCCGCGCCGTCGCACGCGCGGTCCTGCGCGCCACGCTGCGCGACGCGGGTCGCGCGCTGCCCACGCTCTCGCCGGCCGAGCTCGGCGAGCTCGTCGAGCTCACCGAGGACGGCGCCCTTCGCACGGATCTCCCCGCGCTCTCGTCCCTGCAAGCGCCCAGCAGCGATCGCACGCTCGAGGTCTCGCGCAGCCCCCTCGACGGCGGCCCCACGCCCGTCTTCGACGCCGCGCTCCTGCCCGACGGCCGCCTCGCGCTCGCGCTCGGCGAGCCCGGCCTGCGCCTCATCTCCCGCGACGGCCGCCCCGCGCTCGAGGTCGACGTCCCCGCGCACTCGCTCGCGCTCGCCGATCACGGCGGCTCCGCGGTGGCGCTCGCCCCGCGCGGTCGCCTCTACCGCGCCACGCACGTGGACCTCCGCACCGGCAAGACGCGCCTGCTCGGCGATCTCCCGCTCGGCGCGTTCGCCCCCGATCACGATGGCCTCGTCTGGTTCGTCGCGCAGGGCCGCTCGCTGTGCGCGCTCGATCTCACGAAGGGCAGCCTGCACACGCTCTGGCGGCTCGACGCCGACGGCCCCATCAAGGCCATCCGCCGCTCCGCCACGTCGCTCGCGGTGCACGTCGACGATCCGTGCGACGAGGTCTGGCGCTTCGACCTGCCGACGCTTCAGCTCCGCGACCGCCGAGATCTCGAGCGCGTTCGCCTCGGCCCCCTCGTCGGGCTCGGCGCCCACGGCGCCACGGTGCAGGTCTCTGCGGCGAGCCTGTGGATCACCCGCCGCGGCACGCACGCGATGCTCCCCTTGCCCGCCGGCGGCCCCCTCGTCGCGCCCGTGGCCCTCTTCGCCGATCACCTCGCGCTACGCATTCGCGAAGGCGAATCTGTCTCCGTCTCGGTGCTGCGCCTCGGCGAGGACCCCGCGCGCGCGCCCGCCCCCGCCGTCCACGTCCGCTTCCAGGGCGCGAGCCGCGTGTCCCTGCGCCTCGGCGAGCCCCTCGTGGTCCTCTCCGACGATCGCGGGCGCGTGCTCGCGGCCGACCTGCGCACCCGCACCCTCGTGAGAGACCTCCGCACGTGACGCTCCCCCACTTCATCCATGCCGTCGGCGCCGGCGCCAAGCGCGCGCGAGCGCTGACGCGCGACGAGGCCCGCGAGGCGATGACGCTCGTCGCGGCGGGCCACGCAGATCCCGCGCAGATCGGCGCATTTCTCCTCGCGCTCCGCATGAAGGGCGAGACCGCCGACGAGCTCGCCGGGTTCACCGACGCGTTCGCGCCGCTCGTCCCGCGCATCGTCGCACCCACCGGAACGCTCCTCGTCGACGCGCACGCCGACGGCCACCAGGGCACGGCGAGCGTGCTCCCGCGCGCCGCGTGCGTCGCCGCCGCGCTCGGCGTCCCGGTGCTCCTCGGCGTGCTCGCCGACGATCCCTTCGCCAGGCACGACCTCGGCGCCTCGCTCGCGTCGATCGGCCTTTCGGGCCCGCTCGACCCGGTGCGCGCCGCCCGCGACCTCGCCCGGGCCGGCGTCGCCGCGCTCGACCTCCGCCTCGCGTGTCCCGCGCTCCACCGCCTCGTCGCGCTGCGTCCGCTGCTCGGCGTCCGCACCGCCGCGCACACCGTCGCGAAGCTCCTCTCGCCCCTTTCCCCCGGGCCGCACCTCGCGGGCGTCTTCCACGCGCCCTACCTCGAGGCGACCTGCCGCGCGCTCACGCTCTCCGGCGCGCCCGCCGGCGCGGTCATCCAGCAGCTCGGCGGCCTGCCCGAGGCCGTCCCCGGAAAGCGCCTGCGCCTCGCCCGCGTGCCGGGCGCGCTCTCGACCTCGATCGACGTCCCCCCCGCGGCGATCGAAGATCCCATCCTCGCCCGCGCCGCCGCCACCGCCGCCCTCTTCCTGCACGCCGCCGGCGCCGCCTACGCCGATGCCCTCACCGCCGCCACCGCCGCCCTCACCGACGGCCGCGCCGACTCCATCGCCGCCCGCCTCCGCCCCTGACCACTCCGTTCCGTCGTGGACGTGGACGTGGACGTGGACGTGGACGATCCGCGTCCCGCGCCCCCTACGATCGCGCCGGTGCCGGCTCGCCCGCCGCGTCCGTGCCCGCCGTCTCCGCCACGTCCGCTTCCTTCGGCATCGCGCGGCGCAGCCGCGGCAGGAGCACGAGCAGCACGCCCGCCGCCATCAGGCAAAGCACGACCAGGATCCCGAAGAACCGGCTGTGCGGCAGCTTGGCCCAGTAGTGCTCGCCGACGTCGCCCGCGAGCTTGTTGCCGATCGACGTCGCCAGGAACCACGCCCCCATGAGCGAGCCGCGCAGCGCCTGCGGCGCGAGCTTGGCCACGAGCGAGAGCCCCACCGGCGACAGGCACAGCTCGCCGAGCGTGATGATCGCGTAGCCGCCGATGAGCCAGAACACCGAGACCTGCCCCGTGTCGCCGCCCGCGAGGCCGCCGAGCGCCATCAGGCCGTAGCACACGGCCGTCAGCGCCATGCCCACGCCGATCTTCGCCGGGGTGCTCGGCTCCTTGCCCATCCGCCGCATGCGGCTCCAGAACCAGACCACGAGCGGCGTGAACGACACCACGAACGCCGCGTTGAAGACCTGGAAGATCTCCGGATTCCACGACGTGCGCGTGCTCTTCTCGGCCCAGAACGTCAGCGTCGAGCCGTTCTGGTGGAAGGCCATCCAGAACAGCACCACGATGCCGAAGATGATGAAGAGCGCGCCCACGCGCTGCTTCTGCACCTCGGGCGGCGCATCCTCGGCGGTCTCGACCACCTGCACGCGCGGCCACGTCACGACCAGCACCGTCACGATCGCCGCGCCCCAGAAGAACGCGTCCGTCCAGCGCGAGGTGAGCTTGTTCGGATCGACCTGCCCGATCGCCGCGCCGACGCCCTCGATCAGGAACGACAGCGGATTGCGCAGCCGCAGGAGCACCGGCACGACGCCGCCGACAGACGGCACGAGCGCCGCGACCATCGAGAGGATCGACCAGGCCCCCGCGAGCACCGCGAGCAGCGTGTAGCGGCGCGCCCGGCGCGCGATCGCGGGCGGCACCACCGGCTGCGCCACGCCCTCGGCCTTTCGCAGCGCGATCCGCCGCGCGGCGATGTCGGCGTGCTCGATCGGCCGCTTGAACACCATGAAGATCACCGCCGACAGGAACATGCCGACCGCGGCGCTGCCGAAGGCCCAGTGCCAGCCGTGGCGCGAGAGCACCTCGGTGTCCGAGATGCCGAACGGGATCTTGCCGTTCCGCATGAGGTCACCCACGAACGGCCCGAGGAACGCGCCGACGTTGATGCCCATGTAGAAGATCGAGTACGCGGCGTCCTTGAGCGGGCTGCTCTCCGCGTACAGGCTGCCCACCATCGTGCTGATGTTGGGCTTGAACATCCCGTTGCCGAGGATCAGCAGGAAGAGCGCCGTGAAGAAGATCGGCTTGCCCGGCAGCGCCATGCACATGTGGCCCGCGCACATCAGGAGCGCGCCGATGATCACGGTCTTGCGGAAGCCGAGCAATCGGTCCGCGACGAGGCCGCCGTAGTACGGCGTCAGGTACACGAGCGCGATGTACGCGCCGTAGATGTTGATCGCGTCCTCCTCCGACATGCCCATGCCGCCGGAGCCGTCGGGCTTGGTGGGCGCCTTGATGTACAGGGACAGCAGCGCCACCATCAGGTAGTAGCTGAAGCGCTCCCACATCTCGGTGAAGAACAGGACGTACAGGCCGGCAGGGTGTTTCGGCTTCAGGGCGGCCATGTATGCGCGTGTATGCCATACGTCCGTGCGCGTTTGCAACGTGCGCCGGACCTCATTGCTTTCTTCTGTTTTCCCCGGAATTCCAATGCGCCGCGCCGGCGCACTGCGTCAATCGCTCGTGCGACTACTTGCCCCTTGAGGGATCGGTCAGGTAGTCGAGGATGATCTCGTCGAGGCCGGGCTCCCGCGGCTCGGGGGCAGGCGGCGGGGCGGGCGGCGGCTGCTTGGGCCCGACGCCGGTCGCGCGGGCGCCGCTCGGCACCGGCGGTACGCTCGAGCGCGGAGGAGGAGGCGGCGGCGGGCGCACCTGCCCGGACTGCTGCGCGAGGCGCTGCGCCGGATGGGGGATCGACCGATAGGAGCCCGTCACCTGCCCCTGCGGGTGCGGCGGTGTTTCGGGGGCAGGCGCCGCCGGGCGGTCCGGCGCGCGGGGTCCGGGGCCGCCCGTCCGGCTCGGCGCGATCACCGGCGCGCCGGTGCCCACGACGATCGGCCGCGCGACCACGACGCCCTCGCTGGTCGGTCCGGTGGCCGGACGCGACACGACCGGCGCGGGCGCCGGACGCGCGTCTCCTGCCTCCTGGGCGGCGCGATCGACGATCTCCGAGGCCACCCGGAACTCGCCCGTGGTCTCGAACGGGCGCTCCTGGGTGCCGACCTTTCGCGCCCAGATGCGCGGCCGCACGGTCTGCGACGCGGTCGCCGGCATCGACTGCGTCGCCGTGGGCGAGTGCGCGGGCGGCGGCGGTGCCGGATGCGGGCGCGGGTGCGTGACGCCAGCCGACGCCACCGGCGCGGGCGCTGCGGGAGGCGCGGCCGGCGGCACGAGCCCCGGCGAGGCGATCGGCGGTGCGATCCGCGGAGGCGCGGCCGGAGGCTCCACGGCCTCGTGGAGCGTCACCTCGGCCTCGAAGCCCACAGGGCCGCCCACCTGCGTCAGCTCCTCCTCGGAGACCTGCGCGATGGGCTCGGTGCGCTCGATGTCCTCGGGCGCGGCCGCCTCCTCGGCTGGCGCGTCGAGCGTGCCGAAGATGGCGACGATGCGCTCGTCATGATCGCCGGCGAGCAGGCTCTTGAGCACGGCCTTGTGCTGCGCCTGCATGATCTTCTTGATGTCGTCCTCGGCCAGCGCCGCGTCGTAGTTGCTCTTCTTCGTCGAGATGATGGTCCCGCCGACGAACAGGTGCGTGTAGACGTGGGCCTTCTGGATGCCCGAATCTTCGGTCTGCACGTGGTACACGCGCCCGTGGTAGCGCGTGTTGTGGTTGAAGCCGCGTACCGGCGAGCGAGGGCGCACCAGCGACGATCGTAGATCAGCCGGAGGCTCCCAGCATCGGCAATTCGTGCACCTTCCCCCGGCCGCGATCCAGCCTTCCGGGACCCCTCACGCGCGGATCCGTTGAAACTTCCTCGGGGTTCGGCTATTGGTTCATCCTATGGACAAGGCGCTGGAGCAGCGGTTCATCGAAACGCTGCGCAACCACCTCGTCACGTTGCCCTTCGATCTGAAGGTGCTCTACGAGGCGAAGGACGACCCCAACCACGAGCGGGGCGTTCGAGAGACCGTGTGCGGCGCCATCCTCTACATCCTCCATCCACAGGAGTCGAACGAGCGCATCCTCGGGCGCACCGACGACGTCGTGCTGCTGCGGCTCGTGCTGGCGTGGATCAAGAGGCAGGAGGGCACCGCGGAGTTCTGCGAGCGCTTCGGCGAGCTCTACGATCCTCTGGAGCAGGATCTCGCGACCTACAAGGCCGCGCTCGGCGGGACGTACACGTGGCTCGAGTCGAAGATCGGCGAGCTCACCAAGCAGGTTCACAAGGCCAAGAAGGTCAAGACCTACCTCGACGACGACGAGGCGGCCGAGACCCTGTACGAGGACGGCCTCGAGTTCGGCACGAACTACGAGATCACCGAGGAGCAGATCGAGGGTCGGCTCAAGCAGTCGAAGCCCGTGCTCGACTACCTCGAGCGCAAGAAGCAGCTCGACTCGATGCGCATCACCTGACCCGCGCCCCCGGCTGAACCTCCCTCGACGCGGTACCCGATGTCGCAGCAGCACCGACCCGACCCGCCGGGCACGCCCGGCGCCGTGGCCTCCTCGTCGCCGGGGCCGACGGGTGAGTTCTCGCGCCTCGCGCGGGCGGCTGACCTCGTCACCATCGCGCGCGAGATCTCCGAGCAGGGCCTGCCGCCACCCGAGGCGCTCTCGCGCGAGGCGCTGCAGCACGCGCCGCGCGTCGGCGAGGTCTCACCGGAGCACGTGCGCAGCGAGGTCACGCGCCTGCTGCTCGGGCCCGGGATGCACGGCGCGCTGCAGTGGCTCCACGACGTGGGCGCGCTCGCGATCCTGCTGCCCGAGCTCGAGGCGACGGTGGACTTCTCGCAGGAGGCCGGTCGCCGTCACAAGGACGTCTGGGAGCACACCAAGCAGGTGGTGCGGCAGTCGGTGCCACGGCCGCTCCTGCGCTGGGCGGCGCTGCTGCACGACATCGGCAAGGTGCCGACGCGCGTCTTCACCAAGGACGGCAAGGTGACGTTCCACGGCCACGCCGAGGTGGGCGCCCGCATGTTCGACGACGTGGGCCGCCGGCTCGGCTTCGACCGCCCGTTCCACAAGGACGTGCGCTTCCTGATCCTGCACCACCTGCGCGCGAACCAGTACGACGGCTCGTGGACCGACTCGGCGGTCCGTCGCTTCGATCGCGAGATGGGCTGCCACCTCGGCGATCTGCTCGACCTGTCGCGCGCGGACATCACGTCCAAGCGTCCCGGCCGCCGGCAGGAGGCGTTGCGCTCGATCAGCGATCTGGCCAGCCGCATCGAGGCCCTGCGCGCCGAGGACGCGGTCGTGCCGCCGCTACCGAGCGGCATCGGCGACGAGATCATGCGGCGCTTCCAGCTCCCGCCGTCCAAGCTCATCGGCGTGCTCAAGCAGGCGTGCGAGGAGGCCGTGGCGTCGGGCGAGATCGAGCCGCACCACGACGCCGAGTACTACTGCGAGTGGCTCGTGGCCAAGGAGCTGGTGAAGTAGGCGATCGGCGGCCTCGGAGGGCCGCCGCAGGAAGGGCACGCTGCCCTTCCCCCGCCGCGGCAAAGCCGCGTCGCGATCCGGATCGTCCGGCTCAGGCGTGCCGGTGCGCGACGGTCTTCGCGGTCGTCTTGCGCTTGCGCCGCGGAAGCGCGGGGCGCGTGGTCGCGGGCTCGGTCGGGCCGATGACGTCCTCGAGGAACGCGTAGGTCTCGGTCCAGCAGCGCTGCGCAGCCCGGCGCCACACGAGCGCCTGGAACGCGTGCACCTCGCCCTCGAAGTAGCGCGCCTCCGCGCGAACGCCGAGGTGCTCGAGCGCCGCCGCGAGCCGCCGCGTGTCGTCGAGCAGCGGGTCCTTGGTGCCGACCGAGAGGAAGAACGGCGGCAAGGCGCGATCCGGCTTTCTGCCCCGCTCGAGCAGGACGACCGGATCGGCGAGCTCGCGGCGCGGATCGTCCTTGGCGACGCCCCGCAGGTACGCGTGCTCGACCTCCCACAGCCGGTCCTGCAGGAAGCGCGGCAGCGCGCGCCGCCGCGAGAACCGCGACGTGTCGGAGACCTGGAAGATCCCGCACTGCGGGATCACGGCGCGTGGATGCATCCCGCTGTCCCAGATGCGCTTGGCGAAGGCCTCGTGCCGCTTGTACGAGGACAGGAGCGCCAGGACCGAGACCAGGTTCGCGCCCGCCGATTCGCCCGCGAGCACGAAGCGCGAGGGGTCGCCGCCGTACGCCGCGGCGTGCGTGCTCACCCAGGCATACGCGTGCGAGAGATCCTCGAGCGCCGCGGGGAACGGGTGCCTGGGCGCCAGGCGATAGCTCACGTTGAACACGAGGTAGCCGCGCCGCGCGAACGCCAGCGCCATCACCCAGTGCGTGTCCTTGGACAGGATGCGGAAGCCGCCGCCGTGCACGTAGAGCACGACCGGCAACGGACCCTTGCGCTCCTTGGGCCGCCACACGTCGAGGAGGTGCTCCTCGATCACGCCGCCGCGCGGGCCGTGCATGTACGCCACGTCGCGGATCACCTCGACGCCATGTCGAGACGGTCGCGCCAGCGGGGTCCGCCCCCCGACCCCGGCCAGGCTGCGGAACCCGGCGTCGACGACGGTGGCTCCGACGGCCTGACGCACGCGATGCAGGACGCGCTTCATGTGGTGATCATATGCCACACGCCTGACCGAGCGCGTCGAGCTCCGGAGAGGGGCCGCCGTTGTAGGCGCGCGCGCGCAGCGCCGCGTCGCGCCCCAGGGCGGACGCTGGACGACCGGGATCGCACAGCGAGCGCGCGAGCAGGTAGTACCGCCACAGGGCCGCGCGGCGCGTCTCGCGATCCTCCGAGCGCATGCATACCGCGTCGAACGCCGCCAGGAACGCCCTCGTCCGCGCCTCGCCGGCCGCGACGCCGGCGCCGGAAGCGAGGAAGGCGCCGTCCGGGTGCAGCGCGCCTGCCGGCGTGTCGAACTCGAGCTCGACGAGATCCGGTGTGAAGGGCCGCGGCGGATACGCCGGGTGACCGCTGAAGTGGCGATGCCACGTGGCCACGTCGGGCCTGGCGCCCTCGACGGCCACGGCGTACCAGCGCTGGAACAGGCCCTGGTGGTTCGCGGTCTCGACGCGCGCGCGCGGCGGCACGCCGTCCCACACGAGGCGAGTGACGTCGTCGGCGCCCCAGAAGTCGTGGCGATCGAGGGCGTGGAGGTTGCGCGCCCCCTGCGCGAGCGCCAGCGCCAGGGCCACCGCAGCGATGGGCATCGCCGCGCGCTTGAAGCGATGCGCGAGGAGCGCCACCGGGAGCACGGCCAGCGCCCAGAGGCAGCCGAGCCCCGGCGCCGTCCAGCCCTGCCGGTCCGCGTTCGTGGGATCGAACCCCACCACCACGGTGGACAGGGGCGCGGCCACGCCGACGCCGATCGCGACGATCGCCAGGCGCAGCCGCCGGCGAGAGCGGGCGAGCAGCCACGCGCCGGCGAGCGACAGCAGGGCCGCGAGCGGCGTCATCTGCACGAGGAGCTCGAGCGCCGCCGCGCTGTCCTCGCCGCGCTCGCTGGTCTTCTGGAAGGCCTTGGCAGTGACGACCCAGAAGAAGCGCTCGAGCGTCGCAGGGTGCCCCCAGTTGACGGGCTCGGTGGCCGCGCGGAGCGGCACGTAGGCGTACACGCCCGCGCACATCCCTCCGACGAGGAGCATGCCGACAGCGACCGACGGGCGCGGCCGCAAGAGCACGATCCAGAGCACGAGCGGCACGGCGCAGACGAGCGTGCCGAGGTGGTGGTTGCACAGGCCGAGGCCCAGGCAGAGCGCGCCGCCGAGGAGCGCCCGCGAGCGCGCCGCGCCATGGGCCCGCTCGGCGTGCACCGCCAGCGCGGCCGCGCCGAGGACGAGCGCCGTGTGTAGCGCGTAGACCTCCACGCGGACGCACTGGAACCCGTGCGCCCAGGTGCCGGCGAACGCGAGGCCACCCGCGACGGCGATCGCGCGACACGCGGGCCCCGGCGTCTCCTCGGTCACCGCCTCGAGGAGGCGCAGGGCGAGCAGCGTCACGAGCGCCGCCGCGATCGCGCCTGCGGCGGCCGACGCGAGCGCGACGCGGAGCGCGACCGGTCCGAGCGGCAGCAGCGCGGCCGCCTTGCCGATGAGCATCGCCAGCGGCTGGCTCGGGGGATGCGCGATGCCGAGGCTAGCGGCGCCCGCCGCCAGCTCGGGCGAGTCCAGCCACGACGGGGCGGGCTCCGCACAGAGCGCGTAGAACAAGATCGCGGCGGCGAACGTCCACCAGGCTGTGCGAGAGGGGGAGGCGGGTGCGCCGGAGGAAGGCGGGATCAGTCGAGCTCGTTCTCGAAGTAGATGCTGGACGAGCCTGCGACCTCGGTGCCGACGCCAGGGATGCCTGCGCGGACGAACGTGGACGGGATGCCGTCTCCGTCGAGGTCGCCTCGAGCGTACACCTCGAACGAGGTCCCGACCGTCGAGGTCGACTGACAGGCGTTGGGGCCCCCCGAGGTCGTCTTGCAGTACTGGTACTGGAAGCGCATCGGCGAGCTGATGGAGAAGCTGACGGCCTGCCAGGTCGCATCGTCCCAGTCGGTCGCAGACGGCGCGTAGGTGGTGCCCGCGACAGACGAGAGTGACGTCGGCACCGCGGGCGTCGTGTTGGGGAGGTTGGCCGTCACGATGCCGCCCGAGCGCGTGGTGTGCTCGGTCTGGTAGTAAGCCGTGACGCCCCGATAGATGGCGGGGATCGCCGTCAGCGCCTCCGACGTCTTGCTCCTCCTCACGTACCGGATGTAGCCGGGGATGGCGATCGCCGCCAGAAAGCCGATGATGAACACGACGGTCATCAGCTCGATCAGCGTGAAGGCGCGACGACTGGACCAGAACTTCATTCGAAGAACCCCCGCTGGTGCAATCTTAGCACGATCTTCACGCCTGCGACTTGCCGGAGCTCGTGTGGGGAAACCCGCTCAACGATTCCGGATCATGTTGGTCTGAGAGAGAAGGAAGTTGCCCCGTCCGTCCACGAGGTGAATGCCAGTCGCCCCGTGCTCCGCCACGACCCTCAACGCCCGATCACACGCCGCCACCTGGGCGTCCCGCGGCATGACCGCGAACTGCGGCCCGACGGTCACCACGACCACATTCCCCTTGCGACGCGCCTGGATCGCCGACACGCCCGTCGACGCGAAAGACGACACGTCGAGCTCGCGGATGGGCGTGGGCCGCAGCGTCAGGTAGAGGGACGTCGCGGCGCCGGCAACGACCGCGGCGATGACCCCGCCCGCGAGCATCTTCTGGCCCTTGGTCATCGGGCCGGACTTCTTCTGCTGCTTCGTCTGTGGCTTGGCCTTCGCCGGGGCCTGCTGGGCGGCCGCCCGACCCGCGGCGGCCGGATCCGCGTACCCGGCGGCGAGCCGCGGGCCCCGGGCCGGCGTGGGCTCCGGAGCAGCCGGGCGGGCCGCGGGCTTGAGCCCGACGGCGACGCGGCCGAGCAGGCGATCCACGTCCCCGAGCTGGACCGGGAACCGCACGAGGTGCTGCTTTCGCTCGATCTCCGTCATCGTCTCGAGCTCGGGCGGCAGGATCACGCGCATCCCGACCTTGGTCTCCCAGCTCTTGAGCGCGAGCAGCGGCGGCGCGAGCATGCGGGACTCGACCCCGGGCTCGGCGAGCAGCGTGGCGAACAACCCCTGGAGCTGCAGGGATCCGCCGCGCGTGTGGTCCTGGAACGTGGAGTCGAGCCAGTAGTGGAGCGTGCCGGGGTCCACCACGCGCGCGAGCTCGGAGCTGCGCAGCGCGAGGAGGAAGTGGTCCATCACCTGGCGCTTGCGCGCAAGCCCGCCGCCCGCCGCCGGGACCTGGCCGCTGCCCGCCACCGCCACGCTCATCGACGAGGAGCTCCCCGCGGACGCCGCGGGGATCCCGATCGAGGACGTCCCCGTCCCGATGTGCCTGCCGGGCCGCGGCACCGGCTGGGCCGCCGGCTGCGCGGGCGCTCCACTCCCGCCTGGCTCCGCGGGCGCTTCCCCGGGCCCCGGGCCCTCGCCGCTGTCGGTTTCCGCCACGCCGGCATCTTAGCCCATCGCCCGTGGCTTGTGGCGCCCCTCACGCCGCCGGCGGCGGCGCGGTGGCCCGGTCGCGCGCTCGGAGGTGTTCGTGCTAGCGTCGCCAGAACCGTGCAGGATCTATCCGCGTTTTCGGTGCTGGTGGTGGACGACGAGCGCGACAACCTCGACGCGTTCCGCTTCAACTATCGCAAGAGCTTCAAGGTGCTGACCGCCGAGTCGGGCGAGGAGGCGCTCGAGCTCCTCAAGCAGAACGACGTCGCGGTCCTGGTCTCCGATCAGCGGATGCCGCGCATGACGGGCCTCGAGCTCCTCAAGCACGCTCGGCAGGCTCACCCCGAGACGATCGGCATCATCCTCACCGCGTACACGGACATCGAGGTCCTCGTCGAGGCGATCAACCTCGGCGACGTCTACCGCTACGTCACCAAGCCCTGGGACGCCAAGGAGCTGCGCGGCATCCTCATCCAGGCCATCGAGAAGTTCCACCTGCGCCGCGAGAACCGGCGTCTGACCGACCAGCTCAAGCAGTACGCCGGCTACCTGCAGAGCGAGGCGCACGGGCAGTACGACTTCGGCGCGATCATCGGCGACGCGACCACCCTCAAGGAGGTCCTGCGCAAGATCGAGCAGGTGGCGCCGACCGCGTCGACCGTGCTCGTGCGCGGCGAGACCGGCACGGGCAAGGAGCTCGTCGCCCGCGCGATCCACATCAACTCGCAGCGCGAATCGAAGCCGTTCGTCCGCGTCAACTGCGCGGCGCTCGCGCCCGGCATCCTCGAGAGCGAGCTCTTCGGCCACGAGAAGGGCGCGTTCACGGGCGCCATCGCCCGACGCGCCGGGCGCTTCGAGCTCGCCGACGGCGGCACGTTGTTCCTCGACGAGGTGGGCGACCTGCCGTCGGACGTCCAGGTCAAGCTCCTGCGCGTCCTGCAGGAGCGCGAGTTCGAGCGCGTGGGCGGCACCGAGACGCTGCGCTGCGACGTGCGCGTGGTCTCCGCGACCAACCGGGACCTCGAGGCGATGGTCCAGCGCGGCCAGTTCCGCGAGGACCTCTACTACCGCCTCAACGTCTTCCCGATCGACCTGCCCCCCTTGCGCAGCCGGCAGAGCGACATCCCGCTCCTCGCCGAGCACTTCGCGCTCAAGTTCGCGCGCCGCGCGGGCCGCCCGGCGGTGCAGCTCGACGCAAGCGCGATCGACCGGCTCAAGGAGTACCCGTGGCCGGGCAACGTGCGCGAGCTCGAGAACGTGATGGAGCGCGCGATCATCGTCATGCGCGGCAGCACGCTGACGGGCGGCGATCTCGACTTCGGCCGCCGCAGCGCGACGCTCCCGGCCGCGCCGGACGCGCCGAGGCCGAGCGATCCCCCGCCCTCGGGGGGAGCGGACGTGCCGCTCCAGAAGCGCCTGCACGAGCAGGAGCGCGCCGAGATCATCGCGGCGATCGAGCGCTCGAGCGGCAACATCGCGATGGCGGCGCGCGCGCTCGGCATCAACCGCTCCACGCTCTACTACCGGCTGCGCAAGCACGACCTCGAGCACCTGCTGCCCTCGGCCGACGAGCCGAAATAGGCTTCAAGCGCCAGGCTTCGGGCTTCAGGTCGGACAGGAAGCCTGCAGGGCCGTGTCAGGCTCTGGTTCCGGCTGTAGCCTGTAGCCTGTAGCCTGTAGCCTGTAGCCTGTAGCCTCCTATGCGCTTTCTCTTCCTCATGGACCCGCCGGAGCGGCTCAACCCGGCCGGCGACACGACCCTCGCGATGATCGAGGAGGCCGAGCGGCGCGGCCACGCGTGCGTCCGCGCGGAGATCTCGGCGCTCGAGATCGTGGGCGGCGAGCTCCTGTGCGGCCGCGAGCCCGTCGCGGGCTTCGACGCGGTCTTCCAGCGCAAGGACCCGCCGTTCGACGCCGAGTACATCTTCTCGACGCTCCTGCTCGAGCGCGTGCGCGGCAGGACCTTGCTCGTCAACGATCCGCGGGGCCTGCGCGACGCGAACGAGAAGCTCTTCATCTTCGAGTTCCCGGGCCTGTACCCCGAGACCATCGTCACGCGCGACGCCCGCACGCTGCGCGAGCAACTCGAGCGCTTCGGCGGCGAGATGATCGTCAAGCCCCTCGACGGCAACGGCGGCCGTGGCGTCTTCCACATCACGCCCGGCGATCGCAACGTGCACAGCATCTTCGAGACGCTGCTCGAGGGGCGCAAGTGGGTGATGGCGCAGCGCTACCTGCCGGCCGTGCGCGAGGGCGACAAGCGGATCCTCATCGTGGCGGGCGAGCCGATCGCAGCCCTGCTGCGCGTGCCGGCGCCCGACGAGACGCGCGCCAACCTGCACGTCGGCGGGCGCGCCGAGGCCGTGGCGCTCTCGGCCCGCGACCGCGCGATCTGCGCGGCGCTCGCGCCGAGGCTCGAGCGCGACGGCCTCGTGTTCGTCGGCATCGACGTGATCGGCGAGCACCTCACGGAGATCAACGTGACGAGCCCCACGGGCGTGCGCGAGATCGAACGCCTCGGCGGCCCGAGAGTGCACGGGGTCCTCCTCGACTGGGTCGAGCGCAACGCTGGTGTTCTGGGGCAATCCGACTAGAATCCGTCGATGCAGACCCTCGATCTCGCGTTCCTGCAGCGGCTGCCCAAGACCGACCTCCACTGCCACCTCGACGGCTCGCTGCGGCTCGAGTCGATCCTCGACCTCGCGCAGCGCCACAAGATCCGCCTGCCCGCGGACGAGCCCGAGAAGCTCGGCAAGCTGATCTACCCCGGGGAGAACTGCGGATCGCTCGAGGAATACCTCAAGGCGTTCGACATCACGCTCAAGGTGCTCCAGACGGAGGAGGGCCTGTACCGCGCCGCCTACGAGCTCGTCGAGGACTGCGCTCGCGAGAACGTGCGCTACCTCGAGGTGCGCTTCTCCCCGATGCTGCACCTCGAGAAGGGCCTGAAGATGACCGACGTGGTCGAGGCCGTCCTGCAGGGGCTGCGCGCCGGCAAGCGCGACTTCGGCGTGCGCTCGGGCGTCATCCTGTGCGCGATCCGCTCGGCGGGCGCCGAGTGGTCGCTGCGCATGGCGGAGCTCTGCCTCGCGTACAAGAACCGCGGCGTCGTCGCGTTCGACCTCGCGGGTGCGGAGCTCAACCACCCGGCGAAGGAGCACCAGGACGCCTTCCGCCTCATCCTCAAGAACAACATCAACTGCACGGTGCACGCCGGCGAGGCGTACGGGCCGCTGTCGATCAGCCAGGCGATCCACCAGTGCGGCGCGCACCGCATCGGGCACGGCACGCGCCTGCGCGAGAGCGGCGACATGCTGAACTACGTCAACGACCACCGGATCCCGCTCGAGATCTGCCCGTCGTCGAACATCCAGACGGGCGCGGCCAAGGACTTCGCGTCGCACCCGCTCCCTTTCTATTTTGCATACGGCCTGCGCTGCACCATCAACACGGACAACCGCCTCGTGACGAACACCACCGTGTCCAAGGAGCTCGCCCTGTGCGTCGAGCACTACGGCTTCGGCTGGAACGACGTGCGGGAGCTGTGCGTCGCCGGCTTCAAGAGCGCGTTCCTGCCCTACCGCGAGAAGGTCGACGTCCTGCGCGACGTGGTGGAGGAGCTCAACCGCCTCGGCGAGGAGCTCGGGGCGACGCCGGATCAGCCGGCGGAGCTGCTCGGTCAGGCGCGTTATCAGACCGCCGCGCGCATCACCCACTCCTGACCGAAGAGTTCTTTTGTAAATCTGGTATCGCAGATTACCGAACAGGCGATGCAATCCGTGTGATCCTCCTCTCGTGGGAAGGGGGCATGCCCCAGTGGATCATTCGGCGATGGCGGGTCGGTCGTGAGCGCGGCAGCCGCGATGAGGACCGGGAGCGAGCCCCTCACGATCGAGGCGCTCGTCAGCGAGCTGCGTGAGCTGGAGGTGGAGCGCCAGCGCAGACGCGGGCTCACGCTCATCGAGGCGAGCCGGATGCGGGAGCTCCACGAGGCGGTGCTGCGGAAGATCTGCACGGCTCCGCGCCCGAGCGAGCGCCGGGAGTCGCTGCGAGTGCCGTGTCACGTCCGCGTGATCCTGCAGCGCGGCGCCGAGCGCCTCGAGGGGCTCGCGCGCGACTTCGGCGCGGGGGGCCTGTTCGTCGAGATCCCGAGCTCGGCGGCTCTGTCCGAGCGCGAGAGCCTCCTGCTGGCCGAGATCTCGCTCGACGAGCAGTCGCGCACGCACCTCGGGATCCACGCCCGCGTGGTGCACGTCGTGGACGGAACGGGCCTCGGGCTCGAGCTCGAGCCGCGCGGCTACAGCGAGTCGACCCGCGCGCGCGCGCTGTTCTTCGATCTCCTGCGAAGGCTGCTCGAAGGCGCGCGTTGACCGACGGCCTACCGCAGCGAGATGCCCACGATCCGCTCCGCCGAGCCGCTCTGGCCGCTAGGATCCGTCACCACGAGCTTGACCGGGATCGGCACGTCGCCCTGGCCGGTGATCACGATCAGCGGATCCGTCAGGGCGCCCCTGGCGAGCCTGTAGCTGCCGGCCGGGATCTCCCAGCGGTACCTGAGCGGTTTTTCCGCCATCGGATCGTCGATCACGTCACCGGAGGTCGAACCGTCGAGCGTGACCTCGGTGTGGAACGTGTCCTCGGGCAAGAGGTAGCAGTTCGCGTCCGAGTTGGACGTCTTGCAGGCGATGCGGGCCACCGGCGGGTGGCCGGGCGGCGCGTCGGGCTGGCAGCCAAGGGCCCCGAGGGCTCCGGCGAGGACGAACGCATTCGCGCGCATGTCTGGATTCGAGTACAGAGGTCGTGGTGAGATCAAGGGCCTGATGTCCAGCGACAGCCGGAAAGGGGGTGCCGACGCGGTCTTCGGCGACGTGGTGGCCAAGCACGCGGAGCGCATCTTCAATTTCGCATTCCGCATGACCATGTCCCGCGACGACGCGATGACCATCACGCGCGAGACCTTCCAGCGCGCCTACGTGGCCAGCGAGCGCGCGAAGGCCGCGGACATGGAGCCGTGGCTCCTGCGCATCGCGCACCACGTCCTCGAGGCGCAGCACTCCGAGGAGGCGCCGCGCTTCGACTGGGACCAGCTCGACGACGTGCTCCGCAGCGAGGCCACGCGCACGGACGTCGTGCACTCGCAGCAGAGCCCCGAGCGCGAGTACATGCTCTGGGAGCTCAAGCAGGGGTGCATGACCGCGGTGGTCAACTGCCTGTCCGCCGGGGAGCGCGTCGCCTTCGTGCTCGCAGCCGTCATCGGCCTGCCCGAGGAGACCGCCGCGCGGACGCTCGGTATCAAGACGAGCGCGTTCAAGGTCCGCCTGTCACGCGCGCGACAGAAGGTGCAGGACTACCTGGCGCCGCGATGCGAGCACGTCAACCCCCGGAACCCCTGCCACTGTCCCTCGCGGCTCGGGGTCGCCATCGCCAAGGGCTTCATCGCGCCGCCCTCGTCCGCGGTGGTGCGCCTCCGCAAGGCGGGCGAGTCGTTCGCGGCGCAGGGCGCCACGCGCGACGTCGAGCTGCTCTTCAAGAACCTGCCCGATCCCGACCTGCCCGAGGATCTGGTCGCCGGTCTCCTAAAGGAGATCACGACCGGCTCGTGGGAGGCCCTCAAGCGCAAGGCCTGACGGCCCGCCGTCAGTCGCTCCTGGCCAGTTCACCCAGGCGGCGAAGGGTGGTGGCGAGCTCGGGCGCGGCGAGGGTCACGCCGCGCTCGCCGAGACGTTCGGCGGCCCACGCGGCTCCCTCGTCGATGCCCGCGATGAGCTTGAGCGGGAACCTGATGCGGGCCGCCAGCGCCAGTCCCGTGATCACCGAGCGGAACAGCGCGCTCTTGAAGCCGTCGTCGCCGACGACCGCGAGCATGCACGCGAGGTCGGCCCCGACGTCGCGGCCCATCTTGGTGAAGACCTTGCGCGCATCCGCGTCGGGTGCGCCGGAGGTCGCCTGGACCCACGCGATGTGCGCGGCCTTGCCGGGCGCCGCGCGCGTGGCCCGCACCGTCGCCTCGGCGACCCGCTCGGCCCTGGCCTCGTCGGCGGCGAGGTGCCACACGACGAGGACGTGCTCGTGCCAGCGCGCGAGCGCGAAGACCTCGTCCCGGGCCAGGACGCGCGGCGTCTCGCTCACGTCAGCCGGCGCGCTCCCTGGCGACCGCCACGATGTTGGCCATGAGGTAGGCGAAGTTCTCCTCGTCCGCGGTCCACTCGCGCGCGCCGCCGATGTGCTCGTGGCAGACGACGCCGATCATGTCGCCGGACACCCAGATCGGAACGTCGAGCATCGCTCCGATCCCGAGCGGCGCCAGGTACGACTCCGAGAACTCGGCGGTGCGGGGGTCCTTGTGGGCGTCGTTCGCCGCGATCGTCCGCTGATCGAGCAGCGCCCTGAAGTAACCGGGGAAGGCGCTCGAGGGGAGCTCCGTGCCCGACGAGTGCTTGAAGCTCGCCTTCTCGTAGAGGTCGGCGCACACGATCTTGCTCTTGCCCTCGTCGTAGAACCAGACGCTGACGCGCGCGACGCCGAGCGTCTTGGCCGCGGACTCCGTGATCCGCGCGAGCGTCCGCCGGATGTCGGGGAGGAACGACGACTTCTGCGCCATGAGCTCGAGGAAGACGCGGTTGTGCTCGCGCAGGCGCTTCTCGCTCTCGCGCAGCCTGTCCTCGGCCCGCCGCCGCTCGGTGATGTCCTGGATGAAGGCGGCCACGGCCGTGACCTGACCACCGGGATCCTGCACGGCCGACAGGGCGACCTGCATCCACACCTCGTGGTCGCCGAGGCGCATCTGGTGCTCGGCGACGATGATCCGCGGAGACAGGAACTGCTGCGAGATGCCGAGGCCCGCCTCCCGACCGACGAACTTCGCGATCTCCTCGCCGACCTTGACCCCGCCCTGGCCGTAGCGCTGGGCGAGCAAGCGCGACTCGGACGCGAGCAGGCAGTGCCCCGCCGAGTCGTAGACCGCGACCATCGCGTCGTGCAGCGACGAAAGGAGCCCGAAGAGCAGATCCTCGCCGCCCGGCAGGGAGCCGCGAGCGCGGAGGCCGGTGGACGGCGTGCCGATCGGCGCGGTCACGAGACCCGAGCCCGGCGCCGCGTAGAGGCTGCGCACCCGCGCGATGGCGCGATCGAACATCTCGAGGTTGGTGGCGCTGTCGTCGGCGACGGCCGCGTCGCTCGAGGTCACGCGCGTCATGACCGCGAGCTTGATCTTGGCCTCGAGGCCGCCGATCGATTCTGCCTCCGTGAAGTAGGCCGAGAGCTTGGTCCCCATCGGCCAAGCAGTATATGCCCGCCGGCGACGTCGCGAGCGGTGGATCCCCTCGGCTGCCCGGTGCTACGCTTGCGATGGGTCCGGTCTACGGACCGCCCTCGAGACGCTGCGAGAGCAGCACTTAGGAGGTACGGGATGAGCTTCTCGGTCACCTTCCGTCAGATGGACGCCACCGACGCGCTCAAGGAGTACTGCTGGGACAAGGTCGACAGACTCAAGAAGTACTTCAGGGAGCCCATCTCCACCCACGTCATCCTCTCGACGGAGCGAGGCTACAACCACCACGCGGAGTTCGTGATCACGCTCAAGAACGGCATCCTCGTGCGAGGCGAGGAGGCGACCGAGGACATGTACTCGTCCATCGACCTGGCGATGGCGAAGATCGAGCGGCAGGTCCGGCGGTGGAAGGACAAGATCCGTGACCACAAGCCGAGCTCCGGACCGGGCATCTCGGTGCGCCACCTCGTGCTCGACTCCGGTGGGCTCGAGCCGCCGTCGGAGCGCGCGCCGACCCCCACGCCGCTGTCGGAGGAGCAGATCGTCTCCAAGCAGGAGTACGACGTCAGGCCGATGACCGTGTCACAGGCCGTCATGCAGATGAGCCTCCTGCACGACGAGTTCCTCGTGTTCGTGAACTCGGAGTCGAAGCAGGTCAACGTCGTCTACAGGAGAAAAGACGGCCACTACGGGCTCATCGAGGCGCCGCACACCGCGCGCTAGCAGCGAGCCGCAGCCCCCACTCCCGCGCCACCGAGAGCAGAGTCCGCCCGTTCTGGGTGCATTTTTCGTGCACCCGGCATGCCGCTGGTGGTAGTCGTACCCCGTCGACGGGGGCGCGGGGCGAGGCCAGGGTCAGCTCATGAAGATCGCCGACTTCATCGTTCCCGAGCTCGTGTTCCCGTCGCTCCAGGCGACGGACAAGATGGGCGTGCTGCGCGAGCTCGCGGCGAAGCTCGCCGAGGCGAGCCGGGCCGCCTCGGCGGAGACCCTCTTCCGCGTCCTGCACGATCGCGAGGTCCAGGCGTCGACCGCGGTCGGAGAAGGGGTGGCGATCCCGCACGGCAAGCACGACGCGATCGGTCGCCTGCTCGCCTGCGTGGCCCGCTCGCCCGCGGGCGTGGAGTTCGGCAGCATCGACGGCAAGCCGACGCACCTCTTCGTCGTGCTGGTGTGGCCGGAGAGCTCGACGGGCCTTCACCTCAAGGCGCTCGCCCGCATCAGCCGGGTGTTCAAGGACGCGAGCTTCCGCGGGCGCATGCTGGCCGCCGCGGGGGCGGCCGAGATGCACGCGGCCCTGGTCGAGCGCGACTCCCTCTGCTGAAGCCGTTCCCCTGCTAGACTAGCGGCGCATGCCTGCATCGCTCCGCGTCGAGGAGCTGATCAACGATCACTCCCACGAGCTCGCGCTCGAGCTGCTCGCGGGCCGCGGAGGGCTCCGCCGTCTCATCACCGGCGCGCGGATCCAGAAACCGGGGCTCGCGCTCGCCGGCTACGTCAAGCACGTCCACCCCGAGCGGGTGCAGGTGCTCGGGCTGACGGAGATCTCCTACCTCGAGCAGCTCGACGCGGCCGGCGCGGCCAGGGGCATCGAGTCCCTGTTCTCGATCGAGCCGGCGTGCGTGATCATCACGCGCGGCCTTTCGCCGGTCGCAGAGCTCGCGATCGCCGCCGAGCACCACGCGGTCCCGCTCCTGCGGACGCCGCTCATGAGCTCCACGTTCATCAACCGCCTGACCGACTACCTCGAGGACGAGCTCGCGCCACGCACGTCGCTGCACGGCGTGCTCATGGACGTGCTCGGCATCGGCTGCCTCCTGCTCGGCAAGAGCGGCATCGGCAAGAGCGAGGCCGCGCTCGACCTCGTCGGCCGCGGACACCGCCTGGTGGCCGACGACATCGTCGACATCCGCAAGAAGCCCCCCGATCTCATCTACGGCTCGGGCTCGGAGATCATCCGGCACCACATGGAGATCCGGGGCCTCGGCATCATCAACATCAAGGACCTGTTCGGCATCTCGGCGGTGCGCGACACGAAGAAGATCCAGCTCGTCATCGAGCTCGTCGAGTGGGAGGAGTCGGACGAGTACGATCGGCTCGGCATCGACGACGCGCACCACGAGATCCTCGAGGTCAAGCTCCCGCTCCTGCGCGTGCCGGTCCGGCCCGGCCGCAACATGACCTCGATCATCGAGGTGGCAGCGCGAAACCAGCTCCTCAAGATGCAAGGTCACCACTCGGCGCGCGAGTTCCAGGAGCAGCTCAACCGGGCGATCGCGGAGGCCAGGCCACCGTCGTTCCACGGGGACGAGGTCGAGTAGGCGCCGATGCAGCTCGTCGTCGTCACGGGGATCTCGGGGGCCGGCAAGTCGACCGTGCTCAACGCCCTCGAGGACCTCGACTACTTCTGCGTGGACAACCTGCCGCTGCCGCTCGTGCCGACGTTCGTGCAGCTCTTCGAGGCGGCCAAGGAGCGCGAGAAGCTGGGCCTCGGCATCGACGTCCGCGGCAGCGAGTTCCTGGGCGAAGCCAAGAAGCTCGTGCCCGAGCTGCGCGCGCGCGGGCACCACGTGGACGTGCTGTTCTGCGAGGCGCCGGACGACGTCATCGTGCGGCGCTTCTCGCAGACGCGGCGCAAGCACCCGCTCGGCGGGGCCGTGCGCGAAGCGGTGGCGCGCGAGCGCGCGCTCCTGCACGAGCTGCGCGACCTCGCGGACACCGTGATCGACACCGGATCGCTCACGGTGCACGAGCTCAAGGCGATCGCCCAGTCGCGCTACGCTCGGAAGGACGGCGGGCTCTCGATCACGCTCGAGTCCTTCGGGTTCAAGTACGGCGTGCCCGCCGAGGCGGACATCATGCTCGACGCGCGCTTCCTGCCGAACCCATACTTCGTCGAGCGGCTCACCGGCAAGACTGGCCTCGACACCGAGGTGTCCGAGTTCGTGCTCGGCGAGCCCGACGCGCAGACGCTGCTCGAGCACGTGCAGAGCCTCCTGGATTTTCTCTTGCCGCGCTTCCAGCGGGAGGGCAAGACATACGTGACGGTCGCGATCGGCTGCACGGGCGGGCGACACCGCTCCGTGGCGCTCGTGGCGGAGCTGGCCAGGCGGATGAGCACGCGCGTCACGTGCACGGTCCGGCATCGAGACGTCGAACGAGGTGCCACATGAAGACTCCGCGCCCGAGTGATCCAGTCGTCGGTGTGGTGCTGGTGAGCCACGGGCCGAGTGCGCTCGACCTCCTCGACACTGCGCGGCGCATGGGCAACAACCTCGATGGCGTCACGGCGGTCGGCACCGATTTCGACGAGCCGGCCGGACAGATCCAGGCCAAGGTCGAGGGCGCGGTCGAGGGCGTCGATCGCGGCCACGGGGTGCTCGTCATCGTCGATCTGTGCGGCTCCACGCCGTCGAACGTGTGCGTCGGGATCGCGCACTCGATGCGGGCACGGCTCGAGGCGGGCGGCGGCCACGACGTCGAGATCCTCTACGGGCTGTCGCTGCCGATGCTGGCCAAGCTCTCGACCGCGGACCGCACGCACGGCCCGACCGATCTCGGGCGCGAGATCCAGGAGTCGGCGAAGCGGGGCATCCGCCTGTCGAGCGAGATCCTGAGCACGCGAAGGGACGCGCGATGACGGAAGCGACCGAATACGCCCGCCAGGTCCGGGTCCTGAACAAGCTGGGGCTGCACGCCCGCGCGGCCACGAAGCTCGTGCAGCTCGCCGCAAAGTACAGGAGCGACGTCTTCCTCGAACGGGAGGACGAGCGCGTCAACGGCAAGAGCATCATGGGTGTGCTCATGCTCACCGCGGCGATCGGGACGGAGCTGAAGGTGATCACGACCGGGCCGGACGCGGCGGCGGCCCTCGAGGCGATCTGCGCGCTCTTCGCAGCGAAGTTCGGCGAGGAGTGATCGCGTGACGCAGGAGGAGGCGCGGCTCAAGGGCGTCGGGGCCTCTCCGGGGATCGCGATCGGCCGCGCGTACCTGATCGATCGGCGCAAGGTCAAGACGCCCAAGCGGCACATCACGGCCGCCGAGGTCGAGGGCGAGCAGCGCCGCTTCGACGACGCGCTCCGGCGCAGCCACGAGCAGCTCGAACGCGTCAAGCAGAAGCTCGCCGAGCGGGCGTCGGGCGACGACCCCTTCCAGATCCTGGAGGCGCACCAGCTCATCCTGCGAGACGAGCACCTCGTCGAACCGACGCTGCGCTCGATCGCGACCGAGCACGTCAACGCCGAGTGGGCGCTGCGCAAGACCGTCGAGCACATCAAGGGCATCTTCGACTCGGTGGACGACCAGTACTTCCGCGAGCGGCGCAGCGACGTGGACTTCGTGGGCGACCGCGTGCTGCGCAACCTCCTCGGCATGGAGCAGCCGCTCGCGCCGCCGCCGGACGCGGTGGTGGTGGCGCACGAGCTGTCCCCGGCGGACATCGCGCAGCTCCAGCGCGCGGCCATCGCGGGCTTCCTGACCGACGTGGGCGGCAAGACCTCGCACACCGCGATCCTCGCGCGCGCGGTCGAGCTCCCCGCCGTGGTCGGCCTCGAGGACATCACGCACCGCGTCGGCAACGGCGACCTCATCATCATCGACGGCACCGAGGGCGAGGTCATCCTCCACCCGTCGGCGCCGCTCGTCGCGCAGTACCGAGGGCGCGCCAGGCAGCACGCCGCGCGCGAGGAGGAGCAGCTCAAGACCCGTGACCTCGAGTCGGTCACGCGGGACGGGCACCGGGTGCGGCTGATGGCCAACGTCGAGCTCAACGAGGAGGTCCCGAGCGCGCTCGAGCACGGCGCCGAGGGCGTGGGCCTTTACCGCACGGAGTTCCTGTTCCTTGGGCGGAGCAGCATCCCGACCGAGGAGGACCACTACCAGCTCGCGCGACGCGTGCTGGATCTCGTGGGCAACCGGCCGGTCACGTTCAGGACGTTCGACCTCGGCGGGGAGAAGGCGGCGGCCGCGCTCGGCCACCACGGCCCGCGCGAGGCCAATCCCGCCCTCGGCCTGCGCTCGGTGCGGCTGTGCCTGCGCGAGCGGGGCCTGTTCAAGGCGCAGCTCCGGGGCCTGCTCCGCGCGAGCGTGCACGGCGAGGTCAAGATCATGTTCCCCATGATCAGCGGCGTGGGCGAGCTGCGCGAGGTGCTGGCCGTGCTCGACGAGGTCAAGCGAGACCTGTCGATCGAGGGCGTCGCGTTCCGGCCCGACGTGCCGGTCGGCATCATGATCGAGATGCCGAGCGCGGCGATGACGGCCGACCTCCTCGCGAAGCACGTCTCGTTCTTCGCGGTGGGGACGAACGACCTCATCCAGTACTCGCTCGCGATCGACCGCGTCAACGAGCACGTCAGCTACCTCTACGAGCCGCTGCACCCGGCGATCCTGCGCCTGCTCCGCTTCGTCGTGCAGAGCGCGCACGCGGCCGGCATCCCCGTGTGCGTGTGCGGCGAGATGGCCGGCGAGGCGCTGTTCCTCCCGGTGCTGCTCGGCCTCGGCGTGGACGAGCTGTCGATGAACTCGCTCGCCATCCCGGTGGTCAAGGCCGCGATCCGCGGCGCTGAGTACCTGGCCTCCACCGAGCTCGCCGAGCGCGTGATCAACCTGCCCACGGCGGCCGACGTCGAGGGCGCCGTCCGCGCAGCCCGCGGCGGGTAGCCCGAGCCCACCAGATCAGTACCAGTGGAAGCCGAGCTGGAGCGAGCTGCTCTGGCCCGAGAGATCCTTGGCGAACAGCGCGTTGACCGTGGCCTCGAGATCGAGCGCGAAGGCGTTTCTCGTGTGCACGAGCTCGATGCCGACGGCCAGGAGCCCGAAGAGGCCCGCGTACTCCGCCACGCGGCGATCGTAGTAGGCACCCTCACGTAGCGAGACCTCGCCGAAGCCGAGGCCCGCGCCCGCCTTGAGCCACACGCGATCGGCGAGGAACTGCTGGAACGCGACCGACATCGCGCCCACCTGATAGTTGTACGTGCCGTCGCGGAACGACCAGCCGTCGAGGTGGAAGAGGAGCGCCCGATCGGGATCGAGCATGCCGCCGATGCGGAACGAGCCCGCCACCGTGCCGTTCGACAGGGTCGGCTGGCCGTGCTCGGCGAAGCGTCCCCCGCCGGGCCCGAGGGAGAACCCGATCGTCACGCCCTCGCGGCCGCGCGGCGGCGGCGGCGGGAGCTGGGCATATCGGATCCGATAGGGGTACTGCCCGGGCCACCCCTGCGTGGGCGGCGGAGGCGGCGGCCACGGCGCGGGAGGAGGCGACGGCGCGGGAGGAGGCGACGGCGCGACGGGAGCCACGGGAGGCGGCGGCTCGGCCGGACGCGGAGCGGGAGCCTCCGCCGCAGGCGGTGGGGGCGGGCCCTCCGCCCACGGGTTCACCGTCGGCGCGGTGGTGGCAGGCGGCTTCGGCGGGGCCTTGCCCTGCGCCCGCGCGCCCGCCTCGGTCGCACCGAGAATCGCGAGCACCACCCAGGATCCGAGTCGCAGCGTCTTCTTCATGGGCGCCGTCCTGCCGAACTGTCCCCCGGGCGCGACGGAGGTGCAAGCGATGCCGCCCACACCAAGGCGACCCGGAACTCGCCCCGCGTCGGGTATCATTCGCTGGATGAGCCTCCCCGGTCGCCTCCTCGACGTCGACGGCGTGCGCACGTTCGTGCACCGCTCGGGCCGGGGCGAGCCGCTCGTGCTCATCCACGGCCTCCTGGTCAGCCACTGGATCTGGAAGCCCGTGATCAAGACGCTGGCGACGGAAGCCGAGGTCATCGCGTTCGACCTGCCGGGCCACGGCGAGGCGGATCGCCCCTCGCCGCACGCGTTCGACTACTCGCCCCTCGGGCTCGCCCACTACTGCGACCGCGTGCTCGACGTGCTCGGCGTGTCGGGCGCGACCGTCGCCGGGCACTCGTTCGGCGGCGGCGTGGCGCTCGCGCTCGCCGCGCTGCACCCGGAGCGCGTCCGCGCGCTCCTCGCGGTCGATGCGGTCGCCCTGCCCTTTCGCCTGCCGCTGTCGGGCCAGCTCGTCCTTCAGCCCGGCATCGGCGAGGCGCTGTTCAAGCGCGTGTACTCGCGCGGGCAACTGGCCGCGCACTTCGAGAACGCCTTCGAAGATCGCTCGCTCGCGAGCGACCTCTACGTCGACTACTACTGGGAGCGCCTCAACCGTCCCGGCGGCCGCGACGCCACCTACGCGATGATCCGCGCGATGGCGGGCCTCGACCTCTCGCCGCTCCTCGGCGAGATCCACGCCCCCACGGCCGTGCTCTTCGGCGACAAGGACCGCATCGTCCCACCGGCGCACGCCGAGCGGATCGCCGCGCTCATCCCGGGGGCGACCGCGGAGGTGATCCCCGGTTGCGGGCATTCGCCGGCCGAGGAGACGCCAGAGCGCTTCGTGGGCGCCGTCCGCGCGCTGCGGCAGCGGACGACGGCGCGCCTGCTGGCGGCGGGCTGACATGGCCATCCGCGTGCTCATCGTCGAGGACTCGCCGGCCATGCGCCAGCTACTGCGTCTGGCCCTCCGCGCGTACCACGGCATCGACATCATCGAGGCCCAGGACGGCGTGGAGGCCCTCAAGGCCCTGGCGCAGGGGCGCTACGACGTCGTCTTCGCCGACCTCAACATGCCGATCCTCGACGGGATGAAGCTCATCCGGCGCGTGCGTGACGATCCGGCGCACGCCGGCACGCAGATCGTCGTCGTCACCAACGAGGACAGCCCCGACGTGGAGCGCCAGGCCCTCGAGCTCGGCGCGAACCACTTCGTCAAGAAGCCGGTCAACCGCCGCGCAATCGATCGCGTGCTCCGCGATCTGCTGCCCTGACGGGGTGCGTCCGCCCAAGCATCCGCCCATCCAGATACGTCCGGCGCGCGCCGACGACGGCGCGGCCATCGCCATGCTCGTGGAAGCCTCCCTGGCGCTGCACGCCCGCCTGCACCCCGACTTCTTCCGCGCGGGGCGAGACGAGACGCCGCTGGTGGTCGACCGCCACACCCTGGTCCTCGTGGCCGAGGCCCCGCGCGCGGGCGTCGTGGGCCTGCTTCGAGCGCGCGTCTACGACACGCCGCGGCGGGCGCACATGACCCCGAGGCGACGCGTGATGATCGAGGATCTCTCGGTGTCGGCGCGGTACCGCAAGCGCGGCGTGGGACGCGCGCTCGTCGCCGAGACGCGCCGCTGGGCGGCCGAGCAAGGCGCCGCGCAGGTGCTGCTGACCCTGTGGGAGGGCAACGCGGGCGGCGACGCCTTCTACCGCGCGCTCGGCTTTCGCGCCGTCTCGCGCGTGCTCGCGGCGGACGTCGGCGGAAAGGGCCGATGATCCGCCGCGCGGCCGCCGCCCTGGCCCTCCTGGCCGCGCTCGCACGGCCTGCCGACGCGGGCGATCCGACGCTCGAGTGGCGCACCCTCGAGACGGCGCACTTCCGCATCACGTTCTACCGCGGCGAGGATCGCGTGGCGTACAAGCTCGCCGACATCGCCGAGCGCGTGCACGCCGTCCTCGTGCCCCGGCTCGGCTGGGAGCCCCGCGAGCCGACGCAGATCGTCCTCGTGGATCAGACCGACGGCGCGAACGGCTTCGCGGACATCACGCCCTACAACCTCGTGCGCCTGTTCCTCGTGGCGCCCGGAGATCAGTCGACGCTCGGCGACTACGACGACTGGCTCTGGACGCTGTTCATGCACGAGTACACGCACGTCCTGCACATCGACAACATCACGGGGCTCCCCGCGCTCACGCACTACCTCGTCGGCAAGCGCTGGGCGCCGAACCAGATCCAGCCGCGCTGGTTCACCGAGGGCCTCGCGGTGCTCGAGGAGAGCCGCCGGACGTCCGGCGGGCGCATCCGCAGCCGGTTCTTCGAGATGCAGCTCCGCGCCGCGGTGCTCGAGGGTGCGTTCGAGCGCCTCGACGGCATGTCGAGCGGGACGTGGCGCTATCCGCACGGCAACACCGCGTACCTCTACGGCGGGTTCTTCATCGACTTCATCGCCCGGCGCCACGGCGAGGCGGGCTTCGCCGAGGTGAGCCGGCGCTACGGCCGAAACCCCATCCCCTTCTCGCTCAATCGCACCGCGCGCGGCGTGTTCGGCGAGACCTACCAGCAGCTCTACGACGCGTGGCTCGCCGAGCTGCGCGAGGGCTACGGGCGCCTCGGCGACGAGGTGCGTGCGCGCGGCGAGACGCGGAGCGTGCCGCTCACCGCGCTCGGCGAGTTCCAGGGGCACGCCCAGTTCGATCCCAGGAGCCCCGAGCGCGTGCTCTTCGTGGCGGCGGACGGCTACCGGCAGGCGGCGCTACGCGCGGTGCCCGTGCGTGGCGGCAAGGCCGAGACGCTCTTCGAGTTCCCCGGCGGCGGCGGGCCGTTCCAGGTGACGCCCGACGGCGAGGAGGTCGTGTACTCGGAGACCGAGACCTGCCGCCCGGGTGCCTCGAGCTTCGACGAGCTCTTCGCGTGGAACCTGCGCACCGGCGAGCGTCGCGCGCTCACCGAGTGCCTGCGCGCGCGCGAACCGGCGATGTCCCCCGACGGCCACTGGATCGCGTTCGCGGCGACGTCGAGCGGGCAGGCGACGAGCCACCTCGGGCTCATCCGGCGCGACAAGGGCGCCGCCGGCGGGGTGCACTGGCTCGTGCGCAGCAACCCCGGCGAGCAGGTGCTCTCGCCGACGTTCGCGCCAGACGGCCGCACGATCGCGTACTCGGCGTGGACCGCGGGCGGCTACCGCGACCTGTTCCTCGTCGAGGTGGGCGGCGGGCCGCCGAAGCGGCTGTGGCGGGACCGCGCCACCGACACCGACCCGCACTTCTCGGACGACGGCAAGTACCTCTTCTTCTCCAGCGACCGCACCGGCATCTACAACGTCTTCGCCCACGAGCGCGCGACCGGCCGCATCCTGCAGGTCACGAACGTGCTCGACGGCGCGTTCCAGCCGATCCCCTCGCGGGACGGGCGGTGGCTCGCGTTCCAGCGGTACTCCTCGCGCGGCTTCGACGTGCACTCGATGCCGCTCGACCCGACCACCTGGCGGGAGGCCCCGGAGTACGTCGACAACCACCCGCCTGCGGATCCCGCGCTCTCGACGCTCGGCGAGCGCGCCCCGGTCCTTCGCGAGCGGAGCTATCGCTTCTGGGAGACGCTGCGGCCGCGCAGCCTGTCGCTGAACACGCAGCCGGGCTCGTTCGGCCAGAACATCCTCGTGACGACCGACGCCCTCGACGCGGCGGCGATGCACGCGGCGACGCTGACGCTCGAGGTCGGCACCTCGCGCGGCGAGGTCAACGAGTTCTTCGCCTACAGCTACTACGGCTTCCGCCCAACGCTGACCGCCGATTTCCAGCATTTCACGCTGCAGCGTGGAGGGCTCGTCATCGACGGCCACGGCGTCACGTACGCCGAGAGCAACACGCTCGGCAGCGCCGTCTACCAGTGGCCGCTCATCGCCAAGAACGACCGCTTCGCCTCGATCGTCTTCGACTACACGCTCCAGCGCTTCACGGGCGACAACGTGCGCGTGCCGCCCGACCCCAACACGCGCGTGCCGGTCCTGCCCGAGCAGGGCAACCTCGCCGGCGTGGGCCTCTCCTGGGCGTATGACGACGCGCGCGAGTACACGTGGACCGAGGGCCTCGTGCGCGGCCGGCGGGTGGGCCTGTCGCTCCGCCTGCAGTATCCCGAGCTCGGCGGCGACTACCGCGTCAACCGCATCACCTGGCGCTGGTACGAGAACTTCGGCCTGCCGGTCGAGAGCCGCGTCTGGAGGCGGCACTCGATCACGGTCGGCTACGAGGGCGGCATCTCCGACGGCAACACGCGCCGGCGTGGCGTCTTCGTGCTGGGTGGCTTCTCGGGCGACACGGGCGATCCCATCCGGGGCCTGTTCGATCCCGCCTTCCGCATCGGCGACGCCACGCTCCGCGGCTATCCCTCGGGCGCCCTGGCCGGCGAGCAGTACCACCTCGTCCACGTGGAGTACCGGCTGCCGGTCTGGATCATCGAGCGCGCGCTCTCGCGCGACACGTCTCCGATCTACTTCCAGCGCCTGTCCGCGAAGCTGTTCTCGGACTGGGGCAACGCGTTCAACGGCGACCTCGATCTCGACAAGTTCCGCCACGGCGTCGGCGGTGAGGTCGGCCTGCTGATGCGCCTCTGGTACAACACCGACGTCACCGCGACCGTCGGCATGGCCTACGGACTCGACCAGGCGGGCGAGCGCCAGACCTACTTCGCGCTCAAGAGCGCGCTCTGATTGCGCGTGGCCGCCTCGAAAGGCGGCCACCAGGCTCGTTGCGCTGTGCCGCCTTCGGCGGCGGTGCACGCTGCCCTTCCCGCGCCGCGGCAAAGCCGCGTCGGGCCCCCCAACCTGCGTCTTCGCTCGCGTCGCTCGCTACGCCCTTGCGGCTCGCTGACGCTCGCCTCGCGGACGGCTGGGCGACGATCTGCGGACGCAGGAGCCGCCACTCCTGCACCTCGAGCAACGCGCTGCTGAGCTGTGTCTCTCCCGCTCCGCGCCCTGCGTTCTCTGAGCGGACTCGAGGTGCCAAGCTCGCCCCTGCACTCCGGATCGTGGACGTGGACGTGGACGTGGACGTGGACGATCCGGAGCGCGCATCGAAGCACCGGAGCGCTCGCGCATCGATGTGGGCTCGAACTAGTCGCTGCTCGAGGTGTGGTCGTGCACGATGCGCAGACCCTCCGGTGTCGTCCTGAGCAGGAGCGTGAAGAGGCCCCCCTGCTCGTCCTCGTCGGGTAGCGCGAGGGACCAGCGCCCGCGCGCGAGCACCGCGTCCCCGAGGGGCTCGACCTCGACGCCCGAGAACGCCAGCGTGCCCATCCCCTTCGGGGGGCTGCCGAAGCGCCGCGTGTAGCGATCGCGGAGGGCCTCCCAGCCCTCCACGCGCGTGCCGTCGACGATCACCACCAGCGCCGGTGTGCGGACGTAGCCGCCGAGGAAGCCGTCGAGGTCGCCGCGCGACCAGGCTTTCGACTGCTGATCGAGGAGCGCCCGCACCGCCGCCGGATCGATCGCGCGCGGCTCCGCGGGGGCGCGCGCCGGCTCGCGACGGCAGGCTCCGAGCACGAGCACCAGCGACAGCGCGGACAGGGCCGAGATCAGCCGCACCGTCGGCGCCTCCGGCGCCAGCCTCCGACCGCCCAGACCGCCAGCGCCCAGCCAGGCACGCCCGCGCGAGAGGCCCCAGCCACGACGCCGCAGCCGGTGGCCTTCGGCGAAGGTGGCGTGACCGTCGTGCTCTCCGTGAGCAGGCTCGGCGGCAGGCACAGGCGCATGCCGTTTCCGTAGTAGTCCACGCAGACGTGCCCCGGGATCATGCAGCCGCTGCCCTCGCACGGCGACGCGCAGTGCCCCTGCGCGGACCCGCTCCGGATGCACGAGAGCCTGCACTGGGTGTCCTGCATGCACGGCGATCCTGCCGGGTTCGGCCCCGCGCTGGTCCCCGCCGTCCCCGTGCCGTCGACCCCGATCGACACCTCGGCCGTGCCGGTGTTGCCGGCGGCGTCCGTCGCGGTCGCGCGGATCCGGTGCATGCCGAGGTTGAGCATCACGTCGAAGTCGAAGGGCGCGCGGCTCGAGTGCAGGCTCTGCGTCAGCTCCGTGCCTTCGTCGACGGCCAGGTCCACGGTGCGGACCCCGCGATCGTCCTTGGCCTCGAGGCGCACGGAGACGAGCTGGCCGTAGCCGAGCTGCCCCTCCCGCGGCGACAGGAACCGGACCGTGGGCGACGTCGCGTCCGGCGCCCGCGTCGGCGACGGACCGAGCACCTGGTCGAGCACCAGGAACGAGTTCTGGGCCTCGCCCCTGCAGCCGAACGACCGCTCGACGCTCATCTCGCTGTCGAGGAAGCCCTCCTCCACGCCGGACAGGTACGGGTACATGATGTCCGTGATCACGCTCGTGTGCTCGAGCCCGTAGCTGTGCGCCGACTCCTGCGCGATCGCCACGGCCGTGAGGTGCGGATCGTTGCGTGACGCATCGGAGAACGCGAAGACCACGTCGATGTCCCCGTTGAGATCGTGGCAGTCGAGGGGCGCCACGCCGGCCGCGCGCCCGCCCTCGAAGCAGATGTCGGTCGGCTGGCCGCCCACGATGCACAGGGTGTAGGGCCCCGCGGCGGGCTTCTGGTCCACCACGTCGATGTCGAACGGCGCGTAGAAGTGCCTGACCATCGTCAGGATCGCGAGGCGCTGGGCCTCGGTGCCCGAGAAGGCCGGCACGGTCGCCGTGCCGCTCTCGCACTTGACCACGTACGAGCACATGTCCGCCGAGCTCGAGCACGCCGGGCCGCGGGTCACCGTCGCCCCGTCGAAGTCGAGGTACAGGGTGTGCCCCCCGGTCGCGCGGGCACCGCCGCGGGCCACGAGCTCGGGCGGCATCGGCAGCGGTGTCCCGAGCGCCACCTTGCCGAGGGGCAGGAGGGCGAGCGCGATCAACACCCGGCGCATCGGCCCACATCTTACCTCGCAAACGGGCGCGCCGCCGTACCGGAGGCCGCCGCCGCGCGCGCGGGCCGCCCGAGCACGCAGATTTGCGCTGCGATGCCGCTGCTTTCGCTGTAGGTTTCGGGCAGTGGACGAGAGCGACTATCACAAGCTCGTCGCGAAGGCGTTCCGCCGCATCGAGAACGCCCTCGACGACGTGGACCCGGACGTCGTGGACTCCACCGGCACGGGGGACGTGCTCACGCTGACGTTCGCGAACGGCGTCCGCTGCGTCCTCAACACGCAGCGACCGGTGCGCCAGCTCTGGATGGCGGCCCGCGACTCGGCGTGGCACTTCGACTACGACCCGGCGAACGACCGATGGACCGACGACCGCGGGCGGGGCCTCGAGCTCTTCGCCACGCTCGGGCGGGTGATCGCGGAGCAGTCCGGTCTCCGCATCGAGATCTGATCCAGATCCAGGGGGATTCCAATGATGTCCGCAACACAGGCGACCGTGCAGCTCATCGAGGCCACGCTCGGCAAGAGCCCGGCCTACAGCCGCATCGACGACAAGCTGTACGTGGTCAAGCAAGGCTCGACGTTCGTCATGATCAACGTGCTGCCGTGGGGCGAGGATCGCGCGGTGGTGCGCTGCGCGGCGCAGCTCGTGCGCGGCGTGAAGCTGGCGAACGAGCTGTCGAGGAAGCTCCTCGAGATGAACGGCATCCTGCGCTTCGGTGCGTTCGCCTTCGTCCCCGAAGGCAGCGTCATCCTGTTCCTGCACTCGATCCTCGGCGGGCACACGCTCGATCCCGAGGAGCTCGTCGCGACGGTGCGGGACGTGGCGCTCGTCGCCGACGAGTACGACAACCGCATCGCGAGCAAGTTCGGCGGCCAGACCATGCAGGAGCTGCTCGAGGAGTCGGTCCTCGCGCACATGCAGGCCGGCACGAAGACGCCCGAACCGTTCTGACCGAGGAACCGACCCTCGCAGCCACGGCAACCCTGCTCCACGGAAAGGCCCGGATCATGAAAGGCGCTGTCTCGAACGTGCTCGAGGCGGTCGGCCACACGCCGATCGTCAAGCTCAACCACGTCGCCTCGCACGTCTCGGCGAACATCTACGTCAAGTGCGAGTACCTGAACCCGGGCGGGTCGATGAAGGACCGCGTGGCGATCAACATCGTCGACGACGCCGAGAAGAGGGGCCTGCTCAAGCCGGGCGGCACGATCATCGAGGCCACGAGCGGCAACACCGGCGCGGGCCTCGCGATGGTCGCCGCGGTGCGTGGCTACCAGACCATCTTCGTCATGCCCGACAAGATGTCGCAGGAGAAGGTCGCCTCGCTGCGCGCGTGGGGCGCGAAGGTCGTCATCTGCCCGACCGCGGTGGAGCCCGATGATCCGCGCAGCTACTACGAGGTCACCAAGCGCCTCGTGCGCGAGACGCCGAACTCCTTCCACGCGAACCAGTACTACAACCCGGCCAACCCCGAGGCGCACTACGTCTCGACCGGGCCGGAGCTGTGGGAGCAGACGGGCGGCGAGATCGACGTGTTCGTCGGCGGCATGGGCACGGGCGGCACGCTGTCGGGCACCGGCCGCTTCCTCAAGGAGAAGAAGGCGGCGATCAAGCTCGTCGGCGTCGATCCGATCGGCTCGCTCTACTACGAGTACGTCAAGACGGGCCGGCTGACCAAGCCCTTCTCCTACTACGTCGAGGGCATCGGCGAGGACTTCCTGCCGGGCACGATGAACCTCAAGATCCTCGACGAGGTGGTGCGCGTCGACGACAAGGAGTGCTTCCTCATGACGCGCGACCTCGTGCGCAAGGAGGGGCTCTTCGTCGGCGGGAGCTGCGGCGCAGCCGTGGCGGGCGCCATCAAGTACGCCGAGGCGAGCGGGCGCGCGGAGAACATCCTCATCCTCCTGCCCGACGGCGCGGGCAAGTACCTGTCGAAGATCTTCGACGACGGCTGGATGCGCGAGAACGGCTTCCTCGAGGAGGAGGATCCCCTGGGGACGGTCGCGGATCTCCTGCGCGCGAAGGTCAAACAGAAGCTCATCACCGGGCACGCCGAGGACTCGGTGCACAAGATCGTCGGCCTGCTCAAGGAGTACTCGATCTCGCAGCTCCCGATCATGCGCGGCGATCGCCTCATCGGCCTCGTCTCGGAGATCGACCTCTTGAACCACCTCATCAGCGGCGGCAAGTACGAGGAGCCGATCGACAAGCTCGTCGAGTCCGACTATCAGACCGTGACGCCGCAGACCAAGATCAAGCTGCTCAAGAACGTCTTCAACGACGCCAAGGCGATCGTGGTCAAGCAGCGCGACGAGCTCGTCGGGGTCATCACCAAGATCGACCTCATCGAGTACCTGGCCCAGAAGAACAGCTAGCGGAAGCAGCAGCGGGGAACCCATGCGCCAAGGCGAATCCATGACCGGGCTGCGCTTCGAGACGCGCGCCATCCACGCGGGCCAGTCGCCCGATCCGACGACCGGCGCCATCTCGACGCCGGTGTACCTGACCTCGACCTACGTGCAGGACGGGCCGGGCGGACACAAGGGCTACGAGTACTCGCGCACGGGCAACCCGACCCGCAAGGCCCTCGAGGAGAACCTGGCATCGCTCGAGGGCGGCCGCTTCGGCCTCGCCTTCGCGTCGGGGCTCGGCGCGACGGCGACCCTGCTGCACACGCTGTCGTCAGGCGACCACGTGGTGGCCGGCGACGATCTGTACGGCGGCACCTACCGCATCTTCGAGCGCGTGTTCCGGCAGACCGGGCTCGACTTCGCCTACGCGGACCCGCGCGACCCCGAGAAGATCCGCGCGGCCATCGTGCCCGGCAAGACCAAGCTCGTGTGGATCGAGTCGCCGACGAATCCCCTCCTCAAAGAGTGCGACCTCGCGAAGGTCGCCGCCATCTGCAAGCAGGCGGGCGTGCTCCTCGCGGTGGACAACACCTTCATGACGCCCTATTACCAGCGGCCGCTCGAGCTCGGCGCGGACCTCGTCGTCCACTCGACGACCAAGTACCTGAACGGGCACGCGGACGTCGTGGGCGGAGCGATAGTGCTCAGCGACCCGGCGCTCTTCGAGCGGCTCGCCTACTTCCAGAACGCCATCGGCGCCGTACCGGGGCCGCTCGACTGCTTCCTCGTCATGCGCGGCACCAAGACGCTCGCGCTGCGCATGGAGCGCCACACCGCGAACGCGACGCGCGTCGCCGAGTGGCTCGGCAAGCGCGGCGAGGTCGAGCGGGTCATCTACCCGGGCCGCGGCGGCATGGTCACGTTCATCACGAGGAGAAGCGTCGAGCACGCGGTGCGCCTCCTCAAGGCGGTCAAGGTCTTCGCGTGCGCGGAGTCACTCGGCGGCGTCGAGTCGCTGATCGAGCACCCGGCGAGCATGACCCACGCCTCGATCCCGAAGGAAGTGCGCGAGAAGGTGGGCATCTCGGACGGCCTCGTGCGCCTGTCGGTCGGGGTCGAGCACGTCGAGGACCTGATCGCGGATCTCGCGCAGGCGTTCTCGGCGGCCGACAAGAGCTAGCATTCCACAGGGGGACTACACATGCGAATCTACGGATATGTTGCGGTGGCCGCGCTGGCGTTCGGGTGTGCGAGCCCGCAGGGCCACAAGATCGAGTGGGCCAACGAGGCCGATCACGATCTGTCGAAGTGCACGAACATCGGCCTCGCCAGGGGCCAGGCCAAGGACATGAACCAGGAGGCCGCGCGGCGCGACGCCGCCGAGAAGGCGGCCAAGATGGGCGGCACGACCGTCCGCGTCTCGCAGGAGGGCATCGAGAACGGTGCCAACTTCGTCGAGGTGCAGGTCTTCAAGTGCGAGGCCGGCTAGCCTTGCGATCCGCGGCCTCGTAGGGCCGCGGCAGGAAGGGCACGCTGCCCTTCCCCCGCCGCGGCAGAGCCGCGTCGGGCCCCCCAACCTGCGTCTTCGCTCGCTGCGCGAGGGACGCCCTTGCGGCTCGCGCCGCTCGCCTGCGGACACGGAAGGGGCCTCGCTGCGCATCGCTTGCGCTTGCCTCCGGACGTGGACGTGGACGTGGACGTGGACGTGGACGCTCCTTGAAGAGGCATCGCCACGCTCGCCTCCGGGCGCCTGAAGCCTGAAGCCTGAAGCCTGGTTGCTGCGGCGAAGGCGCGCCCTCCGCGTAGTCGTGGCAAGCTGATGTGGTGCCATCGGTCCGCGCGCTCGGCGCGTCCCTGGGCTTGCTGCTCGCCCTCAGCGGGCGGGCGTGGGCGCGACCTCCCCTGCCCGCCACGGTGACGGCCGGGCAAGACGAGACCTGCGACACGCTGCTCAAGCGGTTCCACTGGCGGGTGTCGGCGGAGGAGCTGCACCGCCTCAATCCCCTGCTCGGCAAGCACGCCGGGCATGCCATCGCCGAAGGGACCGTGCTGCGCCTGCGCGAGAGCACGGACCCGGTGGCGAAGATCCTCGCGGCCCAGGAGCCGGCGGAGACGAAGGGCCCCGGCAAGGTGCCCTGGCGCACGGCGCGGCCCGGCGGCTCGCTGGTGGACGGCTCGAAGGTCGCCACGGAGGCCGGGGGAAGCGCGGAGATCGAGCTCAAGACGGGCGTGGTCGCGCTCGGCGAGAGCGCCATGCTCGTGACGCGCGCGCTCGCCCCACCCAAGGCCGCGTGGCCCGGGGGCGCCGAGCTCCAGCAGGGGCGCGCGATCGTGACGGCGCGCTCGGCGGTCGCCCTCGACACGCCCGCGGCGAAGCTCGTCATCGAGCCGGGCGAGACGCGGGTGGAGGTCGACGCGCAGGGGACGACCCGCGTCACCGTGCTCCGGGGTCGCGCGACGGCGACGTCGGAGGGAGAGCAGCGTGCCGTGGAGGCGGGCACCGGCGTGGTGATCGCGGAGGGCAGCCCCCCGGGGACGCCCCACGCGCTCCCGCCGCCACCGGCGTGGCTCGGCGCGACCAGGGTGACGCGCGTGGCGCTGCGCGATCTGCTGCGGGCGCACGAGATCGCCTGGACGCCGGTCGAAGGGGCCCGCCGGACGCTCGCGACGATCGCCGGCGATGCGCGCTTCGAGCGCGTGCTCGGGGTGCGCGCCCTGCCGGGTGACACGAGCCGGATGCGGCTCGACGACCTCGCGTCGGGCCGCTACTTCGTGCACCTCGCGACGGTCGACGCCGATGGCCTCGAAGGGCGGCCCTCCGATCCGTTCGAGCTCGTCGTCGTGCAGGTCCGCTCGACGCGTTCGCGCGCCGTCGCCGACGGTCGCGTGCTCGTGGAGGTCGGCGGCAAGACGGAGCTGTCGCTGGCAGACGATGCGCGCGGGCTCAGCGTGCGGCTCGACGGCATCGAGACCACGCTGCCCACCACGCTCGCGGACGGCGGCATCCACCGCGTGGAGGTGCGGGCCGAAGGCGCGTCCTCGGACACCTTCGTGGTCGAGGTGGACGAGCTCCGGCTGCGCCTCGTGCCCGGACGCGAAGAGGTGCCCGCCGAGGGCGGCACCGTCGACCTCGTCGTGCGTGCGGTCGACGGCCAGGGCGCCGAGCACGCCCTGCCCACGGCGGACGTGACGTACGCGGGCAAGAAGGTGGCCGTCAGCAAGCGCGGAGACGGGACGCTCTCGTGCACCGTGGCCATCGAGCCGACGTCGGCCAGGCGCGAGGTGTCGATCCGCGCGGCCTTGCCGGGCGACACGAGCCCGCGGGCCGAGCTGGCGATCCGCCAGGCAGGGCCCCTGCCTCCGAGGCGCTTCGAGCCCGTCTCCGGGGGCCTCGCGCAGATCCAGACGGGCACGCCGGGCACGCTCTCGGAGCCGCTCTCGCCGTTCCAGGACGCCCTCCTGACGATCATGGCCGGTTACCGCAGCCTTCCGACGGTCGAGGTCGCCGACTACGCCCTCCGTGCGGCCTTCGCGCCGACGCGGCGCCTCGCGCTCGACCTCAGCGTCGGTGGCGCGAGCGCGATCTCACCGGGGGGCAAGGGCTCGGGAGGGACGAGCTCGGTGGGCGCCGGTGGGGTGCGGGTGCGCGTCCACGATCGCGACCGGACGAGCATCGCGGTCGAGGGCACCGCGGGTGCGTCGTTCGGCGCGAGCGCGATCGAGCCGGCGGGCCAGCGCTTCGGCGGCGCAGGCGTGCTCGGCTGGCGCTCCGAGAGGACGGCGCTGCAGACGGCGCACGGCGCGGAGGTGCTGCGCAGGACCGACGGCGTCCGGGCCGCCGGTCGCTCGAGCGTGATGGGGCTTTACGAGCTCCGACGCGGGATCGGGCTGTCGGTGTTCGGGGCGGGGCTCTTCGGCAAGGGTGCGCACACGAACGGGCCCGTGGCCGCGATGGCGGGAGCCGGTGTCCACGTGTCCCACGCGCCGACGTTCGGGGGCCTCGCCCTCGGGATCTACGGTCAGGCTGGCCTCGGCAGCGCGGGGAAGGACGAGTTCGGCGCGCTGTCGGTCCGGATCGCGCTCTCCATCGCGCTCGACCTCGAGCGGAAGCAGTAGATCGAATCCTACACATCCGCACAAGCGGATATATCTCGGATCGAGAGCGCTACCGCAGCTTCGAGTGGAGGGCGGTCAGCAGGGAGTGCTGCGCGTCGTCGCCGGAGAGCTCCCAGAACATCGCGCCGCCGAGACCGTTGGCATTGACGTAATCGGCCTTGAGGCCAAGGGACTCGGGATCGTCGTACGAGATCATGACGCCGGTCGCCGGGTCGAACAGCCAGGGCACCTTCGCGTCCGGCGACACGTGCCGCGCCATGCGGGGCAGGTAGTTCTGCACGATGTCGTGCCAGTCGAAGACGCCCATCTCCCAGGTGCCCATCGGCAGGCCCGTGGCCGCCTGGAAGAGGCCGTCATTGGCATTGGTGACGCCCGACCAGCCGCGGCCGTAGAACGGCATGCCGACGACGAGCTTGCTCGCGGGAGCGCCGCCCTGCAGGAAGGCCTTGACCGAGCCGTCGACGTTGTAGGTGCGGTCGGGCGTCGGGTCGCCCGTGGCGGCATAGAGCGCCGCATTGAAGCCAGTCGCGCGCTCCCAGCCGCCATGGTAGTCGTACGTCATGATGTTGATGTGATCGAGCAGCGGGTGGATCGCGGCGACCTCGAGGTTCGCGATCTTCGGGGCGCCGGCGGGCGCGGCGATGCTGAGCAGGTGACCCGGCCCGCGCGCATCGAGCTCGTTGCGGAGCGCGCGCAGGAGCAGCGTGAAGTTCTGCTTGTCCTCGGGGCGCGCGACGTTGCCCTCGAGGCCGCCACCGCCCGGGTACTCCCAGTCGATGTCCACGCCATCGAAGCCGTAGCGGAGCGCCAGATCGACGCACGACTGCGCGAAGCGGGTCCGTGAGGCGTCGGTGAGGGCCGCGTCCGAGAAGTGCCCCGACCAGCTCCAGCCGCCGACCGACAGCAGCGTCTTGACGTTCGGTTGCCGCTGCTTGAGGAGCTGCAACTGATGGAAGCTCCCGCGCAGGGAGCCGGCGTCCCAGCTGTCTCCCGGGTAGAACCGATCGATGTCGGCGTACGAGTCACCGAGCGCGCACTGACCGTCGGCGGTGATGTTCGCGAAGGCGTAGTTGATGTGCGTGATCATGCCCGCGGGGATGTCGGCGACGTGGTAGTTGCGGCCGTAGACGCCCCACGCCGCGAAGTACGCGACGATGCGCTTCTGTCCGCCGCTGCTGCCCGCGGCGCCCCCGCCGGTGCCCGCGGCGCCGCCAGCCGTGCCCGCGGCGCCGCCGCCATTGCCCGCCCCGCCGCCGCCGCCGCCACCCGCATTTCCGCCACCCGCATTTCCGCCACCCGCATTTCCGCCACCCGCATTTCCGCCACCCGCATTTCCGCCACCGGCATTTCCGCCACCGGAATTTCCGCCACCGGCATTTCCGCCACCGGCATTTCCGCCCCCCGCGCCGGCACCCGAGGCGCCCGCGCAGCCTGCGCCGGCCATCCCCGCCGCGAGCCCAGCGTGGCCCGCCCCGCCCTCGCCTGCCGACGCGCTGCCCGCGCCGCCTCCGGCGCCATGGTCCCCACCACAGCCCCACAGGAGGAGCGCCATCGCAGGGCACACTACGTGCGTCGAGAGCATGCGTCTCATCTCACACCTCGTCCTTTTCCGAGCCGTTGCGGTTACGTCAGCCGATTTCCGCGATGCACTCCCCGCGGAAGCAGAGGAGCGGCGCGCAGCACTGGCTGGTGTCCGTGCAGGCGCCGCACTGACCTGCGATGCAGGCCTGGTTTCGACAGTCGAGGCACGTCGTGCAGGTCGTCGGCACCCCGCCCGGGCACTCTGCGCCCGCATCGAGGACGGCCGTGTCGTAGTGCACGGTCAGCGGCGCGCTCGTCACGAGGCGCCGCACGAAGAGCGAGCCGAACACCTCGGCCCCGGCCGAGAGCTGCAGCTCCGATCCCGGTGCGTAGAGGTTGCCACCGAGGAGCGTGCCGCCCGCGAGCGCGAGCGTCCCGGCGCCGCCCACGTAGAGGCGCGCCCTCGCCGGCTGCTCCGGGGCGCCGAGGCGCAGCTCGTCCGCGGCGGAGAGCGTCCCCGCAACGAGGAGGTCGAGCTCGCCCCCGGGGGCGAGCTCCACGTGGAAGGCGCGACGGAGGTCGGCGTTGCCACCGACGAAGAGCGCCGTGCGCCCGCCGATGCGCAGGGTCAGCGCCCCGTCGCCGCCGATGGCGTCCACGTAGTAGCGCCCGCAGGGTAGCTCCAGCGTGGTCGGCCCCGAGAGCCGCGCGAGGCGCGTGGGGTCGAGCCCGATCCGCGCGTTGTCGTGGTCGGTGCGGTGCGCGGCGACGAACGCCGCGAGGTCCACGAGGTCGCTCGCCCCGCAGGCGCACGGCGGCGCGACCCGCACCTCCGCGCGCGAGGTGCTCGCGACGGTCCCCGCCGGCGCCGAGATCGTGCGCCCTGCGGGCACGACGAGTCGTCCCGCCACGCCCAGCGAGCCGAGCGTGACGTCGCCGGCCACATATGCGTCTCTACGAATATCGACCTGCCCTCCGCCGAAGAGCGGGCCCGCGTCCTGGAGATCGGCCGCCACGTCGAGGCGGACGGCGGCGCGCACGCCGGCGGCCCCCGAGACCCACAGCGATCCGCCGATCTGGAGCGCCGCGTTCGAATCGAGGGCGCCGTTCGTGCCCACCGAGCCGCCGCTGTGCCCGGGCGCCCAGGGCCCCTGCCGGCTGTCGAAGGAGTCCGTCGTGAGGGCGGTGCTGGTGGTGTAGCCCTCGCACGTGCACACGGCGAAGCGGAACGTCCGCTCGGCGACCCGGCCGCCACAGGCCGCGGGCCCGAGCGTCTGCGTGTCACCGACGACGATCGGCGGCCCCGAGCCCTGGCAGTATTCGGTCTGGCCGCCCACCCCGGCCCCACCGGTCGCGCCCGTGCCGGCTCCGCCTGCCATCCCAGCCGCTCCGGCGCCCCCGAGGCCGGCGGGACCGGTCGCGCTGGCCACGGTGTCGCGGGCCGCGCAGGCAGGGCCCCAGAGCAGGAGAAGTGAGAGCGCCCACCGGCCAGGCCGGTGCGGGAAGGGGAATGCCACCATCGGGCCGGTCGTCCTCATCGCTCTCATCTTGAAGGAGCGCGGGGCCGGGCGGATCGGGTCAACGCGCCGGGGCGATTTCTCCGAGGCGTTTCTGGGCCCGGGGCACGAGGGGCGAGGCGGGGTGCCTGCGCACGAGCTCGCGCAGCGCGGCCGCCTCGGCGCGGACGTTGCCGGTGCGGCGGGCCGCCTCGGCGAGACCGAAGCGGGCCTCCTCGGCGACGGCGCCCTCCTGCCTCGCCGAGAGGGCCGCCCGGAAGCGCTGGCGCGCACCGGCCGGATCGCCGAGGTGCTCGAGGTGCAGCGTCCCCGACGCCACGAGCGCGACGTGCGCGGCGGCCGTGCGCGGGGCCGCCTTCGCGACGCGCGCGTAGAGCGCGTCCGCCGCCGTCCAGCGCCTCTGCCCCCGCAGGGCGTTCGCTCGCGCCAGCCACTCGTCGACCTCTCTGCGGGCGGGGCGCGGCCCCGGACGCGAGGGCGCCTCGGGCTCGACCGGGGCGGGCGGCGCAGGGACCAGCGCGGGGGCCGCATCCGTCGGCGCCTCGGCCGGCGGCGGCGCCGGCAGGGGCGTCACGGACGAGGGGCGATCCGTCCGAGCAGCGCCGCGCGTGCCGAGGTACGCGGCCGTCGCGAGGCCCGCGGCGAACACCCCGCCGAGCGCCAGCCAGAACGGCCTGCGCAGATGCATGCGCCTTGACGCATCCGTTTTCACGGATGCCGGGGGGGCGAAGCCCGCACCGACGAGCGCGGCTTCCACCATCGCGGCGGCGCGCGCCTCCGCGATGGCAGACGCGGGGCCGGCTCCCTCGAGGTCGAGCAGGCGCGCGAGCTCGTCGTCCCTGGCGCTCACGTCTCCTCCAGCTTCGTACGCAGGCTCGCCATGCCGAGGCGGATTCGGCTCTTGGCTGTGTCGAAGGGCACGCCGAGGGCCTCGGCGACCTCGGGCACGGACAGGCCCATGCAATGGTGCAGCACGATGGCGTGCCGCTGCTCGGTCGGCAACCGGTCGAGCACGCGAGCGAGCTGGCGCCGCGCCACGTAGTCGTCGCCGCGCCCCGGGGCCGCGGGCGGCTCGAGCTCCGTGGCGGCCTCCGCCGCCTCGCTCACGTCGGCGCGCTTGCGCTTGAGGTAGGCGAACGTGGTGCGCGCCACGATGCGGTCCGACCAGGACTTGAAGCTGCCCTCTCCACGGTACGTGGGGAGCCCCTTCAAGATCGCGATCAGCGCTTCCTGGGCCATGTCGTCCACCTCTGCATCGCCTCGCACGAGATATCTCACCAGGTTGCGCACGCGTGGCAACAGCTCGGCCGCGAGCGCGGACGCAGCCGCGCGATCTCCGCGCGCCGCCCTCCCGATGCGGTCGTCCTCGGCCGACGTGCTCATGTCGGTCTTGGGGAGAAGGAGGGAGCCTGGGGGCGAATCGGGTCAACCGGGGTGGCGGGTCCCAGTCGATTTTCGAGCGCACCCCTCATGGCCCCTCGATCGCGACGCCGAGCCCCCCGCGCGGCTGCACGACCCAGAGCCGGTCCCGCACCTCGACCCCGGCCGCGGTCTCGTACACGAGCTCGGGCGCGCCCGCGACCACGTCCGCGGCGGCCCACACGACCAGGCCGAACGGACCCGCGAGGCGGATCCCGAGGCGCACCTCCGGAGCCACGAGGCCCGCGAACGTCGTCCTGCCCGGCGTCGCCTGGAGGCCGCGCACCACCGTGGTCGAGCGCTGATACGCGACGACACCGCCCGCGAGGCCGAGCGAGAGGCGCAGGTCACCCTCCACCAGCGCGAAGCCGGCGACGCCGGCCCCCTGGTGCCGCGCGAGCTCGACCACCGAGCGCCCGTCGTCCCGGCCCGCGGCCGGGCCCGTGGCGCCAAAGACGCCCAGCGACAGCCGCCCGAAGCGCCGCTCGAGCCGCGCGCCGAGCCCCGCATGTTGCACTGCACCATCGGCCACGAGCTGGCCCGACGCCTCGAGCGCCCACGCAGCGCGGGCGGGGGCCGGCGGTGGGACGACCGGCGGTGGGACGGCGGGCAGCGGCGGGACGACGGGCGGCGGTGGCGAGGGCCGCGCAGGGGGCTCCGAGCGCTCCGGCGCCGCCGTCACCACGACGCCGATCTCGCCGCCGGCCGACAGCGCGCGCAGCGCGCCCCTGACCACGACCGCGGACGCCTCGAGCATCGCCGAGCGCCCCCGCGCCCCGGCCTCCTCCGCGGCGACGCGGCGCACGAGGACCCGCGAGGCGCCCGGCTCCATCACGTGGACGACTACCTCCCGATCGGCCGCCACGAACCACACGATCGCCCGCGCCCCGCGCGAGCGCGCGAGGTCCGCCGCGGCCACGATCTGCTCGCGCAGCGACCCCTCGAGGGGACCACGCTGCACCTCGAGCACGACCGGCAGATCGCTCGACTGGCCACGTACTCGCGCGAGGAGGGGCTCTGAGGCGCGCCCGTCGAGCCGCACCAAGACCTGCATGGGCTGGGCGTGCGCGTCGATCGCGAGCGCCACGAGCGCCCCCACGACCCATGCGCCCAGGCGAATTCGACGGAGCACCCCCCGCAGCGTACCGCGCCTCGGGTCACGCCGCGCACGGAGCCGGCGCTGGCCAAGCTAGCGGCGGCGGCCGAGGACCAGGGCGACGCCCCCGATCACGAGCACGCCGCCGAGCAGAGTGGAGGGCCCCGGGTGCTCGCCGGCGAGCGCCGCCCCGAGGAGCACGGCCAGCACCGGGTTCACGTAGGCGTAGCTCGTCGCCGTCGCGGGCCGCGCGTGCCGCAGGAGGTGCGAGTACGCCGAGAACCCCACGATCGAGCCGGCGATCACGAGGTACACGAGCGCGCCGATCGCGCGCGCCGGCACGACCTCGGGCCAGCGCTCTCCCGTGAGCAGGCCCGCCACGCCGAGCACGACGCCGCCGGTGATCATCTGCGTGGCGGCCGAGAGCAAGCCGGGCGGCAGCGGCAGGCGCCGCGAGAGGACCGAGCCGATCGCCCAGCCGATGGGCGCCAGGACGAGCAGGATGCCGGCGCGCGGCGTCGCGCGCAGATCCCCGAGGCTCATGAGCGCCACACCACCGAAGCCGAGCAGCAGGCCGCCCCACTCGCGCAAGGTCGGCCGCTCGCCCGAGAGCGCGACGAGCGCCGCCACGAAGACCGGCATGGCCGCGCACATCGTGGCCGCGAGACCCGAGGCGACGTCCTTCTCTGCCAGCGCGACGAAGCCGTTGCCCACGAGGAACAGGAGCGCCCCGATCGGCACCGAGAAGGCCCACTCTCGCAGCGTTGGGCGCGGCGCCCCCCGCAGGCGCAGCGCCACGTAGAGGATCACTCCCGCGCTGACGTAGCGCAGGCCGCCGGCGAGCAGGGCCGGCATACCCTCCACGACGTAGCGGAGCGCGAGGTAGGTCGAGCCCCAGATCACGTAGACGGCGACGAGGCACAGGCCGATCACCGCGCGCGAGCCAGGAGCGACCGAGGGGACGGGGAGCGACGACACGGGTCGAGAGGAGGATACGCTCACGGCCTCCATTGTGGGCGCGCGCCTCGGCCTTGCCAGGGTTCAGGACCCCCGCTGTCAGGCAGGTACAGTTTCCATCTGATCTGCTCACACCGAAAATATCTGTACCCATCTCTGCGAGCGCGCTCTGGTAGCCTCGAGGCATGGAGGAAGCAGCCCACCTCTACGATCAGGTCGCCGCCGACCTGCGCGCCCTCATCTCCCGCGGCGCGCTGCGCCCCGGCGATCGCCTGCCCTCCGTGCGCAAGACCGCGCGCGATCGCAGCGTGTCGATCTCCACCGTGCTCGCCGCGTACCTGCAGCTCGAGAACGAGGGCCTCGTCGAGACGCGCCCGAAGAGCGGGCACTTCGTGCGCCGCCGCGAGACCCTGCCGCCCGCGCAGCAGCGGCCGCGCCTCGTCGTCGTGCCGTCGCGCCCCTCGGTGTTCGAGGGCGTGCGCGCGCTCCTCGACTCGCTGCGCGATCCCGCGGTCGTGCCGCTCGGCTCGGCGGTGCCCGGCATCGATCTCCTCCCGATCCGCGCGCTCAATCGCACGCTCGCCACGCTCGCCCGGGAGGCCACGACGGCGGGCGCACACTACGAGAGCGTCGCGGGGGTGGCGACGCTGCGCCGACAGCTCGCGCGGCGCTCGGCCACCTGGGGAGCGCCGCTGCCCGAGGACGAGTTCATCCCCACGGTCGGCGCCACCGAGGCGCTGCACCTCGCGCTCGGCGCGGTCGCGCGGCCGGGCGACACCGTTGCGGTCGCTTCGCCCACCTACTTCGGGGTCTTGCAGCTCTTCGAGTCGATGGGCCTCAAGGCGCTCGACGTGCCGTGCTCGCCGGACACGGGCCTCGATCTCGACGCACTCGAGACGACGCTGCGCGCGAAGAGCGTGCGAGCGGTGGTGTGCTCGCCGAACTACGACAACCCGCTCGGCGCGCTCATGCCCGACGATCGCAAGGAGCGGCTCGTGCGCATGTGCGCCCGCCACGACGTGCCGCTCGTCGAGGACGACGTCTACGGCGACCTCGGCTTCGACGGCGCGAGGCCGCGACCGGCCAAGGCGTTCGACACCACCGGCCACGTGCTCCTCGTCGGCTCGATCTCGAAGACGCTCGCGCCGGGCTACCGGCTCGGCTGGCTGGTCCCGGGCCGCTACCAGCGCGCCGTCGAGCAGCGCAAGCGCTCGACCACGCTCGCCACGCCGACCCTGCCGCAGATGGCGGTCGCCGAGTACCTCGCGAAGGGCGGCTACGACCGGCACCTGCGCACGATGCGCGCGCGCCTCGCGCAGCAGGTGCAGCGCTTCCGCGAGGAGATCGCGCTCCGCTTCCCCGCGGGCACCCGCGTCTCCCAGCCGAGGGGCGGCTTCGTCCTGTGGGTCGAGCTGCCGCGCCAGGTGGATGCGCTGCGCCTGCAGGCCGAGGCGCTCGAGCGCGGCGTCTCCGTCGCGCCCGGCCCCATCTTCTCGGCGCGTGGCCGCTTCGGGAGCTGCGTCCGCATCAGCTGCGGCTTTCCGTGGTCCGCGCGCATCGAGGCGGCGCTACGCCTGGTCGGGGATCTCGCGGCATCGCAGGTGGGCGAGGCCCCGGTGCGGAGGGGCGCGTGAACCATCCGGATACACGAATGCGTGGAGGTGCGACGGTGTCCGAGGATCCGCGGCTCGTCATCGGGGACAAGAACCTCTCGTCCTGGTCTCTCCGCCCCTGGCTCGCCCTCAGGCAGTCCGGCCTCCCGTTCGAGGAGGTCCAGCTCCGCTTCGAGGCGGACGACTTCAGGGCGCGCATCTGCGCGCTCTCGCCCACCGCGAAGGTCCCCGTGCTCCTCACAGGCGGCCTCGCGATCTGGGAGTCGCTCGCGATCTGCGAGTGGATCGCCGAGCGGGTGCCCGCGCTCTGGCCGTCCGACGCCGGTGCGCGCGCGATCGCCCGCGCGGTGAGCCACGAGATGCACGCGGGCTTCGCCGCGCTCCGGGCGGCGCTCCCGATGGACGTGACGCGCCGCTACCCGCGTCGCAAGCTCCTGCCGGCCGCGGCCTCGGACGTCGGCCGCATCGAGGCCCTCTGGGCCGACTGTCGCGCTCGCTTCGGGCAGGGCGGCCCGTTCCTCTTCGGCCGCTTCAGCATCGCCGACGCGATGTTCTCGCCCGTCGCCACCCGGTTTCGCACCTACGACGTGGAGCTCTCGGACGCGTCGCGCGCGTACGTCGACGCCCTCCTCGCCCTGCCGGCGATGGAGGCATGGTGCAACGCAGCAAGCGCCGAGGTGGCGGCGGGCTCGGCGCCCGAGGAAGGCACCCCGGGCCGCTGGATGGTCGTCTTCTTCTCCGAGCGCACGGCCGACGCGAGCTACGGCCCCGCCGCCGAGGAGATGATGCGCCTCGCGGCCGAGCAGCCTGGGTTCCTGGGGGTCGAGAGCGTGCGCGGCGCGGACGGCGCGGGCATCACGGTGTCGTACTGGGACTCGGAGGCGGCCATCGACGCGTGGCGCGGCGACGCGCGCCACCGCGGCGTGCAAGCGCAGCACGCGCGGTTCTACGCGCGCTGGCACCTCGCGACGGGGCCAGTCGCGCGCGAGAAGGCCTGGCCGAGGTAACGAGTTCGTCACGCACGGGCGCTCGCGACACGGGCTATCCTGGATCCGTGATCACCCGCCGCAAGGCCATCAAGAAGATCGGCGTCCTCGGGGGCGCCGCGGCCATCGCTCCCTCCGTCCTCGGCTGCGACGACCGCGTGCGCGCGACGGGCGGCGGCCCACCTGCCGGCGGCGGCGCGGGCGGTGACGGCGAGCCGAGCGGTCCGCCCATCACGCACGTGATCCTCGTGTGCATGGAGAACCGCTCGTACGACCACTACTTCGGCGCGCGGTCGCTGCTCGAGGGCAAGCCCGGGGACGGCCTCCGCGCCGACATGGCGAACCCGTCGGCCGCCGGCGCCCCGGCTCTTGTGCACCGCAGCACGATCAACTGCGTGCCCGATCCGCCGCATAGCTGGTCGGCCTCGCACATGCAGTTCGACCTGGGCGCGAACGACGGCTTCTATCGCGCGTACCAGAACGCGCACAGCGGCGCCGAGCCGCACGTGCTCGGCTACCAGACGCGCGAGGAGCTGCCCATCTCGTGGGCGCTCGCGGACGGCTACACGACCTTCGATCGGTGGTTCGCGTCGGTCATGGGTCCCACGTGGCCGAACCGCATGTTCTGGATGTCCGGCCAGTCGAGCGGCCTGACCGCCAACACGTTCCCCCCGAGCGGCCAGTTCGACTGGCCGAGCGTGTTCCACCGCGCGGTCGAGCGGGGCGTCGACTGGGGCTACTACTTCTCGGACCTGCCGGCGCTCGCGCTGGTCAAGGGCCTGTCGGACGCGCCGAACGTGCGCCGCATGCAGGAGTTCTTCGACGCCGCGCGCGCCGGCACGCTGCCGCCGGTCACCTACATCGATCCGGCCTTCGGCGCCAACGACGACCACCCACCGCACCACCCGATCCTCGGCCAGATGTTCCTGCTCGGCATCTACAAGGCGCTCGCTGCCTCGCCCCTGTGGAGCCGTACGATGCTCGTCGTCACCTACGACGAGCACGGCGGGTTCTTCGACCACGTGGCGCCACCGAGGACGGAGGATGATCGCGCGGCCCAGGGCTTCGATCAGCTCGGCTTCCGCGTGCCTGCGATGGCGATCGGCCCGTACGTGCGCGAGGGGGTGGTGAGCTCCACCGTCCACGACCACACGTCCGCGCTCAAGCACCTCGAGACGATGTTCGGGTGGGCGCCGCTGACCAAGCGCGTCACTGCCGCGACGGACCTCTCCGACGCGCTCGACGCCGACCGCCTCGCCGCCCGAGCGCCGCGGCAGGCCGCCGAGGTGCCGGCGCTCATGGTCGACGAGTCGATGATCGACGACGCCTGCTTCAAGCGAAAGAGCGCCAGGACCGACCTCGAGCTGGCCATGGACGCGGGCCTGCTGCCGCGCCACCTCGACAGAAGGCCCCACCTCCGCGACACGCTGCACGACCTCGGCGCGGAGCTCGATCGCCTCGGCGCCGGCCGCCTGGTGCGCCGGCGCGACGGGCGCCTGTGGACCGTGGAGTGACGCTGCGCTCAGGATCGGACGACCGACAGGAACGCGCGCGCGGCGTGTGACAGCGTGCGGTTCGCCGGATAGACGAGGCGGATCTTCCGCTCCACCCGCAGCTCCTTGACGCGCACCTCGCAGAGCAGCTTCTGCTCGAGCTCCCGCTCGACGCACATCCGCGGCAGGAACGCGACGCCCTGGTTGGCCTGCACGCAGCGGCGGATCGACTCGATCGTCGGCATCTCGACGTCGATGTTGAGCGGCACCTTGTGGCGCTGGAACTCGGCCATGACGAGGGCACGGTACGGCGACGTCACGTTGTGCGCGATGAACGTCTCGAGCCCGAGCTCCTCGATCGAGACCACGCGCCGCCTTGAGAACCGGTGCTCGCGCGCCACCACGAAGGCGAGCGAGTCCGTGTAGAGCACGCTCGAGGCGAGCCCCTCGCTCGCGGGCTCGTAGCTCACCACGCCGAGCTCGAGGCGGCCCTCGGTGAGCTCGGTCGGGATCTTGCTCGACAGGCTGCGACGGATCTCGACCTTGACCCGCGGGTAGGAGCGGCGGAAGCGCTCCACGTGCCCGAGGAGGTACAGGGTCGACGACTCGTTCGCCCCGATGACGAGGCGCCCCGCCGACAGATCGCGCAGCTCCGCGAGCGCGTTCTCGAGGTCGCCGCGCAGGCTCTGGAAGCGCCTCGCGTAGGCGAGCACGGTCTGACCCGCGTCGGTCAGGACCAGCGTCCGCGCCGAGCGATCGATGAGCTTCTCGCCCACCTCGGCCTCGAGGCGCTGCAGGGCGAGGGACACGGCGGGCTGCGTCCGCAGGAGGCGCTCGGCCGCGCGCGAGAAGCTGCGCTCGGTCGTCACGGTCAGGAACACGTGCAGATCACGCAGCTCGAGATTCATGAGCCGCGCTTATACCATGAGCAGAACTCATGGACATTCGCATGACTATAGATTTCGCATATCCGACCGCCTCGCCCATGATTCGCGCATGAGCCCTTCGGACAGCGATCGCGTCTACGTGTTCGACACCACGCTGCGCGACGGCGAGCAGTCGCCCGGCTGCAGCATGACCGTCTCCGAGAAGGTGGAGCTCGCCTCGGCCCTCGTGGATCTCGGCGTCGACGTCCTCGAGGCCGGGTTCCCCATCGCCTCCGAGGGCGACCTCGAGGCGGTCTCCATGATCGCGCGCACCTTCCCCTGGGCGCGCGTGTGCGCGCTCGGACGGGCGTGCCGGCCCGACATCGAGCTCGCCGCCAGAGCCCTTGGCCCCGCGCAGAACCCCCGCATCCACACGTTCATCGCCACGAGCGCAATCCACCTGCGACACAAGCTCAAGAAGACCGAGGCGCAGGTGCTCGACGAGGCCGTGGACGCGGTCCGGCTGGCCCGGCGCTACGTCGACGACGTGGAGTTCTCCGCCGAGGACGGCGCGCGCACCGACCCGGAGTTCCTCGAGCGCATCGCGCTGGCCGTGGTGGACGCGGGCGCTGGCACGGTCAACATCCCCGACACCGTGGGCTACGCCATCCCCGCCGAGTACGGCGCGCTCATCGGCCGCGTCGTCCGGGCGCTCGCGGGCCGCGCGATCGTGAGCGTGCACTGCCACGACGACCTCGGCCTCGCCGTCGCGAACTCCGTGGCCGCGATCCAGGCCGGCGCCCGCCAGGTCGAGTGCACCATCAACGGCATCGGCGAGCGCGCGGGCAACTGCTCGCTCGAGGAGATCGTCATGATCCTGCGGACCCGGCGCGACGTGCTCCCGCAGCACACCGCGGTCCGGACCGAGCTCCTCTTCCCGACCAGCCAGCGGCTGTCGCAGATCGTCGGCTTCGGCGTCCAGCCCAACAAGGCCATCGTCGGGGCGAACGCCTTCGCGCACGAGGCGGGCATCCACCAGGACGGCTACCTCAAGGACAGGAGCACCTACGAGATCATCGACCCACAGTCGGTGGGTGTGCCCGAGAGCCGCCTCGTCCTCGGCAAGCACAGCGGCCGCCACGCCCTGCGCAAGCGCTGCGAGGACCTCGGCATCCCGCTGTCACCGAGTGAGCTCGACCTGGTCTACGCGGGCTTCACCGCGCTCGCGGACCGCAAGAAGGGCATCCTCGACGCGGAGATCGCAGATCTCGCGCGAAAGGCGCGCGCCGAGGGACCACGCTCGGCGTCGGCCTGAGGCCCACCGCGGCAAGCCGCCGCACCGTCACCGGATCGTCACTTCCGCGCACATCACCCGTCATGGTAGACGGGGCGCATGTTCGGACGACTCCTGCCCAAGGAAACGAGCTTCTTCGACTTCTTCGAACAGCACGCTCGCCTGACCGTCGAGGGCTGCAAGGAGTTCACGTCGCTCGTCGCCACCGCCGCGAACATCGAGGCCAAGGCGAGGCGCATCCAGGACATCGAGCACGAGACGGACGTCATCACGCACCGCTGCGTGGAGGCGCTCCATCGCACGTTCATCACGCCGATCGAGCGCGACGACATCCACCGCCTGATCACGAAGATGGACGACATCATGGACTTCGTGGAGGCGGCGAGCGAGCGCATCACGCTCTACGAGCTCACCGTGATGACGCCCGAGGTCCGCGACCTCGCCGACGTCCTCTATCGCGCGGCGCAGGAGGTCGAGGGAGCCTGCAAGGGGCTGCGCAACCTCAAGCAACCCGACGCGCTCCTGCGCAAGTGCATCGATATCAACCGCCTCGAGAACGAGGCGGACGCGATCCTCCGCCGCGCGGTGGCCCGCCTCTTCAAGGAGGAGAAGGACCCGATCGCGGTCATCAAGTGGAAGGAGATCTACGAGAACCTCGAGAACGCGACGGACCGATGCGAGGACGTCGCGAACATCATCGAGGGTGTCGTCCTCGAGAACGCGTGATGGACGCCAACGTCGTCGTCATCATCACGATCGTCTGCGCGCTGGCCTTCGACGTCATCAACGGCTTCCACGACGCGGCGAACTCGATCGCGACCGTCGTCTCGACGCGGGTCCTCTCGCCCCGCGTCGCGGTCCTGTGGGCCGCCGGCGTCAACTTCGTCGCGCTCGCGATCTTCGGCGAGGGTGTCGCCCGCACGATCTCGAAGATCATCAAGATCAACCCGAGCGACCACGCCTTCGTGTACGTCGTCATGGCGGGCCTGCTCGGCGCCATCGTCTGGAACCTGCTCACCTGGTGGTGGGGACTGCCCTCGAGCTCGTCGCACGCCCTCATCGGCGGCGTCGGCGGCGCGGGCATCGCTCACGCCGGCTTCGCCATGCTCGAGCGCGGCAACGTCATCAAGACCGTGGAGTTCATCCTGGCGGCGCCGCTCATCGGCTTCGGGCTCGGGTACATCATCATGGTCGCGGTGTTCTGGCTCTTCCGGAAGATGCGGCCGCAGCGTGTGGATCGCACCTTTCGCATCGGGCAGCTCATCTCCGCGGCCGCGTACTCGATCGGCCACGGCGGCAACGACGCGCAGAAGACCATGGGCATCATCGTCGCCGTGCTGGTCGCCGGAGGTCATCTGCCCGCGGACTCGAAGACGATCCCCTTCTGGATCACGCTCGCGTCCTACACGTGCATGGCGCTCGGCACCGCGTTCGGCGGCTGGCGCATCGTCCGCACGATGGGCATGGGCCTGACGCGGCTCAAGCCGGTCGGCGGCTTCTGCGCCGAGGTCGCCGGCGCCGTGACCCTGTTCGTGGCGACTCACCTGCACGTCCCGGTGTCCACGACGCACACCATCACCGGCGCGATCGTCGGCGTCGGGTCGACGACGAAGGTGCGCGGCATCCGGTGGGGTCTCGCGAGCCGCATCGTCTGGGCCTGGATCTTCACGATTCCGGCGGCGGGACTGGTGGGTGCTGCCTGCTACGCGCTCCTCGCACGCATCGTCGGGCTGTAGCCCGCGACGCGCGGCCGGATCAGCGCGCCTGCGCGTCGAAGCGATCCAGCGCGAGGACCGACACGTCCGGCTGAGCGTCCCCGCTGCAGCGGAACGGCAGTGGCCCGGCCGGCCCGGGCCAGCAGTGACCGCCGAGGGGGCCGGCGAGGTCCACCAGGAGGTCGTGCGACAGGAGCTCGACCGCGACCCCCGCCATGGTGCGGCGCACCACGAGGCTGCTCGAAGCGGCGGGGGGCGCAGGCTCCGCGGGGCCGAGGGACCACGCGGCGGTGGTGGCGGCCTCCACGGCGCCGAGGACCGCGTACGGCACCACGCGATCCAGTCGGCCGTGGACGTAGAGGACCGGCAGGGGCCGGGCCGGCAGGCGATCGAGCGCGTCCGCGCCCGCGACCGCGACGACCGACGCGATCTCGCCTCCGTGCGCGGCCAGCAGGCGGAACGCCACGAGCGCTCCCTGGGAGAAGCCCACGACGTGGACGCGCGACGGAGGGATCGACAGGCGCCTGGCGGTGGTCTCGACGAACGCCCACACCGTGGCGTCGTGGGGGTGCAGGTCGAGGCGCTCGGGCCGCTCCCACGACGCGGGCCACCCCGGGGCGCTCGGCTGGACGACGACGTACCCGCGCGCGCCTCCGAGGCCCGCGAGGCGCGTGTGGGCCTCCTCGTCCTCCGCCGTCATCCCGTAGCCGTGCAGGTCGAGGACGAGCCCGTACCCGCGGGAGGGGCACGCGCCGGGTGAGCTCACGACGAACCGGACCTCACCGCACAGGACCTCCTGCCGGCCGGCCCGGGAGGCCGGGCCACAAGGCCCGTTGCCGGCGCCGTCCGGCGCCCCAGAGGCCTGCGCCCGCCCCTGGCCCGCCCCATCCGTCGCCGCTCGTGGTGCCGGCTCCGTGCCCCCCTCACCCGCCTCGTGTTGCACCGCACCAGCGCCGCAGCCGCCGAGCCCCAGGAGCAACACGACCGAGGGCGCACAGCAGAGGCTCCTCGCACCCGGCCAGGCGGCGGCCCTCACATCGAGAGCCCGCCGTCGACGTCGAGGGTGCGGCCGTTGAAGTAGTCGCACTCGAGGACGAAGCGCACGGCCTGCCAGATGTCCTCCGGCACGCCGATCCGGCCGACCGGAATACGCTCGACCAGGGCATCCCTTGCCTTGCCGTGCATGCCCTGCGTCATCGGGGTCTCGATCATGCCGGGCGCGACGGCGCCCACGCGGATGCCGTGCGGCGCGAACTCCCGCGCCCACGTCAGGGTGTTGGCCGCGAGCGACGCCTTCGCCGACACGTAGTTCGACTGCCCGCGGTTGCCGTGCCGAGCGATCGACGAGAGGTTGACGATCACGCCCGGCCGGCTGTCCGACGCCAGCATGCGGGCGACGACCTCGCGCACCATCAGCGTCGCGCCCGTGAGGTTGACCGCGATCACCGCGTTCCAGTCCGCGAGGGACAGCCTCCGGATCTCGCCGGTCCTCGAGTCGCGCTTGACGAGCAGGCCGTCGCGGAGGATGCCGGCGTTGTTCACGAGGCCGTTGAGCCCGCCGAGCTCGCCCGCGGACCAGTCCACGAACGACGTGACGTCCGCCTCGTCGCTGACGTCCAGCCGGCGACGGGCGATGCCCACCGGGAGCGCCTCGAGCGCCCCCTCGTTGATGTCGCCCGCGGCGACGCGGGCCCCTGCGGCGTGGAGCTGACGCGCGAAGTGCGCGCCCATCCCGGAGCCTGCGCCCGTCACGATGATCTTGAGGTCAGGCAGTCGCATGCGGTCTCTCCTTCGAGGTCTCGGTGGCCGAGCGCGCCGCAAGCCAGCGCGCGAGCTCGGGATACAGGACACGGCTCGCCCGCGAGCCCACCACCGCCCCGACGTGGCCGCCTGGCACGATGAGGCGGTCCTTGACGGTGCTCGACGCGCACGCCTCGAGACCTCCGGCCGCCGCGAGCGGACAGATCGCGTCCCGTTCGGCGGCGATCGTGAGCAACGGGCACGTGATGCGCGAGAGGTCTACCCGGCGGCCTCCGACGTGGTGCGTCCCGGCGATGAGACGGTTCTGCTGGTACAGCTCGCGGATGTAGGTCACGTAGGCGGCCGCGGGGAACGGGATGTTGTCCGACGCCCAGGCGTCGAGGGCCTCGAACGAGTCCCGCGCCGACGCGTCGTTCGCGCGGTCGACGAGGCCCACCCACTTCGCGAGGTTCTGGGTCGGCCGCAGGGCGAGGAACCCGCTCTGCATCTGCGAGGCGCCGATGTTGCCCGCCGCGGCGATCGCGTCGACGTCGAACCAGCGAGGGTCCGTCATTCGCCCGAGCAGGCCGGCGCCCGAGAAGTCGAACGGCCCCGCCAGGTTCACGAGCCCCGCGAGAGACTCCGGGTGCAGCGAGGCGTGGATGCCGGACAGGGTGGCGCCCATGCAGTAGCCCACCATCGACACCCTCGCGGCGCCGGTGTTGCGCTGCACCATTCGAGAGGCGCGGCGCAGGCGGCCGAGGACGTCCTCCCAGGTCAGGTAGCGATCCTCGTCCTCGGGGACACCCCAGTCGAGGCAGTACACGTCGAGCCCCGACGCGGCGAGGGCACCGGCGAGGCTGCCGCCCTCTCGCAGGTCGAGGACGTACCAGCGGTTGATGAGCGAGGGAACGAGCAGCACGGGCGCCGCCCCGCTGCCCCCGGCCGGCGACTGCCCGGCCGGGGCGCGGAAGCGGTACAGGGCCGCCGTGCCTTCCCGGTGGATGGTGTCCTTGGGGGTCGGTGCGCGCATGGCCCCTCTTTCGCTAGGCCTTCGGGAGGAAGGGGTTCTGCCCCGCCGCCTCGCCTGCGCGACGCGCGCCCTCGAGCGAGAGCCGGCGCCACTCGGCCGAGAGCTGGGCGCTGTACGCGAGGCTCGCCTGCGCCATGCGCGAGAGCTCCTCGACCGCCTGCCGGGCCTGCTCGAGCCCCTTCTGCTCGAACCGCGCCCACTCGTCCATCATCGCCTGGAAGTGCTCGGTCCCCGGCATCGCCTTGCCCGCAGGGGCGCTGGTCTTCGTCTCGTTCGCCATCTCGGTCTCCTTTGTTGTGCACCGCAACATCGGCGCAAGAGCAACCTAGGTCCGAGCCCTCGTGGTGTCAAGGCGAAATGTTGCAGCGCAACATTTCGAAAGGGAACCGCCGCGCGCGAGCACGGATGGAGGGTCCTTGCGACGAATCCTCAGGCCTTCTTCTTGCGGGGCTTCCGGCCGACCTGCTTCTTGAGCGCCTCCAGCTCCTTGCGGAGCGCGGCCAGGTCGTCCACCGGTGCAGGAGGCGGTGGAGGGACGGGCTGGGCCTGCGGCGGCGGGGACGCCGGCGGGGGCGCGCTCTGCGAGGGCGGGCTGCTCCAGGGGCCGGCGAGGCCCGAGAGCGCCGCGGGCAGGCCCAGGCTGAGCGCGCCGCCACCACCGAACGGCGACCACGGCAGGGCCTGCATGCCCTGCCGGACGCGCGTGTACACCTCGAGCGCCCACGCGACGTAGCGGCCCATGAACTCGGCCAGCGCCTCGTCTCCGAGGCGGATGAGCTGGACGAGCAGCGGCACCGGGAGGAGGCGGGCCGCCCCCCGCCCCTCGAGGATGATCTGCGCGAGGGTCTGCTGCGTGAGGTCCTCGGAGGTGTTCGCGTCCTCGACCACGACGTCGCGGCCCCGGCGGATCGTCTCCGCGAGCTCCTCGAGGGTCACGTAGCGGGACAGCGTCGTGTCGTACAGGCGACGGTTCGGGTACTTCTTGAACAGGATGGCCATTGGTGACGAGTCTACAGCCCCTCGGATTGGTGCGCCGCAACAATTGCTCTTGACACTCCCGTCTCGGCGGCATAGATCCAGTCCACGATTGTTGCGATGCAACATCGAGGAGGTTCCGCGATGACGTCCCCCGCCGCTCCCACTCGTGCGCTCCTCGCCTGCGCCCTCGCCCACGGAGTGGGAGGGGGCCTCGGCTGGTCCTCGCTGCCTCCGCTCCTGCCCCGCGTCGCCGGCGAGCTCGGGCTGTCGCACGGGATGGGCGGAGTGGTCTGGGGCGCTGCGTCCCTGGGCATCGCGCTGTCGGCCCCGGTGGGCGGAGCTCTCGTCGATCGCCTGGGCCCGCGCCGCGTGGCCGGAGCGGCCCTCGTCCTCGGCGCGCTCGCGTGTGTCGCCCGTGCGCTGGCCGTCGGCCCGTGGTCGCTCGCGCTCGCGATGCTGGCGTTCGGGATCCACGTGGGGCTCTGCTCCCCGGCGATCCCCAAGCTCCTCGCGGCTCACCTGCCCGCGCAGCGCGTGGCGCGGGCCAACGGCCTGGCGCTTCTCGCCTACACCCTCGGCACGGCCTCGATGCTGCTCGCCGCCGCCCCCCTCGCCAGCGCCGTCGGCGGCTGGCGCCCGCTGACGTTCCTCATCGCGGGGTGCCTCGGGCTCGCCGCGCTCGGATGGCTCCTCCTGGCGCGGGACCGCCAGGTGGCCGGCGCGGGGGGGCACGGGGCGCCGCTGCGCGCGTTCGCGATCCTCGCCCGGCACCGCGGGCTGCGGCTCGTCGCGGTGATGCACTTTCTGCTGTTCGGCAGCTACCTCGCGGCGCTCGGCGTCCTGCCGCGGGCCCTGCTGGAGGGCGGCATGCCGGCGAGCCGGGTGGGGACGGCGCTCGCGGCCTGGTTGTGCGCCGCAGCAATCGCGAACGCGCTCGGGCCCTGGCTCTCGGATCGGCTCGGGACTCGGCGGCTGTTCTTCGTCGTGGGCCCCACGGTCGCGGCGCTCGCGCTCGGCGCGCTGGCCCTGGCGCCGAGCCACCTCGGCCTCCTCCTCGTGGCCGCCGTGGGCGGTGGCGCGGTGGCTCCCCTGCTCCTGTCGCTGCCGCTCGAGCTCCCGGGCATCGGCCCGGCGCGCATCGGCGCGGCGCTCGGGCTCCTCGTCCTCGTGGGGCAGCTCGGCGGAGCGGTCCTGCCGATCGCGGCCGGCGCGCTGGCACCCTACGGGACCTCCGCGCCCCTCGGCCTGCTGGCGCTCCTGCACCTCGCGATCGTGCTGCCGGCGCTCCGCCTGGGGGAGCCGCGAACGAGCGGCCAGACGACGACCGTCGGCACGGCGCACCCGGATCCGGCGATGATGGTGTGATGGTGCGGTTCCTCGTCCTCGTGGCCACGACCCTCGCGTGCGCGTCCCTCGCGTGCTCCGCCCACGAGCGCGAGTGTCGTGTCAGCGCCGACTGCGCCTCGGGCACGTGCCGCATCGACGGCACCTGCGCCCCCGGCCCGGCCGGTGGCCCCGCGGACGCGGCGCGCCCCGAGCGCGACGGCGCGGTGCGCGCCGACTCCGGGACCGACGGGCGGACCTCGCTGCCTCCGGACGCCGCGCCCGCCTGCACGAACCACGACGGCGTCATCGAGCGCCGCGAGGTGACCCTGGGCCCGGACCTGCGCGCCCCGTTCCGCGTCGGCCTGGGCGTGACGGTGAGCACGGCGGGCCAGCGGCAGGCCGACGGGACCCGGCGCTGGGACCTGTCGGCGATGCTGCCGGGCGACGAGCGCGTCGAGACGGTGACGGTCGCGCCCGCCGGCCAGTGGTTCGCGGCGCGATACCCGACCGCCTCCTATGCCACGCGGCTCTCGCAGACCCAGGACCTGCTCGGCGTCTTCCAGGTGACTGAGGAGGCCCTCTCGCTGCTCGGCGTGGTGTCGCCAGCGGACGGCCCCGCGGCGACCGAGATCCACTACGCGCCGCCGGTCGTCGTGCTGCAGTTCCCGCTCCGAGCCGGCGCGCGGTGGACCACCAGCACGATGGTGACCGGGCGCATCCTCGGCGCCACGCTCTTCTACAACGAGGCTTACGACTCGCTCGTCGACGCGAACGGGGTCCTCGCCACGCCCTACGGCGAGTTCCCGGTGCAGCGCGTCCGGACCGTGTTGCAGCGCACCATTGGCCTGCAAGTGACGACCATTCGCACCTTCACGTTCGAGGGCGAGTGCTACGGCACCGTGGGCATCGTGTCCTCTCGCGACAACGAGCCGCTCGAGGAGTTCACGCTCGCGAGCGAGGTCCGGAGGCTGACGCCGTGACGGCCCTGCATCACCTCCCGGCGACGGCGGCCCTCTTCGCGGCCCTGTCCGTCGGCTGCGTCGGCTTCCACCAGGGGCCCATGCCCGGCGAGCCCGCCAAGGCGACCTTCCGCGAGGCGCGCGGCGCGCGAGTGAGGGTCCGCGACACCGGCCAGGGCCCGGCGCTCGTGCTCCTGCATGGGTTCGCTTCGTCGCTCGAGACGTGGGACCGCGTCCAGCCCGCGCTCGCCCGCGCTGGCTACCGGGTCATCTCGCTCGACCTCAAGGGCTTCGGCTGGACCGACCGTCCCGTCGGCGACTATTCGCCCGCAGAGCAGGCGCGGCTCGTCCTCGACGTCCTGTCGCAGCTCGGCGTGGAGGACGCCGCCGTCGTCGCTCACTCCTGGGGCAGCTCGGTCGCCCTCGAGATGGCCCTGCGGGCACCGGCCCGTGTGCGTGGCCTCGCCCTCTACGACGCGTGGGTCTACGAGGAGCAGCTCCCCTCGTTCTTCCTCTGGGCGCGCGCGCCCGGGGTCGGTGAGGCGCTCTTCTCGCTCTTCTACGACGAGCGCCCGGACGATCGCATGGCGCTGGCCTTCTTCGACCCATCGCGGCTGCCCGAGCGTCTGATGGAGGACATCGAGCGCTCGCTCGACCGGCCCGGCACCCGGGCGGCGGCTCTCGCGGCGGTGCGCGGCCAGCGCTACGCCGAGGTCGAGGCCCGCTACCGGGAGGTCAAGCAGCCAGCGCTCCTGCTGTGGGGCCGCGAGGATCGCGTCGCCACGCTGCGGGTCGGCGAGCGCCTCGTGCGCGACCTGCCCGACGCGCAGCTCGTCGTCTATCCGCGCTGCGGCCACTTCCCGATGATGGAGGCCGAGGCGGCCTCGACGCACGACCTCCTTCGCTTCCTCCGCGGGTTCCACCCGCCGCGGAGCCCGCAGTGACCGGGCTCGCGACGGGCACGCGCCGAAGGACGCGCGCGCGGGCGGGACTGCGGCTCGCATGTTGCGCTGCAGCATGCTGGGGGCTCGGGCGAGGCACCGCCCACGCGACGGGGTTCACCGACATCGGGCAGGACATCCGCGCGCACCAGGAGACGTCGTTCGAGCTCCACGGCGCCATGCGGGTCCGCGCCGAGGGCCTGTACAACCTCGACCTGGATCGCGGCCTCGACCCGTCGGGGCGCCCCCTCTTCCCGGTGGCGACGTCGGATCCCACCTCGCAGTGGCTCTCGCACGCCGACCTGCGCCTGCGCACGGACCTTGCGTTCTACGCGCCCGGGGCCGGGGTGGCGGTCAAGGTGCGCCTCGACGCGCTCGACAACGTCGGCCTCGGCTCGCTGCCGGAGGGCACGCCCGCCGCCACGAGCTCGCAGCGGTCGCCCGACGGCGCGCTTCGCATCAAGCGCGCCTACGGCGAGGCGCTCACCCCCGTCGGCGTCCTCGTCGCGGGGCGCACGGGCTCGCACTGGGGCCTCGGCATGCTCGCCAACGGCGGAGACTGCGCCGACTGCGACTCCGGCGACTCGGCCGATCGCGTCGCGTTCCTCACGCCGCTCTTCGGTCACATCTTCGCCCTCGCCTACGACTTCTCGGCGAGCGGGCCCTACGCGGCGCGGCGCGTGGCCACCCGGACGGTGGACCTCGATCCCGCGGACGACGCGCGCACGGTGACCTTCGCGATGCTGCGCTACCGCACCGACGCCTCGCTCGACCGGCGACGGCGCGCCGACAAGTGGACGATCGACTACGGCGCGTACGTATCCCACCGCTGGCAGGACGAGGACGTCCCGGCGAGCTACCTGCCGGTCGCGGAGCCCGGCCCCTCGAGCCAGGTCTCGATGGCGCGCGGCCTGCGCGCCACCGCCCTCGACGGCTGGCTGCGCGTCGTGGGTCCCGCCGCCCGGATCGAGCTCGAGCTCGCCGCGATCCTGGGAGGCATCGATCAGCCTTCTCTGATCCCGGGCGTGCTCCTGCCGAAGCCGGTCGAGACGAGGCAGCTCGGGGCCGCGCTCGAGAGCGAGCTCGGGGCGCCCGAGGATCGCCTCGGCGCCGGCATCGACGCCGGCTACGCCAGCGGCGATCCCGCGCCGGGGTTCGGCGTCTACCCGGATCCGGCCGCGCGCGCGCCCCAGGCCGGCGACCTCGACGGGGCGCAGACCATCCCGCCGCGGGACGCGCGGGTCGACAACTTCCGCTTCCACACGGACTACCGGATCGACCGGATCCTCTGGCGCGAGATCGTCGGCACGGTGACCGACGCGCTGTACGTGCGACCGCACATGCGGGTGCGGCTGGCCTCCGCGGACGTCGGGACGCTGTCGGCGAGCCTGGCCGCCGTGGCCTCCTTCGCGATGGAAGAGCGCTCGGCGCCCGGCGGGCAGCGGCCCCTCGGCGTGGAGATCGACCCCACCCTCGTGTACCAGAGCCGCGACGGGCTCTCGGCCGCGCTCGAGCACGCGGTCCTGTTCCCCCTGGCCGGCCTCGACAACCCCACGCTGCGGCTCGGCGCGCGCCCGGCGCAGCTCATCCGCGTGAGGCTGGTCTATGCGTTCTGACCGCCGCATGCTGCGCTGCACCACGCTCGTGGCCATGCTCGCGATGGCCGCGTGCGGCGAGAACCGGACACCGACCGGTGCGGCGTCGGGCCCGGGCGTCCTCGGCTGTCTACCCGACCTCGACGGCAAGATCGAGGCGCGGGAGCTCCAGCCGGCGCTCGGCGCGAGCGCCTCGTACCTGCTCTCGCCCGCAGACCAGCCGCGTTCGGTCGACGTCGCGGGCGCGGCCGACGAGGGCGGCCGGCGCGTGTGGGACTTCACGGCGAGCGCCGACGACGCCCGGGTCGCCCTCGGACCCCGGGCGATCGCCGACCGCTGGTATCGGGCGTCCTTCCCCGGGGCCACGTTCGTCACGCCCGTGGACCGAGACGGGAAGATCGAGGGTGTCTACTCGCAGGACGACGGCGCGGTGTGGCTGCATGGCGTCGCGTCCTCGGAGGCCGCGCCCCCGGAGGGGAAGACGCTGCTCGCGTACGACCGTCCGGTCGCCGTGCTGCGCTTCCCTGTGACGCCCGAGCGCGCCTTCACGGAGACCGGGCGCATCACGGCGGGCACGCTGCAGGGCCTGCCGTACGTCGGCGAGGATCGCTACGAGGTGCGGGTCGACGGGTCCGGGCGCGTGGTGCTCCCGGACGTGGAGGTCACGCAGGCGCTCCGCGTGAGGACCCTCGTGACGGTGGCGCCGGCGGCGGGCAACCCGCGCACGCGGCGGCAGGTGCAATGGATGTTCGAGTGCCTCGGCGAGGTCGCCCGCGTGATGTCGCGCGACGACGAGCCCGCCGAGGATTTCACGACGGCGGCCGAGGTTCGCCGCCTTGGTTTCTGACGAACGGAGGACGAGATGATCGGCTGGGACGACTGGAAGAAGAGCTTCGACGTGTGGGAGTCCGCGACGGCCAAGCTGCTCGAGGAGTGGATGCAGAGCCCGCTCGTGCTCGAGCCGGCCGGGGCGATGATGACGGCGCTCATGCGCGGCAAGGCCCAGAGCGACAAGACCCTCGCCGCCCTCTGGGGCTCGATGGGCCTTCCCACCAAGCGCGACCAGGAGCGCGCGCTCCACATGCTCAACCAGCTCCAGTCGCGCATCCTCGACCTCGAGGAGCAGCTCGCCGACGCGCAGCGCCCCGGACGCTGACCGACCGCCGTCGACAGGAGACCTCATGGATCCGACGCCTTTCCTCGAGCCCCGCATCGCCCCCCGCGCGATCTTCGATCGCCTGGAGGAGCGCCGAGCGCGCCCTCGCTTCTTCGTGCCGACCCCGACGGGCGACTGGCGCGCCGTCACCTGGGGTGCCTTCGCCGACGAGGTCCGCGACACGAGCGCCTGGCTCGCCGCCGCTGCCCCGGTCGGCCCTGCGCTCTCTGCCGGCGATCGAGCGGCCATCTACGCGCCCAACAGGGTGGAGTGGATCAGCGCCGCGATGGCCATCCAGGCCGTGGGCGGCGTCGTGGTGCCCGTCTACCCGGCGTCCACGGCGGACCAGGCGGCGTACGTCATCGAGCACGCCGACGCGCGCGTCGTCTTCGTGGACACGCGGGTGCTCCTCGACCGGCTGCTCGCGCGGTGGGGTGCCCTGGCGGGCGTGCGGCGCATCGTGCTCCTCGACGAGGCGCTCGACGCCGAGCGGGTCCGCGCCGAGCGAGCGGAGCGCGGCCTGCCCACCCCCGACGCGACCGAGGTCGCGGACAAGGTGGTGCGCTTCTCGCGCGTGCTCGCGTTCGGCTCGGCGGCCAACGCCGAGGATCCGGCGGCCTTCGCGAGGCGCATGGACGCGGTCTCGCTCGACGCGCCGGGCCTGATGCTCTACACGAGCGGCACGTCGGGCAACCCCAAGGGCGTGCCGCTGTCGCACCGCAACGTGGCGTGCAACGGCGCCGACTGGCTGCGATGTTGCGCTGCACAACTCCCCGAGGTCGAGACCGGAACGGACCTCCTGTGGCTCCCCATGTCGCACGTCTTCGGCCTCGGCGAGGCCTGCCTCGGCAACACGCTCGGCTGGACCACGTACCTGTGCGACCCGGCGACCGTGATGACCCGGCTGCCGGAGGTGCGCCCCGACGTCTTCATGAGCGTCCCGACGATCTGGGAGAAGCTCGCGCACGCGGCCCTCGCCGAGCCCGATCGCGCGCGGCGCGGCGCGGCCCTCGCGAAGGTGACCGGCGGGCGCCTGCGCTTCTGCCTGTCGGGCGGCGCGGGTCTCAAGCGCGAGGTCAAGGAGGCGCTCTTCGCCGAGGGCGTGCTCGTCCTCGAGGGCTACGGCCTGACGGAGTGCTCCCCGACGCTGACGCTCAACCGCCCGGACGCGTTCCGCTTCGACAGCGTGGGCCAGCCCCTGCCCTCGGTCGAGCTGCGGCTCGCGGACGACGGCGAGATCCTGGCGCGCGGACCGAGCGTGTTCGGCGGCTACCACAAGGATCCGGACGCCACGAGGAACGCCTTCACCGACGACGGCTGGTTCCAGACGGGCGACGTGGGCCGCTTCACCGAGGACGGCTTCCTGCAGATCGTCGATCGCAAGAAGGACATCCTCGTGACGGCGGGCGGCAAGAACGTGCCGCCGGCCAACATCGAGGTGCGCTTCGCGGACGACCCTCTCATCCGGCACGTCGTCGTCTACGGCGACGGACGGAAGTACCTCGTGGCCGGCGTGTGGATCGACGACGCATCGCTCGATGCGCTGCTCGGCGCACGCGCCAAGGACGCCGCGGCGCGCGCTGACGCGGCCCGGACGCTCGTCGAGGCGCGCATCGCCCGCATCAACGAGGAGCTCGCGAGCTACGAGACGATCAAGCGCTTCGCGATCCTCGATCAACCCCTGACGGTCGAGGGGGGCCTGCTGACGAGCACGCTCAAGGTGCGCCGCAAGCAGGTCTACGCTGCCTTCGCGCGGGAGCTCGAGGCCCTGTACGGAGACGGCGCGTGAAGGGCCTCTCCGCGCTCCTCGGCTTGCCCCTTCGGGCCCGGCCGCCTGTCGGCACGACGCCGGCCGACGCGGTGTTCTCCGAGAACAAGTGGCGTCTCCTGCGCTATCGCCCGCGCGACGCGGGCCCGGCGCTGCGGACGCCGGTCCTCATGGTGCCCTCGCTCATCAACCGGCACTACGTGCTCGACCTCCTGCCCGGAAAGAGCTTCGCCGAGTGGATGGTCGCGGCCGGGCACGACGTCTACTGCATCGACTGGGGCACGCCTGGCGACGAGGATCGCTTCGTCACCTTCGACGACGTGGCCGATCGCTGGCTCGGCCGTGCGCTCCGACAGGTCGAGCGCGCGAGCGGGGCGCCCCCGCACGTCCTCGGCTACTGCCTGGGGGGCACCCTGGCGAGCATCCATGCTGCAGCGCACAAGAGCAGGATGTCCTCGCTCGCGCTGCTCGCGGCGCCGGTGCGCTTCTCGGATCCGGGCCTGCTGACCGCGTGGACCCGCACCCGCTCGTTCGACGTGCGCGCGCTCGTCGACGCGTGGGGCAACGTGCCGTGGCCGCTCATGCAGTCAGCCTTCCAGCTGCTGCGGCCGACCTTGAACCTGGCCAAGCTCGTCTCGCTGCTCGATCGCGCGTGGAACGACGAGTTCCTCGACGGGTTCCTCGCTCTCGAGGCCTGGGGCAACGACAACGTGTCGTTCCCCGGCGAGTGCTACGTGACCTACCTCGAGGAGCTCTACCGCAAGGACGCGCTCTGGCAGGGCGTCTTCCGCCTCGGCGGGCGGCCTGCGCGCCTCGAGACGATCGATTGCCCGACCCTCGCGGTGACGTTCGAGCACGACACCATCGTCCCCTGGCAGAGCGCCGCGTGCCTGCTCGAGCGCGTGGCGACCGCGGACAGGCACCACCTCTACCTGCCGGGCGGCCACGTCGGCGCCGTCGTCTCGCGCGCGGCCGCGCGGGGCCTGTGGCCCGCGATCTCGAAGTTCTGGGCCGACCGCGACGCCAGGCCCGCCCCCGCCGCGAAGCCCGCACCCGCCGCGAAGCCCGCACCCGCCGCTCCCGCAGCGAGGAAGCGCCCGCGCCCGCGCGCGCGGCCATGACGGCGAGGCTGGCCGCAGCGGCGCTCACCCTGGTCGCGGCGTGCTCGCGCCCGGGCGCGCCCGCACCGCCGCCCTGCCCCACCGAGGACGTGATCGAGGCCCTGCACGCGGCGGCGTTTCACCTCGAGCACGGCGAGCTGGCTCGAGGTCGAGCCGCCCTCGACCTCATCTCCGCCGCCGAGGACGCGCGCCTCACACGGATGCACGCAGCCCTCGCCGCCGCAGCGAACGCGACCGACGCGGACTCGCGCCGGCGCGCCACGGAATCCGTGCGCGCGGACCTCTCCGGCTGGGCCTGCCTGCCCGAGCCGCTCCACGCGCGCTTCCACGCCAAGCTGCCCGCCCTGCGCTGACCAGCCGGCGCCGAACCGGACGCGCCCTATCGCGGCAGGAGCGCGGTGTAGTCGAGATCGAGCACGACCGCGTCCTCGTACTTGCCCTCGGCGGTCTTGTAGGGGAAGCGCGCCGCGGCCTCGTTCTTGACCGCCACGAGCCGCAGGCGGAGCGCGCCCACGTCCGCGCGGCCCGGGACCTCCTGCCGCTCGAGCACCTCGCTCCACGCGTAGATGGTGTCGCCCGCGAAGGTCGGGTTCGCGTGCGCGCCCGCGTGCAGCGCGGCGATGCGAAACGCGTTCGGCAGTCCGTTGAAGGACAGGGCGCGCGCCATGCTGATCACGTGGCCGCCGTACACGAGGCGCCGCTTGAAGCGCCCCTCTTCGGCGAGGCGCTGGTCGAAGTGCACCTTGGCCGTATTCTGGTAGAGGCGCGTCGCGAGCTGGTGCTCGGACTCCTCGAGCGTCATGCCGTCCACGTGATCGATGCGCTCACCGACGGCGTAGTCCCCCCACTTGTGCGGTGCACCACCGGCCGCGAAGTCGTACTCGCCCAGGCGCATGTTTCCCGGGATCACGAGGCGCTCGACGGGCACGGTCTTCGGCAGCTCCGGCGTCACCGCGGCCGGCGCCGGGGCGGATGCGTCGCGCTTGTTCACCATCACCCAGCGCGCGTACGACAGCACGACCTCGCCGCGCTGGTTCGTGCCCACCGACCGCACGTACACGACGCCCGTCTTGCCGTTCGAGTTCTCCTTGAGGCCGATCACCGTGGAGCGTGTCGAGAGCGTGTCCCCCGGGAAGACCGGCGCGCCGAAGACGCCGTCCGCGTACCCGAGGTTCGCCACGGCGTTGAGCGACACGTCCGGCACCGTCTTGCCGAAGACCAGGTGGAACGCGAGGAGGTCGTCCACGGGCGCGCGCGGATAGCCCAGCTTGCGGGCGAGCTCGTCCGACGACTGCACGGCGAAGCGGGGGCCGTAGAGCGCGGTGTAGAGCGCGACGTCACCCTCCGTCACGGTGCGCGGCGTCGCGTGGTCGATCGCCTGACCGATGCGGAAGTCCTCGAAGAAGTTGCCTGCGTTCGTCTTGGTCATGGGTGCTCCGTGGCGGGGTGGGCCGCTGGCGGCGTTCATCCGAGAAAGCGAAAGGTCTCTTCGATCGCGGCGCGGCCGCCCGTGACGATGGGCTCGCCGTGCGCGAGCACCACGCGGTCGAAGTCCCAGCGCAGGAGGCGCTCGACGCTCTGGCGCGCGGCCTTGCGGTCGTCGTAGAGCCAGCGCAGCAGGCGACTCCAGCCCGGCTTGCCGTAGACGCCCGACGCCTTGAGGTAGAGGCGCGTCGGCAGGTGGTCCGAGTACGAGAAGTTCTCCGTCAGGTCGCTCGACACGATGGTGCCGGTCCGGCGGTGCAGCAGCACGGTCTCGCCGAGCTTGCAGCCCCGGATCGTGAGCGGCTCGAGCTCGCGCGCAAAGGGCAGCGCGGCGTCTTCGTCGAAGCGCGCGTCGATGCGCAGGTCCTTGCGCTTCTTCGCGAGCGCCGGCGCCGCCCACGAGCGCGCGTCCGGCCAGCGATCGAGCGCGGGCTGCGCGTACAGGTGATGGAACGCGTTCGGCGCGATCACGTGGCGCACGGGGCCGAGCGCGTCGATCTCCTTCGCGAGCGCGTCGTCGATCGGTACGGCCGAGTGGAGCACGAGCGAGCCGTCCTCGAGCCGCACGAGCGTCATCCGGGTCCCGATGCGCATGCCGAGGAGCGAGAGCGGCGCGGCCACCACCCAGAGGCCGTCGCCGAGCGGGGTCAACCTGGACACGCCGGGAGCGTCCGCCGGCGCCCGGGCCAGGTCAAGCGCGGAATGACGCGTCGCATCATCAGCCCGAAGGGCAGCGGTTCGCTGGTAGTCTCGGGGTGTGGAGAAGCTGATCCGAGGCCTCCTGGAGTTCCGCCGGACCACGCTGCCCAGCCTGCTTCCTCGGCTGCAGGCCCTGGCCGAGCGGCAGACCCCCGACACGCTGTTCATGACCTGCTCGGACAGCCGCGTGGTCCCGAACATCATGGTGTCCACCGAGCCGGGCGACCTGTTCGTCTCGCGTACCGTCGGCAACCTCGTCCCCCGGGCGGGCGCGCACGGCGAGTCGCCGGGCGACATCTCGGAGACCGCGTGCATCGAGTTCGCGCTGCACGTGCTCCACGTCAACGACGTGATCGTGTGCGGCCACTCGCGCTGCGGCGCGATGAAGGCGCTCCTCGAGCCGCCGCCGTCAGGCCCGGAGCTCGCGCACCTGGCCGCCTGGCTCGAGCACGGCCGCCCCGCCCTCGAGCGGATGCGCGCCATGCCGACCCTCGATCCCGAGCTGCCCGAGTACGACCGGCTGTCGCAGGCCAACGTGCTCACGCAGATCGATCACGTGCTGAGCTACCCGCAGATCCGCGAGCGCGTGGTCAACCACGACATCGGCATCCACGCCTGGTGGTGGGACATCGCGACCGGCGACCTCTACATCTACGATCGCGACGATCACCGCTTCGAGCTCATCGACGAGCGGATGGCCGAGCGGATGCTGCAGCGCCGGAGCTGGTCGCCGTGATCAGAGATCGGCGTAGTCGAACCACGCGTAGTCGAACTTGCCCTGGCGGTGGCACTTCTCCCAGCAGAGGGCCTTTCGCGTCTCCTTGGCGCCGTCCACCTCCGTGAAGAGCCACCCCTTGTCGAGTGGCTGCGTCGACGGCAGGAAGTCCTCGGTGACCTTGCGCATGACGACCGTCTCGAGGAGCTTGCCGGGGCGGTCGTAGTCGCCCTTCTCGTGCACCTCCTTGACCAGCACGGAACCCACCGGGTAGCGCCCGGCGTGGGCGTACGAGCGCGCCACGTCGTTCGCGTAGATGACGCGGATGGTGTCGCCGTGCCCGGCCACCTCACCCTTGACGGTGCGGCTCGCCCAGCCCTGGTAGCCCGCGAGCGGCGAGAGGCTCGTCGCGTCGACGTCCTCGCCGCCGCAGCCGGCGATCGCGGCGAGCAAGCTGCAGTGCAACAACGCCTTCATGGCCGCGGCGCTCCTCCGAGGATCCAGCTCGCGATCTGCGCGCGCTCCTCCTCGGTGATGAACTGGTAGGTGGAAAAGAGGCCAATCGCCGATCGCGGCGGCATCTCGCGCTTGCGCACCACGCGCTGGTAGATGGGAGCGAGCCAGCCGTCGATCATCATCGGCTCGAACTCGACGATGATGTTCACGTCGGTGGCGTGGCAGGGCACGCAGCGGTCGGTGAAGATCTTCGAGACCTGATCGAACGTGACGCTCGTGGTGTGATGGGTGATCACGAACTCCGGACCCTTGAACGTGCGCTTGGCGCCCTTCGAGTCCGTCGCGGTCGCCTCGAGGCGCCAGTTCGGTCCCTCGCCGACGGTCCTCGTGTCCCACATGATCCTGGGCGCCATGGCGCCCGTGCCGGTGACCGCCGGGAACGTCACCGTCTCGCTGCCGCGCCGGGCCACGACCTCGGTGGTCACCGTGTCGCCCGCGTCGGGATCGTCGACCTGGAGCGTGATCGTGACGGGGCTCTGCGCGTCCGTGAGGATCTGGTCGCGGAACGGCGAGGCCACGCTGACCTTCGGCGCCGTGTTGCCGCCGGCGTGCGCGACCACCACCGTCCCGAGCTCCACCTTCTGCTCCACCGTGGCGCCCATCGCGTCCGCCTGCGCGTCGCTGATGGTCGCCTGCAAGGTGTAGGTGCCCGCCGCGACCTGCCCCGTGTCCCACGTGAGGTCGTGGCGCCCGGGCGGCAGCGGCGCGATCGGGACCTGCACCGTCCCCTGCACGGCCACGAGCGTCCCGTAGCCGGCGTCGCGATCGCCGTCGCCGAGCTGGTACGTGAGCGAGACCTGATCGTCGGCCGTCGCGGCCGGCGCCTTGACCACGACGAGCGACGGAAGCGCGTTGCCGTCGCCGCGCGGCGCCTTGGCCGCGTACCACTTCTTGAGGATGTCGCGTTGCCGGTCCGACAGCGCCGGACCATTGGGCGGCATCTGGCCGAGGTCGCCGGCGCGGTGCGCGAGGTAGCGCGCCATCGTCTTCGCGCCCCGCGCGTCGCTGTCCTCGTAGCGATCGAGGCGAAAGGCCGTCGGCGCGCCGCCGGAGGGCTCCTCGCCGTGGCAGCGCACGCAGTTCGCGAGCAGGATCGGCCGCACGTCCTTGGCCCACGTGGGCGCCGCGGGCACGTCAGGTGCGCACCCGAGCGCGACCAGCATCGCGGCCGAGAGGATTCCAGTGCGAGGCATGTGGAGTCTTCCCATGATCGTCACAGCCAGTAGTGGAGCTGCAGCATGACCGTCTTGGCGGGATCGCCCGCGTCGCCGCCGCCGTTGAACTGCACCCGCCCGTACAGGAGGAACTCGAGGTGCGCGACCGGCCACCAGTGCGCCTGCACCGAGAACGAGTCGCGCGCGACGTCACGCACCGCGAGGTCCTCGTCGTAGCGCTCCCACGCGAGGCCCCCGAAGTAGCCGCCGAGCGGCATCCAGAACACGCCCAGGTACGACACGAGCTGGTTGCGCCCCGCGCCGCCCGGCACCTTGGGGAACTGCTGGCGCACGAAGTCGAGCTCCCCCATCGTCAGGACCTTGGGCTTTTCGAGGAAGTACTTGCCGACGAGGCCCCCCTGGAAGTTGCGCTGCTCGGCCGCGATCGACACGCGCGCCTGCGCGCCCACGATCGCGCTGTCCGACAGGCGGTTCTCGTAGTAGACGACGCCGCCCGAGCCGCGCTGGCCGACCGGCGCGATGACAAACGGCGTGAACGCCGAGACGTGCAGCTCCCAGTCGTTCTTGATGTAGCCGCCCGAGAGCGCGTACGGCTCCTCGAGGATGTTCTGGCCGAGGTAGCGCCGCACGTACGTCACGTGCTCCGCGAGGCGCAGGCCATACGGCAGGAGGAACCGGCCCGCCCGCACGTAGGCGCCCTCGCCGTTTCCGCTCTGCCACATGAGGTAGTGCTCGCGCGACGCGGTGCGCTCGGCGTAGCCCGCGGTGTCGCCGCGCGCGGCGCCGCGGAGCCCGACGGTGAGGTTGAGCGAGAAGCCGCCGCCGCCCGCGTGGACGTAGGCGTCGCCCTGCATCGGGAAGAGGGCCACCTGCGGCCCCTCGGTCTCGCCCACGTCGTTCGTGACGAAGGCGCCGCGGAGATCGCCGCCGAGCGCCAGCCACTCGGGCAGCGTGAGCTTGCCGTGGAGGAGGCCGCCGTTGCCGCGGGCGGCCAGCGTGTCGCCGGTCTGGCTGCGACCGTAGCCGTTGATGAGCGTGCCGCCCGAGGGCGAGAAGTGGCACTGGTTGCAGCGCTGCGCGCCGTCGGCGGCGAGCTGGAATTGGGGATAGGCCTCGGCCGGGCGCCCCGAGAAGAGCGCGATGGCGATGGCCCCGACGAGGAGGACGAGCCTCATTCCGCCTTCGCCCCTTCCAGGATCCATTGCTCGACGAGCGCGATGTCCGCGTCCGACAGCGGCACGTCCGGCGGCATACGCCGGTTCACCTCCTTGCCGCGCAACAAGAACATCAGCTTCGACTGGTCCGGCTCCCCCGGGACGACGAAGGCGCCGCCGAGCAGCGCCGTGTAGGCGCCGTCCTTGGACTCGAGCTCGAGGCCCTTGGCACGCCCGAGCTTGGAGTGACAGCTCGCGGTCGAGCACGACGGCTCGATGATCGCGGCGCTGATGTAGGACCACTTCGCGGGCCGGTCCTTGACGGGGTCACCGCAACCGGCGACCCACAAGAGCCCGAGCCCTCCTCCCAGGATCCATCTCATCGGGCGCAAGCATCGGCCGAGGCTCCCCGCAATTCAAGAAGTGCGACGCGGGAATGGCCGCCTGGGGGGGCGGGTTCGACGATCAGGAAAGGGAGGGACCGATGGGACACCTCGAGCGATCACGATGGACCAGGTACCCGATGGCGGCGGGCGCCTGGGCGCTGCTGCTGGCGGCCGCGCCACGCCCCGCCGCGGCGCACGAGCCTCACGTGTTCGTGGGGGGCGACGACGGCGTGTGGACGGCCGAGGGCATGCCCGGGATGCACCACTTCAGGATGTTCTCGGGCCGCGGGCGGCTCGGCGTGCAGCTCCAGCCGCTCGGCGAGGACCTGCGGAGGTTCTTCGGCGCCCCGGACAGGGAGGGCGTCCTCGTCGCGCACGTCGAGCCGAAAAGCGTGGCGGAGCGGGCGGGCCTGCGGGCCGGCGACGTCGTCCTGCAGGTCGACGGCAAGAAGGTCGACGACGCGGGCGACGTGGTCTCCGCGATCGCCGACAAGAAGGAGGGTGACAAGGTCGCGATCGTGGTCGTGCGGGACAAGCGGCGGCACACGCTGACCGCAACGATGGACAAGGCGAGCGAGCCGCGGCCGATGCGCTCGTTCTTCCTCCACCAGGGCGACGTCGACAAGAAGCTCGACGCGCGCCTCAAGGCGATCGAGGAGCGCCTGCAGAAGCTCGAGAAGAAGTAGACGCGCTACGGATCGGAGGCCTGGAGGCCTCTCTTTCGCAGGCCCTTGAGGGCGCCGTCGATCACCTTGAGCAGGCCGAGGGTCGGCGCAGAGGCGCGCTGCTCGAACGCCGCGCGCACGCCCGGCACGCCCGCGGCGAGCGCGAGGCGCTCCGCCCTGGAGGGCGTCACGACCTGCACCCCCTGCGCCGTGAGCTGGGTGAGGACGTCCGCGTTGAGCTTGCGGACGGCGCGCGTGCAACGCGCGGTCTCCTCGGTGGAGCGCTCGAGGACCTTGGTGCGCTGGGGCGCCGAGAGGAGCGCGCCAGCGCCCTTGCACATCACGATGAGCCCCGGCTGGTAGATGTGCCGGGACAGCGTGTAGTGCGTGATCGTGCGCGACCACGACGTGGCCATCATGAAGAGCGGGCTCTGATCGAAGGCCACCACGTCCCCGCCCTCGAGCACCGAGAGCGTGTCGATCACGGAGATGCCGCGCGGCTTGGCCCCGAGCGCGCGCCACAGGTCGAGGTGGATCGCGCTCTCCTGCGAGCGCACGGCCAGGCCGACGAAGTCCTCGGGGCGGCGCAGCGCCTTCTTGCCGCCGAAGCTCCGCCAGCCGACCTCGGTCGGCGCGCCCCAGAGCGCGAGGCCGTGCCGCTCGAGGACGCGGCGGAGCGCCGCCAGCGCGGGCCCCGAGAGCACCGCGTCCACCTCGGCGTCGTCGTTGAACAGGAACGGGATCTCGAGCGCCTCGAGCTCCGGAACCACGGTCGCGAGCGCAGCGGCCGACCCTCCCCAGAAGAGGATGCGACCTCCCGCGACGCACTGCTTCGCGGTGACGACCTCGTCGCCGAACGCGCCGCCGAGCGCGGTGCGCGGGTTGACCTTGCCTCCGGTCGCCCGCTCGACCCGCTGCGAGATCCCGAGCGCGAGCTCGGCCCACGGGGTGCCCTCGGGGCCGACCGTGACCACGAGGGGCCGCTCCGCGCGAGCGCTGCCGGAGGCGCCGCCCGCCACGATCCCCACCACCGCGCCCACGAGCCACCCGCGCCTGACCATGGTTCCATCGCGGATTGATCGCACTGGTCGTGCAAGGATAACCGGTTGTCGCGCGCACAGGAATGTCGGTCAACGTGGGTGCCGCGGCGTGCGAATTGGGCACGCGGCCGTGCAAGCGGTAAGATTGCGCAGCGTTCATGACGCGCTTCGTCCTGCGCTACCACGCGAGCGACTTCCATCTGCCGACGGGCTCGACGCTCGTGATCGGACGGGATCCCGTGTGCGACGTGTGCATCGACGACCCGGTCGCGTCGCGCCGGCACGCGCGCATCTCCGTAGAGCCCGATCGCGTGTGGATCGAGGATCTCGCGAGCCGCAACGGCGTCCACGTGAACGGGACGCCGATCCAGGGGCGGCACGTCCTCAACCCGGGGGACTGGTTCCGCATCGGCCGGAACGAGTTCAGCCTGCGCTCGACGGCCGCCAAGGCGCCCACGCAGGCCCGGACCACCGCCGTGCCCGTGGCCACGATGGAGATCCGGCTGTCCGACGTCTGGCAGCTCACGCCGATCGTGCCGTCGTCTCCGGCGGCGGCGGCGGCGACCGACTTCGACGCCGCGCCGATGACCAAGCTCGAGCCCCAGGGCGGCAGCCCCACCCTGCTCATCCTCGAGTCCGGACGCAAGTGGCTCGCCGATCGCGCGTCCTCGCTGCGCGATCGCTTCACGAGCGCCTTCGAGATCGTGGAGCTCCTGTCACGCGCGAGCGCCCAGGACGAGGCGGCGCGCCTGTTCCACGAGGCGCTCACGCTGCTCGAGGATCGAGAGGCCGAGGGCGTCCTTCCGCCGTCGCTGGCCCACCGCGCCCGCGAGCGGGTGCGCGTGCTGGGCGCGGGCCGCGCGGGCGGCGAGGCGTGGCTCCAGCGGCTCGAGGTGATCGACCGCGCGGAGAGCGGCACCGTCGACGACGGCGACACGTCGAGCCATGAGCTCGGCAGGCAGATGGCGCGCGTCGCCCTCGAGACGGACCTGCGGAGCGCGATCGCGAGCGACCTGCTCGAGACCTGGTACCAGCCGATCATCGACCTCGGCACCGGGCGGATCGTGGCGTTCGAGGCGCTCTCGCGCTGGCTGCACCCCGACCGCGGGATGGTGCCGCCGGTGAAGTTCATCCCGGTCGCCGAGGAGAGCGGCCTCATCATCCCGCTCGGTCAAGCGGTGCTCAAGCACTCGTGCGCGGCGCTGCGGCGCTTCCGCCTGCGCTCGGCCGACGTGACGATGAGCGTCAACCTCTCGGGCCAGCAGTTCGGCCGCAAGGAGCTCGTCACCGACGTCGAGCGCACCGTGCGCGAGACGGGCCTGCCGCCTGACGCGATCACGATGGAGCTCACGGAGAGCTCGCTCATGAAGGACGCCCGCGCGGCCGCGCGCATGCTCCTGCAGCTCCGCGCGCTCGGCATCCGCGTGTCGGTCGACGACTTCGGGACGGGCTACTCCTCGCTCGCGTACCTGCACCAGTTCCCGATCAGCTCGCTCAAGATCGATCGCACCTTCGTCGCGAACCTCGTGACCGATCGGCAGAGCACGGAGATCGTGCGCACCATCATCACGCTGGCGCACTCGCTCAACCTCGCGGCGGTCGCCGAGGGGGTCGAGACCGAGGCGCAGCTCCAGCACCTGCGCGCGATGCGCTGCGACTCGGCGCAAGGCTTCCTGTTCGCCAAGGCGATCCCGGTGGACGAGGCCGACGCGCTCCTCGCCACGGACCCGCGCTGGTAGCAGGCCGCGCGGGAGTCGCGCCCTGTGTGGGCGCATACACCCCTGTGTCGTCGAGGACACAGCCCGCTTGCCCGCAATCCACCGGAATCACAGCCGGAAGTGGCTGGCACCGCGGTTGCTCTAGCGAGTCTCCGAGAAGTTCAAGTTCGTGTTCCAGCCTTGGCTGGAATCAACCGGCTCGCGAAGGGAGACCACGATGAGAGCAGCATGGATGGCGGCGCTCGGGTTCTTGGCGGTGGCAGGCTGCGGTGCAGACCGCGCAGGCTCCGCGGGTGGAACCGGCCAGGGCACCGCGCGCGTTCGCAACCAACCGCCCGCGTACTGTAGTGACAACAGCATGCAGCCCGAGTGTCCTGCCATCGACATCGTGCAGTGCGCGAACGGGCAGGAGCCGGTGATCGACTTCGACAGCGGGTGCTGCCCGCACTACTCCTGCCAGAACGAGTGCCCCGCCGGCGCGGTCGCGCTCGGCTGCAACGGCTGGCCGGCGCCGCTGTGCCCGCCGGGGACGAACCTCTGGATCGGCTCCGACGAGCAGTGCTGCGCCCTCTACCGCTGCATGCCGAATGGCAGCGGCGGCGGCGGCGGCGGCACCGGCGGCTGGGCCGGCGGCGGCGGTGGCGGTGGCGGGACGATGTGCGATCCGCGCGCGGCCATCGCGTGCCCGGCGTCGCTGCCGTACTGCGGGCCTGGCGTCCAGCCGGTCCCGGTCGGCGAGGACGAGAAGTGCTGCCCGATCTGGCAGTGCCCGTGTGACGTGCCGCCTCCGGGCCCAGGCCCGGGGCCTGATCCGACGCCGGTGCCCGATCGCTGCTGGGGCGCGTGGGTCGACCAGGCCGGCAACTGCCGCGCCCCGAACGACGGCATGTACCCGCCCGAGTGCTGCATCCCGACGACCGATCCGTCCGGCCCGCCGAGCGACGGCGGCGTGGCGCCCGATCCGACCTTCCCGGATGGCGGCATGTCGGGCAGCGGCTCTGCGCCCGGCTTCCCGGGCGGCCCGGTTCCCCCGGGCGGCGGCGCCGGCGGCGGCATGGGCGGCTACTGCGGCTGCACCTACCCGACCTGCGGCCCGAACGAGGTCCTGTCCTGCTACGGGCAGAACATCTGCGGCTATCCCTGCGTGTGCGAGCCCATCGCGCCTCCGCCGAGCGGCGAGTGCACGAGCGACGCCGAGTGTGGCCCGAACGGCAAGTGCGACACCTCGCTGTGCCTGCCGAGCCCCGGCTGCATGGACCCGAGCGGGGCGTGCCCGGCGGTGTGCTACGGCAAGTGCGCCTACGACGGCCAGACGGGCTGCCAGGCCGACTCCGAGTGCGGCCGCGGTCTGCAGTGCCGCCTGCACTGCTGGGACGACCAGAACAGCATGTCCGGCGGCTGCGCCGGTGAGTGCGTGCCCGAGGATCCGATGGGCTGCCGTGTGAGCACCACGGGCGGCGCCCCGAACACCCCGGTGGACTGCCCGCCGCCGGCGGCGTGCCCGCCCGGGACGGCGTCGGTGCCCGTCGGCTTCGACCCGGCGAGCTGCTGCACGAAGTTCGACTGCCAGCAGACCTGCGACGCGGGCATGGGCCGCACCTGCGCGGCGCCCACCTGCGACAACCCGATCGTCTCCGGCATCGGCCCCGACTGCTGCCCGGTCTTCTGCTGCGGCAGCGACTGCGTCACCACGGGCGGTGGCAGCGGCGGCGGGAGCACCGGCGGCGGCGTGCCCACCCCCGGCGGCTGATCTCGAGCGTCTCTCGGCGGGCGCTCGGCCCTCTCCTCCGGGCGCCCGCCCCTCCTCCTTCCTACTTCTCCCTCACCTGACGTGTCCCAAGCGGCCAGAGGTCGCGGCCGCTGAGCACCGCGCCGTCCTTGGGCCACTCGAGCACCTGGATGAACGCGCGCGCGAGCACGTCGAGCGGGATCGGCTTGTAGTCCTCGGCGAACCCGCCGAGCCCGGGCAGCGCGCCGAGCGCACCGAGGAGGCCCCCGAACGCAGGCGGCGCGCGACGTGCCCCGTGGCTGCCGGAGTCGGCGCCGTCGGGCGTCACTAGGACCGAGGGCCGGAAGATCGTCCAGCGCAGGCCCGAGTCACGCACGATGGCCTCGCACTCGGCCTTCATCTTGAGGTACGCGCCCGCGCCGCCCGCCCCCACCGAGCTCAGGAGCAGCATGCGCGGAACCTCCGCGCGGCGCGCCCCCTCGACGAGCGCGCGTGCCGAGCCGACGTCGCTCGACTCGTAGGTGTCCCCCGCCCTGAAGCGATCGCGCATCGTCCCCACGAACGAGACGACGGCGTCGCAGCCGGCCATCGCATCCGCCAAGGCAGATGCGTCGCCGAGATCGAGCACGCGCGCGCGGGGGTCCTTGGCGAGGGGTGAGCGCGCCGCGGTCTGCGGTCGCACGTGCAGGACGAGGTCGAGGCCCGCTCGCGTGGCCGCGGGGACGAAGACGCTGCCGGTGGCGCCGGTGGCGCCGGCGACGAAGACGCGCATGCGCGGATGATGCGCCCGCGGCCGCGCGACGTCGAGCCGTCAGGCGCGCGCGTCCGGTCTGCGCGCTCGCTGGCTCGGCGGCACGGCGCAGGCGCCGTCGTCGCAGCCCGCGCGGCGACGCGGCAGGAGCGGCCGGATGCGCGCGAACGCCGCGTAGCCGAGCGCGGCGGCCGTGCGCACGCCCGGCCTCCTTGCGAGGCGCGCCATCCACGTGTGCCCGGGCAGCGTGTCCCAGATGGCCGCGAAGGCGGCCACACCAGAGACGATCTCGCCGGACGCGAGGCGCGCGTGCATCAGCCGCTGCACGCGATCGGGATCGAGGCCCTCCCCTGCGGCGTCGAACCCAGGCGCGTCGATGTCCACGAAGCGGATGTGCCCCGCCGCATCCTTTCGGCGGTAGTGGTCGATCTCGCGGGAGCAGAGCGGGCAGCCGCCGTCGAAGTACACGGAGAGCTCGTGGGCCATGCCCTCGAGTGTTGACCCTGGCCGTGCCGAGTCAAGCGCGTACAATCCGGGAACCGATGTCGCTGCAGCGCCAGATGGAAGCCAAGCTCGTCGCAGGACTCGCGCCCGAGCGCCTGCGCCTCGACAACGAGAGCCACATGCATGCGGTCAAGCCCGGCTCCGAGACGCACTTCAACCTCATCGTGGTCGCCGCGGCGTTCGAGGGCCTGTCGCGCGTGGACCGCCAGCGCCGCGTCTACGCGCTCGTGGCCGACGAGATGCGCGCCGGCGTGCATGCGCTGACGATGAAGACGCTCACGCCCGCCGAGTTCGACGCCGCCGGCGGCGAGGTCGAGAACCCCGCTCCCAAGTGCCTCGGCGGCTCCAAGGCCGGCTGACCGGCGCCCGGACGGAGAACGCCACGGCCGCGAGGGCCGCCAGCGTCTCAGGAGCCGCAACCCGCGAAGAAGCCGCTCCTCTATCCGGGGCCAGCGATACGCCGGGACGCGTGGGCCGTGCATCAGTCTCGCGGACGCGAGCGCGGAACGCGCGAGCCCCCGCCCCGATGGAGCGACGGCGGCGCATCGATGGTCTTCGCTTGCGAACGCGGCCATCAGCCGCGAGGAGGGGGAGGCGAGCCTGGGGGCGAGCCGGCGCGGGGGAACGTAGTTCCCCCGCCGAAGCTAGAGCCGGATGTTGACGTGCGCCTTGCGGCGCATCTCGGCGAGCCAGGAGCGGGTGTGCTTCTCCATCTCCTGCTGCATGAGCTGCTCGCGGATCTGCTCCTTGACGTCCTCGAACGGCCGGGCCTTCTCGTCCTTGCGATCGACCAGCTTGATGACGTGGAAGCCGCGCTCGGCGCGCACCGGGCCGCGGACCTCACCGGGCGACATCGAGAACACGATCTCCTCGACGGCCGGCGGCAGCATCCCGCGGCCGAAGTAGCCGAGGTCGCCGCCCTCGCTGCGCGTGGCGGTGTCCTGGCTGTTCTCGCGGGCGAGCTTGGCGAAGTCCTCGCCGCCGCGCGCGCGCTGCACGAGCTCGAGCGCCCGCTTGCGGATCTGATCGGCTTCGGCCGCGGTGGCCTCGGGCGGGATGCCGAGGAAGATGTGGCTCGCGCGGACCTTGCGATCGGCGCCGAGCTGCTTGAGGTTCGACTCGTAGTACCGCCGGATGTCCTCGTCCGTCACCGCCACGCGCGAGCGCACCGTGACCTCGAGGACACGCAAGCGGAGCACCTGGCGCTTGACGACCTCGCGGTAGCTGACGAGGTCCATGCCCTGCTGCGCGAGCGCCTCGACGAGCGTGTTGTCGTCGAGGTTGTTGCGCTTCTTGACGTCGTCGATCATGCGGTCGACGTCCTGCGGCGAGACGACGATCTTGAGCTCGCGCGCCTGCTGCGCGAGGAGCTCCTCGTCCACGAGGTGGTCGAGGACCTCGCGGCGCAGCGAGGTCTCCCGCCGCTTGCGCGCCACCGGATCGGGATCCTTCTTGGCCTCGGCGAACATCGCGCGCCCGCGCTCCTCGAGCTGGCTCTCGAGGATGATCTCACCGTTGACGACGGCGACGATGCGCTCGACCACGGCCGCGCGCGCGGGCGTGACCCCGAGCGCGAAGGACGCGGCCCAGAGGGTGGCCAGGACGAGACGCTTCATGCGCAGGAGTCTAGCAGGGGGGCCCGGATCAGTGAGCGGGGGCGGGCGCAGGCGCGGCAGGCGCCGGGGCGGCAGGCGCGGGAGCACCCGGCGTCGGCGCCTTGGCGCCACCGGTGCCGGCCGGCACGACCGGCACCGGCGTCGCGCCCGGCGGGGTCGGCCCGCCCGGAGGCGAGCCCATCGACGTGTCGACCTGCACCTTGTTGAGGTTGTCCTCGCTGATCTTCACGTTCGCCTTGCGCTTGAGCTCGGCGACGTAGTCCTCCATCGCCTTGGTGCGCTTGTCGCGGTAGAGGCGGTTCTGGATCTGCCGCTTGACCTCCTCGAAGCTGCGCGTGAAGGCCTTGCGGTCACCGGTCTTGGTGATGACCCAGAAGCCGTCGCCCGCCTTGAGGGGCTTGTCCGTGAAGTCGCCCACGTCCTTGAGCGCGAACGCCGCCTCGATGACGGCCTTCGGATAGAGCGTGCTCTTGGCGTCGAAGTAGCGCAGGTCACCGCGCGCGGGCTTGGCCTTCTCGTCCTCGGTGAGGTCCTTGGCCAGGTCGCCGAACACGGCGGAGTCGATCTTGCCGGCCTTGGCCTTGTCCTTGACCTTCTTGATCGCGTCGGCCGCCTTCTTCTCGTCCTTGGTGAAGATGGCGGACGCGCGCACCTCGGCCGGCTTGTTGTACTCGTCGGGGTGCCCGTCGTAGAAGACCTTGCACTCCTCGTCCTTGATGTCCTCGAGCTTGAGGCGGTTGTCGAACTCCTCCTTCATCAGCTTCTGGATCATCACCTACTTCATGGAGCGCACGACCTCGGGGTCCTTGTCGTACCCCTTCTTCTCGGCCTCGCGCGCCATCACCTCGAACCGCACCAGGTTGTCGAGGAACTCCTTCTTGCGCTCGAGCGACGTGTAGCGGCTGCGCAGGTACGGCGACTGCTTGTTGATCCGATCCTGGAAGTCCTCGATCGTGATCTTCACGTCGTCGATCTCGGCCACCGCCGGACCGCTGGCGGACTTGGCGCCGCCGCCGCTCTTCTTTCCGTCACCGCCACAGCCACCGAGGGCCAGGAGGGCCGCGCCGGTGAGGAGCGCCAGGGTTTCGGCCGTCAGCCGGGAGAATCGCGTCGTCATTTTTCCAAAAGCTCCTGAAAGGACTTGAGAAAACGGGTCTGGGAACCGGCCTCAGTTAGCACACGCCAGGATCTCGTGCAAGATGGTGCGCGCGGCAGCGAGGCGGTCCTTCTTCTCCTCCTCGGACAGCGCGCGCACGAGCCGCATGTCGGGCGTGAGGCGGAAGGGCGAGCCGCGCTTCTGCACGAGCGCCAGCACGCGCTCGGGCGAGAGCGGCGTGTCGTCGGCCAGCGCGAGCTGCACCTTGCTGGCCGAGACGTCGATGGCGGTCGCACGCAGCTTGCGCGCCAGCGCCTTGACCTCCATGAGCCCGGCGAGCGCGCGCACCTCGACGGGCGCCGCGCCGAAGCGATCCTCGAGCTCGGTCACGAGCGCGGTCACGTCGTCGCCGTCGACGGCGCTCGCGAGGCGCCGGTACAGGTCGAGGCGCTGCGCGGTGTCCGGCACGTAGTCGTCGGGGATGAACGCCGCGAGGTCCGCGGTGAGCTCGGGATCGCGCTCGGGGCGGATGGACTCGCCCCGCAGCTCCGCGATCGCCTCGCGCAGGATCTCCGTGTACGTCTCGAAGCCGACCTGACCGATGGTCCCCGATTGTTTCCCGCCGAGGAGCTCGCCCGCGCCGCGGATCTCGAGGTCGTGCTGCGCGATGAGGAAGCCCGAGCCGAGCTCGGTGAATCGCTGCAGGACGGCGAGCCGTTGCTGCGCCTCCACCGTCATCGCGCCGCGCACCTTCGCGCCCTGCTTCTTCTTCGCGAGGTCGTCGTCGGCGAGCGGCACGTCGTCCCCCGCGCCCTGCCCGCCCGGCACGAGCAGGTAGCAGAACGCGCGCTCGCGACCGCGACCGATGCGCCCGCGGAGCTGGTAGAGCTGCGCGAGGCCGAAGCAGTCGGCGCGGTTGACGATCATCGTGTTCGCGCGCGGAATGTCGAGGCCGCTCTCGATGATGGTCGTGCACAGGAGCACGTCGGACTTGTGATCGATGAAGTCGATCATCACGCGCTCGAGCTTGCCCTCCTCCATCTGGCCGTGCCCGATCGCCACGCGCAGCTCGGGCACCAGCGCGCGCAGCCGCTCGGCCCAGTGCTCGATGTCCTCGACACGGTTGTGCACGAAGAAGAGCTGCCCGCCGCGCGCGAGCTCGCGCTTGATGGCCTCGCGAAGGACGCTGTCCTCCCACTTGCACACGAACGTGCGGATGGCGAGGCGATCGGCCGGCGGTGTCGCGATGATCGAGATCTCGCGCAGGCCCATGAGCGACATGTGCATCGTGCGCGGGATGGGCGTGGCGGTCAGCGTCAGGACGTCCACCTGCGTGCGCATCTGCTTGATGCGCTCCTTGTGCGCGACGCCGAAGCGCTGCTCCTCGTCGATGATGAGCAGGCCCAGCTTGTTCCAGCGCACGTCCTTCGACAGCAGGCGGTGGGTCCCGACCAGCACGTCCACCTTCCCCTCGGCGAAGGCCTTGACGGTCTTGCTCTGCTCTTCCTTGGACTGGAAGCGTGAGAGCACGCCCACGCGGACGGGGTAGTCGCGGAAGCGCTCGGTGCACGTCGAGTAGTGCTGCTGCGCGAGCACTGTGGTCGGCGCGAGGAACGCGACCTGGCGCCCGTTCTCGGCCGCGAGGAACGCGGCGCGCAGCGCGACCTCGGTCTTGCCGTAGCCGACGTCGCCGCACACGAGGCGGTCCATCGGCCGGTCGGCCTCCATGTCGCCGAGCACCTCGTCGATCGCGCGCTGCTGGTCGGGCGTCTCCTCGAACGGGAACGTCGCCTCGAACTCGCGGAACATCGCGTCGGGCGCGCGCATCGCGTGGCCGGGCAGCGCCGCGCGCTGCGCGTACAGCTTGAGGAGGTCCTCCGCGAGCTGCCGCACCTCGGCGCGGACGCGCTTCTTCGCGAGCTGCCACGTCTGGCCGCCCAGGCGATCCATCCGGGCGCGCTCGCCCTCGGCGCCCATCCAGCGCTGCACCTGCGAGAGGCGATAGACCGGGACGTAGAGCTTGCCGCCGTCATACTCGAGGTGCAGGAAATCGGCCGGCACGCCGCCCGCGGCCAGGCGCACGAGGCCCATGTAGCGGCCGACGCCGTGCTCCTTGTGCACGATGGGATCGCCCGGCTGGAGCTGCCGGAAGTCCTCGAACGCCAGGCCCCCCTTCTGCTCCTTCGTGGCGCGCCGGTGCGCCCTCGGCCCGAAGACCTCGTCCTCGGCGAAGAGCTGGAAGCCCTCGTCCGGCAGCGAGAAGCCCTCGGCGAGCGGGCCGATCCAGATCTCGACGCCGGGCTCGCCGCCGAGCGACAGCGCGCGCCCCGCCGGCACGCGGCGCGGCTCGAGGCCGTAGCCGCGCAAGAGGCCAGAGAGGCGCTCGGCGTGCGAGCCGTTCGGCACCACGATCGCGCTCCGTGGCACCTCGCGCAGGCGCGACACCAGCGGCCCGAGCATCTGCTCGCCGCGCTCGGCGCGCGCGCGCCGCAGCTCGGCCGCCAGCTCACCGTTGCCCTGCACGTCGAAGCGCACCCGCACAGGCGCCGCCTGACCCGGGCTCGGCTCGAGCTCGAGCGTGCGGAGGGCGACCTGGGCCCTGCTCGCCAGCGCGCTCCGGACCTCGTCCTCGCCCACGGTGAACGCGGACGGCGCAAAGGCGATGCGGTGCTCCACGCGGCGGTGCTCGAAGCCCTCGGCGAGGCGCACCTCCTCGCGCCGCACCTCGGCGAGCACCTCGTCGGGCTCTTCGACGAGCCACACCGCGTCGGGCGGCAGGTACTCGGAGACACCCGCCATGCGCGCGTGGAACGCGGGGATGAGCGCCTCGCGCCCGAAGAAGTCCTCGCCCGACTCGACCTGCTCGATGAGCGCCCTCGTGCGCGACGACGGGTGCCCCGCCACGTCGCCCGCCTCGAGCAGGCGCGCGCGCGGATCGGCGCCCTCGGTCACCAGCGTCTCGCGCACCGGGTGGACGAGCAGCTCCGTCAGCGGCCGCAGGGTCCGTTGCGTCGACGGATCGAAGAAGCGCACGTGCTCGACGAGATCCCCGTAGAACTCGATGCGCGCGGGGTAGCGATAGAGCGGCACGAAGACGTCGATGACGCCGCCGCGGACGGCGAACGTGCCCGGGTCCTCGCATACGGCTTGCCGCATGAATCCGGCCCGCGTGAGGTTCTCGAGGAACTTGGCGCGGTCGAGCTCCTCCTCGGCGAGCACGAGGTCGCAGCGTTTCTTGAGGGCATCGGGCGGCAGCGTGCGACGCGCGAGCGACCGCGCCGAGAGGACGACGACCTCGCCCGCCATCCCGTGCGCGAGGCGAAAGAGCACCGCGAGCCGGCGCATGATCTGCCGACGGTCCGGCGCGAGGTCCGCGTAGGGCGAGTGCTCCACCTCGGGCAGGTGCGAGGCGCGGACGTGCGTGCGCCCCGGGTCGTCGCCGCCGTCGGCGCCCAGGAAGAACGCCAGGTCCCGCACGAGCTCGGCCGCCCGCGCCTCCTCCTGGACCAGCACCACGAGCGGCCGCCCGGCGCGCTCCCGCAGGGCCGCAGCGCAGAACGCGACCATCGAGCCGCGCAGGCCATAGGCCTCGACCGGACCGGCCGCGAGGCCAGCGACGACGGCCGACAGCGCGCCGCCCGCGGAGAGCTGATCCGAGGTCGCCAAGGAGCAGAGCAATAGATCAACCGCTAGGGCGGGACAAGAACGACGCCGGGGACGGCTCACCCGGTCAGCGATTGGCCCTGACGAAGTACGCACCACGAGAGTCGAGCACGTCCGCGGTGAGCCCCGGACCTCGCGCCGGGCCCCAGCGCAAAGAAGGTCGGCGAGACCACAGGCAACGCCGCCAGGTCGCCCGCGAGCTCGGCGCCGGCCTCCGAGGGCGACGAGGGCGACGAGGGCGCGCCCATCGTATCGGCCAAGCCGAGCGCTCCGGCCGCGCCGTCCTCCTGGCCCATCCCCCTGCCATGATAGCGTCAGCCCGTGCGCTCGATCGCGGTCATCCTCCTCGCCGCCACCATGCTCTGCGGGTGCGAGACCGAGGAGGTCAAGCAGCTCGCGCAGCTCTACGAGCAAGCCAAGCGCGACATCGCAGAGCGTGGCGCGTGCGCCGAGCCCAAGGGGCGCTGCCACCACCCGCTCGCGGTGCTGCGCGCCGAGGCGGTCGAGCTCGAGCGCGCCCTGCCCCGCGCCCCCGAGACCGACGAGCAGCTCCGAAAGCGCCTCCACGACGCGATCGCCAAGACGGGCCTCTCGCCCACGTACAAGCTCGAGGCGGAGACGACCTCGGGCGACGTCGGGCACCGGCCGGTCGCGGTCTCGTTCCAGGGCGTCGAGCAGGAGGCCGCGAGCTTCGTGCAGGCCCTCTGCAGCCGCCCGCGCGTGGTCGAGGTGCGCAGCGCCGAGCGCAAGAAGACGTTTCCGCCGAGCTGGGAGATCACGATCGAGGCCGACCGGTACGTGGCGCCCGCCGCCGTGATCCCGCCCGCGCCCGACCTCGGCACGGCGGACGCGATCCCGACGTCGCGCCTCTCCGGCGAGAAGGCGACCGACCTGCGGATGTCGCTGCGCAGCATGAAGGGGCGGCTCGACGCGCTCAAGGACTGGCCGAACGCCGCCGGGTTCCAGAAGATCCGCGAGGACGTCGAGAGGTGGCGGGCGCGCGCGAACCAGCGGGCGACCGAGGCGCGCGTCTCCTGCGAGACGTTCCGTGACCTCCTGCGGAATCCGCAGGTCAAGCTCGAGCGCATCGAGGCCCTCGACCGGCCCGCGGCGCGCTTCCGCGTGAGCGGCCGCGGCACCCTGCCGTCGAACCCGAAGCTCGCCTTCGGCGATGCCTACGAGGCCACGCTGGACGCGCCCCCGTCGGGCGGCTCCTACAAGCTGGTCCTCAAGCGGAAATAGCGCCAGGCGGTCTACACATCCGCACATGCGGATATGTGTCGGATCTACTCCCGGGGCTTCTCGAGGAAGCGCGCGACGAAGCCGGTGTCCATGTTGCCGGCCTGGAAGTCCGGGTCGGCGAAGAGGCGCCGGTGGAACCCGAGCGTGCTCTTGATGCCCTCGATGACGAACTCGCCGAGCGCGCTGCGCATGCGCGCGATGGCGTGCTCGCGGTCCTCGGCGTGCACGATGAGCTTCGCCAGGAGCGAGTCGTAGAACGGCGGCACCACGTACTGCTCGTAGATGTGCGTGTCGACGCGCACGCCGAGTCCCCCCGGCAGGTGCAGCGCCGTGATCTTGCCCGGGCACGGCGCGAACGTCTCCGAGTCCTCGGCGTTGATGCGGCACTCGATCGCGTGGCCGCGCGGCACGAACGCGCGCCTGACCGACAGGGGCGAGCCACAGGCGAGCTGGATCTGCTCGCGCAGGAGGTCCACCGACGTGACCATCTCGGTCACGGTGTGCTCGACCTGGATGCGCGTGTTCATCTCCATGAAGTAGAAGCGCCCGCGATCGTCGAGCAGGAACTCCATCGTGCCGACGTTGCGGTAGCCGATCTGCTGGCAGGCCTGGTGCGCGACGTCGTGCAGGCGCGTGCGCTGCTTCTCCGTGAGCGCGATGCTCGGCGCCTCCTCGACCAGCTTCTGGTGCCGCCGCTGGATCGAGCACTCGCGCTCGCCCAGGATCGCCACGCCCCCGTGGTCGTCGCACGCGACCTGCACCTCGACGTGCCGCGGCCGCTCGAGGTAGCGCTCGAGGTAGACCTCGGGGTTGCCGAACGCCGCCTCGGCTTCGCGCCGTGCCGTGTGGAACTGATTGCCGATCTCCTCGGCGGCGCGGACGATCTTCATGCCGCGCCCGCCACCGCCGGCGGTCGCCTTGATGATGACCGGGTAGCCGATCTCGTTCGCCTGCCGGACCGCCTCCTCCACGCTCGGGAGCAGCCCCGTCCCCGGCAGGATGGGGACCTCGGCCTTGCGCATCGCCGCGCGCGCGCGGTCCTTGTCGCCCATCAGGCGCATGAGCGCCGGCGGCGGGCCGATCCACTGCAGCCCGCACGCGATGCAGGCCTCAGCGAACTCGGCGTTCTCGGCGAGAAACCCGTAGCCCGGGTGGATCGCGTCCGCGCGCGTCACCTCGGCGGCCGCGATGAGCGAGTCGAACTTGAGGTAGCTCTGCTTCGAGGGCGGCGGGCCGATGCAGATGCTCTCGTCGGCGAAGCGCACGTGCAGCGCGTCCGCGTCCGCCGTCGAGTGCACGGCGACCGAGCGGACGCCGAGCTCGCGGCAGGCGCGGATGATGCGGAGCGCGATCTCGCCCCGGTTGGCGATCAGGATCTTCTTGAACACGGTCGCTTCCGCTACGCGGGACGAAGCTTGAAGAGCGGCTCGCCGAACTCGACCGCCTGGCCGTTCTCCACCAGCGCCGTCACGATGACGCCGTCCACCTCGGCCTCGATCTCGTTCATGAGCTTGAGGGCCTCCACGATGCAGAGGACCTGGCCCTTCTTGACCTGCTGCCCCACCTCCACGAACACCGGGGCCTCGGGCGACGGGGCCCGGTAGAACGTGCCCACGAACGGCGAGGTCACGTACACGGAGCCCTCGGCTTCCACGGGCGCCGACTTCGCGGGCGCGGCCGCGGGTGCGTGCTGGGCTGGCGCGGGGGCGTGGGCCACCGCTGGTGCGTGGTGGACCACGGTGTGCGCTCCGCCGCGGCGAAGCCGGATGCGGCCCTCGCCGAGCTCCAGCTCCAGCTCCTCGAGGTCCTGGCCAACCAGGATCTCGGAGAGCGACCGGATCCAGCCGAGCTCGAACCGCGCATCGTTCGTGGCCGTGCCCGCGCTCTTCGCGCGCGCCGCGCCCTTGCCTGCCGCTTTGCTCGTCTTCTTCATCGAGTTCTCTGTCCGCCTGGTTGTTCTTGGGCCGCATCTCGGCCCTCGGGCGGCGCAGCCTACCGCCGCAGGCCGAGCGCGTCGAGGGCCGCTTCGAGCGCGAGAACATAGCTCATGGCGCCGAAGCCGGAGATGAATCCGACGCAGACCCCGGACAGCAGCGAGACGTGGCGGAAGGCCTCTCGCTTGGCGACGTTCGAGAGGTGGACCTCGATGGTGGGGATCTCCGAGGCGACGACGGCATCCCGCAGCGCAACGCTCGTGTGTGTCAGGCCCGCGCCGTTGAGGATCACGTAGTCGACCCGCCCGCGTGACGCGTGGAGCCTGTCGATGAGGACCCCTTCGTGGTTGGACTGGAGCGCCTCGAACAGCGCCCCCGCGGCCGTGGCCCGGGCGTGCAGCCGCGCGTCGATCTCCGCCAGCGTCTGGCTGCCGTAGACCTCGGGCTCGCGCGTTCCGAGGAGGTTGAGGTTCGGCCCGTGCAGGACGAGGATGCTCGGGCTGCCCGGGGCCATCGCGCCGCTACAGCTCGGCCTTCATCGAAGGCGCCACGATGCGGAGCAGATAGCGCCCCTTGCCCGCGTTGCCCTCGGGGCGCACGGCCAGGGCGAGGAAGTACTCCGGCGAGACGGCTCGCGTCAGGATCGTCAGGTTGTCCGCGTGTATCGTCACCTCGCTCGGCGTCCCGACATCGAGCGCCTCGGAGGCCTTGCGGATCTGCGACAGCACGAACGAGAACTCCATGCCGATCGTCTGGATGTCGGCGCCGGGGAGCTGCTCCCCGACCGCGTACGAGTCGACCGCGATGCCGTCGTAGCCCATGAGCACCCCGGAGAGGGCCCCCGGCACACCATCCACCACCCGCTGCAGGTGCTCGCGGAACATGCCCTAGTTCCCGGCCATCGCCGGCTTGGCCGCCGGGCAGACCAGGGTCGAGTCCTGACTGCAGCAGCGCAGCGGATAGTCCTGGATCGGGCTGCAGGAGCTGCCGGTCATCGCGGCCTGCGCAGCCGTGACCTGATCACAGGCGCCGACGTTCTTGTAGAGACAGCCATTGCACACGCCGATCGGCAGGTCGACGAAGCTCGACTCGATGTCGTCGACGCCGTCCTTCTTGCCGATGATCCTCACGCGCGCCGTGATCACGATCTGGTCCGCCGGATTCGGCAGGATGGACGAGCGCACCGCAGCCAGCTTCTTGACGGCGCTCTCGGGGACACCGACGCCAGCCACGACGGCCCTGGCGCCGCCGTCGAGCCGCGTGAACACGGGCGTCCGGAACTTGAGGTCCGGGCCCGAGAGTCCGGCGACGGTCTTGAGCGGTCCCGCGATCGAATTCTGGACGCCGACGTTGAGCTCGGTGACCACGTCAGAGACGATCACCGTGTGCGGCGGCACTCCCGGACTGGGCGTCAGGCTGCTGAGCTCTCCCTGCCCCGGAACCGTGAGGCCATTCTGGATGATGGGGAAAACGCGGTACTCGACGGGCACCTGGCCCGCGAAGTCGTCCACCGCCGCGAGGTCGAGGATGCCTCGCGTGACGCCCATTGCAGACTGGCTGGCCTCGGCGGCCGTACAGCCGGCGCCGAACCCTCTCGGTGCTTCGGCCAGGTAGATCACGCGGAGCGTCTGGTCGTTCTCGGCACAGCTCAGGAGCAGTGGCAGCGCGAGCGCCATCCAGCGGCCCTTGGCGAATCGTGTCATCGCGATTCCTCCATCCATCAGCGTAACACCCCGTTTTCAGGGGCAGCAACATTCTTGGCCGCGACCAGCGCGGGAAGGCTCGCCACGGCGACGCGGCGGACCTCCGCCGCACCCGCGCGGCGCACGCACACGAAGTCCACCTCGGCGCCGACGCGCTTCTTGTCGGCGCCCACACGGCGCATGACGGCGGGCGACAGCCGCGCATCGAGATCGCACGGCAGGCCCAGCCGCTCGAGCAGCCCGGCCACGCGCTCCTCGAGCGCCGCATCCTCGAGCACCCCGAGCCCACGCGAGACACGGAGCGCGGCCAGGAGGCCGAGAGCGACCGCCTCCCCGTGGGCCAGCGCGTAGCCGCTCTCGCTCTCGAGCGCGTGGCCGATGGTATGGCCGAGGTTGAGCGTCTTGCGCCGCTCGCCCCGCTCCTGCTCGTCCTCCGCCACGACCTCCGCCTTGATCCCGGCGCAGCGCGCGACCAGCGCCACGAGCTCGGACGAGCGCGTGCCGAGCGCGTGGACATCGAGGCCGCCGAGCTCGTCGAGCAAGCCTGGTGCGCCGAGCAGCGCGTACTTGATGACCTCGCCCAGCCCGGAGCGGAGCTCGCGAGCCGGCAGCGTCGCGAGGGTCTCGACGTTGGCGAACACGAGGCGCGGCTGGTGGAAGGCGCCGAGCAGGTTCTTGCCGGCCGGGAGGTCCACCGCTGTCTTGCCACCGATCGACGCGTCCACCTGGGCCAGGAGCGTCGTCGGGAGCTGCACCACGCGCACGCCGCGGAAGAGCATCGCCGCGAGCATCCCCGCGAGATCGCCCACCACGCCACCGCCGAGCGCGAACACGACGGAGCCACGGTCGAGGCCGGCCGCGATGCACTCCTCGGCGAGGCGCTCGAGCGTGGCGAGCCGCTTGTGCTCCTCGCCCGACGGAACCTCGAGCACCACGGGCTCGATGCGCGCCTCTGCCAGCGTCTTGCGCGCGGACGCGCCGTGGTGATGCAGCGCCGCGGCGTCGGCCACGAGCGCGGCCTTGGCGCGCAGCGGCACGATCCCCGCACGCATCAGCGCACCCGGGAGCCCGTCGAACCCGGCGCCCACGACGACGTCGTACTGCCGGTCGCCGAGCAGCACCGGGATCAACCGGACCGCGGGCCCGGGCATGGGCGTTCCCGGCGGAAGCGTGTTCTCCAGGGCGAGGGTGCCGATCGCGCGCTCGACGCGCTCGGCCCCCTCCTCGGGCGAGAGGGTGGTCGTGTCCACCCGCACGTGCGACTGCTCGTAGAACGCCCAGCGCTCGTCGAGGAGCTGGCGAACGCGCGCCGCGATCGATTCGCCCGCGAGCAGCGGGCGCCTGCCGGGCACGGCGCGTTCGTCGCCCTCGAGCCGCTCCACGATGACCGCCGGGTCGGCCCAGAGCCACACGAGCGTGCCACGGGCGCGCGCCAGATGGAGGTTGTCGGGCCGACACAGCGTCCCGCCTCCGAGCGCGATCACCGCCGGACCGCGCTCGATCGCCGCCTTGAGGGCGCGTCCCTCACGATCCCTGAACGCCGCCTCGCCCTCGCGAGCAAAGAGCTCGGCGATCGAACGGCCGGCCTCCTCCGCGATCAGATCGTCTAGGTCGAAGAAGGGCCGACCCAGCCGCGCGGCGAGCCTGGTGCCGAGCGCGCTCTTGCCCGATCCCGGCAGACCGCACAGCAGGATGGGGCGCACGGGACCTCAGCTTTTCTTACTGGCCGATCGAGCGGGCGCGGTTGACGACGCGCGGAGTGATGAAGATGAGGAGCTCGCTGCGATCGTCCGTCTCGCGGACGGTCTTGAACAGCCAGCCCAGGATGGGGATGTCGGAGAAGAACGGCACCTTGCCCCACGACGTACCGGCGACTCGCGAGTAGATGCCGCCGATGACGGCAGTGTCTCCGTCCTTGACCAGCATGTTGGTGTTGGCTGACTTGGTCAGGATCGACGGATCGCCGCGGGCACCGGTGTTGCCGAAGTCGGGCTCGTTGCGGGTGACGCTGATGTTGAGCATCACCGTGCCCTCGTTCGTCACCTTGGGCGTGACCGAGAGGGTCGTCGCCGCTTGCACGAACACCGTGTTCACGCCGGCCGCGCTCACCTGCGAGATCGGGATGCTGCGACCCTGCGTGATCGTGGCCGCCTGGTTGTCGAGCGTCTGGATGCGCGGCGCCGACAGCGTGCGGATGTTGCCGGTCGTCTCGAGGGCCGACAGCCGCAGGTTGGTGTTGAAGTTGCCCGAGAGCGACCCGAAGGTGAACCCGAGGGCCGCGCCCGCGCCCGCGCCGGCTGCGGCCGGCATGTTGATGACGAAGTTGGGAGACTGCGCAGCCGCGGGCAGGAGGCCCGTGGTGGGGGAGCCGGCAGTCGGCGTTCCGCCGGCCACCGCCACCGTGCTCGGCCACACGAGGCCCGTGGGATTTCCGGTCGCCGCGGACGCGATGTAGTCGAAGCCCCACTGGATGCCGAACTGGCGCGAGAAGGAGGTGTTCGCCTCGACGATGCGGGCCTCGATGAGGACCTGGGCCGTCTGCGTGTCGAGGTTGTTCACCAGCTCCTGGGCGAGGTCGATCTTGTTCCGGACGTCCGTGACGATGAGGTAGTTGGTGCGGCCATCGACGCTGACGCGACCGCGCGGCGAGAGGACCTCTCCGATGCGGCCCGCCATCTCCCCGCCCTGCGCATAGGAGAGCGGGATGAGGCGCGTCTCGAGCGGCTCCATCTCGATCTGGGCCCGGCGTGCGGCGAGCTCGGCCTCGCGCTCCTTGTCGAGGACCGCCTGAGGCGCCACGCGCAGGAGGTTGCCCTCGCGGGTCATGCCGTAGCCGCGAACCTTGAGGATGAGGTCGAGCGCCTGATCCCAGGGGACGTTGCGCAGGCGGAGCGTGACCGAGCCGCCCACCGAGCTATCGGTGATGATGTTGATCTGCCCGACGTCCGAGAGGAGGCGGAGCAGGTTGTGGATGTCGGCGTCCTTGAAGTCGAGGTCGATCCGCCGGCCGGTGTAGCGCTTCTTCGAGCCCGCGCGCCCGAGCGGACGCGCCTGGAACAGCGCGACGCGCCGGGGCGAGATCGTCTGCACCAGGATGGGCGCGCGATCCGGCAACACGCCGCCGAGCGCGCTGCTCTTGCCCTTGGCGAAGTCGAAGTAGAGCTTCGAGCCCACCTTGCGCAGCGTCGCGGGCACCGACTCGGCCAGGTCCACGCGAACGCGCACCCCGACACGGTCGGCCCGCGCCTCGAAGCCGCGCACCGGCCCGAGGTACTCGGTGGTGTCGCGCCCCGTCTGCGCCTCTCGATCCAGCATCGCGCCCGGCACCACCAGCACCGCCGTGCGGGGGTTCTGGCGGAGCACCTCCACCTCCGGCGGGATGCCGCGGGCGAGATCGATCACGACCGACGACCGACCCGGCTCGTCGATGAACTGGATGTCCTGGATGACGACGGGCGCACGGCGAGCGCCCTCCGGACGCGCGTCAGAGCGCGTGAGCAGCGTCCGCGGGGGCGGGAGCTCCTGCGCTTCCGGGGCCGGCTGCGCTGCCGCGGCCGCGCGCGAGGCGAGCGCCACCAGCTCAGCGTTCGGCCGCGTTCGCTCGAGGCGCTCACGCTCCGCCCGCAAAGCGGCGAGGCGAGTCTCCTCTTGCGCCCGCGCCTCTTGCGCCTGCCTGAGGCGCTGCTCTTCCCGCACGCGAGCCTGCTGCGAGGTGCGGAGCCGCGACTCCTCGTCCGTCACCTGCGCGCGCGCCAGCACGTGCGCCTCCCGCGTCCGCGCCGCCTCGGCCTCGGCCTCGGCGCGGCTCTTGACCGCCCGCCTTGACTCGACCTCGGCCTGCTCGCGGGCCTGCGCGAGCTGCGTCGCCTTCGTCCGCTCGGACTCGGTGCGGGCCTTCTGTCCGGCGACATCGGCGGCCTGCCGCGCGCTCTCCGTCCGCTTCAAGGCGAGCTCGGCGATGGCCCGCCGCTCCTCCGCCTCGGTGCGCGCAGACGCCGCGCGCTGCGCGAGCAGCTCCTCGTTGGCGCGGGCCGCGACCAGCGCCTGCTTGCGCGCTTCCTCCTCGCGGAGCTGGCTGTCGAGCGCCTCGCGCCGGCTCTCCGACAGCTTGACCGCGGCCGCCGTCGCGCGCGCGCGCTCCTCCTCGCGAGCCCGCACGACCACGGCCTCCTGGGCCTTGCGCTCGGCGTCGCGGGCCTTGATCCGGGCGGCGATCGCGGCCTTCTCGGCGTCCTCGCGCGCGCGCACGGCGAACCGCAGGCGCTCCTCGAGGAACCCGAGCTCCTTGGCGTCACGCGCGGCCTGGGCCGCACGGCGCTCGGACTCGGCGCGCGCCACCCCCTCGGCGTCGCGCCGCAGCCGCTCCGCGTCCTTGCGGGCGCCCTCGAGCTCCTTCTGGGCGGCGACCGTCGCCGCCTGGCGCGTCTGCTCCGCCTCGGCGCGGACGCGCTCCGCGTCCAGGGTCAGCTGGCGGGACCGCTCCTCCGCCTGGCGGACGATGTCGCGGCCACGCCGCTCGGCTGCCTCGGACGTCTCGCGAGCGCGACGATCCGCCTCGCTCTCGCGCACCGCGACCTCGCGCGTGCGTCGCTCGGCCTCGGACTGCCGCGCCTCGACCGCCAGGGCCCGGCGCTCGGCCTCCGAGCGCTTCGCCTCCAGCTCGCGGCTCTTGCGCTCGGCGTCCGTCCGCTCGAGCACGGCCTGTCGTCGGGCGATCTCCGCGTCCGCGCGCTCGCGGGCCGCCTGGGCGTTCGCTTCCTTGGCCGCGCGCTCGGCATCGGCGGCGCGCTTGAGCGCGCGGTCGGTCTCCTCTCGCAGCGCGCGATCGGCGGCCTTGCTGGTCGTCGCGACGGCGGCCGGCGCCGCCGGCTTGGCGTCGTAGGGCCGCACGGTCACCACGAGATCGCTCCCGCGGGCCTGCACCGAGTAGTCCGCCGGCCGGCGGAAGGCGAGGACGATCCGGGCGCGCCCGCCCTGGTCTCCGGTCACGCCGGAGACCACGGCCTGGCTGACCGCCCAGGTGCTCTGCGCGTCCACGGGTCCCGACAGCGACTCGCTGCCGAGGACCGCGTTCGAGACGTCGATGACGAGGCGTAGCGGCTGCTCGAGCTTGAACACCGAGAACGCCGGTGTGCCCGAGCCCGTGATGACGACAGTCGTCACGCTCCCGTCCTCGCCCACCTTCACGGCGGCGATCCGGTTGGCCTCGGCACGCGCAGGCGCCGCCAGCGCGGTCCCGATCGATGCGTCTGCCCTGACCCAGCGCAGGGGGTTCTCCACGCCGGTGGCCAGGAGGCCCGCCAGCGCGGGCACCCAGAGCTGCAGCGTCGCGCGACGCCCCCCGGGTCGCCGACTTCGGTTGCCTGTCATCGCTCCTCCAGCTCTCCGCATCACTGAGCAAGCTCCAGCAGGGCTTCGGTGCTGATCGGGATCCGCTTCTGGACCGGACGCGTCTTCGCGCCGCCCAGATCCTCCTCGGTCTCGACCACCACCGCGTCCTGAACGATTCGAATCACCTTCGCCTGCGACCGGCAGATGCGGTCGCCCACCCGGACGGACAGTCCGATGCCGCGCGGGTCCCTGAACATCGCATGCGGATTGAGGCCGCCGGCGATGATCGCGATCAGCCGGATCTCCTCGCACCCGTAGTCCTTGAAGTACACCTTGACGTCTGACGCGACCGGACCGCGGCTGGCGCGGTTGAGCACGTCGAGGAACGACCGGAACGGGTCGCGGTTGAACTCGCCCTCGAAGAAGTCCTCCTCGCGGAGCGGCTTGCGGCGCAGCTTCTCGACGTTGCTCACCGCCGGTGCCGCCGGTGCCGCACCGGCGGCTGCAGGTGGCGGCGCGGCTGGCGCCGGGCCCGAGCCTCCTCCGCGCCTCGGCGCCGGAGGATCGTCACAGGCGTGAAGGGCGAGGAGCAGGGTGCCCGCGCCGAGGACCCCGAGGAGCCGTCGCGTTCCGCCGCGCACCGTCACCTGCGATCCTGGAACCGGAACGTGGTCACGGTGAAGTTTGCGTTGAGCCTGATGAGGCCGTCCGCGGGCGCCGGACCACTCAGGGCGAGATCCTCGACGCTGACGATGCGCTTGAGCTCGCCCAGGTTCTTGAAGAACTTGTTGAGCTGGTGGTAGGAGCCCTGCACCGCCATCGACACCGGGATGCGGAAGTACATCTCCACGGGCGACTCGGCGCCGGGCGCGAACGTCAGGATGTTCAGACCGACCAGCTCGGCCTGCGCGTGGATGCTCTCGAGCAAGGTCGGGATCTCCTGTCGGTTCGGCAGGACCCGCAGGAGCTCCTTCTCCTCCTCGAGCAGCTGCGCGATCTCGGCGCGGAGCTTGAGGTAGTCCTGCACGCGCTGCTCGTACTCGCCGCGCTCCTTGAGCAGGCGCTTCTTCTCGTTGCGAAGCCCCTGCTTCTGCTGCTGGAGATCCTGGAAGAACATGAAGTACCAGCCCGCGACCACCATCGCGCAGAGCATGACGACGAGCGCCGCCTTCTGCGCCTGCGGGACCTTGGCAACGCGATCGAAGAACTGGTCCATCAGCCGCGCGTCCCTTCTGCGCCGCCCCTACACGACCCTGGTCGCACTGGTCGAAGTCGCACAGATTGCTCCTCTTCGTCTCGCACCAACGGTCGATCCGTCCCGCCCTGGTCGCCCATCAGTAGTTGACGTTCGTCCCGATGCCGAACGAGTAGAACTTCCAGGCCCCGCCACCCTGCGCGGACGTGCCGCTGAGCACGACGTCACGGAAGAAGACCGACAGCTCGAGCCTCTTCATGAACTCCGCGACGTCGTCGTTGGTCTTCGCCGCCGCCGCGAGGTCGAGCCTTCCACCCGAGAACCGCATCGAGCCGATCCAGACGCGGCGCGGGTCCCAGCTCGGGTTGTAGCCGGCGTTCGGATCGCGGCGCAGCAGCTCCTCGTAGTGGTCCTTGTCGAACGTCGGGCCGCGGTCCTTCGTCAGGATCTCCGAGAGCTCGCGGAGCACGAACACCGGTCCACCGCGGCTCTCCTGCAGGCGACGGATCGTGTCGCGCTGCCGGACGAGGCGCTCCTTCTGGTTCCGGACCGCCTCGTAGTCGCCCACCACGCCCTTGAGCTTGGCGATGGCGTCTTTGATCTCCTTGTTGTCCTGCTGCATCGTCGTCAGCTCGGCCGCATCGGCGAGGTGGAAGACCGTCACGGCGACGCCCACGACCACGACGATGGCCGCCATCAGGATCAGCTGCCGCTGACCCGTGGCGCGCTTCTTCGCCGCCTTGACCGGGAGTAGGTTGATCCGGATCAATCGTCGCCTTCCTCTCGCAGGCCGAGGCCCACTCCGACACACGCCTCCGCCGCGTGCGCGTTCAGGAAACCAAGATCGAACCGGTTCTCGTCGATCTGCAACTTTTTGAACGGGTTGAGGACCTCGACCGCCAGGCGCGAGCGGTCCTCGATGGCCCGGTGCAGAGCCGGGATCTTGGCCGAGCCGCCGGCCAGGTAGACCTTGGAGATGTTGGCGTCTGACGCCGTCGCGAGGAAGAAGTCCAGCGACCGCTGGAACTCGCCCGCGATGACGTCGGAGACCTGCTCGAGGATACGCTCGACCTCCTGGGGCACCACCTCGTGCGCCTCCGAGCCGCCCGCGCCGCCGACCTTGTAGGCCTCCGCCTCGTCGTAGCCGACGTTGAGCTGCTTCTGGATCTCCTCGGTGAACGCGTTGCCGCCGATGGTCACGTCGCGCGTGAACGCCGACACTCCGTTCGACAGGATGTTGATGTTCGAGATGGCCGCGCCGACGTTGATGAGCACGACGGTGTCGTTGGGCGCCGTGTCGTAGTTGAGATCGTAGGCGTTCTGCACGGTGAACGCGGCGACGTCGACGATCACCGGATCGAGCTGGGCCTCGCGCGCCGCAGCCTCGTAGTCACCGACGACCTCCTTCTTCGCGGCCACGAGCAGGAGCTCCATCTGGCCCTGCGGCGTGTTCGGGTTGAGGACCTGATGGTCGATGTAGACGTCGTCCTTCGAGAACGGGATGTGGTGCTCCGCTTCCCAAGGGATCTGGGCCTCGAGCTCCTCGGGCGTCATCTTGGGTACGGTGACCTTCTTGATGATCACCGAGTGCCCCGCGATGGCGATCGCGACCTGCTTCTGGCGGATGTGGAGCTTGACGAACAGATCCCGGATGGCGTCGACCACCGCTCCCTGGTTCATGATCGTTCCGTCGACGATGGTCTGCGGCGGGATGGGCTCGATTCCGAAGTTGACGAGCTGGTAGCCACGCTTGCTCGCCTTGAGCTGCACCACCTTGATGGAGCTCGATCCGATGTCCAGCCCAACGGTCAATTTGGCCATCCGCTTGCCTTCCGCTCCGCGCACGTCCTGCCGCACCCCACCCCTGGGCGGCGCACGCACGTCTTCGGCGGACTTAGGATACCGCGCCCGTGGGCATCACCGCTAGTTTCCCGCTCACGGGTCCGGCAGAAATGGACTCGGCCCGCTCCGTCGATGCGCGTCTGAGCGAGCTCTGCGCGGTCGGCTCGCCGGCAGATCGTCTGGCAGCAAACGTTCCAGCCGCTCGCGCGTGCGGCGCGTCGAGATCAGCTGCGCTCCATCGAGGCGAGCGCAGCGAGCACCCGTCGAGGCGTGCGCAGCGAGCCGCGAGGCGGAGCGACACCCGCCGTCGAGGCGAGCGAGCATCCGGGGAGGCGAGCGCAGCGAGCCGCAAGGCCGACCCTCGTGCAGCGAGCGAAGACGCAGGGAGGGGGGCCCAGGTGGGTCGCGCCGAAGGCGCGCAACGCAGCACTTGCCCCAACTGGGGGAGGGGCGGCGCGCCCCTCCTGGTGGGCGCCCTCGAGGCGCCCACTCGTAGACTAGTCTTCGTCGCCGAAGACGAGCAGCCGATCGCTCGGCTTGAGGCCGAGTGCCTCGAGGATCTTCCGCTTGGTGTCCATCCGGCAGGGATAGCCGTTCTCCACCCGGTCGATCGTGAGCGTCGAGACCCCCGCGCGTCGCGCGAGCTCCGCCTTGCTCATCATCCGCTCCATGCGGAGCTTGCGGACGTTGTTCTTCTTCGCCTTGCCCTTGGCGGCGGTGCGCGCCTTCTCGGCAATGCTCGCCTTCGCCTCGGTCGCCTTCGCCTCGGCCGCCTTCGCCTCGGCCGCCTTCGCCTCGTGCTTGGCGTCGTTCGCGGCGCGCTCGCGTGCCGGATCGGTGTGCGGCTCGCCGCCGGACTCGTCGCCGCCCAGAGCTTCGCCGCGCGCGGTCTCCGCGCCGCGTGAGGTCATGGGCTCGATCTCGTGCGCGTTCATCGATCGTTCTCGCGAACTAGAAGCCAGGGGGTGCTCCGGCGTCTAGTCTCCAGGCTCTCATTATGAAAAGGAGGGGGTGCTACAGTCAAGAATTTCTGCACAAAATTATATCTAATTGATACTAAATTATATGTCGGTTTGTAGTCGAATGAAGGCAGTATTTTCGATGAACCGTCTGATTCCGACAGGATTCGCGACCACGAAAGGCGCGCTAGAGGCCGTACTCCTTGATCTTGTAGAGCAACGCCCGGTGGGAAATCTCCAGCAATTCAACGGCCTTGGTTCGATTTCCTGCCGTCTGCGCGAGGGCCCGTCGGATGAGCTCCGCTTCCAGCAGCCGGGTGTTCTCCTTGATCGAGAGGCCGGGCGCAGAGCTGACGAGGCTGAGCGGAGCCGGCTCGTCCTGGCGGAGGCGTTCCGGCAGTGACGACGGGTCGAGCTCCGGTCCCTCGGCGAGCACGATCGCGTGCTCGATCACGTTCTCGAGCTCGCGGACGTTCCCGGGCCAGGCGTACGACTCGAGGAACGCGACGGCCTCCGCCGTGAGCGCGGGCGCGCTGGAGAAGCCGAGCCTGCCGGCGTGCTTCCGGATGAAGTGCGCGCACAGGAGCGGGATGTCGCCCCGTCGTTCGCGCAGAGGCGGCATGCGCACGCGCGCCACCGCGAGCCGGTAATAGAGGTCCTCGCGAAAGCGCCCCTCGGCGACCTCCGCGTCGAGATCCCTGACGGTGGCCGCCACGACCCGGACGTCGACGGCGCGCTCCTCGGTGGCGCCGAGCGGACGCAGCCGCTCCTCCTGCAGCACGCGGAGCAGCTTCGCTTGCAGCGCGAGCGGGAGCTCGCCGACCTCGTCGAGGAACAGCGTGCCCCCGGACGCCTCCTCGATCAGGCCCCGCTTGTCGCGCGTGGCATCGGTGAACGCGCCACGCACGTGGCCGAAGAGCTCGCTCTCGAGCAGCGCCTCCGGGATCGCGCCGCAGTTGACGGCGACGAACGGGCCCTCGCCGCGCGGCGAGCCACGGTGCAGCGCGCGCGCGACCAGCTCCTTGCCGGTGCCGCTCTCTCCCTCGACGAGGACGGTCGTCTTGTGCGGCGCGAGCTTCGCGAGGCGCGCGTCGAGGGCGGCCATCGGCGCGGACGTGCCGACGAGACCGCTGCGCGCGGGCCCGTAGAGCGCTCGCCGGAGCTGGCGATTCTCGGCGAGCAGGCGCTCGCGCTCCTCGGCCTTGCGCAGCACGAGCACGAGCTCGTCGTTGCGGAACGGCTTCTCCACGTAGTCGTAGGCGCCGCGACGCATCGCCTCCACGGCGAGGTCGAAGGTGCCGAAGCCCGACATCACGATGACGGTCGCCTCGGAGCCGCGTCTTCGCAGCTCGTCGAGCAGCTCCATCCCGTCCATCGTGGGCATGCGCAGGTCGGTGAGCACGAAGCGAGGACGCACCCGGGCCGCGGCCTCGAGGGCCTCGGCGCCGTCGGCGGTCAGGACGGCCTCGTAGCCGCGCGAGGCGAGGAGCGCGGCCACGAGATCGCGCACCTCCTTCTCGTCGTCCACCACGAGGACGCGGGGGCGGTCGGTCACGGGCGCAGCTTACATGAGCCGACAGGGAGTGACAGGGGGCGCCGCGCCGCGCCTCCCGGCGGCTGGCCCCGAGCGACCATGAAGAATCATGCAGTTGGAGGAGCGGGCGCAGAAATGCGAGGAGGATCGCCGCGCTTGTGACGGATCTTTCGACCAGTCCCAATCCCAGGGAAAGGGCTGGGAGTGGCCTTCGCGCGGTGTGGTATGTTCCGCGCGATTGTAGGTTGAGGGCAGCGGTCGGGGGCAGCGGCCGGCGGCAGCAGACACCCACGGGAGGATTCGCAGATGATCTCCAAGTTGTTCAACGACGTGACCTTCGGCCCCCGCTTCCGGCGTCGCGCCAGGCTCGTCCTCACGGCGGGCGCCCTCGGCGGTGCCCTCATCGCCTGCAACGCGCGCAAGGTGCAGAAGCCCTACTGCGAGATCGCGGGCTCGGCCAACGACACCTTCGAGCAGAACATCAACAACAAGCTCGACCTCCTGTTCCTGATCGACAACTCGTCGTCGACCAAGGACAAGCAGAACAACATCAACTGCAACTTCCCGCGCTTCATCGACGTGCTCAAGGCGCTGCCCGCGGGCCTGCCCGACCTGCACATGGCCGTCATCACGTCGGACATGGGCTCGGGCGCCGTCGCGATCCCGTCGTGCGGCCGGCCGGGCGGCGACGACGGAACGATGATGTCCACCCCGCACCCGCAGACGCTCGACTGCACGCCGAACGGCGGCACGATGCTGGACACGCAGGGCTGCACGACGACGACCGACGGCAAGGGCTGGATTCGCTACAAGAGCTCGACGGACAACAACATCAACGGCCAGGACCTCTCGAAGGCGTTCGCGTGCTACGCGGCGGTCGGCGACAGCGGCTGCGGCTACGAGAGCCAGCTCAACGCCATCGCGCGCGCCCTCGAGCGCGCCAAGGACCCGAACGATCCCGTCAACGGCGGCTTCCTCCGCAACGACGCGTTCCTCGGCATCATCATCGTGACCGACGAGGACGACTGCTCGATGCCCCCGGACTCGCTCATCGGCGACACCTCCGGCGGCACCGACATCATGAGCGAGCTCGGGCCGCTGACGAGCTTCCGCTGCAACGAGTTCGGCGTGACCTGCGACGGCGACGGCCCGAACTCCCCGACGAGCTGGGTCCGCGATCCGGCGAACCCCTCGAAGCTGCGCCAGGCCGGACCCACGGGCCTGCAGAGCTACACGAACTGCCACTCGAACGAGATGGGCGTCGGCATCCCGAACTCGCGGCACCGCATGCTGTCGGTCGCGAGCATCGTGCAGCGCATCCAGGCCGTGAAGCCCCCGGGCTCGACGATCGTCGAGTCGATCGGCGGCCCGCCGCCGCCGGACGGCGCGTTCAAGATCGAGATCGGCATGTCGGCCGGCAACCCCGTGCCGCAGATCGGCGCCACCTGCCAGGGCGGCACGGGCGTCGGCAAGGGTGACCCCGGCGTCCGCGTCCAGGAGTTCCTCCGCGGCTGGGACCAGCAGAAGAAGATCGTGCCGGTCTGCCAGCAGTCGTTCGCGGACGCGCTCGCCACGATGGCCATGAAGATCGGCCAGCGCCTCGGCGACCAGTGCATCTCGCAGCGGCCCCTCGACGCCACCGGCCGCGTGACCAGCGATCCGGCGCTCGCCGACTGCAACGTGTCGGACGTCATCGACCCGGGTCTGCGCAGCGAGTGCCGCATCAAGATCGAGCGCTGCGGTGGCGACAAGATGACCGAGATCCCGGCCTGCGCCGCGATGGTCGTCTCGGACGCCGCTGCCTACCGCCAGACCTGCTGGTACCTGCAGAAGGACCCGAAGAAGATGGACGGCTCGCCGGCCTGCCCGGCCACGGGGCTCGCGCTCCAGATCTGCCGTACCGGCTTCAACGCGGGCTCGAGCGCCTGCAACGGCGGCATGGCGGAGCCGCCGCCGAACACGCAGCTCAGCGTCAAGTGCGCGTCGTGCACGCCCAGCAACAAGGGCGTGGAGTGCATGGGCGACGGCCTCGACAACGACTGCGACGGCAACATCGACGACAAGGGCGATCCCTGCGATTGCACCTGACCTAGTTGTGGCCGCCTCGGAAGGCGGCGGCCACCAGGAGGGGCGCGCCGCCCCTCCCCCAGTTGGGCAAAGCCCAACTGGGCCCCCCCTCCCTGCGTCTTCGCTGCGCTGCGCGTCGCTACGCCCTTGCGGCTCGTTCCCCCTCGCCTCGAGAGCGGACGGCGCACATGTTGAGGGAGCCAGGCCCTTCCGTCTCGCCACCAGTTCCTTTCTCCCCCGCGGCGCGCCATCCCCCGCCCGGGAATCGCGACCGGTCGTCTAGGATCTGCCGCGATGAAGCGGGTCGGGAAGCTGCTCGGGCTGGCGCTCCTCGGGGTGCTCGCGGTGTGTGTGGTGCGTGCCGTGCGGGTCGAGAGCCGCGCGTTCGAGGCAGGGCCCGAGGTGGTGATCGAGCTCGACGCCGCCGCGGCCACCGGGCGGCTCTCGAAGGCCCTGCAGTGTGCCACCGTGTCCGACGCCGATCCGGCGCGAACGGCGCACGCGGAGCTGGAGCGCCTGGCTCGCCACCTCGAGGCGTCGTTCCCGCGGACGTTCGCGCTGCCTCACGAGAAGATCGGCGCGCACGCGCTCCTCTTCTCGTGGCGGGGCAGCGACGACGCGGCGGCGCCGGTCATGCTGATGGCGCACCAGGACGTCGTGCCGGTGGAGGCGGGGACCGAGCGGGCCTGGACGCACCCGCCCTTCCAGGGCGTCGTCGAGGGCGGCTTCGTGTGGGGCCGCGGCGCGCTCGACGACAAGGGGGCGCTCCTCGCGATCCTCGAGGCCACCGAGGCCCTGCTCGCCAGGGGCTTCCGCCCACGCGCGACGGTGTACCTCGCGTTCGGCGCCGACGAGGAGGTCGGCGGGCACGACGGCGCGGTGCGGATCGTCGAGGCGCTGCGCGCCAGGGGCGTGAAGCTCGGCTGGGTCCTCGACGAGGGGACGCCCGTCTCGGACGGCATCGTGACGATCGCGCAGCGCCCGGTGGCGCTCGTCGCCACGGCAGAGAAGGGCTACGTGTCGCTCGAGCTCGTCGCGCGCGCCAGGGGAGGTCACTCGTCGATGCCGCCGGACACGACCGCGGTCGGGCGCGTCGCGCGGGCCGTCGCGCGGATCGAGGAGCGGCCGATGCCGGCGACGCTCGCGGGGCCGACGGGCGAGCTGCTCGACGCGCTCGCGCCCGAGCTGCCCGCGGGGCTGCGTTTCCTGGTCGCGAACCGCTGGCTCTTCGATCCGCTCGTCCTGCGGGGACTCCTTCGCACGCCGCAGACCGCGGCCGGGGTGCGCACGACGCTCGCCGCGACGATGTTCCACGCCGGCGTCAAGGACAACGTGCTGCCGCAGGAGGCGCGCGCGGTGGTGAACGCACGTGTGCACCCGACCCAGCGCGTCGAGGACGTGGTCGCGCACGTGCGCCGTGCGATCGACGACGCGGAAGTCGAGGTCAAGGCGCTGCCGGGGCTGGCGTCGGAGCCGTCGCCCGTCTCGCGCTCCGATGGCCCCGGATTCGTGGCGATCGCGCGCGCGATCCGGAGGGTCTTCCCCGAGGCGGCGATCGCCCCGGCGCTCATGGTGGGCGCGAGCGACGCGCGGCACACGGCGCCGATCGCCGCCGATGCGTACCGCTTCGGGCCCTGGAAGATCGGGCCGGGTGATCTGCCGCGGGTGCACGGCACGGACGAGCGGATCTCGATAGAGGGGTACCTGCGCGGGGTGCGGTTCTATGCGCAGCTCCTCGGGGGACTGTAGGAGCCGGGCACGAGCACGAGCGCGCGTACGATTGGGGGATGGAAGCAGAGGCGATCGTCGCGGCGCTGGGGCTCGTTCCGCACCCGGAGGGCGGGTATTACCGGGAGACCTTTCGCGCGCCGCTCGTGCTCGCGGGGCTGGCGCAAGGAGCGCGCGCGGCGTCGACGGCGATCTACTTCCTGCTGCCCGCGGGCGCGTCCTCGGCGCTCCACCGCGTGCGCTCGGACGAGGTCTGGCACCTCTACGACGGGGGGCCGCTCGAGCTCGTGACGATCGACGAGCGCGGCGTGCTCGAGGTGCACCTGCTCGGGCGTGACCTCGGCGCGGGACAGCGCCCGCAGCACGTGGTGCCCGCGGGCGTGTGGCAAGGCGCGCGGCCCGTCGGAGGCGCGGTGCTGTGCGGCTGCACCGTCGCCCCCGGGTTCGACTTCGCGGACTTCGAGCTGCCGGATCGCGCCGAGCTGGTGGCGCGCTTCCCGGCGCATCGCGAGCACATCGTCGCGCTCACGCGCGGCGATCGTTCCGGGTAGGATTCGGGCGTGCGGATCGAGACGCGCGCGGGATCCTTCGAGGCGCTCGAGGCGGGAGCCAGGGACGCGCCGCTCGTCCTGTGCCTGCATGGGTTCCCGGACCACCCGCCGAGCTTCGTGCCGCTGTGCGACCGGCTCGCGCGCGCCGGGTACCGCACCGTCGCGCCGTGGATGCGCGGCTACGCGCCCTCGGTCGCCGGCGGGCCGTACGACGTCGACACGCTCGCGGGCGATGTCCTCGCGATCGCGGACGCGCTCTCGCCGGGCGCGCCGGTCGCGCTCGTCGGGCACGACTGGGGGGCGGTGGCGACGTACGCGGCCGCCGCGAGCCACCCCGAGCGCCTTTCCGCCGTGGTGACCATGGCCGTCCCGCACCCCCTGGCGTTCGCCCGGAACGCGGCGCGGCAGCCAGAGCAGCTCGCGCGAAGCTGGTACATGGCGTTCTTCCAGCTTCGCGGGCTGGCCGACCGGGTCGTGGCGGCGCGCGACTTCGCCTTCATCGAGCGCCTCTGGCGACGCTGGTCCCCGGGCTACCTGCCCGACCCGGCCGCGATGCGGGCGCTCAAGGCCTGCCTCGGCGCGAGCATGCCCGCGCCGCTCGCGTACTACCGCGCGATGGCGTGGCCGCCTGGGGAGGCGCTCGCGCGCATGCGCGGGCAGACCCCGAGCGCTCGGTCCATCCGCGTCCCCACGCTGCACGTGTGTGGGCATGACGACGGCTGCATCGGGCCGGCGGCCTCGCGCGGCCAGGACCGCTTCTTCAGCGGGCCGTTCCGGAGCGAGCAGGTCATGGGGGTCGGGCACTTCATGCAGCTCGAGGCGCCGGACCGCGTGGCCGCCCTGGTGCTCGACTGGCTGGATCGGCACGGCGGCCGACAGGTTCCGCATCCCATCGACCCCGCGAATCTTTCAGGCGGGGGCCGGCCGACGTAAGATCCTGGCTTCATGGCGGCGGAGGCACGCGTCTCGGTCAAGTTCCGCGTCCCGGGCGGGAAGGAGCGCGCCGCGTTCGCCTCGAATGGCTCGCTGTTCGGCTGCACGTTGTCCTCGAACGCGGTCGAGCCGGAGGGCACGCAGCTCGAGATCCTGATGCACCTCGGCGACGGCACGACGGTGGTCGGCAAGTGCTCGGTCGATCGCGCCCTGGCGCCCATCCAGGTCACCGGCGGGCGCGTCTCGCAGCCGGGCGTCATGCAGGTCTCGTGGCGCGGCCAGCTCCCGGAGAAGCTGCAGCGCGTGCTCGTGCCGGGGATCGAGAAGGCCGAGCGACCGAAGAGCCTCGCGCTCGAGCCCGAGACGCCCGCGCCGAACCGCCTCGCGCGCGTGGAGCCCGTGCAGGTCGCGGTGCCGCGGGCGCCGACGCCGACGCCAGCGCGGGCGCCCAGGCTCGAGCCGAGCTACGCGGTGCAGCTCGAGGCGCGCTACGAGATCTTCGTCGGACCGGTCAGCGAGCGGCACTTCCTGTGTCAGACCGCGTTCCTGTCGAGGACGGGCTGCGCGATCATCACGGGCCCGCGCGTCGAGCGCGTCGCGACGCGCATGTTCGTGCACTTCAAGATGCCGTCGGGCGCGAAGATCCGCATCCTCGGAGCGGTCTCGAGCGCGAGGCCGGCAGAGGTCGGCCCGGGCGGCGAGCTCACGGTGCCAGGCCAGATGCGCGTCACCTTCGAGGCGGGCCAGCGACTGCCGATGGACTACGCGGCGCTGCTCGAGAGGGCGGCGTCGGACGGCCTGCCGACCGAGCAGGAGCTGCGGACCACGGGCGCGAGGCCCGCTCCGCGGCCGCGGACGAGCGCGCCCCCGCGTGCGCCCGCGCGACCGGCGGCGCCGACGCCGCAGCCCGCTCCTCCCGCGCGGTCGTCGCGCTCGAGCGGCGCGCTGCCGGCGGCCCGGCCGCCGCAGCCGCAGGTGATGCGAGGTCCGATCGACCTCGACCCTGCCGCTCCTCCCGCGCGGCCTGCGAGCCCCACGCCGCAAGCGCGCCCTCCCATGCAGCCGATCGCGCTCGAGCCCGCACCGCCCGCGCCCACGCCCGCCGCGGCACCCGTGCCGGCGACGACGCCGAGCGCCCCCGCCCTCGACGACTTCCTGCGCGACTACCTCGATCGCGTCGGGACGCCGCCGCCACAGTCGGTGCCCCCGCTGCGAGATCCGGCCGCGAGCAGCCCGCCGACGGCCGAGCCGGAGGCCGCCAGGGACCTCGGACTGAACCTCCTGCTCGCGGACTACGTGATGTCCGACGAGTCGCGCGCGGCCGCAGCCGCGGCGGGCACGCCACCCGACGTGCGGGTGGCGGACCTCGCGGGGGCTGCGACGGGCGCACCGATCGAGTCCGCGCTGCAGCCGGTCCTCGTCGAGCCCGGCGCAGACGCGCCCGCGGAGCTGGCGGAGGAGGCCTCGCCGGAGCTCGCGGAGCCGGACATCCCCGCGCTCGACCTCGACGAGCTCACCTCGTCGCTGCAGGCGCAGCTCGACGCCGTGGCGGACCGCGACGGCATCGGTCCGGTCGCGCTCGGCCAGCTCCTGCGGTGGTTCGATCGCGCGGCGATCTTCCGCGTGCAGCGCGGACAGGTGGCCGGCTGGCGCGCCGGCGGACCGGGCATCGTGCAGGAGGCCTTCGACGCGCTGGCCGTGCCGCTCGATGCGCCGAGCCCGTTCCTCGCGGTGTCGCAGGGCGCCATCCACCTCGGCCGCATCGACGAGTCCGCGCAGAACCAGCCGCTCGTCGACGCGATGGGCGGCCCGGCCGATCACGCGATCCTGGTGCCGGTGCGGCTCGACGATCGCGTGGTCGCCGTCGTGTACGGCGAGGCCGCGGACGAGCCCGCGATGGAGGCCGCGGTCATCCCGTGCCGCATCCTGGCCGACATGCTCGGGCGGACCTTCCGCCGGATCATCCTCGCGATGCGCGAGAAGACGCAGCCCTGAACGCGCGTGGCGTTCGGCGGGCGTGCGCGCGATAATCTCGCCGCATGCGCGCGCTCCTCCTCGGCGTCGCGATCGCGCTCGGCTGCGCGACCGCGGACAACCTCAGCACCTCCGACGTCCTCGATCGCGCCCAGGCGGCCGAGAAGGCCGAGGTCAAGCAGGTCCTCATCGCGTGGGGTGACCTCGCGCGCGCCTACAAGCAGGGGCTCGACGAGCCGGCCAAGGCCAGGACCGAGGCCGACGCGGAGGCGCTCGCGCGCACGGTGCTCGCCAAGCTGCGCGCGGGCGAGGCGATCGAGCCGCTCATGGCCGCGCACTCGAGCGACGCGGGCACGGCGAAGAGCGGGGAGACGTACCCGGTGGAGGCGGGCATGCCGTACGAGCCGAAGTTCCTCAAGCTCTCCCTGCGGCTCGCGGTCGGCGAGGCGGGCGTCGTGCGCACGCGCTACGGCTGGCACGTGCTGAGGCGGGTGCGGTGATGCGCGCGCGCGCCGCGGGCCGACTCATCTGCATGTCCGCATGTATCGCCGGCGCGGGCTGCGAGGTCGAGGACGACGCCACCTGCGGCCGCGAGGTGACCGGCACGCCGGCCGCGTGGTCGCTGGCCGGTGACCAGGGCGGCTACCACGTGGAGCGCGGCTGCACCGACTCCGCCGTGGTCGTGATCGGCCACGGCACACGCTTCGAGCTCGACGTCCCGCCCTCGCCGCCGACGGCGGACCGCGGGCGCGCGGTGACGCAGCTCTACTTCGACGTGGTGCAGCCGCACCGCGAGGACCTCGCGAGCTGGGTGGCGTTCACGTACGACACGGCCTGCGAGGCCGACGCGATGAACGCCGTCGTCGTGGTGTCCGACTGGGCCGAGGTCAACGAGGCGGTCGCGATCATCGGCGAGGGCCTCACGCGCCTCGGCTCGAAGGAGAGGATCGGCGTGGACGTGCGGCCGCAGCTCTGCCAGGGGATCCAGTGAAGGCGCGCGTGCTCGGCCGGGTGCTGCTCGGAGGGGCGCTGCTCGCCGCGTGCGGGGAGCGCGGAAGGCTCGCCGAGGCGCCCCCACCACCGGCGAGCGACGACCCAGGGACGATCTTCCGCTTCGATCTCTCCGAGGGCGCCCCGTTCTGGAGCTCGCCGCTGCCGTCGGAGACGCGGCGTGACGCCGCCGGTGCGATGTCGTGGCAGGGGTTCGCGCCCGAGCCGCACGACATCGTGGCGCAGATGGTCGCCATCCTCGCGGGCAACACCGAGGGCGCCGGGCTCACCTCGACGATCTACCTGCCCACGACGGGGGCGCTCGACGCGGCGTCGCTGCCCGACCCGCACGCGAGCACGCGCGCCGACTCGCCGGTGTGGCTGGTCGCGGTCGATCGCGCCTCGCCGGCCTACGGCAAGCGCCATCCGGTGGTGGTGGGGGCGCCCGAGCAGCGCGGTCCGTCGGCGCGGAGCACGCTCGCGATCCTGCCGTACCAGGGCCTGCCGCTCGAGCCGGAGACCACGTACGCGGCGGTCGCCTTCCGCTCGCTCCGCGACGCGGCGGGCGCGCCGCTCGGGCGGCCGAAGGCGATCGCCCAGCTGATCGCCGGGCAGGCCCCGGCGGGCATGCGCGAGGGCGCGAGGGCCGCCTACCAGGGCGCGCTCGGCGCGCTGCGCGAGCTCGGCGCCGATCCCGCGCAGATCGCGGGGCTGGCGGTGTTCCGCACGTGGCGACCGACGACCGTGCTCGAGCGCGCCCGCGCCGCGGCGCTCGCGAGCGTGCCCGCGCCCGAGGCGCCCTTCCGGCGCGCTGAGGTGTTCGACGACTACTGCGTCTACGCGAGCACGATCGCGATGCCGCAGTACCAGCGCGGCACGCCCCCGTATCAGAGCGAGGGCGGTGACTGGACCCTCGACGCGAGCGGCACGCCGACGCTGCAGGGGCACGAGCGCGCGAACTTCGTGGTGACGGTGCCACGGGCGCGCGGCGCGGGGCCCCTGCCCCTCGTGCTCTTCTCGCGCACGGGCGGCGGCGGCGAGCGGCCGCTCGTGGACCGGGGCGTGCGCGACGCGTCGGGGCGCGTGCTCGTCCCGGGCAGCGGCCTCGCGCGCACCTTCGCGCAGGCCGGCTGGGCAGGCGCCAGCATCGACGGTCCGCACGGGGGCCTGCGAAACGTCACCCACATGGACGAGCAGCTCCTCATCTTCAACGTCCTCAACCCCGTGGCGATGCGCGACAACGTGCGGCAGTCTGCGCTCGAGCTCGCGCTCACCGCGCACATCCTCGAGCGAGTGTCGATCGACGCGGCCGATTGCCCGGCGATGGCCGGCGCCCCCACGCCCGCCGCTCAGGTCCGCTTCGACCCGGAGCGGCTCGCGCTCATGGGGCACTCGATGGGCGCGACCATCGCGCCGCTCGCGATGGCGATCGAGCCGCGCTTCCGGGCGCTCCTGCTCTCGGGCGCGGGCGGGAGCTGGCTCGAGAACGTGCTGCACAAGAAGAAGCCGCTCGAGGTGCGCGGCTTCGCCGAGGCGCTGGTCGGGCACGAGCTCGGGCCGCACGACGTCGAGCTCATGCTCCTGCAGTGGGCGGGCGAGGCGGCGGACCCGCCGGTGTACACGCCCACGATCGCGCGCGGCGCGAGCCCGCGCAGCGTCCTCATGGTGCAGGGCATCGTCGATCACTACATCCTGCCGGCCATCGCCAACGCCACCACGCTGTCGGCCGGGCTCGACGTGGGCGGCGAGGCGATCGACGGAAGCACGCCCGAGCTCGCGGAGTTCGACGCGATCGAGAGCCTGCTCGACTTCTCCGGGAGAGCGCGCGTGGCGCTGCCGGCGCGCGGCAATGCCGGCGCCGCGACGGCGATCGTGGTGCAGGAGCGGCAGGACGGCGTCGAGGACGGGCACGAGGTCGTGTTCCAGACGGCGGCGCCCAAGCGGCAGATCCGCTGCTTCCTGCGGGCACTCGGCGCTGGAGAGGTGCCGGTCGTGGTCGCGCGCGGGGCGGAGGACGCCCCTTGCGAGTGACCCCGGGGCCGTCGTGGCCCGAGTACGCGCGCTACCGGCGCGCCATCGCCGGTCAGCCCCTGCCGCTGGCGCTGTGTGACCTCGACGCGCTCGAGGCGAACGTGGATCGCCTGCTGGCGCGGGTGCGGCCAGGCCAGGCGCTGCGCGTGGCGTCGAAGTCGGTGCGCTGCCCGGCGCTGCTCGAGGCGATCTGTGCGCGCGGCGGGGCGCGCATCTCGGGCCTCATGTGCTACTCGGCGCGCGAGGCGCTGCTGCTGGCGGAGCGCGGCTTTACGGACCTGCTCGTCGCGTACCCGAGCGCCCAGGCGGCCGACGTGACCACGCTGGCGGAGCTCGCGGCGCGAGGGGTGCGCGTGGCCGCGGTGATCGATTCGCCTGCGCAGATGGATCCGCTCGCGCGCGCGGCGCGGGCGCGGGGCGTGCGCGTGCGAGTCGTCGTGGAGCTCGATCTCTCGCTGCGCCTCCTCGGCGCGCGCCTCGGCGTCTTGCGGAGCCCGGTGCACCGGCCCGACGAGGTCGTGGCGCTCGCGCGGGCGGCGGCGGACACGCCAGGGCTCTCGTTCGGCGGCGTGATGGGCTACGAGGCGCAGGTGGCGGGTCTGCCCGATGAGAGCCCGTTCTCGCGCGCGACGAACCCCGTGCGCCGGGCCATCCGGCGCGCCTCGATCACGGCGGTCGCGGCGCGGCGGCGCGCGGTGGCGGAGGCGCTCGATCGCGCGGGGCTCCCGGCGCCGCTCTTCAACGGGGGCGGCACCGGCTCGCTCCTCGAGACGGCGCGCGAGCCCTGGGTCACCGAGACCACGGCGGGTTCGGGGTTCCTGGCGAGCCACCTGTTCGACTACTACCGCGGCCTCGAGCTCGTGCCGGCGGCGATGTTCGCGCTGCAGGTGGCGCGCGCGCCGGCGCCCGGCGTGGTCACGTGCCACGGCGGCGGCTACGTCGCCTCGGGCGCGGCCGGGCCGGACCGCCTGCCGGTGCCGCACCTGCCGCGTGGCCTCCGGCTGGTGCCGCTCGAGGGCGCGGGCGAGGTGCAGACGCCCGTGCGCGGAGCCGCGGCGCACGCGCTGCGCCCGGGCGATCCGGTCTTCTTCCGCCACGCCAAGGCGGGCGAGCTGGCCGAGCACTTCGGCGAGTACCTGCTCATCCGCGGGGACGAGCTGGTCGGGCGGGCGCCGACGTATCGGGGGCTCGGCCATTCATTCGCGTAGGCGGATGTGATCTTGCTCGATCCCCCCGTGCGCTGGGGCCGCCGCGCGACGTCGCACGCGATCTCGGATCGACCGGGCGAGGCGGGTCGGGCCGAGCTCGCCGCGTTCGGCGCGCGCCTCGGCCTGCCGGCCCGCGCGCTGCATCTCGCCGGCACGATCCGCGAGCACTACGACGTGCCGGCCGAGCTCCTGCCGGCGGCGGAGGCGGCAGGCGCCGTGCGCACCTCGCGGAGCGAGCTGGCGCGAGCGCTGCGCCGGAAGCGAGCCGGGGAATAGGGACCTGGCGGCGCGGCTGGTCGTCTGGGGTTGATCGCGGCGGGCGACGTCACTACATTCCGCGCCCGTGGAGGTCCCATCGATGTTCGACGCGAAGAAGCGCCTCGCGCGAGGCTTGCGCACGCTCGCCGGTCTGCCCGCGCCGGAGGTCGGCCCCGTCAAGCTCCTGCGACGGGTGGTGCAGGGGATCGCGGAGCAGCTCGACGCGCCGCCGCCCGCACCAGCCGCCCCGCGCCGCGCGACCGTGCCCATGGGCCGCAAGGCCGCGCTCGTGACGGTCGCCGCGCTGCGCGACCGCATCGAGCGCCGCGAGCGGATGCTGATCATCGACGTGCGCGAGGCGGTCGAGACCGCGCACGGGATGATCCCGGGCGCGCGGGCGTGGCCCATCGCGAACCTGCTCGTGCAGCTCGCGGAGGTTCGGGCCGACGGACGGCCGGTGGTGCTGTACTGCCAGGACGGCACGCGAGCGAGCTACGCAGGTGAGCACTTCCTCGGCGACGGCATCGAGGCGGTCGAGGTCCTCGCGGGGGGCTACGAGGCGTGGCAAGCGGCCGGCGGCACCACGAGCAAGCTCGCCACCGAGCTCCCGAACTGACTGGCTCGTGGCCGCCTCGAGGCGGCCTCCAGGAGGGGCCCGACTGCCCCTCCCCCCTCCCTGCGGCTCGCTTCGCTCGCTTCCTGCTGCAGGCGGTGCCCGGCGCTGAGGCGCCTCGGATGCGCGTTGCGTCGCTTCGGAGGTGGCGCGCGGCGCCTCGCTCCGCTCGCGCACAGCGGCGCGCGGCACGGAGGCGCATCAGAGATGCGCTTCGTTCGATCGTTGCCCGCTGTCGACGTCACCGGCGCGGCTGTCAGGGGCGCGTGATACGAACCCACCCACCCCCGAGGCGGAGGGGGCTCCATGTCATCCCTCGATCGGCCCCCTGCCCCGCTGACCGAGGCCGCGCTCCTCGCGCGGGCCGACGCGATCGCGGGCTGGACCATCGGCCGGCTCGCGCGCTCGCTCGGACGCGAGCCCGCGCTCGACCAGCGGCGCGCCAAGGGGTTCGTCGGCGCGCTCGTGGAGGCCGCGCTCGGCGCCGACGCCGGCTCGCGTCCGGGCCCCGACTTCGCAGCCCTCGGCGTCGAGCTCAAGACGCTGCCGGTGGACCGACGCGGTCGCCCGCGCGAGACCACCTTCGTCTGCTCCCTGCACCCCGACGAGCTCGTGCGAACCGCGTGGGAGGGCTCGCGTCTGCGCGCCAAGCTCGCGCGCGTCCTGTGGGTCCCCGTGCTCGCGTCCCCTGACGTCCCGCTCGCCGAGCGCCCGTTCGGTGCGCCGCTCCTCTGGAGCCCTTCGCCCGAGGACGAGGCGCGGCTGCGCGCCGACCACGCGCTCTTCCAGGGCCTGGTCGGCGCGGGGCGCATCGACGACGTCACCGCGCACCTCGGCGCGGTCGTGCAGGTGCGCCCCAAGGCGGCGCACGGGCGCGCGCGCCGCCTGTCCGCCGACGAGGAAGGTGGTCCCATCCTGTCTCTCCCGCGCGGCTTCTACCTGCGCACGTCGTTCACCAGCGCCATCGTGGCGCGCGCGTTCACCACGGGCCTCGGCCCCGCCCGCGGTCGGTGAGCGAGACATGGTCTTGGGCGCCCAGCGCGCCCCTTCGCGGGGATGGTTGGCCTACGGCTACGGCCGAGCCTGGATCCGGGCTTCCGGCTGCAGCCCGAAGCCTGAAGCCCGAAGCCTGTCCACTCGAGCACTGGCGCATGCTGCCGCGATACGGGGCGCTGGCTGTCCTCACTTCGCGACCGGTCCTTAGCCCATGCGACGGCGCAGGCGGCCTCGCCTCGCGGCGTCCACCGCGGCGCCGAGCTCGCGCTCGACCGAGGCCTCGGCCACCGGCGCGGGCACCGCGAGCCCGCGCACCGCGGCGAGCTCCGTGCGCTCGCCGCGCTCGGTGAGCTCGACGCGTGTGCCCACCGGATGCGACTCTCGCGCGCCGGCGGGATCCAGCGCCAGGCGCGTGCTCGCGCCGGCCTGGACGAGATAGGCCCAGGCGGGCCCGCTCTCGAGGCGCACCTTCGTCGCGCCGAGGACGACGCCCTCGCCTGGTGCGCACGCGACGGCGGCGAAGCGCGGATCCACGCCCTCGCGGGCGAAGTTGTGGTCCACCTCGCCCGGCGCGTGGCGGCGCTCGGCCTCGACGAGCCGTTCGCGCGACGCGAAGTCGTCCTCGTCGACGAGCAGCGTCGCGATGATGTTCGTCAGCGCCGAGCCCACGCTCGTCACGAGGTATTGCCGGGCACCCATCGCCGCCTCGTAGGCCGCGAGGGCCGGATCTCCGGTACGCAGGTAGCGCGCGTCCTTGGCCAGGCTGTGGAACGCCTTGGCGACCTGGAACAGGCCCGAGTTGCCGAGCGCGTGGCCGCTCGCGCAGAGGCCGCCGAGCGGGTTCGACCAGCTCCGCACGAAGCGGTCGCACACCCACCGCCAGCGCTGCCCCTCGTCGGGCTCGGCGACGCGCGCGAGCTCGGACAGGAACGCGAGCTCGATCGACGGGAAGGCGTCGTGGAAGATGCCGGCGGTCGGAGCCCCCGGGCGATCGTCCCACAGGATCGTGGGATCGATCGCGGCGCTGCTGCACAGCTCGCGCAGGGCACGCCGGATGCTCGAGGGTCGCGCGAAGGGGCCGCCGCGTCCCGCGAGCGCCACCGAGGTGTGCCCCTCGCCCATGCCGACGATGCGCACCTTGCGGCGTCCACGCGCGACCATCGGCGGCGCGGTGGACAGGATGACGGCGGTCGCGCCGTTGGCGTTGGCGCACAGATCGTCGCGGCGGAAGTGCGGCGTCACCCACGGGTTCCGGGCGTCGTCGCGGTAGCGCGCCGCGGTGACCAACGATGCCGGCTGCGCGAGCTCCTTGCCGCCCTGCAGCGTCGCGGGGTAGAGCTGGCTCCACTCGTACTTGTCGAGCGTGGAGGTCTCGACGAGGTCGCGCCAGAGCGCGCGCGGAAGGCCCGAGTGCCAGAGCTGGTGGTCGAACAGCAGGTTGCCGATCCACGGCATCGACAGGCCATAGCGATCGGCCTCGACCGGATCGACGACCGAGCGGATCCAGTGCGCGATGTCGGCGCGATCCTCGGCGCGCTGCGCGGGATCGAGCGAGAACATCTGCTCTCCTGCGACGACGAGCACGGTCTCGAAGCGGCCCTCCGCGAGGTCCTGGAACGCCTTGATGAGCGCGACGGCCCCCGACTCCGAGGTCGACAGGTAGGTGTGGTAGCCGCTGCCGCGCAGGCCATCGAGGCCGAGCTCGCGGCGCAGGTGGTTCGGGATGTGGGCGGGCGCGAGTCGCGCGCGTGCGACGCCGCGGAAGACCCCCATCGTGCCGAAGTACACGGCCTCGATGCCGCTCCGCAGCGTGGCGTCGTCGACGACGAGCTTGCGCGCGGCCTCCAGGCATTGCTGATCGAGCGTGGCGGTGGGGCGATCAGTGATGGGGCCATCCTGCAAGGCCGCATCGACCACGTAGACGGCACGACGGTCGCGCATGCGCCGCCAGCTTATCGCGGATCGGTGAGCCCTCCGGCTTCAGGCTTCAGGCTTCAGGCTTCAGGCTTCGGTGAGCCGCGGATCGCGCAGAAACTCCGGAGCGATCGTCGAGGCGAGCGGCAGCGAGCCGCAAGGCCGTAGCGAGGCGAAGCCGAGCGAAGACGCAGGGAGGGGGCCCAGGCACCGCTTTGCCGGGTGGGGCTGGGGGAGGGGCGGCGCGCCCCTCCTGCGGCGGCCTTCAGGCCGCCGATCGGAGCTCAGTGCGCGACGGAGCCGCCGAGGATCTTGTCGAGCTCGTCCCTGCCGCTCGCCTTGGCGCGCGGAGCCGGGACGTCGGCGCTCGTGGGCAGCGAGGACTTCGACGACGACCGGGCCACGCGACGAGCGGAGCGCTTGCCGGCGTGGTGCGCCGCCTTCGCGCGAGCACGCGCGACCGGCGCGGTGCTCGACGCCGCCGCCGGCTTCGAGGGCGCCGCGGCCACGAGCTTGACCGGCGCCGCCGGGGCCACGGGCGCGGCGGCCACGGGCCTCGCAGGCCCGGCGGCGCTCGCGGGCTCGGCGACGGGTTCGGCGACGGCCACCTCGGACGCGGAGGAGCCCGGCGAGCGCACGAGGTAGAGGGTCATTCCGACGACCGCGATGAGGAGCGCGGCGCCGCCGGCCGCCAGGCCCCACACCCAGCGCGGGATGTACGTCGTCGTGCCGCGTGGCTGGAGCAGGCCCATCGGGATGACGGTCGCCAGCGACTGCGGCGCCTCGAAGTGCCCGAGCTCGATGAAGCCCGTCGGGCGAGGCTGCCGACCCTGGACCGGTGGGTCGACGTGGATCGGCAGGTCGTCGGCCGGAGATGCCGCGCTCGCGGCCTGGATGTCCGTGAGCTTGAACAGCACCGACGACTCGTTGCGGGCACCGAGCTGCGGGTTCGGCGTCCGCTGGCGCTCGGTGGTGCCCGTCGCGGCCGGGCGCTCGACGCGCTCGGACGAGAGGCCTGGGTCCTTCTGGGCTGCGGCGATGAACGGATCTTCTTGGTGGCGCATGGGTTCCCCTGGTGCCCTGGTGGAGATGCAAGCCCGGTGCTCGTGACAGCCTGGAGCCCGAGGGGTACGAAGGCCGTGAGATCAACGGGTTCTGCGTGGATGTGGGGTGGCGGAGCGGAGCCGCGGGCCCCGGCCGTGGGGTTTGCGGTCCCGGGACCGGGTGGTGGCGGAGGCGCGGGCGTGCGCCGGGGTGGGACTACGGACGTGCCAGGGAGCGACCGCGCAGGCGGCGGTCAGCCTCGGCCAGGGTCGCGTCCGCCTTGCAGAAGGCGAACCGGACCAGGCCGGCGCCGCGCGCCCGGTGCTCGTAGAACGCGGTCATCGGGATCGCCGCGACGCCCGCGTGCTCGACGAGGAAGCGGCAGAAGGCGACGTCGTCGTCCCAGCCCAGCGCGCGCGCGTCGCCGAGCAGGAAGTACGTGCCCTCCGCTGGAAATGGACGGAGCCCGGCCGCCTCGAGCGTCGCGCTGAGCCTGTCGCGCCGGATCCGGTAGTCGGCCACGAGCCCATCGTAGTAGTCGCGCGGCGCGGACAGGGCGGCGGCGATCGCGTGCTGGAGCGGTGTCGCGGTCGCGAACGTCACGAACTGGTGCACGCCGCGGAGCGCGCTCGAGAGCTCGGGCGGCGCGACGGCCCAGCCGATCTTCCAGCCGGTCAGGGAGAATGTCTTGCCGCTCGAGGAGATGGTGACGGTGCGCTCGGCGAGACCCGGAAGCGTGGCGATCGAGCGGTGCGGCCGCTCGAACGCGATGTGCTCGTAGACCTCGTCCGCGATGACGTACGCTCCCGTTCGGCGGGCCTCCTCGGCCAGGAGCGCGAGCTCCTCGTCGTCGAGCACGCGGCCGCTCGGGTTGTGCGGCGTGTTGACGAGGACGAGGCGCGTGCGCGGCCCGAACGCGGCGCGCAGCTCCTGCCGATCGAAGCGGAAGCCCCGGTCGGCGTGCAGCGTCACCACGCGCGGGACGGCACCCGCGAGGCGCACGGCGGCGAGGTAGCTGTCGTAGAACGGCTCGAGCAGCACGACCTCGTCGCCCGCGTCGCAGAGCGCGAGGATGCTGCAGAAGAGCGCCTCGGTCGCGCCCGAGAAGACCGTGACTTCGTCCATCGGATCGACCGGCCGTCCGTGATGACGGCTGGCGTTGTCTGCGATGACGGACACGAGCGCCGGCAGGCCGGCCATGCGCGCGTACTGGTTGTGGTCGGCGCCGATCGCCTCGATGGCCGCCGCCTTGACGAACTCCGGCCCCGGGAAGTCCGGGAAGCCCTGCCCGAGGTTGACGGCACCGTGCTGGACCGCGAGCGCGCTCATCTCCGCGAAGACGGAGGGCGCGGTGATCACGCGCGACGCGGCGGCCGGTCGCACGCCCCCGGTCATCGCCCCGGCACGAGCGTACGCAGGCTGTCGACGGCGTGCACCGGGGCGTCGTCGCCACGCATGAGGTGCGCGATGGCGCCGTAGACGAGCCGCTGGCTGTCGAGCATCGACTTGCCGGCGAACGCCGTGGACGTGACGACGAGGGTGTAGTGGCCGCCGCCGCCCGAGACCTGCGCGTCTGCGTCGGGGATGGCCGCGACGATGGCGGCGCGGAGCTGGGCGATCACCTCGGGAGCGGGAGCGGATCCGTGACCGTGCATCCGGCCCATATAGCCCGCCCGCTGGGCGACGTCACGCCCTTGTGGTAAGCGACTGCGTGCTCGCGCACCCGGATGTCTGGCTCCCGCGGAGGACCCGCGTCCTCGTGCTGTCCGACCTGCACGTCGGCGACGGCGGGCCGAGCGACCTCTTCGGCGGAAAGGACGAGGCCTTCCTCGCCATGCTGGCCGAGGAGGTGCCGCGTGCCGACGTGGTGGTCGTCAACGGCGACGCGGTGGACCACCTGCAGGCCAGCTCCGAGGCGCGGATCGAAGTGGCGCATCCCCGGGTGCTGGACGCCCTGCGAAGGCTGGCCACCGAGCGCCCGATGCTCTACGTGCTCGGCAACCACGAGGATCCCGCGCCGCTCCTGCACACGCTGCCCGACGCGCGCTTCGTGCACGCCGTGGCGGTGGGCGACGAGCTGTGCATCGCGCACGGTCACCAGTTCGATCTCAACTGGGGGCGTGGGGGCGAGCCCTGGATGGTGCACGTGCACACGTGGCTCGAGACGCGCTTCGGCCGGCGCATCCGGCAGCCGTATCGCGATCACGACAACCCCCTCAACGCGATCGTGCACCGGTTGTTCTTCTTCTACACGCAGGCGCTACGCTTCGAGGGGCTGGCGCGCCGCGCCCTCGGCCGGCCGGAGCGCTACGAGCACTGGCGGCGCGTGGACAACTTCTGGGCACGAGGACAGTGGGGTGACCTGTCCTGCATCTTCGAGTGCGCGGCGGCCTACCTGACCGGGGACGACTCCCCGTGGCGCACGGTGGTGCTCGGTCACTCGCACGCGCCCGGCGTCGTGGAGGTCGGACGGCACCGGTACGCGAACGCGGGATCGTGGGCGCTCGACCAGTCGACGATCTGCCTCATCGAGGACGGCGAGCCGGTCGTGCGCGACTGGCTGAGCGGACGCGCCATCGCCGACGAGCCGTACCGCGCGCTCGTGAGCGGCGAGCCGCTGCCCGACATGGCGGGCTGGTTCCGGCGCTACTATCGCGGGTTCTTCCGCTACGACCTCGACGCGATCCGCCGCGATTTTCCGCTCTGATCCTGCGGTCGGGCTTCGCGAAAAAAGAAAAGGGGCGCGGCAACATCGCCGCGCCCCTCGAAGGTCAACCGGGCCCGCTACGTCGCGGGCACTCCGTCCCTAGCAGCCGGGAATCGGGAAGGGCAGCGTGCCCGGAGGGGGGCACGGGATGGGCGGGAAGCCGCCGCCACCGAGACCACCGGTGCCGCCGCCCGGCCACGGGAAGCCGCCACCGAGACCGCCCGCGCCGCCGCTGCCCGGCCACGGGAAGCCGCCACCGAGACCGCCGGTGCCACCGCCGGGGAAGCCGCCGCCGGGGAAGCCGCCGCCGAGACCACCCGAGCCGCCACCCGGCCAGGGGAAGCCGCCGCCGAGACCGCCAGCGCCGCCCGAGCCCGGGAGCGGGAACGGGGAGAGCCCGCCCGGGATGGGGAGGCAGCCAAGGAGGTTGTTCACGCAGCCGACGACGCAGTTGATCGCCTGGTTCTGCGGCGCGGTCGCGCAGCCCTGCGCGCACGTCCCGACGTCCTCGAGGCACATGATGGCGCCGTCGAGCCCGGGCACCTGTGGCGGCTGGGCGCCCTGGATGCAGGTCATCAGCGTCTCGCCGCAGGCCTGGAGGCACTGCAGATCGTTGCAGGCCTGCGCGCAGGTCTGCGCCTGATCACGGCACTCGCGGATGGTGGTCTCGTAGTTCTGCTTCGCGACCGTCGGATCGGTGTTCGTCGGATCCACGGCCCGATCGCCGCCGCAACCGAGCGCGAGCGACGCGAACAGGACCCCGAACGAAATCTGCGCCTTCATGAAAGCCTCCTTGAGACGTTGGTTTCCGCTGTCCGTCCGGGCCCAGCGACCTTCGCAGCCGGGTAGAGCAAGCGACGGACCAGGACCTGGCCCTGGAGGCGCGTCTCGCAAGGCTCTGTTTTGACGGATCTTCCACCTCTGCTGGAACGGAGGGCGGAACGCGCGGCGCCACATGCCCCATGGGACGTCTCAGGGGGCACTACACTCATGGGGTGCGCTGGCTGCCCTTGATGCTCCTCGTGTCGGCCTGCGCGACGGCACCTGCGAAGGGGCCGACCACGGAGCCGCCGACCACGACGCGCGCGCTCGCCCTCGGCTATGGCGGCCTCGCCGACACCGAGGTGCCGCTCGACGCGCTCGTCGAGGGCGATTTCACCATCGGCGCCCGGTTCCTGCTGCAGTACCCGCACGCCTACGCGGGGCCGATCGTGGCGGAGAACGGAGACGGTCGCTTCGCGATGGGCCTCGCGGACTACCGCTGGGGACGGGGCGGCTTCAAGCGCGACGGCGCGGCCGTGCTCTACGTGGAGCTCGGCGAGGCGCGCCTCGTGTTCGCGCCGCGCGAGCCCCTCGAGCCGAGCAGGTGGCGCCACCTCGCCGTGGTGAAGCGGGGCGCCGTGCTCACGGTCCACGTGGACGGCGAGGTCGAGGGCACGCTGACGATCACGCGGGCGGCCCGCGTCCACGGGACGCTGCGCCTCGGCCGACGGACCGACGGGCGGCCGGCCGATCGCAGCGGGTACGCCGGGCAGCACTACGGGCTCGTCGACGACGTCGTGGTCCTCTCGCGCGCGCTCGCGGCGGACGAGGTGATGGCGCTCGCGGCGGGCCCGCCGACGGGCCGCGAGGCCGGGCTCCTGGCGGCGCTGACCTTCGACGAGGGAGCGCCCGGCGTCGTGAGGCTCGACGGTGCCGCCACGCTCGTCCCGGCGAGCCCGGACCGGGATGGAGAGGCCGACGCCGCGCACATCCCGCTGCCCGCGCTCGAGGTGCCGCTCCGCCTGCCGTTCCCCGCCGGCGAGGCGTGGCTCGTCGGTCAGGGCCCGGACGTGCGCGGTGGCTCACACAACGGCTTCGCCTCGTTCTGCTGGGACTTCGTGCTCGCCGAGGACGCGGCGCGCTCGCGCGGTCGCGCGGTGCTCGCGGCGACGCCGGGGCGCCTCGTGTTCGTCGAGGACGCCGCCCGGGACGGCGGCCCGGACGCGAACCACATCATGATCCGCGCGGGCGACGAGGAGTTCGTCTCGTACATGCACCTCGAGCGGCGCTCGGTCGCCGGCGCCTTCTCGGCGCAGCTCCACCCGCCCGATCTCCCCGAGGTGATGGCGGGGCGCCTGGTGGGGCGCGTCGGTGATACGGGCGCAGGGGCCGGCAATTTCCACCTCCACTTCGCGGTCGGCAATCGCACCGCCTTCCACCCCGAGTTCGTGACGGTGCCCGTCGCCTTCGACGGCTACGAGGTGTCCACCGACCGCGGCCGCTCGTGGCGCGCGGTGGCGCGCGGGATCCCGCGATCGGGAGAGTGGGTGCGCGTGCCGCGACCGGGCGTGGCGGCGCGCACACCCGATCCGGTTCCGAGCGGCTTGCGCTAGACTGCGCTCGTGCAGCGCCTCGTCACCCTGATCGCGCTCTCGCTCTCGCTCTCGTGCCTGTCGAGCCCCGAGCCGAAGGGAACGAACGGCGGCGCGAGCGGAGGCGGGACCGGAGGCGAGAGCGGCAGCGGCGGCGGGATGGGCGCGGGCGCAGGCGGCGAGAGCGGTGGCTCGAGCGGCCGCGGCGGCGGGGCGGCGGGCTCGTCGGGCGGCAGCGGCGGCCTGCCGGGAGGATTCGGTGGCGGCGGCATCCCCGGCTTCCCGGGCGGCTTCCCCGGCGGGTTCCCCGGGGGACTCGGCGGCTTCGGCGGGAGCGGCGCGATGGACTGCGGCGTGTGTGCGGCCGCGGTGGCGTGCTGCGCGGCCGTGAACCCCGGCGATCAGCTCTGCGCGATGGCGAACGAGTCGTGCCTCGCGACGAGCGGCCCCGCACGATCGGGGCTGGTGTTCGCCTGCATGCTCCAGCTCAACGCCCTCGCGGCGCAGTTTCCCGGCGAGCCGGCCTGCCACTGACGCCCCCGTCGCTGCGGCGAGCGCGGCGCGAACGCATCCGCTAGAACGGATATTCGGTCTTGGGCGGCGTCTGCTTGAGCGGAGGCTTGCGCGCGGGCTCCGCAGCCGCCCGCGCGGGGCGCGCGGCGCTCTTCTTGCGGTGGCGGATGCGAAGCGGCGCGATCTCCTCCGCCGGTTGCTCGACGCGCGCCGGCGCCGGCTCTGCGCGGGCGGGCTCCGGGGCCGGCGGCGGCGGCACCGCGGCGGGCGGCGGTGGGGCGGGCGGTGACGCGGCCGGCGGTGCCGGATCCGCCCAGAGGCCGAGGAGCGCGTAGCCACCGCCGCCGAGGAGCAGGGCGGCCGCGGCCGCGCCGCCCGCGAGCCACAGCTTCCGCGACCGCTTGACCACGCGGATGCGGCCCACCTCGACGGGCGCGGTCACCGCGGCGGTCCCGTCCCCCGACCGGGCGAGCGAGCGCAGATCCCCGAGGACAGCGTCCTCGAGCGCCGGGGACACGGCACGCGCGAGCGCCGGCGCCGACACGACCGGCATGGGGCCCGAGGCGGTGCGCAGCTCGGAGAGCGCGAGCAGCATCTCGCGCGCGTCGGCGGCGCTGCGGAAGCGATCCCCGGGCTCTTTCTCGAGCAGTCGCTTGATGACGTTCTCGACGACCGGCGGGACATGCGCAGGCAGGGGCGGCGGCTGGCCCTCGAGCTGTCGCGACAGCACGGCGCTCACGCTGTGCGCCTCGAACGCGGCGCGCCCCGAGAGCAGCTCGTGCAGGATGACGCCGAGGGAATAGAGATCGCTGCGCGCGTCGATGTCGCCGCCGAGCACCGCCTCCGGCGGCATGTAGCGCGGCGTGCCGAACACCATCCCGCTGTGCGTGACGGTCGATCCGTCCTCGTGGCCGAGCGACTTCGCGAGGCCGAAGTCGAGCACCTTGACGAAGTCGCGCCCGCGCGGCTCGTCGAGGATCATGACGTTGCCCGGCTTGAGGTCGCGATGGACGATCGACAGGCGGTGCGCGGCGTCGAGCGCGTCGCAGAGCTGGATGCCGACCCGGACCATGCGGTCCACCGGGAACGCGCCGTCCTCGCGCAGGACGCGCGCGAGCGTGCGCCCGCGCAGGAGCTCCATGACGAGGAACAGCAGGCCGTCGTCGGTCTGGCCGAAGTCCATCACGGTCACGACGTTCGGCTGCGAGAGGCGGCTCGCGAGCTTGACCTCGCGCAGGAAGCGCTTGGCGGCCACGAGATCGGAGCCGTGCCGCGGGTCGATCACCTTGACCGCCACCTCGCGGCCGACGGAGTGCTGCCACGCGCGGTAGACCGTGCCCATGCCGCCCGCGCCGATGCGCTCCTTGAGCACGAACCGGCCGAGGATGTCCTTGCCGATGAGCGCGTCCCTGCCGGCGCCGAGCTTGACCGTCGCTTGGCCGTCCTTCGGGCAGACGGTGACGTCCGCCGGATAGGAGCGATCGCAGCTCGGGCAGTACGCCTCGATGCGTCCCGAGTCGTCGGCCGAGGGGCTCGACAGCCGGCTCATCGCGCCGCGGTGGCCCCGCTGTGCGCGGGCCGATCGCGAAGAAGGAGCCACAGTCCGAGCGCGATGGCCGCGGCGCCCACCGTGTAGCCGGCGATGGCGCCGACGCGCTGCTTGTCGAACGTGCTCGCGCGATCGTTGAAGTCCATGCCGGGAGGCAGCCGCTCGGCGTCGCTGCGCGTGCTGGCCGCCTGCGTGTGGAAGAACACCCCCGCCAGCGTGGAGGCCGCACCGCCGCCGAGCGCGACCCAGGGCCAGAGGTCGAGCGAAGCGCTCGAGTCGCGCGCGGGATCGACGGCGGGCGGCGGGCGCAGGGCGGGGAGCGCGGCAGGGGCCGCCCCCTCGCGCTCGAGCGCGATGCGGACCGGCTGCGGCGCGGTGGTCTGCACCTTGAGCGTCACGCGCTCCGCGCGATGGCCGTCCGCGCTGGCCGTCAGCTCCCACACGCCGAGCGGCACCCACAGCGTCCGCGGCCCTGGGCCCACCTTGACCGGATCCTCGTCTGCAAAAGCAGACACGGTCACGAGCGCGCCGGCGGGTGAGATGCCGAGCTCGACGGGCGCGAAGGTGCCCGCCCGGAGCGCCCCCTCGACCTCGCGGCGCAGATCGTCGCCGCACCAGCGAGGGGGCGTGCCGCCGTCGCGCGCGGCCTCGTCGATGAAGCGATAGGCCTCGCCAAACCGATCGAGGCGCCGGTAGGCCAGCGCCAGCAGGCAGTCGTGGTCGGCGCTCGGCGCGGCGCGGCGCGCGCGCTGGAAGCGATCGAGCGCCTCGGCGAGCTGCCCGGCCTTGGCGAGGCGCTTGCCCTCCTCGACGAGCGGGCCGGCGTCCGCGGGCTGCGACCATGCCGCCTCGGGCGTCCCACAGAGGACGGCGACGGCCAGGGCGGTCTTCCGCGACACGAGCTCCATCATAGCGTCTTCGCTGCGGCTTCGCCTCCCGGGACGGATCAGGGAAGGCTCGCGGCGAGCTCCTCGCTCAACTTCCAGAGCCGCTCCTGGTCCTCCTCGTTGCGCGCGGCGCGGGACGTCTTCGCGGTCTTGCGCTTGTAGAAATACGCACCGTTGTGCTCGCCCGCCTCCGGCGCGCTGGCGGCCCAGATCTGCGTGCGGGCACCAGAGTCCACCGACAGGAGGAACGGACGACCGAGCCGCGCGATGAACGCGAAGAACCTCGTACCGCTCTGCCCGAAGTTCGAGGCGATCGCGCCGGGGTGCACGCAGTTCGCGACCACGCCTCGACCCTCGACGCGGCGGGCGAGCGCGCGCGTGAAGAGGATGTTGCAGAGCTTCGAGCGGCTGTAGGCGCGCATGCTCGCGTAGCCCTTCTCGGCCTGGAGGTCGTCGAAGTCGAGCCGACCGCGCACGAGGTGGTGCGCGCCCGAGGCGACCGAGACGATGCGCGCCGGCGCGCCCTTCTCGAGCAGGTCGAGGAGCAGCGTCGACAGGAGGAAGTACGCCATGTGGTTCGTCGCGAAGGTGCGTTCGAGGCCCTCGGAGGTCTTCTCGAAGTCGCCCACGATGAGGCCCGCGTTGTTCACGAGCACGTGGAGCACCGGATAACGCCGCCGGATCTCTGCGGCGACGCCGCGGACCCCCGCGAGGAGCGAGAGATCCCCGAGCACGAGATCGGGGCGCCTGCCGGTGGCCTGCTCGATCTCGTCCCGCGCGGCCGCCCCGCGCCCCGCGTCGCGGCACACGAGCGTGACGTCGGCGCCCAGGCGCGCGAGCTCGCGCGCGGTGACCTTGCCGATGCCGGTGCTCGCGCCGGTGACGATGATGCGGCGGCCCTCGAGCCGCGTGGCGTCGCCGTTTCCTGACACTAGTGCTGCCCGTCAGAACTTATACGGCATTCGAGCATGACGCGCTCCTCGGCTTGCCAGGAGAAAGCAGAACTCGCGCCCGCGGAGCGGGCGCAAGACAAACACCTAGTGCCGCTCGTCGGCCCCGCTGGATTCTGCTGGGTCACGGGCAGCACTAGGTATCTCGTTTGCTCGCGCTCCGCGCTCGCGAGTGCCGCGTGCACGACGGGCGCGGGTCTTCGCCCCGAACCGAATACGGTCACACTATTGACGAGCGGCACTAGCGGG
>CAZQJC010000094.1:0-5015 GCA_964593795.1 uncultured Myxococcales bacterium | reverse complement strand
CGGGCTTCAGGCCTCGGGCTTCAGGCTCCGGATCCGGGTCAGAGACCCGAAGCCTGAAGCCTGGAGCCTGAAGCCTCTTCGCATGACAGCTCGCAAGTCCGCGTTGCAGCACACGGTTCAACATGATCGGTGCTCTAGGCTCCAGGCTCCAGGCTCCAGGCTCCAGGGCCGGACGGCCAGGCTCGCTTGGTCAAGGCTCCCATCGCTGCTCGCTCCTGCAACTGCCGAGTCAGGCTGAAGCCTGAAGCCTGAAGCCTGAAGCCCAGCGCGCTAGGCGCGCGGCGGGGGCTCGACGCCGCTGTTGGTCTCGTCCTCGATGCCGAGCACGGAGTCGAGGTCGATGTCGTCGAGCACCGGGGGCGTCGGCTGCCCGCCGCCGTTCTGGCCGCCGCCCTTGCCCTTCGACATCTGCGCGTGCAGGCGATCCACGACCTGTTCCACGTCGCGGAACTTCGGGTCCTTCTTGAGGACCTTCTCGAAGTAGTAGAGCGCCTCACCAGGGTCGTTCAGGCGCTCGTAGGAGCGTCCCAGCTCGTAGTATAGCTGGAGCTGCTCGCGCTCCGAGATGCCCTCGACGTACAGGGCCTTCTTGAACGACGCGATGCCGTCGGAGATGCCACCCTTCTCGACGTAGCAGCTCCCGATCATCGTCAGGCAGAAGACCTCCTGCCCGGGCGCCCTGGTCACCATCTTGAACTCCTGGATGGCGTCGTCGTAGAGGCCCATCTCCTTGTAGGCGATGCCGAGGTCGCGGTGCGTCTCGAAGTCCTCCGGGGAGACCTGCTTGTCGACGATCGCGCGTCGCGACAGCTCGTACACCGCGTCGCGATCGACCTCCTGCGGAGGCTCCTCGGCCTTGGTCGCCGTCACCTCGGGCACCGGCGGCGCGGTCAGGCCCTGCTCGAGCCCGCGCACCTCCTCGAGCTTTACCTTGAGGGTGCGCGCGTCCGGGTAGCGCTTCTGCAGCTCCTCGAGGATCTCTCGTGCGGCGTCGTAGAGGCCCTGCTGGACGAAGAAGTCGGCCTCTTCCATCTCGGCGCCGACCTCGGCCTCGAGCGCCGCTGCGAAGTCGTCGCGCTCGGAGAATGCGCCCTGGTCCTCCGCGGAGGCGCCCGGCAGCGAGTCGACGTCGACCTCCTCGGTCGGTCCGTCGACCTCGGCGATCATGCCGAGGAGGGCAGGGCCGCCGAACGTGGTGGCCTCCTCGACGTCGGCGGGCGGGGCGCGGCGGACGCGCGACGCGTCGGCCTCGGCCAGGAGGTCCTCGGCACGGACCTCCTGCGTGACCTCCATCTGGACCGGCTCGGGCGTGACGCCTTCGCCGGACAGGAAGTCCGGGAGCTGCTCGTCCGCTGCAGGATCCGACGACACCTCGACCTCGGCGCCGCCGCTCATCGGATCGAAGGCGCTCGCGTCCGCGGCCTCGTAGAAGCCCGAGCCGTGCTCGACCTCGACGCCGATCTCGGCGTCGACCTCGTCGATCACCTCGTGCGCGAGACCGTCGCCGCGCGAGGCGATCTCGTCGATGCGCCGCTGCGCCTCGTGCGCGCCGAGCAGCTCCTCGAGCAGCGTGCGCGCGCGGCCGTTGTCGACCTCGAGCTCGATGGCCTCCTCGACGAAGCGGATCGCGTCCTCGGGACGCGTACGGCGGAGCTTCTGCCCGAGGCCGAGCAGCTCCTTGACCGCGTCAGGCGTGCGACCCGCGCGCACGTAGAGGTCCTTGAGCTTGAGCCGCGCCTCGAGGTGATCGGGCGCGCGCTCGAAGACCTGAGACAGGTGCTCGACGGCGCGATCCAGCAGGCCGTACTTGATGTAGACCTCGGTCTCCGTGAGGATCCGCGAGATCTCCTGCTCGGGCGACTCGGCGCGTGCCGACAACTCGCTCACCTCGCTCAGATCCGCGGGGAAGTCGAGCTCCTCGACCTCCGCGTCGGCCGGTGGCGCGACGAGGTAGGCCTCGTCATCGGGCGGCGTCGGTGGCGGCGGCGTCGGGGCCCTCGCGGGCGGGCGCGCGGCCGGTGCGGCGGGGGGCGGTGCGGTGGGGAGCGCGAGATCGGGCCCGCGGGCCTCGACGATGCGCGGGGCTTGCACGCGCTGCGGCTCGACGGTCCGAGGCGCGGAGGCTCGCGACGGCTGCTCCGCCTGCTGCACCGAGGCGGTCGAGGGGCCGCCTGTCGGGGCGGGCCTGCGCCTGCGCCCCAGGGCCTCGAGCGCCTCCTCGTCGGTCGGCATGAGCTCGAGGATTCGCTGGTAGGTCTGGTTGCGGCCGTTCATGTCGCCGCGCTCGTGGAGGATGCGGGCGAGCTCGCGCAGCACGCTGACCGTCTTCGGCACCTGGCCGAGGGCCTCGAACGCCTGCGCGAGGAGCGCGAGCGTGTCGGTGTCCTGCGGGTTCGCCTTGAAGCAGACCTGGAGCTTCTGGAGCGCGCGGCGGGCGTCGCCTCGGCGGATGTACGTCGCCGCGAGCTCCCGCTGGACCTCGTAGTTGTCCTGCTGGTGCCAGACGAGGCGCTCGGCGACCTTGATCCAGTCGTCGATGCGGTTCTGCTCCCGCAGCATGTCGGCCGCGCGGCCGAATTCGGAGATGGCGTCCTGCGACATCCCCTCCTTCGAGTAGAGCTCGGCGAGCTTGATGCGGCTCGCGACGTTGTCGGGCTCGAGCTCGACCATCTCGCGGATGGCCTCGAGGGACTCCTGCGTGCGGCCGGCCTTCTGGAGCTGCGACGCCGCGACCTCGTACTGCGTCATCGCGTCCGAGAGCAGGCCGAGCTGCTTGTAGAGCTCGGCCAGGCGGATGTTCACGTCGACGCGCGAAGGATCGAGCTTGAGCACCTGCTTGTAGACCGCGACGGCCTTGAGGTAGAAGCCCTGATCCCCGTAATGCTGCGCGACCTTGAGGTAGGTCTCGACGGCCTCGGGACGCTGGTTCAGCTTCGAGTAGAGGTCGCCGACCTTGAGGAGAATGCGGACATCGCCCGGTTCCTCTTCGAGGTACTGGGTGTATTGCTCGATCGCCTTCTCCAGCTTGCCCTTTTCGACGAGCTTCTGGGCGTTGGCGAGGAGTTTGTCCTTGTTTGCGGCCAAAGAGTGAGCCTGCCGTCGTGGATCGTCTCCGCCTTGGAGACTGCTTCCAACCTAGCTGAAAAATGCTATCACCCGGCCCCGGGGGCGCGCAAGGTGGGCACCCGGGATTCGCGCGATTCTCCGACGCTGACCCGCGTGCAGAACGTGCCGTTTCTTCCGGACCGGCGCCCCGCGGTGGCGTTGACGAGCGCGTCACCGATCGTCTAGCTTGCCACCCTCGCGCTCTCGCGAGATCTGGTGACCATGACCAAGCAGGAGCTCATCGCGCGCGTCTACGAGCTGGAGCTCGCCAGAAGGGCCGCCATGAGGCGGCCGCGCTCGAACGGCAACGGCGACCTCACGCGCAAGGACATCGCGGAGATCGTGGACTCGGTGTTCGCCGAGGTCGGCGACTACTTCGTGCGTACCAAGCTCGCCGGCGACCGCGACGGTCGCAAGTCGGGCGTGCGCTTCACGTACCCAGGGTTCGGAACGTTCACCAAGCGGCGGCGGCCGGCGCGCCCGGGCAGGAACCCCAAGACCGGCGAGGTGGTGCCGATCCCGCCCACCATCACGGTGAGCTTCACGGTGGGAAGGGAGCTCAAGCAGGAGCTGAACACCCCGCCGGCCGCGCGCGGCAAGAAGCGGGGCTGACGGCGTGGGCGGGCGAGTCCTGACCGAGACGGATCCTCGGCTCGAGCCACGGACGACGCTGTCCGGCGGCGCCTCGCCGAGCACGGTGGAGCGCGCCGTCACGTCGCTCGGTGACCTGGCCGATCTTCACATCCACGTCGGCGGCGCGGTCGCGCCGCACATCCTGTGGTCGATCGCGCACGAGCAGGGGTTCAAGCTGCCCGTGCGGACCTTCTTCGAGTTCCGCGACCTCGTCACCGCGAACCCGGAGAAGGTGTCGAGCCTGGGCGATTACCTCCACATCATGCACCAGTGGACGGAGCGCATTCAGTCGTCGCCCTCGGCGATCGAGCGGAGCTGCTACGAGATCATCGGCAAGGAGTACCGCTCGAGCCGGGTCTCGCTCATCGAGCTGCGCTTCAACCCCATGAAGCGCAACCAGGAGGGCGAGCGCGACCTCGACCACATCATCGCCGCCGCGCTGCGCGGGCTCGATCGCGCGTGCCTCGAGTACGGCGTGAAGGCGGGGCTCATCTTCTGTCTCGCGCGTGAGTTCGACTTCGAGCTCAACGAGATCATCGTGCGCAAGGCGGAGCGCTGGCGCTCGCGCGGCATCGTCGGCATCGACGTGGCCGGCCCCGAGCGCCACACCATCGAGCTCGGCGGCGACGTGGACGCGTACGAGGAGCTCTTCGCGCGCGCGCGGCGCGCGGGGCTCGGCACGACGATCCACACAGGGGAGACGGCCTCGACCGGCGTCGAGGGCGTGGTCGCGGTCATCGACCGGCTACGGCCGAGCCGCATCGGCCACGGGATCGCCGCGGCCGAGAGCGACGAGGCGATGCGCAAGCTGGTCGAGCGGGACATCGCGCTCGAGATCTGCCCGACCTCAAACCTGCGCACGAAGGCGGTGCGCGACCTCGCGCACCTCGGCGAGATCCTCGCGCGCTTCCGGGCAAAGGGTGTCGCCTACACGATCAACACCGACGGCCCCTACCTCCTCGAGACGAACATGCGGCTCGAGTTCGAGCTGCTCGTGCGCGAAGGCGTGTTGACCGAGGGCGAGGCGCGCGCCTGCAACGAGCGCGCGCACCAGCGCTCGTTCATCGGGTGATTCGAACCCACAGAGGCGAGCGGCAGCGAGCCCAAGATACCGTGTTGGGCGTCAACGCCTTTCCGGCACCGCTCCGGATCGTCCACGTCCACGTCCACGTCCACGTCCACGATCCGGAGCGCAGGGGCGAGCTTGGCACCTCGAGGCCGCACAGACGCAGGGAGGGGGGCCCAGTTGGGTCGCGCCGAAGGCGCGCAACGCATGA
>CAZQJC010000093.1:0-38417 GCA_964593795.1 uncultured Myxococcales bacterium | reverse complement strand
CTTCGGGCTTCAGGCCTCGGGCTTCAGGCTCCGGATCCGGGTCAGAGACCCGAAGCCTGAAGCCTGGAGCCTGAAGCCTCTTCGCATGACAGCTCGCAAGTCCGCGTTGCAGCACACGGTTCAACATGATCGGTGCTCTAGTACCTCGCCACAGGGGTCCCGGCGGCTTCATCCGCCAGCGCCCGGCCAACCCGTCACCTTCACCGTGGCGAGGTACCAACTTTGAGCCTGTCCCTGAAGGTCACCGCGCGGCACGCGAGGCGAGCGCTAGCGAGCCGCAAGGGCGTCCCTCGCGAAGCGAGCGAAGACGCAGGGCGGGGGGCCCGGATGGGCTTTGCCCATCCGGGGGAGGGGCGGCGCGCCCCTCCTGGTGGGCGCCTTCCGAGGCGCCCACTCGTAAACTAGCGAGCCTCGGTCACCAGCGTGAACTCCACGCGCCGGTTCTTCGCGCGGTCCTTCGCCGACTTGTTCGGGCCGACCGGCTTGTCGGGGCCGTAGCCCTTCGGGCGCAGGCCATCGGCCGACACGCCTCGCTCCACGAGCGCCGCCTTGACCGCCTCCGCGCGCTCCTGCGAGAGCTTGACGTTCTTGTCGTGGTCGCCCTTGTCGTCGGTGTGGCCCGAGACCTCGACGATCACGCCCGGGTGCTTCTTCATGACCTCCGCGATGCGATCGAGGCTGGCCTTCGACTTCTTGACCTTGATGCTCGCCTTGCCCGCGTCGAAGACGATGCCCTCGACGCGGCCCACGGCCTTGGCGAGATCCTCGGGGAGCTGGTCCGGGCAGCCGTCGGCGTCCTCGAAGCCGTTCCTCGTCTCGGCCTGGTCAGGGCACTTGTCGAGGCGATCGACGAGCCCGTCACCGTCGCGATCCTGATCGGGACAGCCGCCGTTGTCCTTCGGACCATTCTGCGCAGGGCAGCGATCGAGCCGGCTGACGACGCCGTCGCCGTCCTCGTCCTTGTCGGGGCAGCCCGCATCTGGTCCAGCCTCGCCCGGGCACCGGTCGACCGCGTCGAGGAAGCCGTCGCCGTCGTTGTCGGGATCCGGGCAGCCGTCGTCGTCCTGGAAGCCGTCCTTGTCCTCGGCCTCCTTCGGGCAACGGTCCTTGTCGTCCGTGACGCCGTCGCCGTCGGTGTCGGCGGGCGGCGGAGGCGCGACGACCGGCGGCGGGACCGGGCGGCCGAAGCGGCCGTACACGCCCGCGGCGAGCTCGAGCTCGGTCGAGATCGAGCCATCCCGCGACTGCTGCCACACGGGCCGGCCGCCGACGCGGAGCCCCCAGTCCTTCCACGGCTCGATCTTGAGGCCGAGGCCCGCGTGGAACGCCGGATCGGTGTCGCTGGCGACGACGGCCGTGTTCGTCGAGGACACCGTCTGCGCGCCGCCGCCGAGCTCGACGTACGGCTTGTAGGCGCCGTCGGTCAGCGCGTAGAGCACGTTCAGCCGCCAGTTGAACGACAGCAGCTCGGCCGTCTTGTCGTGCGTCTCCGTGGGCACGAACGCGAGCTCCGCCTCGAGCGCGAGGCGCGGCGTCGGCAGGTAGCCGAAGCGCGCGCCCCACAGGAACGCGTCCTTGAAGCCCGTCGCGTCAGGGCTCGCCTTTTCGCGGCCGAGCTTGGTGTTGTCCGAGAACAGTCGCGCGCCGGCGAAGCCGCCGAGCTCGAGGTCCGCGTGCTGCGGCTCCGCGAGCGCGCTGGCCGGCGCGAGGGCGAGCAGCATGGACAGGCCGATGGTCTTCATGGCTGGCCTCACAGGAAGTTCACCAGGAGCCCGATCTCGGTGACCGTGTCGAGCTTCTCGACGAGCGGCACGAACCCTGGCTCGAACTTGAAGGCGCCGATCGCGGGCAGCGCGGCGGGCACGTTGTCGTACTTGGCGGTGAAGCCGAAGCGCACGTTGAGGTCCTTCCACACGCGCGCCGTCAGCGCGACCTTGCCGGTCAGGCGCGTGTCGTCGAAGGCGCCCGCCTTGCCCGTGGGCGTGGTCTCCTCGTTGAGGTTCATGAGGGCCTCGAACGAGCTCGCGAGGTTCGTGCCCTCGGCGAGCGTCACGTTGTAGCCGAGGAACGCGCGCAGCGAGTGGATGCTGAGCTCCTTGGCCGCCGGGTTGACGTAACTCTCGTAGGTGAAGTCGTAGCCGAGCTCGGAGAGGGCCTCGTGCCGCTCGTCCTTGTAGATCTGCCGGCTGTAGCCGCCCTGCCCACCACCGAAGAAGTCCTTGCCGGCCGGCTCGTCGACCGCGCCCTGGCCGGAGGCGTACATCGCGTTGTTGTCGGTGAGGAACCGGTCGTAGCGCAGCTTGGCGCCGTAGGCCTTCGAGCTGATGACGCTCGGCCGCGAGATCTCGGTCGGGCCGATGAACCCGTCGGCGTTGGTGTCCGTCGCCACGCGGTTGGCCGTCCGCGCGTAGAGCGCGCCGACGTTGAGCGTGAACTTGTTCCGGCCGTCGTTGCGCAGGCCGTCGAAGCCCGTCGAGAACGACATGTTGCGGGCGTTGCCGGTGGACTGCACGAAGCCGAGCTGACCGGTCACCTTGACCTCGACCTCCTTCTTCTCCTCGACCTTGGTCTCGTGCTTGAACTTCGGATCGATGCCGGTGGTCGGGCCCACGGCCGCCGGGGGCGGCGGCGCCGCCTGACCGAACGCGGTGGTCGCCACCGCAACGATCGCGCCCGTGGTGAAGAACGTGAGTACGCGTGCCATGCGAGGGTCTCCAGTCGAAGCGGGGTGATCCCGCAGGCCCCCCACCAAGCACGATCCGGACCGCCGCCCTGGGGCCGGATTCCGGGGACCTGGGCGACGAGAACCAGGGCGTCCCCGCCCTCGTTTCGCGCGACAAGCGCGTCGCGCGCGAAGCGGTTTCGTCGGCGACGCCGATCCATGCGGATTTGCAGATGGATTGCGAGACGCGATCGGCGCGGACACGCCAGCCGCCGGCGAGCCCCTCGCGCAAGCTTTTCACCCCTGGCACGTGGCGGCCGCGCGATCCACGGGCCCGCCACATCGCCCCGATCAGCGCTGCGAGAGCGCCCTTCTGACGTCCGCCCGCGAGGGATCGAGGGCCAGCGCGCGCGCCAGATCCGCGCGCCCTGCGGCCGGCTCGACGGCAAGGCGCAGGAAGCCCCGGTTCGCCAGCGCGCCGGGGTGATCGGGCGCGATCGCGAGGAGCGCGTCGTACGCGGCCCGCGCCTCCGCTGCCCGCCCCGCGCGATGCATCCGGCTTGCCAGATGGAATCGCACGGGCACCTCGAGCGCGGCCGGCAGGCACCCGCCGGCGAGGGCGCGACCACGCGCCTCGAGCGCGGCGTCCACCGCGCCGACGCCCTCGAGCGCGTCCCCCGCGCGCACTTCCCAGGCGCAGGGATCGACGGTCGAGGCCGCGGGCCGGGGGAGCGCCTCGAAGCGCGTGCCGCCGCGGAACGCGAAGCGCGGCCGGAGCGGGATCTCGTGCCGGGCGATCACCTCGGCGTGACGCCCGATGCGCCGGGCGAACACGAGCGCGTGCGCGTCGCGGTAGACGAGCGCCCAGCGCGCGGGATCGAGCTGCGCGGCGCGCGGGTTCACGTCGGCGTCCGCCACGAGCGCGGCCTGCACGCCGTGCCGCGCGAGGATCGCCTCGAACGCCGCGTCGTCGCCGACCGACGCGTCGAGCTCGCGATGGTGCGCGTCAGGATAGGCGGGCAGGCGCGCATCCTCGAACACGGCAAAGCGGCCCTGCCCCTCCCACAGCAGGTAGCAGCCCACGTCGAGATCGCTGAACAGGCGCTCGCGCAGGCCCTCGCGCGTCGCGAAGGCGATGGCCTCGAAGGGCACCACCGCCGGGTCGAGGCCGAGCGGCGCCGCCGCGCCGAGGCGAGCGCGCACCGCGAGCGCGAGCATCACCGCCGTCGCCACGAGCGTGGTGCGGCTGCCCGCGGGCCCGACGAGCGCGCGCCGGAGGTCGCGGAGCGCGAGCGCGACGGCGGGCGCGGCCAGCATGCCCCACTCCGCCGCGAAGCGCACCGAGCGCGCGGCGAGGAGCCACACGACGACGAGCGGCAGCACCTCGCGCAGGCAGGGGCGCCGCCGCGCCTGCGACGCGAGGGCCCACCCCGCGACGAGCGCGCCGAGCGCGAAGAACCACGGGTCGCTGTAGGGCTCCGCGCGGCGGAACTCCTCCACGTTGCGCGTCGCGCCGAGGCCCGTGTGCCACAGCAGGTACGACGGCAGCATGGGGCCCGCCGGCGTGGCGAAGGTCGCGGCCACGGCGCCGCCGAGCGCGAGCGCGGTCGGCCCGGGGGGCAGGCGGCTCGGCTCCCGGCGCAGCCGCGCGTCGAGCATCGCGCCCGCGAGGCGCAGGCCGAGCACGAGCGGCGCGAAGAACACGCCCGCGTGAAGATTCGCCCAGACGAATACGATGGGCACCACGGCCCAGAGCGCGCGGACGCGGCCGGCCTCCACGCGCGCGAGCACCCACCCGAGCGCGCCGAGGCCCACGAACGTCACGAGGTGCGGCCGCTCGACGATGCGCTGCTCCGCGCAATGGGTCGCGAGCACGATCGCGATCGCCGCCTCCACGACGCCCGCCCCGCGCCGCCGCGCCACGAGGTACGCGAGGGCCGCCGCCGCCGAGACGAGCGCCACCTTGAGGAGCACGATCGCCGCGAAGCCCGCGTGCGCGTGGAGCCACGCCACGAGGACCTGGAAGCCCCACGCGAGGTCGGGATCCGGGTAGCCGGGCCAGGTGAACGAGTACAGGTTGCGAAACGGGATGGCGCCCGTGGCGAGGATGCGCTGGCCGAGCGCGAGGTGGAAGAAGAGGTCGTTCTCGCCCATCGGCGCCGTCGCGAGCGCCGCGACGAGCCCGAGCGCCGCCAGCGCGCAGAGCCGCGACACCCTCGGGCCGGAGCGCCCTTCCACGGCCCCCAGCCTACCGCGCGGTTGCCTCCGAGGCGCCGCCGGTCGATGATCTCTGGGCTTGGCGCACCTGCCCGACTCCACCGCCGACACCATCGCCGCGGGAGTGCCGGCGGCCGCGCCGGCCACGCCGGCGGATCGCGTGGGCCACGTCCTCGGCGGGCGCTACGCGCTCCTCGAGCTGGTCGGCTCGGGCGGCATGGGCGAGGTCTACCGCGCGCGCGACCTCGAGCTCGACGAGGTCGTGGCGCTCAAGCTGCTCCGGCACGAGATCGCCCGCACCGCCGAGGGCCTCGAGCGCTTCCGCCACGAGGTCAAGCTCGCCCGCCGCGTCACGCACCGGAACGTCGCGCGCACGTTCGAGCTCGGCGACGACGAGGGCACGCGCTTTTTGACGATGGAGTACGTGCGCGGCGAGTCGCTGGCCGCGCGCCTGCGCCGCGACGGCCGGTTGCGACCCGAGCGCGCCGTGGCGATCGCGGAGCAGGTGGCCCTCGGCCTCGAGGCCGCGCACGCCGCCGGCGTGGTGCACCGGGACATCAAGCCGGACAACGTGCTCCTCGCCGCGGACGGGCGCGTCGTGGTCACCGACTTCGGCGTCGCGCGCAAGGCCGCGTCGAGCGGCGACGATCGCCTCCTCGCGGGCACGCCCGCGTACATGGCGCCCGAGCAGCTCTCGACGGGCGAGGCCAGCGCGCGCTCCGACCTCTACGCCCTCGGCGTGCTCCTGTGGGAGCTGCTCGCGGGGCGCCTGCCGTTTGCCGGCAACACGCCCGCCGAGCTCGCCGAGGCGCGCCTCATCCACGCGCCGCCCGACGTGCGCACGGTGGTCACGGACGCGCCGGCCGAGCTGGCGGAGCTGCTCCTCCGGCTGATGACCCGCGACCCGCGCATGCGCCCGGACAGCGCGCGCTCGGTCGTGATGGCGCTCGAGCACCTGCGCGATCTGACGCCGCAGGACTCGACGCCCGGCGCGCCGGTCCCGCGCACGAGCTCCAGCATCACCGGCCCGGTGCCGCCGTCGGTCGCGGTGCTGCCGCTCGCCGCGGCGGCCGAGGACGCGTGGCTCGCCGACGGCTTCCGCCAGGACCTCATCGACGCGCTGTCGTCGGCGCGCGGGCTGCGCGTGCTCGCGCGCTCGGCCTCGCAGCCGGGCGAGGGCGCCGGCGGCGACCCCTCCACGATCGGGCGCTCGCTCGGCGTGCGGGCCGTCGTCGAGGGCGAGCTGCGCCGCGACCCCTCCGGCACGGTGCAGCTCCGGCTGCGCCTCATCGAGTCCGCGACCGGCGTGCAGGCCTGGTCGGGGCGCTGGACGAGCGCGCCCGATCGCCTGCTCGCGCTCGTCGATCCGGCCGCGCAGGCGCTCGCCGCGGCGCTCGAGCCCTCGGCGGTCCCGGCCGCGCGCCAGGCCCCGTCCGACGCGCTCGCGATCGAGCTCTACCTGCGCGCGCGCCAGATGTACCTGCACACCGGCCCCACCGGCGGTCCCACGGGCGTCACCGAGTGCGTCGCGCTCTTCGAGGCGGCCCTCGAGCGCGCGCCGTCCGATCCGCTCATCCTGTCGGGCCTCGCGCTCGCGGAGGTGCGCCGCTGGTTCTTCGACGTGCAGGCGCACGAGTCGGCCGACCGCGCCCGGCGCGCCGCCGACCTCGCGGTGCGGCACGGTGCGCACCTCGGCGAGTCGCACCTGGCGCGCGCGCAGGTGGTGCTGCACCTCGGCGATCCCGCGGCCGCGACGCGGTCGCTGCGCCACGCCATCGCGCGCTCCCCGAGCCTCGCGGATGCGCGCGAGGTCCTCGGGCGCCTCCTCCTCGAGGCCGGCCACCTCGAGGCGGGCCGCCGCCAGATCGGCATCGCGCTCGAGCTCGATCCGGGCCTCCTCTACGCGCGCATCGACCTACTGCGCGTGGCCATCCTGACCGGCGACACCGCGCGCGAGGCCGAGCTCGTCTCGCTGCGCAGGCCCAACGACTCGCGCTTCGTGCTGCAGGAGATCCGCTTCGCCGCGCACCGGCGCGACACCGCGCAGCTCGCCCACCTGGCGGACCACGTCGGCGCGTTCAACACGATCCCGACGGTGCGCTGGATCGCGCAGGCGATGCTGGACGTCTACACGAACAAGCAGTCGCTCGATCACCTCGAGGAGGTGATGGCGCGCATGCAGCCCCCCGGCGCGAGCTTCCGACGGATCGCGCTCGGCGCGCAGTTCCTGGCCGAGGCCGCCGGCTACCGCGGCGACGTCGAGCGCTGCCTGCGTGCCCTCGAGCACGCCGACCGCCACGCGCTCCTCGATCTCGTGTGGCTCGAGCGCTGCGGGATGCTCGATCCCGTGCGCGCCACCGACGGCTACCGCTACGTCCTCGCCAACGTCCGCGAGCGCGCCGCCGCGATCTACGACGCGCTCTGGGACGAGTGACCTCGGCCCGCGCCCCGTCACATCCGCGCGGCCGGCCCTCAAAGAGACATGCGCATCCTGCTCGCCTCGGTGATCTCGCTTCTGGCCTGCGCCCCGGTCCAGCGTCCGCCGCCGGAGGAGCCCGATCCGCCGGTGGGCGCGCCGCAGGAGCCCCGCGGAATCGACCTCACCGCACCGCCGCCGACGCAGCCGCCGGCCGCGAAGCCCGCGGCGGCCGCCCCGCCGCGCACCGCGAGCGCGAAGCCCCGCGTGCGCATCGTCGAGAAGGTGCTTCCGGACTGACCCGGTCGACTACCGCCGCCGCTTGGCCGCCTTGCCGGCCGCGCGCGCGCTCGCGCGGGCCACGCGCTCGCTCTTGGTCTCGCCCTTTTCCTTGCCTCTGGCCTTGGGCGTCTCCTCTTCCTCGTTCGGCCGCAGCACCGCGGTCTTCTTCGCCGCGGCCTCGCCCTCGCCCTCGACGATCGACACCACGATCTCGCCCTTGGCGTTGATCGCGCGCGCCGCCGTCAGCTCGAGGCTCGTCTTCGGGATCAGCTTCGCCAGCTCGCGCACCGCGCCGCGCTCGAAGATCGCGGCGAAGCGCCGCTCCTCCCACTTGCGCAGGCCCACGCCGACCACGCGACCCGCGTCGTCGATGCCGTACGCCTCGATCATCCCCTTGATCGGCCGCAGCTTGCCCTTCGACCACAGGAACGCCCGCGGCTGGCCGCTCGCGTCCACGCTGTTGCCCACGACCTCGCCACGCGCGTTGACCGCCAGCGCCTCCGACCACGCGCCTCCGAGCGTCCCGAGCTCGACCTTCTTGCCGTCGGTCCAGAGGAACGCGCGGTGCGCGCCGTCGGACTGGTGGTCCGTGTAGCCGACCACCTGGCCCGCGTCGTTGACGTCGGTCGCGATGCACGCCTCGGTGAGCCGCTGACCCTTTCCGAGCGCGCCGAGGTCCTTGAGCTCCGCGCCGTCGAGCAGCGCGCAGTGCAGGTTGCCGTCGCTGTTCTGAGGCGCGAACCCCACGAGCTGCCCCTTGGCGTTGGCAGACATGGGCCGAAAGCCCGCCGTCTCGTGCAGGTCGCGCACCTTGCCGTCCTGGAGCAGGAAGCCGTGGTCGATGCCGCCCACCTTGAACAGGCCGAACACGCCGCCCTTGCCGTCGAAGCCGAGCGGCTGCACGTCGCCCTCGAGCTCGATCGCGACTGGCTTGCCGCTGCCCTTCCAGATCGACGGCTTGCCCTTCTGCGACGTGCCGAGGAGGCGCCCGTCCCCGTCGAGCTGCCGCGGCGCCCGGGGCGTCGCCACGAGGCCCGTCTGGACCATCGCGTAGGGCTTCTTCGGCTTGGCGTGCGCGGTCGGGGCGCCGAGGACCAAGCCACCGACCAACACCAGGGCGCTGCGTACGAGGGACATCGGCTCTCGCTCCAGCAAGTGCCGTTCCGCCCGCGCGCCGACAATGCGGCCGCGCACTTGCGCGATCCGGGTGGGATTGGCCCCGCGAAACCGGGGGGGCCTGCCCCGGCCCGCTGGCGCTTGGCGTCCCCGTCGCCTTTTGCCCCAGCGCCCCTGCCGCGCCGCGTCAGGCCGGCGGAGTCGGTCTACCGCCGGCCGGCCTTGAGCAGCATGTCGTAGTAGCGCTCGTCGGGCGAACGGATGAAGCGCAGGCCGAGCAGGCCCGAGCTCACCCAGCGGACGTTCGCCTCGAGCTCGAGGATCGATCCGTCCGGCAGGTCGAGGTGCACCTCGACGAGGCTCCGCCGCGGCAGCGCGCCATCCGTGATCACGCCGAGGCCGTGCGGCGCGAGGTCCCGGGTCCACGCGTCGTGCTGCTGCTCGGCGAGCGTCAGCCGCGCCCCCAGGCGACAGCGGACCCGCTCTCCCTTGCGCTCCTCCTCGGGCTCGAGGATCGGCACCTCGACGGGGACGTGCTCGACGAGCGACTCGGTGGCCGGATCGGCTGGCGGTTCGGCGTGCTTGAGCGCGAGCCGCGCCACCGGAGCTCGGGCCACCATGTAGGCCTCGACGTCCTTGAGCTGCACGCCGCCGGACGGGGTGGTGCGCACGGTGAGGCGCTGCTGCGCGCTGTGGTTGCGAGGGTCGAGGTAGAGGATGCTGCGCGCCACCGCCGCCGCCTTGGTCTCGAAGCCGCGCTGGTCGTAGAGCCGCTCGGCGTCCTCCAGGCGCGCGATCGCCTCGGGGATCCGACCGAGCCGACGCAGGCACTCCGCCTCGCGCTGCCGCCACTCCGGGCGATCCGGCTCCACCTTCGCGAGCAGGCCATACCGGTGCAGGGCGCGACGCCACTGACCGGCCGTCATCGCCCTGTGCGCCTCGACGCGGAGCCCCTCGGCCGTGCCGTCCCCACCCGGCGGGGGTGTATCGACGGTCCCAGGGCCTGGGCGAGATCGCGCGCTCATCGGCCGGTCAAGCTTGTCCGAGCAGGGTCCAGGTCCGCAAGGACTTCACCGGACCCACGCACGATCCAGGCACTTGGCGCCGTGCGCGACTTCACACGACCGCTAGGGCCAGTGCCGGTCAGACATGGACGGAAGCCGTCCGATCACGACTTGGTCTTGGTCTTGGTCCTGGTCTTGGTCTTGGTGCCTCTGGTTCTGCGTGCTTGGACCAGGACCAGGACCAGGCTCAAGACCAGGTTGGTGCAAGGTGACCAGCATTGCCGCTAGGGCGCGATCACGCCGAAGCGGACGTTCGGGTATCCCGAGCTGCCGGCCGTCTTGAGCACCTTCGACACCACGGTCGAGTCGGTCCCCTTGTCGGCCAGGAGCAGGATCGTGTCGTGCCCCGGCAGCCCCCCCTGCCCGGCCGCCTCGCGTGAGGCCTTGACGCTCTGCAGGCGCTGGAGGAGCGTCACGATGCGGTCGCTCTCGTCGATCGCGCTGCCGCCGATCGTCGTGCCGTCGACGGTCGCGACCGGCACGTCGGCCACGAGCACCTGGCTCTTGGTCACCGTCACGATGAGGTTCATGACGACCTTGGCCTCGCTCGACGAGGTCGGCAGCTCGAGCTTCTGCTTGGCCTGGACCTCCATCTCCTGCGCGGAGTAGGACGCGAGCAAGAAGAACAGCAGGTTCGACAGGATGTCCATCAGCGCGGTCAGGTTCAGGTTGATGTCGCTGCCGCCGCCATCCTGGGCGAACGCGCCACCGAGCCCGCTGCCGTGACCGCCGCCGAAGCTCACTTCACCACCGTCGAGACCACCACGGTCGGGAAGAGCTTGAGGGGCCGCCGGATCCCGACCATGTCGGCGTCGCGCTCGCGGGCCGCGTCCATCGTCCGGATGAGCGTCTCGTAGCGCAGCCCCGGATCGGGCGTCAGGATCACCGTGTCGCTCTTCGGGTACTTCTGCTTGATCCCGTAGAGCACGTCCGTGAGGGCCGCGTAGTCGTGCTTGTCGCCCTTCATCCCGAGCGTGCGGCCGAGCGCCTTGAGCTCCTCGGGCGTCTGCCCGCTCCCGGTGGCGTTGACCTCGAAGCCGGTCTTCATGAGGCGCACGTTGACCGTCACGGATTGCTTGGTGTCGGCGAGGTCGCTCTTGTCCGCGCTCTGCACGGGGACCGCGCCGTTGATGACCATGATGATGGTCGCGCCGAAGCTCGCGAGCAGGAAGAACAGCAGGTTGGACAGGATGTCCATGAGCGCGGTCAGGTTGAGCGAGACGTCGACCGCACCGGACTCGCCGAACACATTGGCGCCGCCGCCAAAGCCTGTCTTCTGCTCGCCGCCGCCGCCCCCGCCCCCGCCGCCCGCCATCAGCCCGCCCCCACCGCAGACGCGGCCCGGATCCGGCCGAAGCCCGAAGCCCGAAGCCCCATCACAGCTACTTGCTCACTCGCAGCGCGGGCTTGGGCGACTGACCGCGCGCATCGGGCTGAGAGAGGAGCTGATCCACGAGCGACGCGACCGCGTGCTCCATCTTCGTCATCTCCTTGTTCTGCTTGGCGGCGACGAAGAGGAAGGCGACCACGGTGACGGTCGCGACCGTCAGCCCGAAGAACGTGTTGTAGAACGCGACCGCGACGCCCTTCGAGAGCGCGGCCTGCCGCGTGGCGGCGTCCACGCCCTGCATACCCGCGAACGAGATGATGAGGCCGTGGATGGTGCCGAGCAGGCCGAGCAGCGTCGCGAGGTTCGAGAGCTGCGGCAATGCCGCCGTGCCGCGGCGGTACTTCGCCAGCGCATTGACGGCCGTCGTCTCCACCGCGCGGCGAATCTCCTTCTCGCTGCGATTGGCGCGCAGGAGCGCCGCGCGCATGAGCTCTTGCACCGGGTGCTTGCCGGTCGCCACCTGCACCGCGCGGCCGTAGTCCCCCGAGTCGACGAGCGAGGTCACCTCCTCGAGCAGCTTGTTCGCATTGATGTGGTCCTTGAACCACAGCACGTAGAGGCGCTGCAGGATCACCGCCACCGCGAACAGCGAGGTCGCGAGGATGCCGTACATGAAGATGCCGCCCTCATTGAGAATTCCCACGATCTGCATCATGTGATCGGTCTCCCGGCTCTTGCGTTGGATCTGCGAATTCGCATCACTCGACCTTCTTCAGACCCAGGATGGCGTCGCTGTAGTCAGGTCGGACCTCGATGGCCTTCTGATAGAGCTTCTTGGCCTCGGCCTTGTTGCCCTTCTGTGCGTGGATCTCGCCGGCGTGGTAATAGGCCTCGGCGTAATCGGGCTTGGCCTTGTAGGCCGCCTCGAACTCCTTGAGCGCGTCCGCCATCTTGCCCTTCTTGTAGAGCACGAAGGCGAGCACGTAATGGCCCTTGGCCAGCGGGCGCCCGGACTTCTGCGCCTTCCTGAGCTCCGCGAAGGCCTTGTCGGGCTGGCCTTGCCGGTAGAGCACCTCGGCGAGGTCCACGCGCAGCTCGGAGCTGTGCGGGTACTTCTTGAGGCCCTCCTCGAGCACCTCGCGCGCCTTCTCGATCTCGCCCTTGCGCAGGTGCAGCTCGGCGAGCTGGCGCCGGGCATCCGTGCCGCCGCCGCCCGCGCTGAGCGCGCTCCGGTAGGCCTCCGCGGCGCGGTCGGACGCGCCGACCTGGTCCGCGAGCCGTGCGAGCTGGAGCTGGAGCTGCGTGTCCCCCGGCGCGAGCTTGACCGCCTCGGTGTACTGCTGGAGCGCCTCGAGCGGCGCGCCCTTCTTCTCGTACGCGAGGCCCAGCAGGTACCGCACCTGCGGGTCCTTCGGCCCGCGCTGCGCCGCCTCCTGGAAGCGCTCGATGGCCTTCTCGACGTCGCCCTTCTCGAGCAGCGCGCGGCCGAGGAACATGTGCCCGCGCGCGTCCATCGGGTCGAGCTCGACGGCCTTGGTGAAGCTCTCGATGGCCTTGTCGACCTTCTTCTCGCCGAGCGCAGCGAGGCCGACGCCCTGGTAGCTCGCCGGGTCCTTGGGCCCGAGCTGCACCGCGTCCTTGTACGCGCGCATCGCGTCGGCGGTGCGGCCCGCGCGCAGGTACGCCTCGCCGAGCTCGCGGTGCGCATCCGACATGCGCGGCTGCAGCTCGATGGCCTTCTCGAGCTGGTGGATCGCCGCCTGCGTGTCGCCGCGCCGGAGGAGCGCCACGCCGAGGTTGTAGTGGCCCATCACGTACGATTGCCGCGCCTCGGTGGCCCGCGCGAACGCCTTGACGCTCTTGTCCTTCTCGCCGCGCTGCTCGTGGAGGACGCCGAGGTTGTTCCACGCCTCGGCGTGCTTGGGCTCGATCTCGACGGCCTTGTCGAAGGCGCTCATCGCCTCCTCGAGCTTGCCCAGCTTCTGGAGGGCGCAGCCGAGGTTGAAGTTGAGGTCCGCGTCGCGGGCCGCGTTCTTCAGGCCCGTCCGGTACGCGACCACCGCCTCGTCGATGTGGCCGGTCGCCGCGAGGAGATTGCCGAGGTTGTTCCATCCCTCCGCGTGGTCCGCGTGCTTTCGCACGAGCTCGCGGTACGTCGCGATGGACTTGTCGACGTTCTTGGCCTTGGCGTAGCCGTCGGCGAGCTGGAACAGCACGAGCGCCGACTCGGGCTCGAGCTTCGAGAGCTCCTCGAGCAGCGTCACCGCGCGCACCACCATGCCCTTGCGCCGGTACGCGAGCGCGAGGTTGTAGAGCGCCGAGCTCGACCGGCGCAGCGACGCCGCGGCGTGCCAGTACGACAGCGCCTCGTCGAGCCGGCCGAGCGTGTAGTACACGGCGCCGATCTTGAGGTGCGTCGCGGGGTCCGCGGGCGCGAGGCCCACGGCCTCGTCGAACTCCGCCTCCGCGAGCTCCATCTCGCCGCTCTGCGCGAGCGCCACGCCGAGCTCGACGTGCGCGGCCGGGTCGTTCGCGTTCTTCTTGGCCGCCTCGCGCAGCGCCGGGATCTCGTCCCGCGTGTGCGCCCGCAGCTCCGTGCCGACCCTCTCCTTCTCCTCGGCGAACGCCGGCGCGGCCGTGAGCACCAACGCCGCTGCGAGCCCGCACGAGATCCGCTTCCGGCCCAAAGCCCGTAGCCCGAAGCCCGAAGCCCTCGTCATCAGTCCACCCAGACCATCGCGTCGTGGTCCCCGGTCGCGTGGACATAGGCGTCCTCGGCGAGCTTCCAGTTGACGAACACCTTCTGCGCCTGCGCCCGCACGTCGGCCTCCTTCCGCTCCGCCTCCCTCGAGCGCTTGTCGAGCCGCTCCGCCTCCGCGTCGAACGCCCCGAGGCCCGTCTCGGGCGCGAGGCCGAAGCGCACGAGCTGCCGCTCCCGCGCCTGCTCGAGCCGCGCCTGCGACGCCGCCACCTCGAGGTCCGCGCCCTCGAGCTGCGCCTCCGCCACCTTGAGCTGCGCCTCGAGGTAGCCCTTGCGCGCGTCGACCATCGATCGGAGCTGCCCCGCGCGGCCGCCGAAGCCCATCTTCGCGAGGCGCGCCTCGGCCTTCTTCATGCGCTCGGAGAGCTGCGCCAGCTCCTCCTCGATGCGCTCGATGCTCCCGCGCGCCTCGTCGCGCCGGTTCTTCGCGATCGTGACGTCGTTCTCGCGATCGTAGATGGCCGCGCGCCCCTCGGTCGGCAGCCGCTCGATGAGGTCCGCCGTGAGGTGCGCCTTGGGCCCCGCGCACGCGGTCGCGGCGACGACCGTCATCACCATCGACAGTCGCCAGCCGCCTGTCGCCTGTCGCCTGTCGCCTGTCCGAGGCCGCGTCATCGCTTGCCTCCCTTGCCGCCGCCCGTCAGGTGCCCGAGCACGCCCAGCTCCGGGTGCTGCGCCGGATCGCCGAGCACGTTGAAGCTCCCGCCGGCCTTCTTGAGCTCGCCCTGCGCCCGGTCCGTGTAGCCGTAGTACGCGAGGTGCGCCGCCAGGTTGAGCCGCGCGCGCTGGTTGCCCGGCTCCATCTGGACCGCCTTGAAGAACGACGCGTAGGCCTCGTTGGGCTCGCCCGCGCGGTGCAGCGCGACCCCGCGCAGGTTCCACATCTCGGCGGAGCGCGCGTCGATGTCCTCGACGCGCTCGAGGATCAGGAGCGCCGTGCCGATGTCGCCCGTGCCGAGGTGCAGCTCCGCGAGCTTGAGCAGCTTGTCCGTGCCCTTCGGGTCCTTGAGCAGGCCCGTCCGGAGCTGCGCCGCACCCGGCGGATCGCTGCCGCGCCGCGACTGCGCCCGCGGGAACATCGCCACCTTCTCCGGCAGCGCCTGCCCGGTCAGGCACCCGCGCACGACCTCCGAGAACACGAGCAGCTCGCGCGCACGCTTGACGCACCTTCCGCGCAGGTCCGCGGCCCGCTTCTGCGCCTCCTCGGCCTTGGCGTCGAGGATCTTCTTGAGCTGGCCCTTCTCCTCCTGGGAGAGATCGCTCGGCAGCGGCAGGTCACGAAGGAACGCGCCGTACTTGCTGTACGCCTCCGACACCCGTGCGAGCGCGGCCAGCGCCCAGACGCCCTGGCGGGACGCGATCGCCTGCGCGTACGCCTTGTCGACCTGGTTCAAGAGCTCCGACTTCTCCGTGACGGTCTTGGCGATGTCGGGGCCGCCGCTCGTGGCCGCGAACGTGTCGAACGCGAGCTCGCCGAGCAGGAACTTCGCCTTGGCCTCGGCCTCTCCGACCATCCCATCTGCGGCGCGCGCGCGCGCCACGTCGCCGAGCTTCTGCGCCGCCTGCTCGACGTCGTTGCGCTGGTACGCCAGGTACCCGCGCAGGAAGTCCGGCACCACGCCGCCCACCGGCGCGCTGCGCAGCACGTCCTCGAGCGCCGCAAAGTTGCCCGAGCGCGCGAGCGCCAGGAGGAGCTCGTCGAGGTTCTGCCCCCGCGCCGCGAGGCGCTTCATGTCCGCCGCCGCCTCCGCGTCGCCGAGGAACGCGTGGATCGTCGTCGCGGCCTTGAGGCGCTCGAGCCCCACCGCCGAGCTCGGGTCGGTCGCGTAGGCGCTGTCGAGGTAGCGCGCGGCGCGCGAGAAGTCGCCGCGATCCGTCGCCACGGTGGCGAGCGCCGACAGCACCGGTCCGCGCTTCTGCGACCGCGGGTACGCCGCCACGAACTCGTCGCCGAGCTCGTAGAAGCGAGACACGTCGCCCCGGTCCTTGGCGACGAGGAGCGCGTTGTAGAGCGCCTGCTCGCCGAGGCCCGAGCCCTTGAAGCGCTTGGCCATCGAGAGCAGCTTCTCGTCGCGGTCGCTCCCCGCGGCGATCGTGAGCTCGGTGACCTGGCGCTGCTCCGTCTTCGCGAGGATGTCCTTGACCTCCTCCTTGAACTTCGCGTCGCCGAGCTTCGGCTCGTCGATGAGGCGCTTTCCGAGCGCCAGCAGGGTCTCGTAGTCCTCGACCACGCGCAGGGCGTCGAGCGCGAGGTGCGCGCCCGCCACGGCCTCGTTCGTCGTCGGGTACTGCCGCGCGAGCGCGTAGAAGAGCTCCGCCGCGCGCTGGTACTCGCCCGCGTCGTAGTAGCTCTGCGCGATCGAGAACTTGATGGTCGCGCTCTTCGGGTCGTTCGGGCTCTCGGCGAGGAACGCCGCGCCCACCTGGCGGATGCCCGCCCACGCGCCGAGCAGATCGAGCCGCGGCAGGCCGCCCTGGTCGAGCGCCCGCTGGTACGCCGAGATCGCGTTCTGCTGCGCGAGCTTGCGCTGGGGCGCCGCCTTGACGAGCGCCGCGACCTTCTCGAACCCGCGCCCGGCGTCGTACGGCCGGTCCGCCGCGAGGAGCGCCTCGGCGTGGTTCTGCAGGATCTCGACCCGCTGCCGCGAGCCCGGGAAGTAGTCGAGGTACGACTGGTACGCCTCGGCCGCGACGGCCTGCTGCGCGACCGACTTCTGCTCGTTGCCCGCGAGCTGCGCCTTGGTGGCGATGTCGCGCGCGTAGACCTCGAACTCGGCCGCGAGCTTGTCGCGGCTCTTCTGCGGCAGCCGCGGATCGTAGACGCGGGCCTCGAGCACGCGCCCGAGGTGCGCCACGTCGACGTTGGCGTGATCGTACGAGCGCCCCTTGGTGACGTTGTCGTAGAGCTTGCGCGCGCTCTCGACCGCCTCCTCGTCGCCGTTGGCCGCCGCCAGCACCTCGCGCAGCGCCGTCGCGCCCTGCCCGTACATCTGCTTGACGAAGAAGCGGTTCGCCGCGCGGCGCATCGCCGCGATGAAGTCGCTCGACGTGTCGGCGAGCTCGCGGAAGTACGGCGCCGCCGGCTTCTCGGCGTAGACCTCCGGGTAGCAGTACGCGAGGTCGATGAGCGCCTCGCGGCGGATGTTGAGGCTCCGCTGCGTGGCCACGAGCTGCTTCGACCCGCGCGGCGTCTCGCGGTCGCGAAGCACCTGCTCGAACAGGCGGACGGCCCCCTTGCAGTCCTCCTTGTTGACGCGCACCCACGCGAGCTTGTAGCGCGCGAGCGCGTGCACGTGGCTCTTCGGCTCGACGAGGACGAGCGAGTAGTAGCTCTCCGCCCGCTGCAGATCGCCCTTGTCGAACTCCGTGTCGCCGAGGATGAGGTAGGCCTCGAGCCGGTGCGGGCTCTTCGGGTAGTTCTCGATGAGGCGCTCGTAGTGCGCCTTCATCTGGTCGAACTCGCCGAGCTCGCGGTACTCGTGCGCCATGAGGAACAGCGCCGCGTCGTTGCGCTTGTAGCGCGGGAACTCGCGCAGCAGGCGGTCGTAGGTGTTCACCGCCAGGTTCTTGAGGAGGCGCGCCTCGGGCGCGTCGATGGCTCGCCGGACGTCGCCGCGGTTGCGGTTCGTCTCGTACACCACGAGCCACGCGTACCGCGCGCGCTCCGTGTAGAGCTCGGCGAGGCGCATGTAGAGGTCGGGCAGGTAGTCCGCGCCGCGCGACCGCTGGATCATGCGCTTGGTAACGGCGACCGCGAAGTCGACCTTCTTGGCCTCCTGCTTGAGACCCTCGATCGGATCGGCCGGCGCGGGCGGCCTCGGCGGCGGCCCGCTCGCGCAGCCGACGACGATCGCAGCCGCGAGGCCCAGGGCGAGGCGCGAGGGCCGCACTAGCGCACGCACCGGTCGTCGACCAGCACCTGCAGGTCGTGGATCTCGTCGGACCAGTACTCGCCGGCGAACTTGAAGTAGACCTTGTTGCCCGCGGCCGGGACCTTGGCGCGCTGCCCGCCCTCGCGGGCCACCACGCCCTCGTCGCCGATGCGCTTGAAGAGCTCGATGCCGAGCTCGTAGTCGAGGATGCTCATCTGCTCGTCCACCTGCAGGAGCTCCGCCGCCAGCCGGTCGATCGCCTTCTCGAGGTGGCGACCGAGCTGGACCTGGGCGAGCGCGAGCTTGGTGTCGTAGATCCCGCGCAGGAAGCCCGACAGGTCCTTGTCGGGCAGGCCCTGCGCCGTGTTCCGCTCCACCTCGAGGCGGTCACGCCACCGGCGCGTCGGCAAGAGGTCGTCGCGCCGCATGACGGCGTTTCTCAGCTCGGGGTCGTCGAGCAGCGACTTGCGGTCCCGCACGCGCTGCAGCGTCGCGCGGTACTTCTTGCGGAACTCCGTCACCGTCAGGCGCGCCGCGCGGAACTGGCACAGGCGCTTGAGCGCGAGCGCCCGCAGGAGCGCCCGCTCGGGGGCGAAGAGGCGTCGGTAGACCGGCGCGCCGAGGCCCATCACGAGGCCGAGCGCCTTGCGCTCGTCGCGATCCGCGAGCTGGTTCCACGCCTTCTCGAGCAGGACGATGTCCTGATCGGTCAGCGGCGAGTCGATCTTCGCGTACGTGTCGAACGCGTCCGCGTACTTCTTGCGCTCGTAGTACACGCGCGCGATCGCGAGCCGCGCGTCGTTGCGGATGACGCCGGGCGCCTTCGGATCGTCCATGAGCGCGCGCAGGATCTTCTCCGCGCCCGCCTCGTTCCCCTCAGAGAGCCGCTCGACGCCGAGCGCGAAGCGCGCCCGCAGGCCGTAGTACTCGTCGCTCTTGGCCAGCTCCTCGAGCCGCCGCTGGCCCCACTCGTGGTAGCCGCGCCGCAGCTCGCCGAGGCCCTGGTAGTACTGCACCATCTCCATCGTCTCGGGCGGCAGGTCACCGAACTGGTTGCCGAAGAGCACCTGATCGATGAGCCGCTGCTCGTCGAGCTGCTTTCCGCGCACGAGCTCGTCGAGCACGGCGAGCGAGCGCCCGACCAGCTCCGGCGAGCGCCGGCCGGTCACGATGTCGATGTAGAGCTCCGTCGCGCCCTGGACGAGCCCCATCCCGCGCAGCGCGTTGGCCAGGTAGAACTGCGCCTGATCGCGCTTGAGCTCGCTCTCGGGCAGGCCGCGGTACACCCCGTGGAGGCGCGCCGCCGCCGCCGGGAAGTCCTTGGCGTAGAGGCGCTCGAGGCCGAGGTCGTATTGCCGATCCAGCTCGGGCGAGTACTGGGGCTTGGGCGCCGCCCCGGCCGCCGCCGGCAGCGCCAGCGCAACCGACAGGAGCGCCGTCGCGCACGCGACTCTCACTTCGAGTCGCCCCCGAACGACAGCGCGATCGACATCGCCAGCCAGAGCTCGTTCTTCGGCGAGAAGCCCTTGAAGAACATGTAGTCGCGGACGTCGAAGCGCAGCGAGGCGTGCCCGCCGAGGTGGATGCGCAGGCCACCGCCGAAGTCGGCCGCGGGCCGGAACGCGCTCGGCTTGGTCTTGCCGAAGCCGCCGCCCATCACGAGGAACATCTCGGCGTGGATGACGGACTGGTTGAAGAGCGCGAACTTCCCGTACAGGGGCTTGAGCACGATGTTCGTCGAGCCGAAGTACTCGATCGACTCGATCAGCGTCGGCGCCACCGGCGTGAAGTTGTTCATGAGCTCGTCCCGGAGATCCGTGTCGAACCCCTTCGAGTACATGAACTGACCCACCTCCCACGCCCACAGGTCGCTGAAGTGGTAGGTGTAGCCGCCGCCGAAGGTCAGGCCCTTGACGAAGGCGTTGAGCGGCAGGCCGCCCACCGAGGCGTTGAGCTCGTGCTTGAGCTGGAACGCGCGGTTCTGCACGGCGTACGTGCCGGCCTGCTCCTCGTCGTCGTAGGCGTGCGCCGACCGCGGCGTCCCGAGGAGCGCCAGCCCAAGCAGCACTAGTCCAGTCGTCCGTCTCATGCCCCCTCGCATCTCTACGCTGTCAGCACTGCTTGCAGACCGATCAGAGCCCCGCACCGACGGTGCCGAACACGAACGGATAGATCACGGTCACCGGGCCGCCCTTGGGCTGCGGGAACTTCCAGCCCTGGATCGACCCCTGGATGCACGATGCCACCTCGGTGTTGCGCACGCTCGAGAACTTCACGCGCACGACCCCCACGCTGCCCGACGGCTGCACCACCCACTCGAAGTTGATCTTGCCCGCGAGCGTCGGGTCCTTGAGCAGCTTGCGCTCGTAGCAGGCCTGCACCTCGCGCAGGTGGGCGTTGACGACCTTCTGGATCTCCCCCCTGTCGAGCTCGCCCTGCACCTGGATCTCGCGCTGCGGCGGCCGCGTGACGAGCCCGCGCACCTGCCCGCTCGGCCCGGTGCCCGTGACCTTGCCCACCTTGCCGCTCACCTCGGCCGCGGTCTTGGTGTTCACGCGCCCCGAGCCCGAGCCCGCCGGCGCGAGCTGGAGCTGGTTGCCGGGGACCTTGCCGATGACGCCCGACACCTTGAAGCCGCCCGACGAGCCCCGGCTCGGCGTGGCCGCGTCGAGGTTCGTCGTGGCGACCGTGGACGCGCTCGCGGAGCTCGACGACGACGGCATCGAGCCGCCGAGCGCGTTCATGAGCTTCGACGCGCTCGCCGAGGGCTTGGGCGGCTGCGGCGTGGGAGGCGTCGGCGTCGGCGTCGGGGCGACCGCGACCTTGGTCGGGCTCGGCTTGGCCTTCGGCGCCGGGGTCGGCGTCCGCGTGGGCTGCGGCTTCGGGATCGTCTTGGCCTCCTCGACCTTGACCTCCGGCTCGGGGGCCGGCGGCGGCGGCGGCGGCGGCGGCGGCGGCGGCTCGAGCTCGAGGTCCTTGAGCGCGACCTTCGCGAAGCGCGCCTCGCCGTTGTCCATCGCGCCCGCGTCTCTCGCCGCGCCATAGGCGAGGAGCGCGAACGCGCCGATGTGGATCATCACCGACAGCACCGACGAGATCATGCTCGAGGGCTGCGGCTTGAGATCGGGCGGCGGCGCCTCCACCGCGCGCGCGCGCCGCACGAACTGCAGGTGCACGCGCTGCCAGGGCAGCACGTCGAGCGTGACGCCGATCGACGGCATCACCTCGATCGACAGCCAGCCATCGGTCGCGGTGGCGACCTCGGAGGCGTCGATCTGCTCGCCCCCGCGCACGACCGCGAGGCCCACGCCGTCGCCCACCTGCACGCGGAGCAGCCCCGGCTGCTCCAGGCGACACTCACCCAGCCGCCCGTCCGGCCCCGCCGGCAGCGTCAGCCGCTCGCCCGGACGAAGGTGCCGCACGTCGGCCACCCGATCGCCGAAGAAGCTGATCACCTCGACCACCAGATCGGCCGCGGTGCCGGGGTCCTGCTCGCCGTGCGCGCACATCTCGGAGAGCAGATCGAACGGCGGCTCGAAGGGCTCGTCGTCCTCGTCGTCCTCGTCGTGCGCCGGGGGCGGGTAGATCGGGTTCTCCCCCGACGGCGACAGATACGTCGCGGCGAATGCGTCCGGACCCGCGAACGGATCGTCCTGCACGCCCGGGGGCGACGGCGTCGAGACGCCCGTGTCCACCGCGGCCACCGCGCGCCGCACCGCGCTCGGCGCGTCCCCGAGCTCGATCGGGATCGACCCGGTCGGCGCGTCGAGCCGCCCCGGCAGCGGCGCGACCTCGGTGCGATCGTCGCGGCTCGCAGGCCCCGGGCTCGGTCCGCGCGGCAGCGGGCCGGGCACCGGCGAGTGACCGCGCCCCGTCGGAGGCTCCGCGCGCCCTGGCTGCGACGCCGGCCCACGCGGCGCAGGGATCGGAGGCGCCGGGATCGGCGCCGGCACCGGTGAGTGCCCGCGTGCCTCCGCGCGCCCCGGCTGCGAGGCCGGTCCACGCGGCGCGGGGATCGGCGGCGCGGGGATCGGCGCGGGCACCGGCGAGTGACCGCGCGCTTGCGCCCCTGGGCCAGACACCGGCCCACGCGCCACCGGCACCGGGATCGCGGCACGCGGCTCGTCCGGCACCGGCGACGGGATCGCCCCGCGTGACAGCGCCGGCCGCTCCGGCAGCGTCTGCGCGAGCCCCGGCCCCACCGCCGGCCCCGGGATGCCCCCCTTCGGCGAATCCGCGGGCCGCTCCGGCACCGTCTCGATCTTCTGCTGCGGCGAGAACGCGCGCACCTGACGGATCTCCGTCGCCCGGTCGTCCTCCTCGATGCGGCCCGTCGCGTCATCGAGCGCCTGCATCTGCGGCACGGTCCCGGTCGGACCGTCGCCGTAGGGCGCGCGCAGGAGGTCCGGCCGCGCCTGCATCGAGGGCTCGGTGCGCGTCGCCTCTCCCGGTCCGGGCCCGCTCGCCATCGTGCGCTCGCCGCCGAACTCGGAGCCCGGCTTGTCCTCCTCCGCGAGGTGGATGACGAAGCGCAGCGTGAACTTGCCGATCTGGACCTCGTCGTCCGGCTGCAGGAGCTGGCTCTCGATGCGCTGGCCGTTGCACAGCACGCCGTTGCGGCTGCCCTGGTCCTCGATGAGGCAGCTCTTGCCGGTGAAGTGCAGGACCGCGTGCTCCGACGACACCGTGGGGTCGTCGAGCCGCAGCATCTGGCCCTTGACGCGACCGATCGTCACGGTCTTCGACGTGAAGACCTGCGTGCCGACGAACTTGCCGTCGGCGAACTTGACGATCTCGAGCGCGCCCTTGGCGCCGCTCATGCGACCAAGCCCGTCATCGCTTCGACTGGCCCTCCGTGGTCTCCGGGTACACCTGACGGATGGTGCGGTCCTTGAAGCTCTCGGGCACGCGGACCATCGTGCGCAGCTCGCCCTCGCCCCGCTGGAAGAGGTAGATGGCGCCGGCCGCGGTCTGGCCCTGGACGAGGCGCTCGTCGAACTCGATGCGCGACTCGCGCTGCGCGGCAGCCTCCCTGGGCGCCGCCGCCGGTTGCGGACGCGCGGGCGCCGGACGCCCGGGCGCGGGGGCCGGTCTCGCCGGGGGCGGCGGTGAGGGCCTGGGCTTCCGCGGCGCAGACCACGCGAGCGTCGGCCACGCGAGCACGATCGCACACACCCAGTGCTTCACAGGTTCCCTCCGAGCAGCACGAACGACTGCTGGTCGAGCTCGATGAACGGCACGTTCGGCGTCTTCCGGTCCGGCTCGAGGAAGTTGATCGGGATCGTCGCCACGTTGAACACGGAGTAGCCGCGCGGCAGGGCCTCGGGCAGCTCCCCGAAGAACACGCGGATCTGGTTCCAGCCCGGCCCCGGCCGACCGCCCGGGATCTCCTCGGTCTGCACGAGCGTCACGTTGCGCACGTCGAACTTGAAGCACGTGCGGTTGGTGTTGCGCATCAGGATGACCCGCACTCGCTCGTCCCCGGGCAGCGCCATCGGATCGATCCGCACGCGCACGCCGCGCATGCCGCTCGTCCCCTGGAGCGCGAAGTTGATCCCCGAGCCGTCGTCGGACGCGGTCGAATCGAGCACATCGACCGAGGGCCCCGCGCCCGAGCAGTCCGGCGCGGGCACGCCCGAGCCCCCCATGCCTCCCGGGCCGAGCGGCGCTCCGCCCTCGGCGAACCGCAGGGTCCCCGGCGGCGAGAAGCAGATGCGGCCGGGCCCCTGGACCGCTCCCGTCACCCCGGTCACCCGGACACCGGGGATGGGCTCCTCCGGCGTCGCCTCGAGGCGCGTCTTCGGCCCCTCGTCGAAGAAGCGGTAGCGGTAGCCGAGATCGAGCTCGCTCGCCGCGTCGTTGGTCGACGCCTCGAGGCCCCCGCGCAGCTCCGCCCCGTTCGGCAGGCCGTCGAGGTCGGTGTCCGCGAGCGCGTCGTCCACGAGCGGGTTGCCGCCGCGCCGGATCTCCACGAGGTCCGGGATGCCGTCCTTGTCCGTGTCCACGAGCGAGGGATCGGTCCGCAGCAGCACCTCCTCGCAGTCGCCGAGGCCGTCGCCGTCGGTGTCCCGATCCGGCGGGTCGATGCCCATGCACTCGGTGAAGGTGTTCGCCACGAGCGGATCGAAGGTGAGCCCCGGCGCGGCCAGGAGACGCTCGATCGCGTCGCCGACGAAGTCCCCGTCGGTGTCCGCGGCGAGCGGGTCCGTATGCGTCAGCATCCGCTCCTCCTCGTCCGACAGGCCATCGCCATCCGAGTCCGGCACCGCGCGGGATGCGCGGATCACAGCGTTCGCATTGTACACGACCATCTCGCGCCGGATGAAGAGGCTCGAGGGCACCTGCAGATCGTTCGCGAGGAGGTTCAAGGCGCCGGCACGCTGCGGCTCGAAGGCGCCGCGGCCCGCGATCGCCATCTGCGTCAGGATGTCCTCCATGCGGCGGACGTCCATCGGCGGCTGCGGCATGCCGCCTGGCGGGGCGCCGGGCAGCGAGAACGTGTGGAACGTCAGGTCCTGCGCGCCCGCGTCGATCGCGAACGTACGCAGCTCGCGGATGAGGCGCGGATAGAGGTCCCCCTCGCAGTCCGCCGGCGGCGGCATCTGGTCCGGGCAGAACGTCCGCGCCAGCTCGTCCGCGCACGTCTGGTCCATCGGGTCGAGCATGCGCGGCGGGTCCGAGCCAGGTTCCGTGTGCTGGCTGCACCAGGCCTGGCGCAGCGTCGGCGACGGCGGACCGTGCGCGACGAACAGCACGACGTAGCGCGTCCGGCTGCGCAGCCCCGGCGTGCTCGCGAGGATGTCGTCCTGGATGGCCGTCGTGGCCCTGCGGATCGCGTCGAGGTAGCTCCGCTGCGCGTCCGGCGTGCCGATGCGCAGCGTGTCCACGCCGATCTGGATGGTGCTCGTGTCGGTCGCGAAGCCGCCCGTCGGCGAGCGCGCCTGCGCGCCCCACTGCACGACGCCGAAGCGGTAGTTCGGCCCCACGTACCGCGAGAGCAGCGCGTCGACCGCGTCGGCGCGCTGGGCCATCATGTCGGCGCTCGTCATCTCCGCGGTGCCGTCCATGACGACGAGCATCTTGACGGGAAAGGCGACGGCCGACGGATCGTCGGTGCAGATCTCCCCCTCGAACGACATCTTGTTCGACAGGTTCGGCTGCGACTTGAGCGAGTACAGGCTCGCGTCCGTGCACGCGAGCGCGCAGGCCGCGACAGCGAGCCACCTCATGGCGTCACCCCCACCGGGTCCACGAGCGGCGGGCCGTGGAGCAGCATGCCGGACGCGCCGACCACCCACACGTCGGTCGCCGAGGCGCCCCAGACCCCGTAGACCCAGCGCTCCGGGATCTCCGGGTACACGAGCACGTCCATCCCGATCACGCGGGCCACGGTCGCGTCGTTGCCGACCACGAACAGGCCACCGTCCGTCGACGCCACGCCGCGCAGCACCGACGCGGGCAGCGTGTCGAGCTTGACGCGACGGAACCCGTTCATCCACTCGAAGACCGCGCCGTCCACGCCGACCGCGAAGGTCCCGCCGGGGCCGCTCGCCACGGCCTCGAGGGTCTTCAGGTACTCGCGCACGGCCGAGCGCTGCATCCGCGCCATCATCCCGCGCCCGCGGAGCTGCGACACCGTGCCGAGCGTGCCCACCGCGAGCACCTGCGAGCCCGCCGCGGCGACACCGTGCAGGTGGTCCGGGCTGTCGTTCATGATCGTGCGCCACGGCATCGGCTCCTCGAGGAGCACCGCCGCGCCGCTCTCCCCGACCGCGAGCGCGCGCGCGTCGTCCGCCCAGACGCCGAGGAGGTTCGCCGTCGAGTCCGTCGCCTCGAGCGCCCACGCCGTGCCGTCGAAGCGAAGGATCGTGCCGAGGTCGCCGACCGCGAACCCGCGCGTCGTCGACACCATCGTCACCGCCTTGAGGTCCTTGTCGGTGACGGGAGGCTGCAGCGTGAGCTTCATGCCGTCCCAGGTCAGCACGGTGCCTCGCTCGCCCACGATGACCACGAGCTCCGCCGCGGCGCCCGACACGGCGAAGAGGTTCCGCCCCATCACCTCCGCGGGCAGCTCGACGCGCGGCCAGCGCTGGTCCATGGTCGGCGCCGACGTCCCGCCGTCCGGCAGGATCGAGCGCACCGAGTCCTCGCAGCCGAGGCCGCCGAGGAGCACCACCAGCATCGCCGCGCAGCGTCGCGTCATCGTCTCTTCGGAGGTTCGCCCATCGCAGATCACAGATCAGGAAGCGGCGGACAGCTCATCGTGTCCGGACAGAAGCAGTAGCAGCTGTCCCCGCCGACGTCGGGGCCGAAGCTGCAGTTCGACGGGCACCCCATCGGCTTTGCCCGCAGCCTGAACTTGTATTGCCCCGCCGACGAGAAGTCCCAGTCGTCCGCGTGCGCGTCGCGCACCTGCACGTAGAAGCGGAAGTTCGGGTCCCCCATGCCCTGGTTGCTCTTGGCGAGCGAGCACTCGCGGCAGTTTCCCGTGCCGTCGCCGAACACCTCCGTCACGGGCCCCGCGAGCATCGCCACCGGCGTCGCGCCCGAGTAGGTCCAGCTCTCGTGGATGCCGTCGCTCGCGCGCTCGGACAGGCGGTCGCGCATGAGGAACACCGCCTGCACGCGCGACGGCCCCGGCTGCACGAACTCCCACTCGAGCCCGCACGTCATGCCCGGGCACGGGTGCGCGAAGGAGAACCAGTCCGAGTCCGACGGGTACGAGAGCCAGCCCGTCACGTCCATGCCCGCCGCGATCTCCATGTCGATGTCGCGCGCGCGCATGCCGTTCGGCCGGACGTCGTCGAGCCGCTCCGGATACGGGTTGTAGAAGTTGTTGCGCATCATGCCCTGGTCGCCCGGATCGGGCTCCGGCGCAACCGTCACGCTCAAGGAGTAGTCCTTGCCCTGCTCGAAGGCCGTGTCCTGGTACGCGTGCACCACCACGTAGTACGGCCCGGCCGCGAACAGCGGCTGCGCGGTCTTGAGCGTGGCGCCATCGGCCCCCCCGTTGATGTCGCGCATCTGGTACTGCGTGTACGCGCAGGCCATCCCCGCGCCGCCCGGCACGCAGAGGCGCGCGCCCGCACACAGCCGGCACGGGATCGGCCGGCCCGCCATGTCCTTGGCGCACTGCCCGTAGGCGCCCTCCGGCAAGCACGCGTGGCTGAGCTCGCAGTCGAGGTCGCTCCCGCACTCCTGCTTGATGCCCTCGCAGTCGTTGTCGGTCGTGCAGCTCGACGCGTCGTGCACCGCGACGAGATCCACCGCGAGCGGCACCGTCGAGGCCACCATCGACGCGCTGATCTCCACGATCGCCGGCGCGTCTGCCGACGTCGAGCCGGAAGAAGTCGCGGTCGCCCGACGAGCCGACCTGCCCCGTCTTTCCCGGGTGCACGACGGTCGCACCGGCAAAGGGCATCCCGAGCGGCGTGGCCGTCGCCCCCGTGTCGTTGCGCATCATCCCCTCGTTCGGATCGCCCTCGGCCAGACCGAGCACGCTCAGTCGATAGGCGGCCTCCGGCCGGTGGTCGGGCGCGCGCCCCGGCTCCTGCGTGATCTCGATGAGGTAGTCGCCCGCGCCCGGCAGCGCGCGCTGCTCGTTGAGCATCTGCCCCGGGTTCGACGTGCCCTCGGCGATCGTGGCCCCCTGGGCGCTCAGCAGCTTGTAGCGGATGACCGCGCGCGCCGACATGCCGTTCTCGAGCACGATGTTGACGAGCGGCGTGCCCGCCGTCGCGCTGATGCGGAAGAGGTCCTTGTCGCCCAGGTACGAGAGCCAGCCCGGCATCCCGTCCGGCGCCTTCGCATCGGCCGCCGTGTCGTTTGGCTCGTGCGTGTCGGGATCCGCGGCCGGCGTCGCGCGGAGCGAGTACGTGTTGAGGTCATCCCGCGCGTGGTCGCCAGCGTCGCGCACCGCCAGCATGTACGTGCCCGCGGCGGGCACCTTGAAGGTCGTGGTCACGCTGCTCGTCCCGTCGTCCGGCATCGTGTCGGCCGCCTGCCCGTTCGCGATCGCCGCCACGCCGTCCGCGGCGAACAGAGCGAGCGAGAGCGCCACGCGCGTGGTCGACATCGGGTAGCCGGCGTTGAGGTCGATGAGCGTCTGCCCCGCCGGCACGTCGATCGAGAAGAAGTCCACGTCGCCGAGGGGGCACACCATGCCCGAGACGGCCATGCCGGCCGGCAGCTTGACCGCGCTCGCGGCGTCCTTCGACGTCTCCTGCACGCAGTTGCCGGTCCCGCCCGCGCCCGACGCGCCGCCGGCGCCGCCGGGCTTCTTGTCCTCGCTGCACCCCGCCCAGAGCGCGGCACATCCCAGCGCCAAGACCAGCGTCCGCATCTTGAGACTCCTCATGGCCCGCGGCAGTCCCGGGCCGGATCGAAGACGTCCATCGGGTCGTCGCCGGGTTGCGCAGCCGGCTTCTTGAAATCGCTCGCCATGAGCTTGAGTCGCCCGTTCGCCGGCAGCTTGAGGTCCGTGGCGCTGCCGTTCTCGGGCCCGCGGAACACCCCGCGCACGCACGCGATGCGATGGTTGCCGTAGTCCTCGGGCGAGTCGCGCGGCGCGGACGCGAGGTGCAGGTAGATCGTGTTCGCGCCCGGCGGCTCACCGCCCATCATCGGCATGCCCATCTCCTCGGCGATGACGGCGGCGTTGCGCGTCGGCACGAGCGTGATGTTCTCGACGGTGAAGTCGTAGCAGAGCTGTCCGGGCGGCGTGCTCATGTCGAGCACCTCGCGCACGTCGTAGCGGTACGCGGTCTTCGAGAACTGCGCGGTGTCGTCGTGGGTCGGGTCGGTGTGCCCACGGATCTCGAGGCCGTTGCCCGCGCCGTCGAAGTCGGCGTCCGTGAGCGCGTCCGACGCCACGGGGTTGCCGCCGAGCCGGAACTCGCCGGGATCCGGCAGGCCGTCGGCGTCCGAGTCCATCAGGCGCGAGTTCGTGCCGAGGAACCGCTCCTCGCAGTTGCGCAGGCCATCGCCGTCGTCGTCCGGGCGATCCTGATCCGGGAGCCGGCAGTCCGCGTCGCCCGGGAAGAGCGGATCGAAGCCCGCGTTCCGCAGGCGCACCTCGAGCAGATCCGAGAAGCCGTCGCCGTCGGTGTCCGCCTTGGTCGGATCGGTGCCGGGCTCGACCTCCTCGGTGTCGAGCAGGCCATCGCCGTCGGAATCGACCGCCATCTTGCCGTCCGACAGGCGCGCGTTGTGGTTGTCCACGACGAGGTCCTTGAGCGCGAACACGCGCACGAACGCCCGGAAATCCAGGTAGAAGAAGCTCACGCGCTCGTTCGGCTCGAAGGTGCGGAACGTCCCCGTTCCGACGCGCGCCATGTCCGCGAGGAGCTCCTTGGCCTGGAGCTGCGTCGCGAGCGGGGTCGTCGGCCCGGCGAGGTAGACCGTGTGCACCTTCACCTCCGCGAGGCGCTGGTCCTTCTCGAGGCTCTTGATGCGCGTGACGCGGTCGATGATGTTGCGCGGCGTGTTCGACTCCGGATTGAGCGTGACCGGCGCCGGCAGGCCGTCCGACAGGAAGACGACGACGTAGCGCGCGCGGCTGCGCGCGGTCGTGTCGAGCTTCATCATGTCGCGCAGCAGGATGCGGTACGCGGTGGACAGCGCGCCCTCGTAGTTGGTCTCACCCGCGCCCGTGTTCAGGCTCGGCAGGCGCGTCTTGACGAGGTCCGAGTCCGGCGTGAACCCGTCCTGCATCATCGCGTCCTGCGTCAGCACCGCGGAGGACGACGCGAACTGCTCGAGCGCGTACTCGACGCCGTTGCCGCCCGGGTAGGCATTGAGCACCTCGAGCACCGCCGCGCCGCGCCGCGCGAAGCACATCGCCGAGGTGCAGGTCGGCGGCGCCGGATCGGTCACGTTCATGCTCTGCGACGTGTCCACGACGAACAGGACGCGCAGCGGGAACTCGAGAGGCTTCGGGGGGTCCGTGCAGAAGCGCCCCTCGATCGCGAGCTTGTCGTCGCGTGGCGGCGGCGGCCCCGCCTCGATCTGCCTGAGCGTCGCGTCCGAGCACGCGGCGCCGAGCGCCAGCAGCGCGCAGCACCTCGCAAGGCCCCCGGCGGCGATCCTCACATCGCGTCTCCGGCTGGCGGCGTCACGCAGTTGCGCGTCTCGGTGGGCGCGCGGAAGTCCGTGTCGAACAGCTCGACCTTGCCGCTCGCCGGGATCTTCACGCGTCCGTCGATGTACTTGGCGTCGATGCACGCGACGCGCAGCTGGCCGAAGTCGAGCGGCCGCGTCGGCGGCGCCTCGAGGAAGTAGACGTCGATCCGGTTGTCGCCGATGGGGGCGCTCGGCACGCCGCCGCCCGTGGTGATCAGGCGGACGTCGCGCACGGTGATCTCGTAGCAGGACCGGCCGTCGGACATCTCCACCGCGTCGCTCGTCTCGTAGAGGTAGCGATCCTCCACCTCGCGCGGCAGCCGCACGAGCGGGGCCCGGTGCGCGCGGATCTCCTCCACGTTGCGCATGCCGTCGCGGTTCGTGTCCTCGAGCGCGTCCATCGCGTCGAGGGGATCGAGCCCCGCGCGGACCTCGAGCCCGTCGGGGATGCGATCGCCGTCGGTGTCGAACAGGCGCGGATCGGTCCCGAGGTACTCCTCCTCGCAGTCGCGGAGGCCGTCGCCGTCCGAGTCCTGCCGCCGCGCGCACTGCAGCGGCGGCCGCCTCGGGTCGCGCGGGTCGAAGCCCCCCTGCCGGTTCCGCTCCTCGACCAGGTCCGAGAAGCCGTCCCCGTCGGAGTCGAGCGGATCCATGCACTGCGACGCCGGCAGCATCGGCCCCATCGGCATGGCCATCGCGAGCAGGTTCTGACCGGAGGCGACGCACGACTGCGCCTTGAACTCGTCCTCGTCGATCACGCCGTCGCCGTCCGAGTCGGCGACCAGGCCCTTTTGCCCCACGCGCGCGTTGGTGTTGTCCACGTAGAGCTGCGCGAGCGCGTTCGATTCCTTGATGGACGTGTAGTCGATCGACAGGAAGTCGATGCGGTCGGCCGACGAGAACTCCTTGAACGTCCCCTGGCCGTGCATTGCCACCTGCGTCAGCAGATCGATCCCGCGCTGGCGGTTCAAGTTGAACGGCGCCGCCAGCGGATCCATCGCCGCCGCCGGATCGAAGAGGAACCCCGCGTGCAGCCGCACCTCGCCGACCTTGTAGAAGTCCTGCAGGGCCAGGATGTCGTCGACGTTCTGGTAGATCTGGTACGGCTGGTTGTAGTCGCCGCCCGCCATCAGCGCCGGATACAGCGTGGGCGGCAGGGGCGGGTCGAACGCCGACATCCAGTCCTGCCGGGGCACCTCGCAGACGAGATACGGGTCCTGCATGGTGGCGCTGCACTGCGGGTCCGGCGCCCCGTCGGTGAAGAAGATGACCACGTACTTGCTGCGCGCCCGCTCGGCAGGCGACGTCATCTGCATGTCCTCGGCGAGGATGGAGTAGGCCGTGCCGAGCGCGCCCTGGTAGTCGGTCAGGCGATCGGCCATCGACAGGCGCGTCGAGATCATCCCGACGTCGGGGCTGTTCGTGAAGCCGTTCGTCAGCCGGTCCACCCGCGCGTCGAACGCGACCACCGCGAACTGCACCTGCGGCGAGCCGGCGTAGCGGTTGAGCACCTGGACCACCGCCTGCGCCCGCAAGCCCGAGCGGTCCGTGACGCTCATCGAGTCGGAGGTATCGACGACGAACAGGATCTTCACGGGAAAGCTGACGTCCGCCGGCTTCGACGTGCAGACCTTGGCCTTGATCTCGAGCTTGTCGTCGAGAGCCGCGCCGGCGTCCGGCTGGAAGGGCTGAAGGCCCGTGTCCGAGCACGCTCCCGCGAGACCGGCCGCGGCCAGGAGGGTGACGAGAACCGGGCGGAGTGGGCGGGTGCTAGCCATGAGAGCCTTCCCCCTCCGAGCCACGGAGGACGGCCGCGTCATAGAGTACCGCGACGCGGAGCCGGCGTGAAGCCGGCCCCGCTCCGGCTCGCATCTTTCAAGGAGGAGCCCCCGCTGGCGGGGAACGGGAGGGAGGGACCGCTAGCGGCTGCTGCGGCGGCGGCCCAGGAAGACGAGGCCGAGGAGGAACAGGCCGGAGAGGCCGAGCAGGGCGCCCGTGCGCGGCGGCACGATGGGCGGCACGGACGCGCAGCCCGCGCTGTCGGTCTTGGGCTCGCCCTTGACCGTCACCGAGATGATGTCCTGCGCGTGGCGGGCGCCCGGGTACTTGGGATCGTCCTCCGTCAGGTCGGCCGCCAGGGTGATCTCGTAGACACCCGGGAGGTCGGGGATGAAGGCCGGGCGCTTGTCGCCGAACTGGTACTCGTAGGCGTCGGCCATCGCGGCGCTACCCACCGGGTTCTCGATCTTCGCCTCGGAGCCGTTCGGGCGCTTGGTAACCGCCCACGTGAACTTGATGCCGAAGCTCTTCGCGGTCATGGCATCCGGCGCCTCGGGCGGCGGCGTGGCGCGGTTCGAGTAGATGCCGAGGAAGAACTTGTCGCCCGTGCCGATCTCCGCGGGCGGCTTGGACGCCGTCACCTGGAACACGTTGCGCGGGTCGAGGCACTTGGCCCCCGGGTTCTTCGCCGCGTGGAAGCAGTAGCCGTCGTTGTCGCAGAGGTTGCCGAGGCCGTCGTGATCGTCATCCTTCTGGTCGGGGTTGGCGACGTCGAGGCAGTTGTCGTCCGTGTCGGCGATGCTGTCGTTGTCGCGGTCGAGGTCGCACACGTCGCCGAGCGCCCGCGGCGGGCTGGCCGCGAGGTCCGTGTCGTTGTCGAGGTCCTTCTGATCCGGGTTGTAGACGGCCGGGCAGTTGTCCTTCGCATCCGGCACGCCGTCGGCGTCCTGGTCGGCGTCGCACGCCGCGCCCGGCATCGGCGTCTGGTCCGGGTTGGCCACGAGCGGGCAGTTGTCGGCGGAGTTCGAGACGCCGTCGCCGTCCTTGTCGCTGTCACAGACGTCGCCCTGGCCGTCGTGGTCCGTGTCGGCCTGTCCCTGGTTCGGCACGAGCGGGCAGTTGTCGCCCGTGTCCGGCAGACCGTCGCCGTCGCTGTCCGTGTCGCAGGCGTTGCCCTGGCCGTCGCCGTCGGCGTCCGCCTGCGTGCGGTTCGACGTGCTCGCGCAGTTGTCACAGACGTTGCCGACGCCGTCCCCGTCCGAGTCCGCCTGGTCGCGGTTCGGGATGAAGGGGCAGTTGTCGAAGTCGTCCTCGATCCCGTCCGCGTCGTAGTCGTCGGAGGTCGAGTACGTCTGCCCGAGGTCGGTGTTGTTGACCAGGATCGAGCCGCCGCAGCCGCAGCCGCAGCCGCCGCCGTTGTTGTTGGGCGTGCCGCAGAAGCCGCTCGCGCACTCGCCCGGCATCGGCTGGGCCGAGGCCACCGCTGGAACGAGCACGATCCCCAGCAGCGCTACAGCCAGCCACCCGGTTCGTCGCAGCATTGGGTTCCTCGAAGTGCGCATCTGATAGCCTCCTGGTCCCTGTTCTCGCCGGAGAACTTTCGAACCGAAGGGGGGTAGACCAAGAATCGTGCCGACCCCCGTCCGATGCCAATCATCCACTTGATATTACTACACAAAATAGAGGTTCGCAGGCGTCCGACGCGCTGCGGGGTCGATCCAACGGGGTGGGGGAAAAGTCTCCAGTGATGAGGTCAGTTGACCCCTTCTCTGCCCACATGTGGGTGGTCAGAGGTCCACCTTGAGGAAGTAGTCGCAGTAAGCGTCGGAGTAGACCTCGACCAGGTGGTCGCCGGCCTTGGTGACGCGGAGCTTGACGGAGATGAACCCGTCCGAGCCCGCCAGCCGGAACAGGTCCTGTCCGGCGCTGTCGTACTCGTCCATCGACGCGCACGACGGCTCCGCGACCCGGACCCGCAGCTCGGTCCCCGGCGTCTTCCGGTTGGTCAAGAGGAGCTGGAAGTTCAGCACCGCCGCGCCGTCGGTCCGGACCACGAAGCGGCGCGGCTCGGGGAAGCTCCCCGCGAGGTAGTGCTCGCCGTCCAGCACACACCGGCCGCTCACCTGACACGCGGTGGGCACGTTGCCCTCGCAGACCTCGCGCTCGCGCCCGATGGTGAAGGTGTCCTCCTCGTTGCAGCCGAGGAGGGCGAGCGCAGCCGAGAAGCACACGCCCAGGCGGAGCACTAGCGCACCGTCGCGGAGAAGTCGCCGTTGAGCGTCCGGCCGCTCGGCGCCGTGAGCAGCGTGCGGAAGTGCCCGGTCAGCTCCGCGCCGGGCTTGGGCACGCCATCGAGGGTGAGCGTTCCGGTCTCCATCGGCAGATCGACGGTCGTCTCGACGATGCGCTGGAGCGTCCCGCGCTTGCCGCTGGTGACGGGCATCAGCAGATCGATCGCCTGCCCCGGCTGCACGTTGAGGTTCTCGTTCGACACCGAGAGCTTGACCACCTTGCCGGCGCCCTTCGTGTACTCGATCACGAGGAAGCTGCCCTGGATGCTGACGGCGACGGCGTCGAACGCGAGCGGATAGACCTCGCTGACGCTGCCGAAGAGCTTGTTCTTGTCCTCCTCGCAGCCCGCAAGGCCCGGCAGCCAGGCCAGCGCCAGCACCACGAGGGCCCTGCGCACGAGCGCGATCACTGCTCCCTCATCGCGTGCCACGTCACGGCGTTCTGCATCGTGCTCGCGTCGTACGAGCGCACCTGGAAGCCGATGACCGCCTTGCCGTTCGAGAAGGCGAGCGCGGGATACAGCCCGTCGAACACGCCCGGCTCGTCACGCAGCTTCTGGCGCTGCCACTGGGCGCCGCGGCGCCGCAGGAGGTAGAGGCCGTCCTTGTTGTTGTCGCAGCTCGTGCTGCGCGGATCGTAGTCACCGCAGCGGTAGTACGCGACCACCGGCTCGCCGTCGGGACCGTAGGCGAGCGACGGGTACTGGCCGATCCGCCCGTCGGTGTCGATGTCGGCGGGCGCCGACCACGACGAGCCGTCCCCGGACTCGACGTAGCGCAGGCGGACCGTCGCCTGGTCGTAGTACGCGATGGCCATCTTGCCGGCGGGAGACACGGCGAAGCCGAACATCTCGCCGATCTTGGCGTCCGCCGCGCGCTGCACCTCCCACGTGCCGGGAGCCGTCTCGCGGTGCACGTAGATGCCGTTGATGCTGCTGTCGCGCTCGCCGTTGTAGTGCGCGACCACCGCACCCGTCGGCGACGACGCGACGTGCATGAAGGCGCCGCCGCCGCGTGCGACGTCGATCGTCAGGACGTTGCTGCCGCGCGCGAACTCGACGTCGGAGCTCTGGAAGTCGTCGGCGGCGAAGCCGAAGTGCAGGTCGCGGAACGCAAGCAGCAGGCCCCCGGAGGCGTCGTGGGCCACCGCCGGCCAGAAGCCCGTCGCGTCGCCCGAGTTGCAGACGTTCTGCAGGCACTGCGGGGCCATGCTGGGCACGAGGCCCCCGGACATCGAGCCCGCGGCGATCGTCTGCTCGGCGCCGAAGTTGCCGCCGTTGCCCTGGACGATGACGAGGTCGCTGGCGCCGCAGCGCAGCGCAGCGGGCGGCCCGCCGGTGTAGGCGAGCGTGGCCTGCCCCGCAGGCGAGAGCCCGAGGCCGACACCGGTGACCGCGAGGTACTGCTGCTCGGTCACGGTCTTCGCCGTGAACGGACCGCCCGTGCTCTCGGCGTAGCAGACGCCGTAGACCGAGACCTGCCCGGGGCCGTTCATCGTCATGCACGTCTGGGTCGTGCTGCGCACCGCTAGCGACGCGAGCGCGACCGTGTTGCCGCTCGTCGCGATCACCGCCTGCGTGCCGCCCTGGTCGCAGCCCGTGATCTCCTCCTCGACGAAGCGGCTCGTGGGCGCGCTGCCTCCTGCGCCCCCGTCCACCCGGCCGTTGCCGCCGGACCCGAAGGTTCCGCCGTCGCCCTTGCTGCCCTCATCACCACACGCAGCCAGGCCGCCCGCTGCAAGGACGGCGGCCGCGCACGCAAGCCAGACACGCGTCATCGTCGAGCAGGATACACGAGATGACCTGGTGCCGCCCGATGCGCCAGGTCACAGCGGTGGCCCCTCGAGGCGCCCATGGAACAGGGCAGGCGTTGCGCTGATACGGGGTGGAACAGCTGAACGCGAGGACAACCTCCTGATTCCATGACGAGGGACCAGGAACAAGGAACAAGGAACCGGAACACGGACTTCCGGATCCGGAATTCTTTGTTCCTTGTTCCTAGTTTTCCGATGCTCAAAGCGCATCCGCGGGAACCCACCCCTCGTTGCCGCGCAAGTCGCGCACCTTGGCCTTGCCGGCCTTGCGCTCGAGCACCTTGAGCTGCGCACCCGCCGCCACGCTCGCCGTGGGCTTCGCGGGCGCCCGCCCCACACCACGCCCGGACGCGCCCTGGCCCTCCTCCTCGAGCGCGACGGCGCGCTTGGCCTTCTGGCCGTAGACGCGATCGAGCTCGACGTTCTGCTTCTGCTTGCCGAGGACGAGGTTCGCCGTCATCTGCTGCATCGCGTACGCGGCGCCGACGTCGTCCGCCGACAGGCCCGCCATCTGCTTCTCGAGCGTCGCCTTCGCAGGGGCGGACACGTTGACGCCGTCCAGCAGCTTCTTGCCGGCCGCGATCGCGCGACCGCCCTGGTTGCGCTGCAGGTAGAAGTGGCTGACGACGTGGAAGACGCGGCCGTCCTCGACCGGGAACGTGACCGCGATCGGCGAGGAGCCGTACTTGCTCCGCATCTCCTGCGACGACACCAGCACCTCGACGCGCTGGGAGTCGAGGATCTTGATGGGATAGCTCGAGCCCTCGAGCCACCACCTCGGCCGCGCGCCGCCGACCACGAAGTTCTTCATCATGGGGTCGTCGTTGCGCGCCACCTTGACGCCCACCACGTCGTCCGTCGTCGAGACGCCGTTCCACGCGATCGTGTGCGGGAAGGTGCGCTGCACGACATTCTTGAGCGCCCAGTCGGTCGTGTAGAGCATGCCGCCCGCGCGGACGAAGCGCGCGAGGCGCTCGCGCCCGCCGCCGTCGATGGTGCCCGGGCAGTTGATGATGACGAGCTGCTTGGCCGTCAGGTCGAGGTGCTTGACCTGCCCCGGCGAGACCAGCAAGAAGCGCAGCCCCAGCGACCGCAGGATCGACTCCACGTGGTCGTACTCGCCGCGCACGACCACGAGGTCGTGCTGCCCCACCTCCGCCAGCGCCTTCGCGGCCGCCGGGTTCTCGTGGCGGAGGCGCTCCTTGACCAGCGTGGCCGCCGCCTCGTTGGCGCGGCGCATCGTCGGCGTGCTGGGGCCTTCCCCCGCGCGCGCAGCCGCGGGGACGAGCGTCAGGGTCGCGAGAACCGTGGGCAAGAAGATGGTCCGCATGCCCCTTGGACGCACCAGTGGCCCGCCGGATCCCGTGCCCGGATCGAGCACGAGCACGAGCACGAGCACGAGCACGATTTCCGTGGGGTTCTGGGGCGGCGACACGCGTACATTCGCCCCATGATCGACCTGCCCATCGGCGCCCGTGTGCTGGCGTTCCACCCCGAGGCGCGGGCCTGGCGCCCGGCCACCCTGCGTGAGCGGCTGTCGGCCGATCGGGCCCGGGTGTACTTCCTCGACCTCGGCGTGCACGAGGAGGCCGGCGCCGCGGGCGCATCCGAGCACGAGGTCGCGATCCCCGAGGAGCTCGAGTCGCTCCCGGCGGCCGCTGACTTCGTGGGCGCGGACGACGAGGGCCCGCGCACCCAGGCCTGGCGCGCGATCCTCCACACGCTGGCGGTGGCCGATCCGCGCGTCTACGGCGAGCGCCGCGCGACCGCCCACCTGACGCCGGACACCCTGGCGCCGGCCGACGTGCACGCGCTCCTCGTCGCGGCGATGCTGGACGCGGACGCGCGCATCGAGGGCGGCGCGTCGCTGCTCGTGCGCATGCGCGGGGCGCTGGCGGACTACGATCCGGCGCGGATGGCGGCGCTCGGCCCCGAGGCCGTCGAGGCCGCGCGGCGCGTCATGCCCTCCCCGCTCCGCGCGCGCGTGCTGTTCGACAACGCCCGCCGCTTCCTCGAGCTCGACGCGCAGCCCGGGCGGTTCCTCGGCTGGCTACGCGCGCAGCCCGATCCCGTCGGGGCCCTCACCGCCGCCTTCGATCGCCTCGAGGCCCGCGCTGCGGTCCTGTTCCTGCGCTACCTCGGCCTCGGTGCCATCGCGCCCGACGCCGCCCTCTCGCGCGTGGCGCAGCGCCTCGGCTGGGTCCGCCGCGTCCCGCCCCCGACACCCGCCGACGTCCGCGACACCTGGACCGGGCTCGCGCGCGAGGTGGGTGACGCCCCCGCGCTGCTCGACCTCACCGTCCGCTGGTTCGCCGACGGCATCTGCACCCCCGAGCCCCAGTGCGACCGCTGCGCCGTCTCCGCCTGCACCTTCCGCCGCGCCGAGAGCGCCCTCTCCGGCGGGTGAAGCAGATTGCGGGCTGATCACGGGACGGGCCGTACACCGCTCGGCCGTACACCGCTGGCCGTACACCGTCGGCCGTACACCGTCGGCCGTACGCCGAGACACGGAACCCGAACCCGTATCGGTCACGGGCGTCGGAGTCCGAGGCTTCGAGGCGAGCGCAGCGAGCCGCAAGATACCGTGTTGGGCGTCAACGCCTTTCGGGCACCGCTCCGGATCGTCCACGTCCACGTCCACGTCCACGTCCACGATCCGGAGCGCAGGGGCGAGCTTGGCACCTCGTGTCCGCT
>CAZQJC010000092.1:0-9493 GCA_964593795.1 uncultured Myxococcales bacterium | reverse complement strand
CCGCCGGCGTGAAGTGGGGGAGGAACTAACCTACGAGTGGGCGCCTCGAGGGCGCCCACCGGGAGGGGCGCGCCGCCCTTCCCCCGGTTGGGCAAGTGCTGCGTTGCGCGCCTTCGGCGCGACCCAACCGGGCCCCCCTCCCTGCGTCTTCGCTCCGCTGCGCGAGGGACGCCCTTGCGGCTCGCTTCGCTCACCTCGGCCTGAAGCCAGAGAGGGTTGATCGAAACAAGCGCAGTGCTGCGAGGCGGGTACGGAAACCGTGACGGGACCGGTTCCGGTTCCGGTTCCGCCTCGGGAGCGGCACCCGGCATCCGGGATCGGTCGCCGGTGACCGGCATCCGGTCGCCGTGACCGGGATCGGGCGACCGGGCCCGGGGACACCGAGCCCGGTCACCGCCGGTGAGTTACCGCCGTGGGTTGACCAGGCACCAGAGAAGGGCCGCGAGACGATCGAGGCCGGGCTCGGCCGCGGCGACGAGGTCGGCGTCGACGTACTGCCAGACGTGCGCGAGCCTGACGGCGCTGCGGACTTCGACCGCGCTGCCTTGCGCGATTCGGTAGGCGTGAGCACGGTCCTTGCCGGTGCGACACGCCCACTCGGCGAGGTTGAGCGGCACCGACGCCATCGCACGTCGGACCTGCTTGGCGAGGTCGGGGTCATGCCGTGTGATGGCGGCGATCACGGGCCCAAGCGCGGCCGCCAGCTCTTCGCCAGCATCCAGGACGTCATGGGCTTCCGCCGCGCCAGCTCCCGCCTCGATCGTACGATCCAGGCCGAGGTGCTCCTCAAGGTCCTCGCCAACAACATCAGTCGCCTGGCGGCCCGGCGGCCTCTCGCCGTCATCTGCCTCAGCTGGGAGGTATTCCCATCAAGCCTCTGAAGCCCGAAGCCTTCTCTAGAACCCTTCGATCTTCCGGCGTAGCTCGCCGCGGACGCGGCTCGAGAGGACTCCGACGGCGGCGACGGTGAGGCGCTCGGGGCGCATGACCCGGCGCGCGGCGCGCAGGATGTCCTCGCTCGTCACGGCCTCCATGCGCGCGAGGCGCAGCTCGGCGGGCTCGCTCGGGCGGAACAGCTCGGTGCCCGCGTACCAGCCCGCGAGCGCGTCGGGATCGTCGAACGCCGCCTCGAGGTCCCAGCGGAAGCGCTTCTTGACGCGCTCGAGCTCGCCCTCGGGGACCGGCGTCGTGCGCAGCTCGTCGAGGATCGCGAGCACCTCGTCGAGCACCGCGGGCACGTTCTTGTGCACCGCGTTCGTGTTCACCTCGAGGAGCGCCACGTCGTGCATCGCCTCGAGGTTGCCGTGGATGTTGTACGCGAGGCCCTTCTGGTCGCACACGCGGTAGTGAAGGCGCGTGGACATGCCGTCGTCGAGGAGGCGCGACAGCGCCTGCAGCGCGATGAAGTCGGGGTCGGTCTCGGGCAGCGCACGGAACACCACCTGCAAAGCCGTCTGCGATCCCTCGCTGCGCACGTACACGAGCTGCGGGCGCTTCTGCTTGTCGTCCGGAGGAGGCGACGTCGTGGGCGTGCCGGCCGGCAACTCGCCGAACTCACGCACCGCCCATCCGTGCGTCTGCGCGTGCCGCGCCGCGCCGGACACCGCGAGGACCATGTTGCTCGCCACGTAGTGGCGCGCGAAGTGTCGCTTGACGTCCCCGTCCGAGAAGCGCTCGACGTTCTCGTACGGGCCGGTGATCTTGAACCCGAGCGGGTGGTCCGGCCAGACCGCGCGCCGGACCAGGTCGTCGATGTTGACGTCGTGGCCCTGCTCGTCGAGATCCTCCTGGATCTCCTCGAGCACGATCTTCCGCTCGAGCTCGATGTCGGCGAGCGTCGGCGCCCGGAAGATCTCGCCGAGGAGCGCGAGGCCGAGCTCGACGTTCTCCGGGTGCACGCTGATCTGGTAGAGGGAGTAGTCGCGCCCGGTCTCGGCGTAGAGCGTGCCGCCGATGTCCTCGATCGCCGAGTGCAGCGCGAGCGAGCTCGGGTAGCGCGCCGTGCCGCGGAAGAGCATGTGCTCGAGGAAGTGCGAGAGGCCGTTGTCGGCGTCCGACTCGTAGCGCGAGCCGACGCGCACGTAGAGCACGAGCGACACCGTGTGCAGGTGCGGCAGCTCCACGCTCACCACGCGCAAGCCGTTCGGCAGGGTCTCCGAGAGCGGCTGGATGGGGTAACGAAAGGGATTTCGCATGGAGCCCGCCGGCTCGGGGCGGCCCGAACGGCGGAGATAGGAACCTAGCCCCCGCCCCCCGGGTGGTCAAGGCCCGCCGCTCCGGATGCCTTGACGGAACCAAACCCCGCGTGATAACGTGTATTTTCGCTATGCTTCTGAGCGGGCCATGCTTCTGAACAAGGTGGTGGTGGCTGAGGACGACGAGGCCATCTCGCACCTCGTGGCTGCCACCCTGGGTGATGCGGGCTACCTGTGCCTGCGCGCCCGGGATGGGGAGGAAGCGCTCGTGATGGTGCGCCGGGAGCTGCCCGACGCGCTGATCCTCGACGTGATGATGCCCAAGCTCGACGGCATCGAGGTGGCGCGACGCCTCAAGGCCGACGTCATCTCGTCCCGGGTCCCCATCCTCATGCTCACGTCGCTCGGCGACGTGGACAACAAGGTCAAGGGCCTCGAGGCCGGCGCCGACGATTACCTTGCGAAACCATTCGACTTTCGTGAGCTCCGGGCGCGCGTCAAGGCGCTCATCCGGCACTCGCGCCGCGAGCGCGATCGCAACCCCTCGACCAACCTGCCAGGCGCAGGGGCGCTCGAGGATCACGTGGACACGCGGCTCCGCTCCGGGGAGCCGTTCACGGTCATGCACATCACCTTCGATCACTTCGAGGACTTCACGGACAAGGAGGGCTTTCGCCGCGCCGAGGAGGTCATCGCGCGCGCGGGTGCGCTCATCCTCGGTCGGGCGCGCGGCGAGGCCTTCCTCGCGCACGTCGGCGGCGACGACTTCGTCCTCGTCGGCGAGGATCAGAACCTCGGTCCGCTCTCGGACGACGTCCGCAAGGAGCTCGCAGAGGCGTTCCCCGACCTGCCGCTGCTCGTGCACTCGGCGCCGATGGCCGGCGCCAAGACCATCGAGGACGTCTCGAAGCGGCTCGCGGACGCCAAGAGGACCCGCGCCTAGGGAACCATGAGCAGGACCGAGGCGCTGTCCGGATCCGAGCCCGTAGCCTGTAGCCCGAAGCCCGAAGCCTGAAGCCTGAAGCATGTCCTACGTCCTCGGCATCGACCTCGGCACCACGAACACCGTCGTCGCGACGGTCAAGGACAACCGGGTCGTCGTGATCCCCGATCCCGAGGGGCACCGGCTGCACCCGTCGGTCGTCGCCTTCCCGCCGAGCGGCGAGGTGCTGGTCTCGCACGCCGCGAACAAGCGCCGCATCATCGACGCGCGCAACACGATCTTCTCCGCCAAGCGCCTGATCGGGCAGCAGTTCTCCGCGGACGAGGTGCAGTACGCGGTGCAGCGGCTGCCCTACACGGTCGTGCAGGGCGACAACGATCAGCCCGTCATCCAGACCCGGCAGAAGCGCTTCTCGGTGCCCGAGGTCTCCGCGCTCGTGCTCAAGCACTGCCGCAAGTGCGCCGAGGCGTTCCTCGGCGAGCCGGTGGTCGACGCGGTCATCACGGTGCCGGCCAACTTCAACGACGGCCAGCGCGCGGCCACCAAGGCGGCCGGGCGCATCGCCGGGCTCAACGTCCTGCGCGTGCTCAACGAGCCGACGGCGGCGGCGCTGGCGTACGGCTGTGGCCGTAGCCTCGACAGCCGCATCGCCATCTACGACTTCGGCGGCGGCACGTTCGACGTCACCGTCATCCAGGTGCGCGACAAGATCTTCGAGGTGCTGGCGACGGGCGGCGACACGTTCCTCGGCGGCGACGACGTCGATCAGGCGCTGTTCGATCTGCTCGCCATCGACTTCTTGACCGCCTACGGCGTGGACGTGCACGAGAACGACCAGCTCCGGCCGCGCCTCCTCGTCGCGGCCGAGCAGATCAAGCGCCGCCTGTCGGGTGAGGGCACGTGCGCGGGCGAGCTCAAGGAGCTCGCGTACGGCCCGGACGGCCGGCCCATCGACGCGCAGTACAACATCTCGCGCGAGCGCCTCGAGCAGGCCATCGGACCCCTCGTCGAGCGCACGTTCGAGGCGGCCAACGAGGTGCTGGCCCTTTGCGGGATGAGCGCGCAGGACGTCGACGACATCATCCTCGTCGGCGGCTCCACGCGGATCCCGCTCGTGCGCACGCGCGTCGCCGAGTTCTTCGGCAAGTCGCCGCGCATGCACATCAACCCCGACGAGGTCGTCGCCTTCGGCGCGGCCATCCAGGCGGCGGCGCTGGCCGCCGACGTCGAGGCCGAGGAGTTCTTCTCGCTGCTGCTCGACGTGACGCCGCGCGCGCTGGGCCTGGCCGTCGCGGGCGGCTACACGGACACGCTCATCGCGCGCAACGCGCAGATCCCGACCGAGCAGACGCGCACCTTCACGACCAGCGCCGACAACCAGCAGCAGGTGAAGATCCAGGTCTGCTCCGGTGAGTCGAAGCGCTTCGAGGAGAACGATCCGCTCGGAGAGCTGGTGCTCGAGGGGCTGCGCCCGGCCCCCCGCGGGCAGGCGCGCGTCGAGGTGACCTTCCAGATCGACACCGATGGCTTGCTGCACGTGCGTGCGCGAGATCCCGACACCGGGCGCGAGCAGCGCGCTACCATGAAGGTCCGTGGAGCGATGAGCGAGGCCGAGATCGCCAAGGCCGCCGAGTCGGTCCAGGGTGCGGACTTGCCCGCGCCCACACAATGAGCAGCCCGCGCGGGCGAGCAGACGTTCAAGGTAGACGGTCGAAATGTCGAACGCACGAGACGTCGGAGATCGCATGGCCGGGTGCACCCAGGGCACCGGGCTCGACCCTCGACCGCCGAGCGTCGACCTCGGCGCACCGTCCGAGGCGCGGGCCCGCCGATGAGCCGGGTCGACGAGATCCTGCGCTTCGTCGAGGCGACGCACCCGTCGCTCGAGCGCCGCACGTACTACGAGCTGCTCGGCGTGACCGCCGACGCCGCGCCGCAGGTGATCCAGCAGTCGTTCTACGTGCGCGCCGCGCGCCTGCACCCGGATCGCTACTTCAAGCTCGAGGACGCGGACGCGCGGCGAAAGCTGGTCGAGATCTACGCGCGCATCGGCGAGGCCTACAAGGTGCTGTCCGATCCGCAGAAGCGGGCGCTCTACGACCGGGGCCTGGCGGAGGGCAAGACGCGCTTCGTGGCCGCCACCGAGCGCGAGATCAAGCGGACCGTGGCGCCCGAGGACAACGTGTCCGGTCGCGAGGCCAAGCGTTTCGTCAAGCTCGCGTTCCAGCAGCTCGTCGGCGGCGATCTCAAGGGGGGCTTGATGAACCTGCGGCTCGCGCTCTCGCTCGAGCCGGGCAGCGAGTACATCCAGGCGCAGATCAAACAGGTCGAAGCACAGGTCGCTGCCAAGCAGGCCGCCAAGTGACGGCGCCTCGCCCGCGCAGCACCGAGGAGCACACGTGAGCGGTTCCGGGATCCGCGAGTTTCCACGGCACCGTCTCGTCAAGCGGGTGAAGGTGAAGTGTGGGTCGTGGGACGCGGCGGCGCAGCTCTACACGCAGAACATCTCGCGCGGCGGCATGTTCGTGCGCACGCCGACGCCGGGGGAGATCGGCTCCAGCGTGGAGGTCGTCGTGACGCTCCCCGATGGCGCTCAGTCGACGCTCGTCGGCGAGGTGGTGCGGGTCGTGGGACCGGAGGAGGCCGCGCGCACCGGCGCCGTCGCCGGGATGGGGCTGCGCTTCGGGCAGCTCGCGCCCGCGGACGTCGAGCGCCTCGAGCGCCTCATCGACCTCGCGCGCTCGGACGCACCCGAGGAGGAGGTGGCGCTGCCGAAGGGGCCTTCGCCCGCAGCCGCGCCGCCGGCCAAGATCCCGGTGGACCTCGACCTCGGGGAGATCTCGCTCGGGCTCGGTGCCGCCGCGCCAGCTCCGGCGCCAGCTCCGGCGCCCGCAGCCGCAGCGCCGCTCGCGTATACCCCGCCCGGGCAGCGTCCCCCTCAGGCGCCGCAGCGGCCGCTCGATGCGGACTCGCTCTTCGGTGACCTCGACGCGCCGTCGCCCTCGATGGTCGCGCCGAGCCCGCTGGCGATGGCGGCCCTCGCCCAGCCGGGCGCGGCCACGCCGCAGCCCACGACCACGCCGGCGCCTGCCGCGGCGGATGGCTCCTCGTCGATCTCGCAGGTGCTCAGCATCGAGAGCGCGCAGGCCTACATGCGCGCGAGTGACGCATACGCGCAGGGGCAGTACGCCGAGGCGCGGATGGTCGCCGGCTCGGCGGTGCGGTCGGATCCGCGGAACCGCGAGCTCCGGACGCTGTACCTCCTCGCGTACGCGCGCGAGCTGCTGGCGGCCGATCGCAAGCAGGAGGGCATCGTCCAGCTCCAGGCCGTCCTCAAGCTCGACTACAAGAACCAGGAAGCGATCACGCTCCTGCGCTCCCTCGGGCACGCCTAGCGCTCGCCCCTTTGGGGGCGCTAGCCTGTGGTCTCTGGCCCCCAGGATCCATCACTCAACCGAACTGTGGGCCAGCTTCCTGGGTGTGGAGGCCACAAAATGCGTTGACGGCCTCCGGACCCGGATCCTACGATCGGCTGGTGCGACAGCCCGCACCCTTCGGCAAGTACCTCCTGCTGGAGAGGATCAGCGTGGGTGGCATGGCCGAGGTCTTCAAGGCCAAGTCCTTCGGTGTAGAGGGCTTCGAGAAGATCCTCGCCATCAAGCGGATCTTGCCGTCGATGGCGGAGGACGCGGAGTTCGTCGAGATGTTCATCGACGAGGCCAAGATCGCCGGCCAGCTCTCGCACGCCAACATCTGCCAGATCTTCGAGCTCGGCCGGATCGCCGACTCGCACTTCATCGCGATGGAGTTCGTCTGGGGGCGGGACATCCTGCAGATCCAGAATCGTTTCCGGCGGCTCAAGCAGCCGATGCCGGTCGCGATGGCCTGCTTCGTCGCGGCCAAGGTGTGCGAGGGCCTCGACTACGCGCACAAGCGCAAGGACTCGCAGGGCCGCGCCCTCGGGATCATCCATCGCGACGTGTCGCCCCAGAACATCCTCGTCAGCTTCGAGGGCGAGGTGAAGATCATCGACTTCGGCATCGCCAAGGCGGTTGGCCGCTCGTCGAAGACGCAGGCGGGCGTGCTCAAGGGCAAGTTCGGCTACATGTCACCCGAGCAGGTGCGCGGCCTGCCGATCGACCACCGCTCCGACGTGTTCGCCGTGGGCACCATCCTGCACGAGATGCTGGCAGGGGATCGCCTCTTCGCGGGCGACAGCGACTTCGCGACGCTCGAGAAGGTGCGCAACGTCGACATCAAGGTGCCGTCGATCTTCAACCACGCGGTGCCGACCCTGCTCGACGACATCGTCATGAAGACGCTGTCACGGGATCCGGAGGATCGCTTCGGCTGGGCGAGCGAGCTGCAGGAGCAGCTCCAGGGCTTCCTCACGCAGCAGGAGCCGGTCTTCACGTCGAAGGACCTGGCGCGCTGGATGAAGGAGACCTTCGCCGAGGAGCTGGCGCGCGAGCAGGCTCAGCTCGAGCAGTACAAGCGCGTGGGGCGCGATGGGCGGCTCTCGCCGCCCGCGGCCCCGTCGCAGTCCGGCTCCAAGTCGGGGCGCATGCCGGCGGCGTCGCCCTCGGGCCGGTTCCAGGCGATCCCGGAGCCGCGGCGCTCTCCGCCGCCACCGACCCCGCGTCCCGACCGGCCTCCACCGGCCGGGGAGTTCGGCGAGTCGGACGCCACGTTGATCGGCGGTCCGCTCGCGTTCTCGGGCGACGGCGACGGCCCGCCGGAGACGACCGAGGAGACCAACAAGGAGCGGCTGCGCGGCCTGGCTGCGGGCCCGCTCGAGGTCGACGATCCGGGCGCGAACCTGCTCGACGACGAGGACACGTCGGGGCGCGCGCAGCTCGGTGGGCGGCTCGGGCCCGAGGAGGAGACGCGGGCGGAGTTCTCGAGCGTCCCGCGCGGGATCCGTGCGTCGCCGGAGGCGATGACGCTGGGACCGCCGCAGCGGCTGCGGGAGCGTGACGCGACGACGCCGCCGCCCATCCCGCCGGCCGATCGGCCCGGGCCGAGCGTCATCTACGAGGCGCCGGACGCGCCGAAGGTCGACACCACCGCCGACCTCGGCGAGGCCGCGCGCAAGGCCCGGCCGCGAGGCCGGACCGGGGGCCTGTGGAAGGACCTCGGCATGGGCGCGGTGTTCTTCGTCCTCGTCGTGGCGGGTGCGCTGCTCGTGCGGAGCGTGGTCAAGAAGGGCGACGGCAAGGGCAAGCCGAAGAGCATGCTGGTCGTGGCGACGACGCCGCCCCGCGAGGGTGACGTGATCGCGCAGCCCGTGGGCGGCAAGCCCGGCAGCGAGGTCAAGGGGCACATCGCCAGCGCCGAGGGCGCGAAGATCCAGCTCCAGGGACTCGAGCCCGGCGCGTGGCGCGTGGAGCTGCACGTCGAAGGGCTGGCCCCGCTGTCGAACACCGTCGAGCTCAAGCCAGGCGAGCCCGAGGTCATGATCTTCCAGCTCCCGGCGGCCGAGCCCAAGGGGGCGAGCCTGAGGCTCGAGGTGCAGCCGCAGGGCGCGACGATCCTGCTCGATGGCGCGGAGATCGCGGCGAATCGAGTGGTGCCCGTGGCGCCGGGCGCGCACGAGCTGCGCGTGACCAAGCCTGGCTACAAGGAGGTGCGCGAGCGGCTTCAGTTCACGCCGGGCTCGGAGGAGAAGCGGTCGCTGACGCTGCAGGTCGGGCGCGCGGTGATCGACCTCGCGAGCGAGCCGTCCGGTGCGGAGATCCTGCTCGACGGGCGCTCGGTCGGGACGACGCCGTTCGTGCTCGACGACCTCGAGTTCGGCAAGAGCTACAAGATCACGCTCAAGACGGCGGACCACAAGGAGACGCGCATGGTCACCCCGCGCCTCGACGAGCCGCGCCGGTCGATGCTCGTGACGCTCGGCAAGCCCGAGGGCGCGGGCGACAAGAAGCCCAAGGACGGCGCCGAGGGAAAGACGGACGAGCCGGCGCGCGACGGCAAGACGGGCTACCTCATCGCGAACACGCAGCCGTGGGCGCGCGTGGTCATCGACGGCAAGGACACGGGGCGCTCGACACCCATCCCGCCGATCTCGAAGATCGCCCTCCGCGAGGGCAAGCACCAGATCACGTTCGTGGTGGGCAAGGGCGACCGCGCCCAGCGCTTCGAGTTCGACGTGAACATCAAGGGCGGCGAGGACTACCGGCTGATCAGGAAGCTCGCCACTGATTGATCTTGTTTCCTAAATGACCGGCCGCGATTCGGAGACACCCCTCGACGGTGGAGGAATCACGAGGAGTTGGATCGTTCGGCCAGCCCACTTCGGGTGCGCCCAGGGCTTTGAGCTTGCATCAAGCCGCCGCAGGCGGCTCGCGGCCAA
>CAZQJC010000091.1:0-2241 GCA_964593795.1 uncultured Myxococcales bacterium | reverse complement strand
GCGACGGGCTTCGGGCCACGGGCTACGGCCGGAGATCCGGGTCCGGCCGTAGCCTGAAGCCCGTAGCCTGAAGCCTGTCCATCGGAGCCTGCAAACTCGCGAAATGGAGCGGGGTGCGAGAGCGATCGGGAATCGCGAACCGTGGTTCAGGCGTCGCGATCCCGCGGCCGCCACTCGCGCAGCGCGAAGATGGCGAAGCCCACGGCCCAGCCGCCCACCACGTCGATGCCGTAGTGGATGTGCGAGAAGAGCACGCTCGCGACGGCGACCACGTGCCCGGCGAGCGCGATCCAGCGCAGGTGCGGGTAAGGCAGGAGGTAGAGGAAGAGGACGAGCGTGCTCGCCGTGTGGCCGCTGAAGAAGAGGTCCTTGGTCAGGTACACGTGCGCCGTGCCGCGCCCGAAGATCTCCACTGGCGAGAGCAGCGCCAGGAACACCGTCCAGGAGTCGTGGCCCGCGGTGCCCGGGCCCGCGTGCGCCGGATCCGGCGGGCCGAGGCCCGTCATCGCGATGCACAGGCCCCGCGCGATCGAAACGAGCCCCCCCGTGACCATGTACCGGCACCAGCGCGCCGGCGCCCGGTAGAGGAGCACGAGCGCGAGCGGCGCGTACGCGAGCAGCCACGCCCAGTAGTTCAGGCGGTGCACCCACGGCACGTAGGGCAGCGCGGAGATGACGACGTCGGGCAGGGGCGGCGCCGGCCGCGCCTCGTTCCACACCGACAGCGCGACCATGACCACGTACGACGCCGCGCGGAACGCGCAGGCGAAGAGCACGTCGGCCCACAGGGGTCGTTTCTTCGTCATGGCCGCGCGACAGACGATAATCCGGGGCGCCGGTGTCCGACCTCCTCATCGTCATCGAGGCCTTCGTCTTCGCCGGCATGATGCTCGGCGGGATCCCGGGCCTGGCCCTCGACCGCACGGGCGTCGCGCTCCTCGGCGCGATCGCGCTCCTCGGCGCGGGCATCGTCACGCCCGAGGCCGCGACCGCCGCCGTGGACATGCCCACCATCGCGCTCCTGTTCGCGCTCATGGTCATGTCGGCGCAGCTGCGCCTCGGCGGCTTCTACACGGCGATCACGCGGCGCCTCGCCGCCGCGCCGCTCGGGCCGCGCGCGCTCCTCGGCCTGGTGATCGGCGTCTCGGCGCTGCTCTCGGCCCTGCTCGCGAACGACATCGTGTGCCTGGCCGTGACGCCGCTGCTCGTCGAGGGCACCACGCGCCGCGGCTGGAACCCCAGGCCCTTCCTGCTCGGCCTCGCGGCCGCGGCCAACGTCGGCTCGGCGGCGACGCTCATCGGAAACCCGCAGAACATGCTCATCGGCCAGCGCCTGCACGTGTCGTTCGCGGGCTACCTGCTCGACGGGGGCATACCGGCGCTCCTCGGGCTCGGCGTCGTGTGGGGCGTCCTCGCGATCGTGTACCGCCGCCGCTGGGAGGAGCCGGCCTCCGAGCACACCGCCGAGGGACGCCCGTTCTCGACCTGGCAGACCGGCAAGGGCCTCCTCGTGATCGCGCTCGTGATCGGCGCCTTCCTGCTCTCGGGCGTCCCGCGCGAGGTGGTCGCGCTCGTCGGCGCGGGCGTGCTCCTGCTCTCGCGCCGCATGCGCTCGCGCGAGCTGCTCGGGCTCGTGGACTGGCACCTGCTCGTGATGTTCGTGGCCCTGTTCATCGTGAACCACGCGCTCCTCGCGTCCGGGCTCCTCGGGCGCATCCTGGCCGAGGCGCGCCTGCACGGCGCCCCGCTCGACGAGCCGCCCTACATGTTCGGCGCGTCGGTGGTGCTGTCGAACCTCGTGTCGAACGTGCCGGCGGTGATGCTGCTCTTGCCGACGGCGACGCACCCGATGGCGGCGCCGGTGCTGGCGCTCTCGAGCACGCTCGCGGGCAATCTCCTCGTCGTCGGCAGCATCGCCAACATCCTCGTCGTCGAGCAGGCGCGCGCGCACGGCGTCACGATCACGACGCGCGAGCACGCCCGGGTCGGCGTGCCCATCACGATCGGCACGCTCGCGATCGCGGCCGCCTGGCTGTGGTGGCTCTCACCGTGAGGTGGCGGCATCTGGTTTATCCTCGGCCGATGATGCGGACGAACCCCTGGACCCGCGCGGCGCTCGCCGCGCTCCTGCTTGCGAGCTGCGGAGACGACGCCAAGGGGGGTGCGGGGAGCGGAGGCGCGGGGGGTGCGGGCGCCGGTGGTGCGGGGCGCGCGGGCGGCGGCGGCGCGGGCGGCGGCGGC
>CAZQJC010000090.1:0-50357 GCA_964593795.1 uncultured Myxococcales bacterium | reverse complement strand
GGGTCTCTGACCCGGATCCGGAGCCTGAAGCCCGAGGCCTGAAGCCCGAAGCCTTCAGCGACGGCGCTCGTCCACGGATCAGCGGGCCTGCGCAAGCCCGCATTCTCCAACGCAGTTCAACCCGTTCGGTGCTCTAGGCGATTGGTCCCAGTCGGCGCCGGACGCACACGACCTCGGGGCATGCAGCCGGCCAGGATCTTCGGGCTCGATGTGGTTCGAGCGACCGCCATCGGTCTCGTCCTCTTCGGCCACACGATCCAGGCGCTGCACCTCGCGCCGGTCTCAAGCGACGATGCGATCACGTTGCTCGGAGTCCTCGGCGTAGAGCTGTTCTTCGTCCTCAGCGGATTCCTGATCGGTCGGATCCTGCTGCGGCAGCTGTCCTCGGAGACCTGGGACACGTCGGCGGTCGGGCGCTTCCTGGTCCGCCGCTGGCTGCGGACGCTGCCCAACTACTACGTCTACCTCGCCCTGCACCTCGCGCTCGCGGTGGCCTTGGGCGACGCCCTGACGGGCGCAAAGCGGAGCGCCCTCTTCCTGCAGAACCTCGCATGGCCCCACCCGGACTTCTTCGCCGTCTCGTGGAGCCTGGCGATAGAGGAGTGGTTCTACCTCCTGCTCCCGCTGGGCCTTCTCGTCCTTGGCCGGCTCGGGATGTCGGCCGAGCGCGCGCTCCTGTGCTGCGCGGCGACGCTGATGGTGCTGCCGCTGGTCCTGCGGCTCGGTCTGGCCGGCGACCCTGCTCTCCACTGGGACGCGCACGTGCGAAAGGTCGTCGTGCTGCGGCTCGACGCGCTCATGTTCGGGGTCTTCGCGGCGTACCTGCGGCAGCGCAGGCCGGCGTGGTGGGAGGGGGCGGCCCGGCCGTGCCTCGGGCTCGGGCTCTCGCTGATGGTGCTGGGTGGCGTGTGGTTCCTCGGGTCGGCGCCGGAGGGGCTCTTCCGGAAGGCGCTGATGTTCTCGCTGTTTCCGCTATCCGTGGCGCTCGTCTTGCCATGGGCGGAGACGCTGCGGGGGCGGCGCGGCCTCGTCTCTCATTGCGTGTCGAGGCTGAGCCTCTGGTCCTATTCGCTCTACCTGTGTCACTCGCCGCTACTGCGTGGGTTCGCGTGGCTCGCCGAGAGGCTCGAGGTGCGCTCGGGCGCCGGCAAGAGCTGGATTGTCGTGGGCTTCGCGGTCAGTGCGGGTCTGGTCGCGTACGCCTCGTACCGGTTCGTGGAGCTTCCGTTCTTGCGGCATCGCGACGCACGTTGGCGGGCCAATCAGCGACTGACGTAGGTCAGCCGGTACGTGAGGCCCTGCTGCACGAAGAAGTAGACGCGATCGCTATCCACCGCGATGCGCGCGCTCCATTGCTGCTCGGTGGAGAGGTCATTGACGGCCACGATGCTGCCGAGGCTGCCGTCGTAGACGAGCACCGGAGCCCCTCCTGTCGTGCTCGCCTTGTAGAAGCCGACGGGTGCATTGCCGCCGATCGGTTGCACGACGTAGATCGCTCCGGGCGCCGTTGCGATGATCTGGTAGCCGGCGAGCCCCGTCAGGAGCCGTGCCGGTCCGTTCCCGGCGAGCGGCACGACGCGCAGGGTCGTCGTGCCGGCGCTCGTCTGCGAGGTGGTGAGACCCGCTTGCGTCACGCCGGGCAGGGTGATTGCGAGGTTGCTGCCACCAGGGTCGAGGACGCTGCCCGGCCCGCCGCTCGTGGGCGCCATCTTGATCTCCTGTGACCTCGAAAATGTTCCCGGGTTGGGCGTGAGGTCGACGAAGACGCTCCAGTCCACCACGTAGAAGACGCTGCCGTTCACGACGACGGGACCGTGCGTGTAGGCTGCGCCGCCCTGGAGCTCCGTGGCGATGATGACCGGGGTGCCACCGCCGACGGGGACCCGCCAGATGTAGGGGGCGCCTCGGGGTACCGAGAAGGTCGAGGTGGCCCAGTAGAGCTGACCGCCATCGACGGCGAACTCGCCCAGCCAGTCGCTCGTCCTCGCGATCTCGATGGCCGATCCGGTGGGGGGTTGCACCATGAAACGGACGGCCGTGCCGACAGGCTCGGCCCAGATCACGTTCGGGTCGTCGAGGACGAAGCGCGCGGCGTAGTAGGCCTGCCCAGCGCCCCGGCCGATGGTCATGACGGGGAACGTGGCGACCTGGGTCGGGGTGCCGCCCGACTTGGCGACGCGCATGATGCGCGCCTGCCCGCCCACGACGTCGCTCCAGTAGAGGTCCGTCGCAGTCTGCTGCAGGAAGACCGGCAGGTTGGTGGTCGTGGCGAGGGTCGTCGAGGCCGTACAGACGGTGCAGGGCGTCCAGCTGCAGCTCGAATCGCAGCCGTCTCCGCTCGTGACGTTTCCGTCGTCACATTGCTCGGCGAGTGCCGTCGTCCCGTTGCCGCAGCCGGTGGGCCGGCAGTTGGTGTCGCAGCCGTCTCCGTCGGCGCCGTTGCCGTCGTCGCAGGTCTCGCCGGGGTCGACCACCCCGTTCCCGCACGACTTCCGGCAGTTGGTGTCACATCCGTCTCCGTTGATCGAGTTCCCGTCGTCGCACTGCTCGGTTCCGGCGACGACGCCGTTGCCGCAGATCGAGAAGGTGCAGTCGTTGTCGCAGCCATCGCCGTTCACACGATTACCGTCGTCACACTGTTCGCTGCCACCACGGACGGCGTTGCCGCACCTGGAGAACGTGCAGTTGGTGTCGCAGCCATCTCCATTGACGGTGTTGCCGTCGTCGCACTGCTCGTTCGGGGCTCGGAGGCCGTTTCCGCAGCGGGAAGCCGTGCAGTTGCTGTCACAGCGATCCCCGTCGATCGAGTTGCCGTCGTCGCATTGCTCGGTTCCTGCGACGATTCCATTTCCGCACCGCGACAGCGTGCAGTTGTACTCGCAGCCGTCACCGTTGAGGTAGTTGCCGTCGTCGCACTGCTCTCCGGCCGTGACGACGCCGTTTCCGCAGCGGGTGCGCTTGCAGTTGGTGTCGCAGCCGTCGCCACTGACGGAGTTCCCGTCGTCGCACTCCTCTCCGACGTTGCCATTGGCGATGCCGTCGCCGCAGCGAGCGAGCCTGCAGTTCCTCTCGCAGGAGGAATAGCCATTCAGATTTGAACCGTTGTCACATTCCTCGCTTCCGTTGATGATGCGGTCCCCGCAGCGTGGGGCCGTGCAGTTGGTGTCGCAGCCGTCTCCATTGACCGAGTTGCCGTCGTCGCAGGCCTCACCGGGGCTGACGACGCCGTTGCCGCAGCGGGTGAGCGTGCAGTTGAAGTCGCAGCCGTCGCCGTTCGTGAGGTTTCCGTCGTCGCACACCTCGCCCGCGGAGACGATGCCGTTGCCGCAGCGGGTGACCGTGCAGTTGGAGTCGCAGCCGTCGCCATTGACGGCGTTGCCGTCGTCGCAAGCCTCTCCGGCGGAGACGATGCCGTTGCCGCAGCGGGTCGCCGTGCAGTTGGAGTCGCAGCCGTCGCCGTTGACGAGGTTTCCGTCGTCGCAGGCCTCTCCGGCGGAGACGATGCCGTTGCCGCAACGGGTCGCCGTGCAGTTGTTGTCACAGCCGTCGCCATTGACGGAGTTGCCGTCGTCGCAGGCCTCCGCGCCTGCCTTCACGTGTCCGTCACCGCAGCGCGCGATCTGGCAGGCCAGCGTGCACGCCCCAGCGTCGGAGTTGGCTGGTCCCGCGTCGCACGTCTCCGGCGGCTGGACGATGCCGTTGCCGCACACGGCGACGAACCGTACGGGGAGCTCCGCGGTCGCGACGGCGCCCGTGGTGTCCTTCGCGTACGCCTTGACGATGTGCGGGCCGAGGAAATAGGCGAGGGGATCGACGTCGACGGCGTACGGGTCGGAGATGTCCGTGACGAGGGTACGACCGTCGATGGACAGCTCGACGGCCAGGATGGGCGCGGGGCCGCTGGCCTCGGCGCGCAGCGTGAACGCGGTGCCGAGGTCCGTACCCCCGACGGGGCTGGCGATGCGCACGGCGGGGCCGATGCTGGTCGCGTCCTGGCGCAAGAGGAGCACGTCCGGCGCGGTGCCGGCGCCGCCCGTCACGACGACGTTCGGTGCGGCGACGTCGCGATAGCCCGGGTGCGCGAAGGCCAGCGCATAGGCTCCTGGGGCGATGCCCGAGAGGGTGTAGGCCCCGTCGGCATCGGTCGTGCCGCGGACGGGGGTGCCGAGCACGGAGACCTCTGTCGCCGAGGAATCGGCCGAGTCGGCGAGCCGCGCGTGGCCGGTGAGCGTGCCGGTCGTGCCCTCGAGGGTGGGCGCCAGGTCCGTCCCCGTCGTGTCGCCGCCTGCGGTCACGATGACCCCGGTGCGGCGCGCGGTCGCGCCGATCCCAGGAACGATCGCCACGATCTCGTAGGTTCCCGTGGGCATCGGGCCGATGCGGTACCAGCCGGAGGCGTCCGTCGCCGAGGCCCACACTGCGCCGGGCACCACGACGAAGGTCCCGAGAGGCGCGGGCTGGCCCTGGAATGTGACGTAACCGGATGCGGTGCCCGTGCCGTCGAGCGTGACCTGGAGCACCGGCGCCGGCGCGGAGTCCTGCACGGAGAACTCGACCAGGGCCTGCAGCTCGGCGGTGCCGTCGCCGTCGCCGTCGCGGGAGGCGAGGAGCCGGCCCTCCGTCGGGACCCCGACGAGCTCGAAGGCACCGTCCGCTCCGCTCTCGGTCGCCAGGCCGCGCGAGAGCACCTCGATGCGAGCCCCGCGCACGGGGACCCCCTGCCGAGTCACGACCCCGCGCAGCGTGCGGGCGCGCGGAGCCGGGCCGTCGGTCACCGGGCCGTCGGTCATGGAGCCGTCGGTCATGGGGCCGTCGGTCATGGGGCCGTCGGTCACCGGGCCGTCGGCGAGCGGGCCATCGGCCGCTGGCTTGGCAGCGTCGGCCAAGGCGCGCGCCACCACCCCCTGATCACATCCCGCCGCCAAGAGCGCCACGCAAGCGAGGAGGCTGCGCATTCGTCGACCGTTCATGACATTCACGCTCCGTCGGAGGCGAGGGCCGCCGCGTTGCCGCGGGCGCGCGGGGCGGCAGCCACATCCCGATCCCGCCGCCACGAGCGCCACGCAAACGAGGATCCTGCGCATTCGTCGATGGTAGCCTGATCCTGCGGTGACGGGCGGGCGTTCATGTGGCCAAAGGGCTCGCCGCTCATTCGGCCGATCCAGCTGCGATTGCGGCCGATGGTAGGATCGGCGCCTTGATGGTCTGGCGTCGACGGCTCATCAAGGGGATCGTGATCGCGGCGAGCGCGCTCGCGACCGCGGGCCTCGTCGAGGGCGGGCTCGCGCTCCTCCTGTCGCACCCGGCGGTGCTCGGGCGCGCAGACGGCGGCGAGTCGCGCACGCTGGCTGTCTTTCGCGCGTACTTCCGCGACAATGACCGGCGCGTCGTCCAGTACCTGCCCGAATGCGCGCGCTACGACCCGGCGCTCGCGTACAGGCTGGCCCCGGGCTCGTGCACGGTCGTGAACCGCGAGCACGTGGTGCGCTACGACATCAATCGCGCGGGACTGCGGGATGACGAGGCCGCGCTCGTCCGGCCGGAGGTGGTCGTTGCCGGCGACTCGTTCGCACTCGGCTGGGGCGTCGCGCGCGACGAGACGTTCGCGCGCAGGCTCGGTGTGCTGCTCGGCGTGCGCACCCTGGACGCGGGGCAATCGTCGTACGGCACGGCGCGCGAGCTCCTCCTGCTGGAGCAGCTCGACCTGTCGGCCACGCGCACGATCGTGCTCCAGTACTGCGGCAACGACCTCGAGGAGAACGAGGCGTTCCTCGCCGCCGGCAAGCTCCCCATCATGTCCCCCGAGCGGTACGCGGCCCTGGTCGCCGAGCACGCCGAGGTGTCGCGGTACCGGCCGTTCAAGCACGTGCGTACGCTCGCGTACCTCGCACGCCACCTCGCCGCGCGCGTCCCCGGCAAGGTCGACCACGACCGCGAGGCGAAGGCGTTCCTCGAGGTGCTCCGCGCCCACCCGTCCGTGCTCTCGGGGCGGACGCTGGTGGTCCTGCAGCTCGATCCGTTCGCAGACAAGGGGCCTGGGTTCATCGCGGCGCTCGGCCGGCAGCTCGCGACCGCGCCCTTCGCCGACCTCGCGGCGTCCGTGCGGCCACTCGACGTGTCGGGCGAGCTCGCGGCGAGTGACTACTACGTCCTCGACGACCACCTGCGGGCGTCGGGGCACGAAAAGGTCGCGCGGGCGCTCGCGCGGGTTCTGCGCACCGCGCGGTGAGGGCGCCCGAAGCTCAGGGCTGCGGCGCCGCGGACTGGGCGCGTCGCCAGCGCCGCCGGATCGCGAGCGCGGCGACGAAGAGCGCCACCTGGACCGCCCCGAGGGCGCCGAGCGCCAGCGCCTGCGGCAGGCGACTCCAGCACACCCCGAAGCCCGCCGTCGCCGCAGCCATCGCGGTGTAGAGGAGCTGCACGTCGCGATGCGACCAACCGGTCTGCAGCAGCACCTGGTAGGCGTGGCTCCGGTGCGCCCCCCACCACTTCTCGCGCGCGAGCATGCGCCGGACGAGCGTGAACGTGGCGTCGAAGACGAAGATCTCGATAGCGAGAAGGCCAAGCGGAAGCGGCGCCGCGACGGGATCGAGGGTCGGCCCGATGAGACCGAGCGCGCCGAAGACGAATCCGAGCGTGGTCGACATGGAGTCGCCCATGAAGATCCGCGCGGGCGACATGTTGTGCAGGAGGAAGCCGGCGATGGCGGCCGTGAGCAGGACGAGCGCGGCCGAAAGGGCGGGCGCCGCGCCCTGGAGCGCCACCGCGAAGGCGATGGACGCGACCAGTCCCTGGCTGCCGGCCAGGCCGTCGGAGCCATCCATGAAGTTGTAGAGGTTGGTCACCCACGTCAGCCAGCCGACCGCGAAGATCATGCTGATGGCGGGCTCGATCGACGGCGGCAGGGGCAGGGGCAGCCGCACGCCACCCACGACCACCACCGCGACGGCGATCGCGAGCTGGATCAGCATGCGGATGCTCGTGGGCAGGCTCTTGAGGTCGTCGATGCCTCCGAGGAGCGCGAGCGCGAGCGCCCCCGCGGCGATGGCCGTCCCCCGCGGGCCGACGCCGAGCGAGACACCGATCCCCGCGAGCGGGCACGCGATCACGAGGGCGGCGATGACTCCAGCGCCGCCTAGCCGCGGAGTCGCTTGCTGGTGGCTGGAGCGATCGTTCGGCAGGTCGAACCAGTGCAGGCGCCGCGCCGTCCGCGCCGTGAGCTCCACGAGGCAGACGCTCGCAACGAACGTCAGGAAGGCGATGCCGGCGGTCTCGCTCACGCGGCGCGCAGCCTACTCGGCGTGTCGCAGCACAGGCAAGCGGTCTCGATTGACTCGCCGGGAAGCGGCGACTAGCCTCGCGCTTCGCGCGCCTCCGCGCGTCGCATGCGCATGAAGAGCCCGAGTGATCTCGCCAGGACCGCGCGCACCCTGCGATTCCTGTGGCCTTCGCAGCTCGCGTGGCGCGGCCGCTACTTCCTCGAGCGAAGACGGCCGGCGCGGGCCTCGACCTGGCGGTGGCCCGACGCTTCGCGCGCGCCGCGTCTGCGCGCGGACCTCCCGCACGTCCCGACGCTGCACACGCGCTGCATCCACCTGACGGATGTGGCCCAGCTCCTTGAGCGGGGCGAGCTGACGCTGCTCGGCCAGACGCGGACCCTCGGGCTCGCCGAGCCCGACTGGCGGCTCGGGCCCATCACGGAGGGGCGCCTCTGGGCGATCAGCCTGCACTATCTGGCGTGGCTGCATGATCTGGCCGAGATCGCGGCCGGCCCCACGACGCAGTCGGAGCCGGCCTGGCAGCTCTGCAGGACGCTGCTGGGGAGCTGGATCGCGCGCTGCACCGTCGATGCGCCTGGCGCGCGCGACCTCGCGTGGAACGCGTACGCGATCGCCACGCGCCTCGGGTGGATGGTGCGCGCGCACGAGATCTTGCAGCCGCGATGGGCGTCCGCGCAGGCGCTGGATCGCGAGATCCGGGAGACCCTGTGGGCGCAAGCGCACTATCTGCACCGGCACCTCGAGTGGGATCTGCGGGCAAATCACCTGCTCCGCGATGCCATCGGCCTCGCGTGGGCTGGGCGCTTCTTCGACGAACCCGCGGCGCGCCGCTGGCTCGACGCGGCCGATGAGCTCGGACTCGCGCAGGCCGAGGAGCAGGTGCTGGCCGACGGCGCGCACTTCGAGCGTAGCCCCATGTACCACCTGCACGCGATGGAGGATCTGCTGACCCTCGCGTGCCTCACGGAGCGCGAGCCCGTGCGCCGCCGGCTCACGGAGATCTGGCGCGGGATGGCCGAGTACGCGCGCTGGATGCGCCACCCGGACGGGGAGATCCCGCTGTTCAACGACGCGGCCCTCGGCGGTGCGCCCTCGCCAACAGCGGTGCTCGAGGCCGGCACCCACCTCGGTGTCCCGATCCGCGACGTGGCCCGCGGCACTCGGCATTTCCCGGACGTGGGCATGCTCGCCCACCACGGTTCCGAGTGGACGATCTTCGCCGACGTGGGCACCGTGGGGCCGGCGTACCAGCCCGGCCACGCGCACGCGAGCACGCTCACGCTCGAGGCATCGTTCGGCGACCGCCGCCTCTTCGTGGATGCGGGCACGTTCGCTTACGACCACGACGCGCGCCGTCGTTACGAGCGATCCACGGACGCGCACAACACGGTCGCGCTCGACGGCGTCGATTCCTCCGAGGTCTGGCACATCTTCCGTGTCGGCAGACGCGCGCGGGCCCGCGTGAACCAGCTGGACACGGCAGGAGTGCTGAGAGCGATCGTCGAACACGACGGCTACCGGCACCTGCCCGGCAGCCTCGTCCACGAGCGCGAGCTCCATTGCGACGGACCACGGCTGGAGGTGGTCGATCGCGTCGAGGGCACCGGCACGCACATGGCCGTGGGCGGGTGGCTCCTCGATCCTCGGTGGGCCGCGCAGCGCACCGAGAGGGGCTGGGTGCTCACCTCGCAGGGGCACCGGCTCGAGCTCCACGTCACCGGCGCCGGAGTCGAACGCTTCGACGAATCGCGCGCGTATTTCCCTCGTCAGGGCTCCGAGGAGCGAACGACACGGCTCTGCTGGAGGGTGCGCGCCGCCCTTCCTCTGCTGGTCGTCACGACGGTCGCACCGCTCTAGCGCGCGCCGACGCTGCTCGTCACGCGCCCGAGGCGAGGTACCAGTCGGTGGTCTCGCGCAGGGCGCTGTCGACTGGGAACGGCGGGCACCAGCCGAGCTCACGGCGGAGCGGGCCCGCGTCGACGCACAGCGAGCCCACGAGGCGCTCGATCATGTCTCCGCGCCCCAGCGCCCGGGCGCCGAGGCGGAGCCACGTGGTGGGCACGGGCAGGAGCCGGATGGTCTTTCCCATCGCCTGACCGATGCGGCGCACCAGCTCGCCCGTCGAGAGGTCGGCGTCGTCGCTCGCGAAGTAGGTGCGTCCGGCCGCCGCGGGGTGCGTGGCGGCGGTGCACAGCGCCGCCGACAGGTTGCCCACGAACACGAGGCTCCGCCGGTTGTCGACCGCACCGAACGGCAAGGGCACGCCCATCCGGCACAGGCGCAAGAGCGCGCGGAAGTTGGCGCGCACCGCGGGACCGTACACCAGCGGCGGCCTCACCACGACGACTTGCAGCTTGCCGCGAGCCTCGATCTCGCGCAGCGCGCGCTCCGCCTCCCACTTGGCGATCCCGTAGGGATCGACCGGCGCCGGCGGCGTGTCTGGGTGGAAGCGGGCGCCCCTGGCCGTGGCCTCGCCGTTGACCTTGACGCTGCTGACGAACACGAAGCGCTGGACGCCGGAAGCGGCCGCAGCCTCCCCGAGGGCGCGCGTTCCCTCTGTGTTGATCCGACGGTGCTCGGTGAGCGGGTCTTGCGCGTCGTCGCGCATGACGTGCACGCGGGCCGCGAGGTGGATGACACGCCGAACGCCCTCGAGCGCCCCACTCCAGTCGGTCCGGGGGCCGAGCTCCTCGATGCGGAAAGGACGGGTCCCCGGTGGCGCGAGATCGGGTTTGCGCACCGCCGCGACCACCTCGTGGCCGCTCGCGAGGAGATCGCGGCACAGTCGGGTGCCGACGAATCCGTTCGCTCCGGTGACGAGGACCCGATCAGGCGAGCGCATGTGCGGCCTGGTGCCCGCGTCCCGCGACGACCGACTCGAACACCTGGATCACCCGGCGCGCCTGCGTCTCGCGCGTGAACTGCGGCGCGGCTTGATGGCTCTTGCGTCCGAGCTCCTCGCACAGCTCCGGGGACGCGAGCAAGCGCCGCGACGCCTCTGCCAGGGCGGCGGGGTCACCCGCGGGGACGCAGAGGCCCGCGCCGGCATTGGCGACGATGCGCCGCGCCTCTCCGTCCGGTGACACGAGCAGGACCGGCCTCGCCATGCCCATGGCCTCGAAGATCTTCGAGGGGATCACGTCCGCGAAGGTCGGTGAGTTCTTGAGGTGCACGAGCGCGACGTTGCACAGGCTCCAGATCCGCGGCATCAGCTCCTTGGGCTGGATCGGGATGAAGAGCACGTTGTCGAGCTGCCGCTTCTTCGCGTCCGCGATGAGCGCCTCGCGCTCGGCGCCGGCGCCCACGAACAGGAATCGCAGCCGCGGCTCGGCCCTGAGCAGCTCGGCGGCATCGAGGACGTTCTTGAGATCGTGGGCCATGCCGTGCGTGCCGACGTAGCCGATCACGAATTTCCCCTCGAGACCCCATTGGCGATCGAGCTCGGCGTCGCGGGGACGCGGCGCGTATCGCGGGAGATCGACGCCATTGATGACCACGCCGATCTTGTCCGCCGGGATACCTCTCGAGACCAGGTTCTCCTTGAACGCATTGGTCAGCGCAATGACGGCCGCCGACTGGCGGTAGAGGAACAGCTCGAGCAGCTCGACGCCGCGCACGAGGCTCTTCTGCTTGACCGCGCCCACGGCCGCGACGCTGGCGGGCCAGAGGTCACCGAGCTCGAACACGAAGGGGATGCGGCGCAGCGCGGCCAGCGCACAGCCGCCGACCGCGGTGAAGAACTGCGGCGAGGTGGCGCAGATGACGTCGGGGCGCTCCTCGACGAGCCCGGCCGGGATCGCCGCCGCCATGAAGCTCAGGAAGTCCAGCGTTCGCAGGATCACGCCCTGGTTCGCCGAGATGAACGTCTTGACACGCACCACCCGGATGCCGCTTCGCTCCTCGACCTGGTGCCACTTGTTCTCGTAGCCCTCGAAGACCTTTCCCTCAGGGAAGTTCGGCGCGCAGGTGATGACCGTGACCTCGTGTCCCCACTTGGTCCAGTAGCACGCGCGTTCGTAGACGCGGGTGGCCGCAGCGTTCGTCTCGGGCGGGAAGTTCTCGGTAAGGAATAGGATTTTCACCGACTTGCTCAGGCCAGTCGATACCATCTGCGGCCCGGGTCATGTCAAGCTGATGGTCGGCCACATGGGCATGATCGACCGACACCCCCTTCTCGCACCCGTGGCGTGGCTGCTGAGCGCGGCGTTCCTGGGGCTCGCGCCCGGCACGGCCCATGCCCGCACCAACCTGGCGCTCGATCGTCCGGTCGAGCTCGACCCCGCGCCGAACTATCCGGCCTGCACGGATGCGGGCGATCGAAAGCAGCTCACCGACGGCATCCGCGCGTCGTCCTGGATGGGTCGCCCCTTGTGGCTGCAACCGGGCACGGTGGGCTGGAAGGCCTCGAGCCCGGTCCGCATCACGATCGACCTCGGGCGCGTGGCGGACGTCGGCGGCGTGAGCTTCTCGACCGCCGCGGGATCGGGCGGCGTTGCGTGGCCGACCGCCATCGAGGTGCTGTTCGGCGAGGATGGCAAGTCCTTCCGCCACGCAGGGGAGCTCGTCGAGCTCTCGGCCCGCAATGCGCTGCCACCTCAGACCGGCTACGCCGAGCACCGCTTCTCCAGCGCCTCCCTCTCAGGGCGGGCGCGCTTCGTCCAGCTCCTCGTCGAGCCGCGGCCCGAGTATTATACGTTCGTCGACGAAATAGAGGTGCTCGCCGCAGAGCGTCCGACCGCCGATGCGCCGCGCGGCGCCATCCGCGATAGCCGCCGGTTCTTCGCGGAGCGAGTGCTCGGTCGCTTCGGCCAGCGGCGCTTCGAGACGGACCTCGCGACGGCGCGCCGGACGGTGGCGCAGGCGGGTCTTGCCGCGGCTACCCGTGGAGCGCTCGAGCGGCGGCTCGCCCAGCTCGTGTCGCGGTCGGCAGTGGCCGCGGATCCCTCGCGCTTCCGCGCCGAGCTTCCGCTCGATGACCGGCACGCCGAGGTGTGGGCGGTCGTCGGCGCCGCCCGCAAGGCGGCGGGCCACCCCGCGCTCGTCGCATGGGTGGGCGGCCCCTACGATCCGATCGAGCCCACCACCGCTCCGCCTCGCACCGGCGGCGAGGTCGCCGTTGCGCTGCTCCCGGGGGAGTGGCGCCCGGCGGTCGTCAACCTCACGAGCTCGATCGATCGATCCGCCGAGACGGTCGTCTCCATCGAGGGGCTCCCCGGAGGCTCCAATCCCTCGTGGGTCGCGGTCCACGAGGTCGCGTGGACGGACTCGGCTCACGGCGCAGCGGTGGCGTCGGCACTGCCTGTCGCGATTCGCGTCGCTGGTGGCCACCGCATCCGCGTCCCGGCGGGCGCCACCCGTCAGATCTGGCTGTCGTTCCACCCGGGAGACCTCGCGCCGGGGCCGTACCGCGGCGAGGTGCGCGTGCGATCCGAGCTCGGGTCGCCCCTCGTCGTGCCGATCGTGCTCCAGATCCTGCCCGGACGGTTTCCTGCGCGTCCTACGCTGCACGCCGGCGGGTGGGACTACGCGACCGATCACGTCTACGCCTCGACGTCCGGGAACGAGGCGGCCCTGATCGCGCTCCTGCGCAGTCACTTCATCGACACGGCCTGGGCCACCTCAGCCGTGCTGGGCCTGGGCCCCTTCGACGGGGCGGGCCGGCTGAGCGCGCCCCCCGACACCGCGCGCTTCGATCGCTGGATCGCCGCGTGGCCGGACGCGCGACGGTATGCGATCTATCTCAATGCAGCCGATGGGCTTCCAGGCGTCGCCGCCGGAACGGCCGGCTTCCGCGCCCGCGTGGCGGCCTGGATCGACTTCTGGGTCGCCCACGCGAAGCGTCGCGGGATCGAGCCGTCGCAGCTCCTGCTCCTGCCCGTCGACGAGGTCCGGACGCCCGAGCAGGACGCGCGCTTCCTCGTCTGGGCCTCGGCCATCCGCGCGGCGCAGCCCAATGTGGGCATCCTCATGATCCCGCTCCACGACCGGCCCGAGGCGGTCAATCGCGACGCCCTCGCGCTGGCGACCGTCGTCACAGCCAACCGCTGGAAGGTCGGCTCGAGCCCGAGCGCGTGGGGCTTCTACCGGAAGCGGTCCGCATCGCTCGAGCTGTACTCGGCCGAGGGCCCGATGCTCGAGCTCGATCCCTACGCGCTCATCCGCCTGCAGGCGTGGGAGGCATGGCGCCTCGGCGCACGTGGTTCGTCCTTCTGGTCATTCTCGGATGCCGGTGGGGCGAGCTCGTGGAACCCCTGTGGACAGCAGGCGCTCAGCTACACCTCGCTGTTCCTGTCGCCCGATTCCGCGGTCTCCGGCAAGCACCTCGAGGCGCTGCGGGAGAGCATCGAAGACTACGAGTACTTCGTGATGCTACGCGCAGCGCTGAACGCTGCGCCCGCCGATCATCCGGCTCTTGCGAGAGCGCGGACCCTGCTGGATCTCGGCGCTGACCGGGTCCTCGGCGCCGAGGGCGCGGCCAACAAGCGCTGGGCTCAGCCGAAGGACCGGACCGTGGCGGATGCGGTACGGCTCGAGATCGCGGGAGTCATCTCCGCGCTTGGATCTCCGGCCTCCTCGAAGGGCCCCTCCTCCGGTCGGTGATCCTGCTCGGTCAGCTCGCGCGTGGCCCCCGCGGCGGCCAGGCCCAGCAGGAACCAGAACAGGTGCGCCGAGTAGTAGAGGTCGTAGAAGTTGTTGCCGATCGACTGCAACGCGAAGATGGCGAGCGCCAGCGCCAGGGGGCCGTTTCTCGTCCGAACCGCACCGAAGAAGCCGGCCGCGAGCAGGAGCAGGAACACTCCGAGTCCGAACAGGCCGACCTCCGCCGCAATGCGGAAGTAGTTTCCGTCCGGGACGGTCACGGCGGCATTGTCGACCGCCTTGTGCCCCGCGGCGCCGATGCCGACGCCGATCGGGTGGTCGCGGATGAGCTCGACCGCGCCGTCCCACTGTCCGCCCCGCTCTCCGACCGCGTCCTCCACGCCAGCCAGGCGGACGCCAATGCGGGCGATCATCTCTTCATCGAGGAGGGTGAAGGTCGCCGCCACTGGGATCGCGAGGCCGATCATCACCCCGGCGGTGCGCAGGACCCTCACGACGATAGAGTTCCGCAGCGCGCCCGCGCCCCTTGTCCTGCCGATGCGGATCGCGATCACGATGACGAGCATGACGAGCATGGCCCATGACGAGCGCTGCAACGACATCACGGAGGCCAGGACGAACACGACCGTGAGCAGCACGGACTCGAGCCGCTTGAGCGTTGCGAGCGGGAGGATGGCGAGGGAGATCACGGCGATGTTTCCCGTGATCATCGAGTTCATGTAGGACGACATGCGGGGCAGCACACCCTCGTGGAGGGCGAACTGGATCGGGTCATTGAGCTCCTCGAACCGCTGGTAGAAGCCGGGCCTGAGCAGGAAGAGCGCGATCCCCGACGCGAGGAGTGCGAAGTTCGACCAGAGGACCGCGCGGAGCGCGCTCGACACCAAGCCGCGCTGTACGGTCATGTGTCCGACCATGTACAGCGACATGGGCGCCACATTGTAGCTGACGCCGTAGAAGAAGAGAGACGGGTCGGTATTGCCGTCCAGGTAGAAGATGAACGAGGCGAGGCAGAGCCCCAAATAGGCGAGGAAAACCTTGTTGGTGAACGAAGGGCGCTCGCGGAACATGCGAGGCACGAGCGTGAAGAGCGGGATGAGCAGCAGAAAAGCGAACAACCCACCCTTGAAGTCGAAATAGAACATCCGGAACGCCGCAAGCGCGTTCAGACCGTAGAAGACGAGGGCCGCGAGGTTCTCGAAGCGCCCCATGCTCAGCCAGTATAGCGTCTGAAGAACGCGACCGAGTGCAGCTTGCCCAGCCTGGACAGCGCGGGGGATTGCTTGACGCGGCGGATGAGGCTGAGCCGACCTGGGAGGGTGCGCCCTGCGAGGCCGTCGAAGAACTCCTGCTGGGATCTGTGCAGATCGAGGAACGTCCGCCCCTGCGTGCCGTGCAGCCGGTGCAGGAAGACGGCCTCCGAGACGAACCGGAACGACGGATCGCTCGCCACCAGCAGGAACCAGAGCCCGTAGTCGTCTGCGCCCTTGGCCGCGAGGTTCGGGAACCCACCGACCTGATCGAGAGCGCTACGCCGGATGAGGCATTGACCGGGAGAGGGCGCGATGCTCGAGAGCAGGAACCATGTGAGGTCGCGCATCCTCCGCGCGCGACGGAAGATCGCCATCGTGTGCGGCATCATGTACGGGAAGACGAGCTTCGCCTTGTCGATGTAGAGGTCCGCACGCGCGAGCAGCACGTCCGCGTCGTGCGCGGTCAAGGCCGCGTAGAACTCGGCGTTGACGAAGTCGTCCTGGTCGATGAAGTGGACGTAGTCGGAGCGCGTGAGCCCATAGCCCACGTTACGCGACTGCGCCTGTCCGATGTTCTTCGGGTTGTGGAAGACGTGCAGCTTGGCCTCGAGGACCGACCCGCGGAAAGCATCGGCGAGAAACGGGTCGATCAGGTCTCCAGGGTTGTCATTGACGAGGACCAATCGCTGGAGCCTTTCGATGCCGGCGCGCACGCTGGCTTGCTCGAGCGAGCGGACGAGGGCGCGAAAGTGATCCGCGTTCGTGCCTTTGGCGACCTTGTAGAGCGGGATTACGATCGAGAACGTGGACACTTGGTCAGCTCCAGAACCGCAGGGCGCGCAGCGTCGAGTAGCGCGGATGGAAGAGGCGCAGGAACAGGAACAGCACCGTGATCGAGTAGACCTCGGTGAGCGCCGCCGCGAGGGCCGAGCCGACGGCACCGAAGGCTCGTGCGAGGAAGAGGTTCAGCACGACGTTGAGTACAGCGCCGCCCATCGAGATCCGCATGTAGCTGCTCCGCAGATCGAAGGCGAGCATGGTGTGGCAGGCGGGAATGGAGAGCGCAGCGAGCAGCGGCGCGAAGGCGAGGACGCGCAGCACCGTCGCGGAGGTCGGGATGGGCTTGCCGGAGAGGAACATGACGATGTAGTCGGCCGATAGGAACGCCAGCGCGCCGAGCGGCACGAACCCGAGGAGAACGATGCGTACGACGCCGCGCAAGAAGCGGAGGAGCTCATCGAAGGAGCCCTGCGCGAGGGCACAGACCTTCGGGTAGATGGCCGTGTAAAGCACGATCGCGACGGTGCGCATCGCGAGGAACGCCTTCTCGGCGATGCTGTAGTAGCCGACCTCACGGCTGTTCGCGAAGAATCCCAGAATGATGAGGTTCGAGCTCAGGGACAGCGCCGTCGTGAAGTTCGAGACGAAGACGTGCCATCCCTCGCGGAGCTGCGCGAGCACCTCTGCACCGGACGAGAGCCGGACCGAGAGGCCGAAGGCGTTGTAGGCGAGGCAGAGGCTCACGAGCGTCCCCACGAGGCTGCCGACGCCCATGAACGCATTGACGTAGATGTAGTCATCGGGCCTTCGTACGAGCGTGAACGTCAATGCGAGGAACAGCATCTTCGAGATGAAGTTCAGGATGGCCATGTAGCGCATCTGCTCCATACCCTGGAACAGCCAGTTCATTCCGAACGCTTGCCCGAGGATGGTCCCCGCGCTGAACGTGTAGAGGAGCCATTCTCGGCGGAGGCCAGGGACCATGAGCACGAGGGCGCCGAGGACGAGCAGGCACAGTCCGCACAGGATCGCCTTGGCGGTCATGACCCCGCGAAACGTTCGCGCCGTGCGGGCCGGATCGTCGCGGTGGATCGCGATCTCCCGGGTAGCGGACAGGCCGAAGCCGTAGTCCGTGATCACGATGAAGTAGTTCATGACCGCCTGGGCGTAGTTGATGGCGCCGAACTTCTCGACGCCGACGACGCGCAGGAGGTAAGGGGCGACGACGAGGGGCAGCAGGAAGTTGGTTCCCTGCAGCAGGATGAGCGAGATGAAGTTGGCTACGAGCGATCGATGCTCGCGCAGGATCCGCGCGACGAGACTGAGCATGCGGTCATGCCTGCGAGACGCCCGTCGAGTCGCGCCTCGCGCGGCGGAGCAGCAGCAGCGAGGCGATGATGCCAGTCAGGAGCCCGACCACACCCGCATTGAAGACTGGCCTCGGCGACGAGAAGCGCTCGGGAGGTACGGCCGGATCGAGGAGCTGGATCTGCGGGGTGTCGCGCGCGGCTGCGAGCTTGGCCTGCTCGTACTGGGTGACCAGGAAGAGGTAGACCTGTTCCTGCGTCTTGACCTCGCGCAGCAGGCGCGCGAACGCGAGCTGCAGGTTCGGCATCGCGGAGATCGCCGGGTGCAGGCGGTCGCGCTCCGAGCGCGAGGAGGGCTTGTCGGTGCCCGCCGCGAGCGAATGCAGCTGGCGGCGCAGGCCGTCGATCACCGCGCGGGTGCGCGTGAGCTCCGGGTTGTCCGGTGAGAGGTAGCCAGACATGACTTGGAGCTGCACCTCCTGCGCGGTGATCTGACTCTGCAGGGAGGCTCCAGCCTCGATCATCATCTTGGACTGCGCGTCCACCGAGACGGCCTTGTTCTTCTGCTGGAAGTCGCGCAGCGCATCCTCGGCCTCCGTGAGCTTCTCCTTGGCCTGGACGAGCCGCTTCTCGAGGAAGGCGCTCGTCTGACCGGCCTTGGTGACGGTCACGGACCTGTAGAGCTGGTCCAGGTTGGCCACGTAGAAGTTCGCCATGTCGGCGGCCAGCTCCGGGCTGCTGGCGTCGACCGTGATCGAGATGACCTTCTCCTTCGAGGTCGCGATCTTGGTCGACTGCTCGAGCCGCAGGCGCGTCGCATACATCGTCTTGAGCTTGTAGCGGCTCTTGAGTTGGAACTTCTCGATCACGGCGTCGGTCATCACGCGCGACTTGAGGAACGCGATGCAGTTGTCCGTGGTGGTCGAGCCCATCCCGCCGAGCGAGCCGGCGAGCGGGAGCGCCGCTGCCGGGAGCGCCGAGAGCAGGCTGCTGCCCAGGCCCTCGCGCGATTCGAGGGGCGGCAGCACCGACGACGAGGCCGTGTAGCTCTTCGGCAGGAACATCCAGGACAGGATGCCGATCGCCACCGCGATGGGCACCGAGATGGCCGCCAGCAGCCACTTCTTCCGCCACAGGAGGCCCACCATCTCCTCGAGATCGGGGCCGCTCGGCCGCGCCGGCGCTGCGCGTTGCGGCTTCGGATCGTGGCTGCCGTTCTTCTTCGGGCGGTCGTCCCGTCCCGGGGGCTCGCCGGCTGGGGGGGTGCGTTCCTGGATCATCGGCAGATCAACGGACAAAGCGTAGCATGACGGTCCTGGAGGCGCCTCATTCCGGCCCTCCGCGCGCCGCCAGCTCCTCGAGCACGAGCTCGAGCGCCCGCTCCCAGGTCGGCAGCCGGAGCCCGAAGGTCCGCTCGAGCTTCTCGTTCGACAGTCGCGAGTTGGGCGGACGCTTGGCACGAGTCGGGTACTCGGGCGTCGTGAGCGGCACGACGCGGCGGCAGCGCAGGCCGCGGCGTGGCTCGCCGGCCGGATCCATGAGGATCGCAGAGGCAAACCCGTGCCAGCTCGTCTCGCCCGCCGAGGTGGCGTTGTAGGTGCCGCCGAGCGGCCCGGGGCGGAGTGCGCGGTCCCGGGCGGCGAGCTGCGCGAGCACCTGCGCCGTCGCATCGGCCAGGCTGCGCGACCAGGTCGGTGCGCCGATCTGATCGGCCACGACACGCAGCTCCTCGCGCTCGGCCCCCAGTCGGCGCATGGTCAGCAGGAAGTTCTTGCCGCGGCCGGCGAACACCCAGCTCGTGCGGAACAGGAGATACTCGCACCCCGACCCGGTGATCGCACGTTCGCCGTCGAGCTTCGTCTGCCCGTAGAGGCTCAGGGGCCGTGGTGGATCCTCCTCGGTGTAGGGTGTCGCCTTCGTGCCGTCGAAGACATAGTCCGTCGAGTAGTGGACGAGGGGGATCCCGCGCGCCTTGGCCTCTTCGGACAGCACGCCAGGCGCCACGGCATTGACGGCCCGCGCGAGGTCCGGTTGTTCCTCGGCCTGATCCACGGCGGTATACGCCGCGGAGTTGACGATCAGCGCCGGATCCACCTGCCGCACGAACGCACGCAGCGCGTCGTGCTTCGCCAGGTCCACCGCCGGGAAGTCGCACGCCACGACGTCACCGAGCGTCGCGAGCGCCCGCCGCAGCTCCCAGCCGAGCTGCCCATCGGCGCCGATGACGAGGATGCGACGACGGGCGGTCATGCCGTGCCCTCGTGGCGGAAGAGCTGCTCGCGCGGGAGATCGCGCAGGCGCGGGTAGCTCGCGTCCTTCGTCGACAGGCTTGTCGGCGACATGGGCCACGCGATCCCGACGTCGGGATCGTCGTAGCGGATGCCGACTTCGTCCTTGGGGCTGTAGAGGTCGGTGCACTTGTACGAGACGAGCGCGGTCTCGCTGACGACGCAGAACCCATGCGCGAACCCGGGAGGAACCCAGAGCTGGTTCTTGCGCTCACCCGTGAGCGTCATCCCGACCCACTTGCCGAAGGTCGGCGAGCCGACGCGCACGTCGATCGCCACGTCGAAGATCTCACCGACCAGCGCCATGACCAGCTTGCCCTGCGTGCGTGGCTTCTGGAAGTGCATGCCGCGCAGCACGCCGCGCGCCGAGAAGGACACATTGTCCTGCACGAACGGCATCGAGATCCCGGCGCCGGCGTATCGCTCGGCATTGAAGGTCTCGAGGAAGAAACCACGTGCGTCCCCGAACAGCGTCGGCTCGATGTGCAGCACGTCCGGGATGTCGAGCGGGGTGACCTTCATGACCGGCCGCGCGCGCCGTAGTTGGTCTCCATCCAGCGTCGGTAATCGCCCGTGCGGACCTCGTTCACCCAGCCCTGGTTCGCGAGGTACCAGGCCACCGTCTTGCGCAGGCCCGTCTCGAAGCTCTCGCGGGGCGACCAGCCGAGCTCGGTCCTGATCTTGGTCGGGTCGATCGCGTAGCGCAGGTCGTGTCCCGGACGATCCGGCACGTAGGTGAGGAGCGACTCGATGCGCCCGGCGGGGACGCCGCGGTGCTCGGCGACGAGCGCGCAGATCTGCCGCACGATGTCGATGTTCTTGCGCTCGCTGTTGCCGCCGATGTTGTACGTCTCGCCGAGGCGGCCGCGCTCGAACACGGCCCAGATCGCGTCGCAGTGGTCCTCGACGTAGAGCCAGTCGCGAACGTTGATGCCCTTGCCGTAGACCGGCAGGGGCTTGTCCTCGAGCGCATTCTGGATCATGAGCGGGATCAGCTTCTCTGGGAACTGCCGCGGGCCGTAGTTGTTCGAGCAGTTCGTGATCTTGACGGGCAACCCGAACGTGGCGTGGTAGGCGCGCACGAGGAAGTCGCTCGAGGCCTTCGAGGCCGAGTAGGGGCTCGACGGGTTGTAGCGGGTCTCCTCGGTGAACGCGCCCGTCTCGCCCAGCGAGCCGTAGACCTCGTCGGTGCTGACGTGGTGGAAGAGCTTTCCCGGCAGGGCCTTGTGCGGCGCCGTCAGCCAGCGGGCGCGGCACGCTTCGAGGAGGTTGAACGTGCCGACCACGTTGGTCTGGATGAACGCCCCGGGCGAGGCGATGCTGCGGTCGACGTGGCTCTCGGCGGCGAAGTGCAGGACGCCGTCGGGCTCGTGCCTGGCGAAGAGGGCTTCGACGGCCTTCGGATCCGCGATGTCGCAGCGCTCGAAGCGGTAGTTCGGGTGGGCCTGGACTGGCTCGAGGCTCCGCAGGTTGCCCGCGTACGTGAGGCTATCGACGTTGACGAACGTGTGCTCCGGATGCACCGGGACCCGCTGCAGGAGGAAGCTCGAGCCGATGAAGCCGGCTCCGCCGGTGACCAGGAGTTTCATGAAATGTCTCGCAAGCTCTCGATGTTGAAGGGTTTTCTTGGTCTGTGGCGGAATGTGCACGCATCTATAGCGCATGGCGGTCGCGCCAGCAACCCACGCCCTGTGGGCCTGATCCACTGGCCCGTCGGTGGTCGGGTGGGGGCTTGCCCGGAGGGCGCGGACGGGTATGCTGCGCGGCCGCTGCCATGAAGAGAATCTGCTTTTTCGCGCAGGTCCCGAACCGCGAGGATCTCGAGCGGGTCGGCTTCTACGCCCAGGACCTCCGCGTCTTGCGTGAGCTCGCCGACGAGGTGGTCATCGCCATCCGGCCGCAGGAGATTCCCTTGCACTGCGACCTCTACTTCGCGTGGTGGTGGTCGCGGGCGGTCTTCCCCATCGCGGCGGCGCGCGTCTCGGGCGTCCCCGCCGTCGTGACCGGCGTCTTCGACTACGACACGCCGCCCCTCGAGGCGGGGGCGGCCTACGTGGTCCGACCGTCCTGGCACCAGCTCGTGATGCGCTTCGGCCTCGAGAACGCGGACGCCAACGTGTTCATCTCGAAGTACGAGACGAGGCGCGTCCCGGAGGTGCTCCGGGTGCGGAACCCACGCTACGTGCAGCTGTCGGTGGACTCGACGCACTACGCGGAGGGCACGGGGGCGCGCGAGCCGTTCATCTTCAACGTCGCGTGGAGCGGCGGGCTCAATGCCAAGCGCAAGTGCCTGTTCGAGATCGTGCGCGCGATGCCGCTCGTGCTGGCGCAACACCCGGGCGTGCGGCTCGTGATGGCGGGCAAGCAGGGGGAGGCGCATCAAGAGCTCGTGCGAGAGGCGGAGGCGCTCGGCGTCCTGCACGCGATCGATTTCCTCGGGGTGATCTCCGAGGAGAAGAAGGTCGACCTCATGCAGCGCTGCGCGGTGTACCTGTCGCCCACGCTGTTCGAGGGATTCGGCCTCGGGATCGCGGAGGCGATGGCGTGCGGAGCGGCCGTGGTCTCGAGCCCCGAGGGCTCGATCACTGAAGTGGTCGCGGACGCCGGCCTGCTCGTGGACGGCCGCTCGCCCGAGCGCATCGCCGAGGCGACCAGCCGATTGCTCGCCGATCCGGCGCTCGCCCGCGACCTCGGGCGGAGAGCGCGCGCGCACGTGGTGGGCGAATACCCGTACCGGGCGCGGCGCGATGGCCTCGTGCGCGTGATCGAGGAGGCGCTCGCGCGCAATCGAACGCGCGGGCGCGTCGCGGCCGCCGCCAGCGGCTCCCTGGGCCTGCTGCGCGACACCGCGCGCACCCTCGCCGGTCGCGCGCCGGTGTAGGCGCGGGTCGCATCGCCCTCGGTGTCGCACCGGCGAACGCCGAGCGTGACGATCGGGACATGCAGGCTCTCTGGCGGGTGGGGGGGCGCAGAGGTGCTCCGCGGCGGCACGGTCGCAGTGCGGTGGTGCTGAGCGGGTGCGCGGTGCTGTGGGTCGCCAGCCTGCTGGCCGCGCCGAGCGCCGCGTACGCGGCGTGCGCGTCGGACGTCGACTGCGGTGCGGCGGAGTACTGCTTCAGAGGTGGCAACACCTGTGCTGGCGGCTGCTGCCAACCGAAGCAGCCCAACGGACAGACGTGGATACTACTGTGCGGCGGATGCGACCTGTCAACCCAAGAAGGCGCGCGGCGCGACTTGCTCCGCCGGGAACCAGTGTGCCACCGGCTTCTGCTCCGACACGGTCTGCTGCGACAGCGCGTGTGGCGGCTCGTGCGACGTCTGCGCGCGCTCCATCGGAGCTGCCACCGACGGCACCTGCGCCCTGGCGCCGGCGGGGTACCCGGGCCGGCCCGCGTGTGGTCCCTACGCGTGCACGGGGACGAGCTCGGAGTGCGTGGGGAACCTGTGCATCAACGATTTTCGATGCAGCCCCGGCTACTACTGTGACGCCAACGGATCGTGCCTGCCGCAGCGAACGGATGGGTCCGCCTGCAATGACGGGGCTGGAATGGATTGCATGATCTCGCAATGCCGTGTCTGCGCAGGCACCTGCAATGGCGGGGTCTGCGCGCCCGCGGGGACCGGCGGGATGGGCGGTGGCGGAACGGGTGGCGCAGGTTCCGGCGGGATGAGCGGCGGCGGCGGGATGGGTGGCGCAGGTTCTGGCGGGATGAGCGGGGGCGGCGGAATGGGCGGGATCGGCGGCGCTGGCGGGCTGGGCGGCGCCGGTGGTGGCGGCGCTGGTGGTGGTGGCGGCGCCGGCGGCAGTGGTGGGGTGGGCGGCACAGGGGGAATCGGTGGCGCTGGCGGGGTGGGTGGCGCTGGTGGGATGGGCGGATCGGGCGGCGCGGGAACGACCGGGCAAGGCGGGCAAGGTATGGCGGGCATGGATGCGGGCGGCTCGCCGATGGGCAATGCGGGCTCTGGGGGGAGTGGACATGGTGGCACCGAGGCACCGCTGACCGGGCGTGGCTGTGCGAGCGCACCCGGGCGGACGGCAAGCACCTGGATGGTTGTCCTCCTCGCGGTGTTCGGGCTCTGGCGCCGGCGCAGCGTGCCGCGGTGACGCGGACCCGGTGCAACTGCGCCGGGTTGGCGGGGCTTCTCCTCCTCGCGTGCTCGCCGCGGCCCGAGGCTCGGCCTGAGGTCGGCAGCCGCCGTGCGAGCGTCGTGGTGGTCCCGGAGAGCGGGATCGATAACCTCGTGGCCAGCCCGCCGGGGGCTCTCGCGGTCTACACGACGCCGCCAGCCTCGGCGTTCGACGGTACGAATCACGCGGTCGTCTTCGCCGGAGACCGCGGCCCGACGATGCAGCGCGTCTCTGCGGCGGGTGCGCTCCTGGATGCGCCCGGCACGGTGCTCCTGGCGTCTGCGCCGGTCGTGACGACGAATCCCCCGAGCGCGCCCACGATCATCTTCGTGCTGGATCGGTACCTCGTGACCTGGCTCGAAGGCGCGGTCGGCGCGAGTACCCTCCGCGCCGGATGGTTCGCGCCCGATGGGACGGCGCTCCTGCCGCCGGTGCGGCAGGGAGCGCTGTCGATGCGCCTCCGATTCCGGCGGATGCTTCGCAGGCGCTGGATGCGGGCCGGGTCGCCGATGGGGGGCCGGCCTCCGACGGCCGGGCCTCCGACGGCGGGACGTCCACGGACGGTGGCGGGGGTGGCGCTGCGGGTGTTGCTTCCGACGCCAGCGGTAGCAGCATGGCCGCAGACGCGGGGCGGCCGCGGCTCGGAGGCCGAGGGTGCGCGGCTGGGGGCGCCAATGCCTCGGCGATGCCGCCCCCTGCGCTGCTCCTGATGGTGCTGCTCGCTCGGAGACGACGCCGTCGGGGCTGATCAGCGCGGGGGGGCGAGCCACGGACGGCGGAGCACGGCCCAGGGCGTCCGCAGGAGCAGCCGGAGGTCATTGGTGAACGATTGGCGGTCGACGTAGAGGAGATCGAGCGCCACGTAATCGTGCAGGTTCGTGCCGGTGCCGACCATGACCTGCCAGGGGCCCGTCAATCCCGGCGGAACGTCGAAGCGACGACGCTCGCCCTTTCCGTAGGCGTCGTGGCGATGCACGAGATCGGGGCGGGGCCCCACGACGCTCATCTGGCCGAGGAGCACGTGGACGAGCTGCGGGAGCTCGTCCAGGCTCGAGCTGCTGAGCCACCGGCCGAGGGGCGTGTGCCGCGGATCGTCGGGCGAGGGCACGGGGCTCCGCCGCTCGGGGCCGCGATAGTGCGGGTCGTGCGCGACGCGTCGATCGGGAAGCATCGTCCGCAGCTTGTACATGTCGAATGGGCGCCTGCCCTGGCCGAGACGTCGCGATTTGTAGAACGCGGGCCGTCCGAGGCGGAGGCGAACCACCGCCATCAGGCCGAGCAGCGGCAGCGCGACACCCGGCAGGACCACGCTCGCCACGCAGAGGTCGAAGACGCGCTTGCCGCCCCGCGCGTAGACCTCGGCCCAGAGCGAGGTGGGATCCGTCTCGACCAGGATCCGGGCCAGCTCCGCGTGAGCGCGCGCGATGGCCGGCTCGGTCACAGCCTTGCCGATGCGACCCCGCGCAGCAGGACGAACCCCTCGGCCCGACGCACGCCGACCTGCGTGCCTCGCAGGCGAGCGAGCGCGTCGATGCCCTCCCACGAGCGCGCGTGGGGCGGCTCGCGGAGCTCGCTCCGGTAGCACTCGAGCGCGGTGCGCTTGGCCTCCCACGCGGCGTCGTCGAGCTCGACGAACAGGCTCGGCGCGAACGAGAGCCCGGCGCCCCCGGGCACGAAGTCCGTCGCGGAGCGGACCTCGCACGAAAGGAGCGTCGCCGGCGGCGCCCCCGGCTGCGGCCGACTCGCGACCAGCACGGCGCCCGTGGTGAGTCGGTGATCGGTGCTGAGATCGTGCAGCCAGTGGGTGATCAGCGCGGCGGGCTGCAGCCGCCGCACCGCGGCCTCGATGGGCCTCGTGAGGTCGACCTGCGGGATCCGCTCGAACCCGTTGTCCGGCAGGTCGTGGAGCTCGAGCGAGGCCCCGAGCGTCTCCGCCGCGCGGCGTGCGTCTGCTCGGCGCTGCTCGCGGATCTCCGCTGCCCGCTCGGCGGAGAGGCCCCGGCTCCAGACGGATGCGGACAGGACCACGACGTGCACGTCACACCCTGCGCGCCGGGCCAGCGCGATCGCGCCGCCGGCGCCGAGCACCTCGTCATCCGCGTGCGCCGCCACGACGAGAAGTGGGCCGGACCTCGCCCAGCTAGCGAGCATGCGCCCCGAAGATCCGCGCCTGCACTGTGCTGATCACCTCGTAAGGATCGACGCGCCCGATGCTCCGAGTCAACTCGGATCGGGGCGCTGGCGAGGGGCCGACTGAGCTGGTCTCGCCCAGTCGCTTTCGGTATCCTCGCGCTCGGTGCACGTCGTCCTGGTCAATCCTCCGCCTCTGTCCGATTACGACAAGCACTGGGCGCGATTTCCGGTCCTCGGCCTCGCCTACGTGGCGAGCGCCCTGCGTCGCGCAGGGCACCAGGTGAGCCTTCTCGACGGCAAGCTCGGAGCCCTGGGCGCGGCGGCGATCCGCGATCGTGTCGCCATTCTCGCGCCGGACCTCGTCGGCATCACGTGCATGACGGTGGAGTACCCGGAGGCGTGTCGCCTCGCAAAGCTGATCAAGGACGTGGCGCAGGTCCCCATCGTGATCGGCGGCGCCCACGTCAATGCCGTCGGCGTCCGGGCCCTCGAGGAATGCAGCGCGCTCGATTTCGCGTGCATCGACGAGGGGGAGGCGCTCGCCCCGGAGCTCGCCCGCGCCCTGGCTCAAGGCGGCCTGGACGGTGTCAAAGGGCTCGCGTGGCGAAATGGAGACCAGATCGTTTTCAATGGCGACCGCGCCTATCCTGACGATTACGACGCATTGCCGTTTCCCGCGTGGGACCTGTTCGCCCTCGGCGAGCAGGTGCCGATCCTCACCCACCGCGGGTGCCCCTTCCACTGCAACTTCTGCGGGCACAACTCGGGCTTCGAGCCGCGGTATCGCACGCCCGAGAACGTCCTCGACGAGATCGCCGACACCATTGCCCGGTACCGGCCGCGCACGATTCGCTTCGAGGACGAGACGTTTGGGCTCAATTTGCCCCGGACAAAGCGGATGTTGCGCGGCATCCTCGAGCGTGGCTTCGAGAGAGAGGTGCGGTTCTCCGCGCAGACGCGCGTGGATCGCACGGATGCGGACTTCGTCGATCTGCTCAAGCGGTGCAACTTCGAGACGCTCGAGATCGGCGTCGAGTCCGGCAATCAGGCGGTCCTCAAGCGGACACGCAAGGGCATCACGCTCGACCAGGTGGAGCGGGCGGTGCGCCTCGCGAAGGAGGCCGGCATCGAGGTCTGGTGCAAGTTCATCCTCGGCCACCCCGAGGAGACCCTGCCGGAGCTCCTCGACACCGTTCGGTTCATCGCGAAGCTGAACCCGGACCGTCTCTCGGTGTCGATCATGACGCCGTTCCCCGGCACGCCCATCTACGACCTGGCGGTTCGCGGCGAGGGTGGCTACCGGATGCTGTCCACCGACTGGAGGAGCTTCGACAAGTACTCGAACGGAGCGCTCGAGCTCGAGGGGGTGAGCCTCGGCCGCCTCAAGGCGCTGCAGCTCTGGGCCTACGCGCGCATGTACGCGCAGAACGGCCGGCTCGCCGAGCTCCTCGGCCTCGTGATGGAGCACAGGGGCATGGCCATCGAGATGGTCCGCGACACCGCGCGGAAGCTGCTGCGGCCTCGCCCGCCAGCGGCGCCGCCACGCGAACGGAGCGTGGGCGCTCGCGCCGACCACGCGCCGGAGGGCCGGGACGCCGTCCTGCGCGGGGCCCGGGCCGAGGACGCCGCCGCGAGGAGACGTCGTCTCCCCGTCCTCTCCGGCTGAGCGATGCGCCTGCTCTGCATCGTGCAGAACTACCCGCCCGAGCGCGGTCCCGTCCGCTACACCCGCAACCTCGCGGTGGGCCTCGCGGCGCGTGGGCACGACGTCCGCGTGGTCACCGCGCTGCCCCATTACCCGGAAGGCCGACCCTACGAGGGCCACGGCAGGTTCTTGCCGCAGCGGCGTATCGAGGAGGGCGTCGAGGTCATTCGGGTGCCCGTCCTCATGGCCGGCAACCGGCAGCCCCTCCGCCGCATTGCCGGCATGGCCACGTTCGCCGCGTCGGCATTGCCCGCGGCGCTCGCCCCGCCTCGTCCTGACGTCGTCATCGCCTCGATCCCACCGGTGCCCGTCGCACCGCTCGGCATCCTGGCGGCGGCGGTGCATCGCGCCCCGCTCGTCGCGATGCTTCGCGATGTCGAGCCGCGGATCACGCTCGAGCTCCGGGGGCTGGCCGACCGCGCGTGGGCCAAGCAGCTCGTTCGGCTCGCGACGAGCCTCTATGCGAGGGCCGACCGCCTCGTGGTCGTCCACGAGTCGCAGGCGCGTTCGCTCACCGACGCGGGGGTGGCGGCAACCAAGATCGAGACCATTCGCCACGGCATCGACGTGGAGCGCTTCCTCTCGCAGGCGGCGAAACCGAGCCCCGTGAGCTTGTCCCGTCGCGCGGGACGCAAGGTGCTCCTCTACGCGGGCACGATGGGCGTCGCACACGACGTGGACGCGCTCGTGCGCGCGTTCTCGGATCCCGGCATCCGCAGCCTGCCGGTGGATCTCGTCCTCGTCGGAGGCGGCGAGCTCGTCGAGCGCTGCGCCGAGCTCCTCGGAAGGCATCGCCTCGACAACGTGCGCCTGCTGCCCCCGGTCTCCCTGGACGTCGTGCCCGCGCTGCTCTCCGAGGCCGACGCGCTCGTCACCTCGTACCGCAGCACGGGCCGTCCGATCGCCGGGATGATCGGCTCGAAGCTCTACGAGTACTTCGCAGCGGGAAAGCCCGTCTTCGTGCATGGGGACGGCGTCGCCGCCGAGCTCGTGACGCGTGTGGGGAACGGCTGGGCCGTCGGTGCGGGAGACCTGCCCGCGTTCCGGGACGCGCTCGGCCGGTGGCTCGCGGATCCGGAGTCGAGCGAGCGGATGGGAGCGCTCGGGCGGATGCATGCGCGGCGCGACTTCTCGATCGAGGCCAGGAACGATCGCTGGGAGCAGCTCCTCGTCGGGCTCTGCGGGGCTGGGAAGTGAAGGAACGGATGGACCAGGAATCCTCGGTGCGCAGGTACTTCGAGGAGCGCTACGCCGCCGTGGACGTGGTCCGGGGGCTCCTCAAGCGCTCCCTGGGCGGCGCCTTCCGGCGCGAGGCTCCCGAGATCGTGGCGCACTGTTGCGACGCGCTCGCGAGCGCGCCCCCGCGCTCGGTGCTGGACCTCGGCTGCGGCACCGGAACCCTCCTCGCCGAGCTGCACCGTCGCTTCTCGATCGAGCGCGCGGTCGGCGTCGACTTCGTCGCTCGCTCGCTCGCTCGCTCGCGCAACGAGCTCTCCGGCTCGGCCGTGGTGCTGGAGGAGTCCCGCGTGCAGTCGTGCGCGGCCCTCGACCAAGCGTATGACGCGGTGGTCTCGCTCGGGATGTTCGACTACGTGCCCTTCGAGCGGGCTCTCCTCCAGCGCATCCTCGCCGCGGCGCGCGGGAACGTGGTGCTGACGATGCCGCGCCGCTGGCTTCACGCGCAGCGCCTCGTGCGCTGGAGCTGGCTGCGCGCCAACGGCGTGCGCCTCCTCTCCTACCGGAGGCGCGACGTCGAGGCCCTGTGTCGGGAGGTGGCCGGTCCGGCGTGGGAGCTCGCCGTCGGCGCGCCGGCCCACCTGCCCGACAATCTCTGGATCATCGGGAGGCGGGTGCGCTGAGGAGGGTCAGCCGCGCTGGCGGAACTCGGCGACGGAGTGGTAGTAGCCCATCCAGTCGTGCAGGACATCCAGCCGACCATCGCCCAAGTAACCGCAAGTGACCCGATCCCGCTCTCCCCGGCAGCGGGGGCAGGCAAGCCCTTCTATCGATGGAAGCGGGCGCCGTTCGAGCCGGAAGGCGCCGGGGCTCCGTACATGAGCAGCTCGTCGCCGGTCCAGACCGTCAAGCGGAGGCCTGTCGGCGCGTTGCTGGACGGCAGCATCGACACCCAGCGGTTCGTCGCTGGCCAGTAGCCAGCTCCGGAGTCGGTGGCGTTGACGGCGATGACGAGGAGCTCGCTCCCCGTCCAGGCCGCTCCGTCTCGGGATAACGCCACCGGAGGTGGTGCAGCGAGCGACCATCGATCGCTTCCTGGTTGGAAGCGCCCGATGACGATGGCGGTGTCCGCCAGGCTCTGGCTCATCTGCGCCAACAGCTCGCTACCCGTCCAGGTGATGTCGTAGGTGATCAGTGGGGGAGACGCGAGCTGTCGCCAGGCATCCGCGCTCGGGCTGTACGCGCCACAGATGGTCGGCCCACAGGCCAAGAGCTCACTGCCGGTCCAGGCCGCGCGGAAAGGCACACCGATGGTGGCACTGCCGATGATGAAGGAGGGCATCGCCGACCAACTGTCGGTGAGGGGCTGGTACCGCTGACCGTAGGCGGTCAGGTTCGTCGTATCCACCGTGTGTGTCTGCTGGAGGACCAGCATCTCCGAGCCGGTCCAGGCTGTCACGAGGGCCGTCCCCAGGAAGGGGACCTCGGCGCCGCGCGTCACTTGCGCGTTCGCCGTGTAGCGGTACGGGAAGGTCGACCACGCTGACGGGTTGCCTGCGCATACCCTGGCGTCTGGGGACCCGCAGAGGCCCCCGATCACGAGCCACTCCGTTCCGGTCCATGTTCCGGTCCATGCCTCCCCGAAGCCCTGGGGCGTCTGCACCGCCAGGAAGGCCCAGCTGTCGACGCTTGGCGTGTAGCGCCAGATCCCCTCGGGCGTGCCCGAGAGTGACCGGGGGCTGAGCACCAGCAGCTCGCTGCCCGTCCAGGTGAACGACGTCGGGAAGCTGCTGAGCGCGGGCTGTCCTGTGGTCGTCATCGGACGCCACGGGTCCTTGCAGTCGGTCGGGCACCGGGTGTCCGGCCCCCGCTGCGGATCGTCGCAGGCCTCGACGCCCGCCTGTACGAAGAGATCACCGCAGCGCGCGCGCTTGCAGGCGGCTGTGCACGCCGCGGTGTCTGCATTCATGCCCCCCTCGTCGCACTCCTCGACCCCCACTCGCAGGAGACCGTCGCCGCAGCGGGCGGCTCTGCAGCTGGAAGTGCAGGCGGCCGCATCCGCGTTCATACCCCCCTGGTCGCACTCCTCGATGCCCACCTGCACGAGATGATCGCCGCAGCGGGCTCGCATGCAGCTGGAAGTGCACGCCGCGCCGTCGGCGTTGGCGGGGCCCTGGTCGCACTCCTCCGCGCCCTGCAGGACGCCATTGCCACAGGTGGCGCGGAACTCGACCGCGCGCTGCGCCGTGGCGAGGTTGCCGGCGACGTCCTTTGCGAACACCGCGATGAAGTGGGGGCCCACAGGGTACATGGTCGGATCCACGGTGACCGCGAACGGCTCGCGAATGTGCGTGACGAGCGTGATGTCATCGAGGACGATCTCCACGGCTGCTACGGGCAGCCGCGTCGAGGCCTCGGCCTCGATCGTGAATCGTTCGGTGAGCACGTCGGAGCTCGGGCTCACGATGGCGATGTCGGGCCGGGCACCGGCCGCGGCGCGGTGCAGGAGCAGATCGGGCAGCACCTCCTCGGGTGAGCTCACGAGCACGTCTGGCAGCGCGGCATCTCGATAGCCATCATGGCTCGCAATGACGGTGTAGGCGCCTGCCGGCACGTCGGCGAACCGATAGTGGCCGAACGCGTCGGCCGTCGTGGCCAGCGGCGTCCCGAGGATGCGGACGTCGACCCCGGTTGCATCGACGGAATCGGCCAGCGTGACTCGTCCCGACACGGCGCCCGCGACGGGCGGCGAAGTCAGCGCGAGATCTACGGTGGTGGTCTCCTCCTCGGCGACGCTGACCTCACGCTGCACGAGGGCGCTGCCACCGGGCGCGACCGCGGCGACCGTCCACTGGCCCGCTGGCACGTCGGGCAGGTCGAACCGACCGTCGACAGCGGTCGTGGTCAACCAGGGGCCGCCCGGGATCAGCACGACTGTACCAGCCGGAGGTCCGCCGGCGCCTTGGCGGACCTGCCCTCGGAGTGCGCCCGCCCGCTGCAGTGCGATGGTGCCGAGGTCGATGTCGCCCGTCGTCGCGTCGCCGACGAACTCGAAGAATGTCTGCAGCTCCTGGTGCCCGTCCCGGTCGGCATCGAAGCGCAGGAGGATGCGCCCCCGCGACGGAGGCTCCGCCAACATGAAGACACCACCGTCGTCGGTCAGCGACAAGAGCGAAGTGCCGAGGATGTCCACGCGAGCGCCCGGACGGGCCACGCCGTCAGCCGTGACGCGCCCGAGGAGCCTCCGTCGGGGCGGCCCGGCGTCATCGGAGCCGGGCGCGTCCGTCGCTCCTCCGTCCGACACGCCCCCTCCGTCCGGTTGCGCAATCGCGTCCACCAGCGCCGCACCGTCGGAGCGCGTCAGCCCGTGGCTCGCGCCGTCACATCCACCCAGCACCAGCACCGAAACGAGCCACCGATGCACACGCGGATCCTATCGCGAACGAAGCTCGGCGGACACCCTCCCCGGACCGGGATGCCCGGCCCGATCCGCAGACGTTCACGCTGGCCGGCAAGCGCTGCAGAAATGCGCTGCGGGCGCAAGGCTGGTGGGCGGGTGCGCTGAGGAGGGTCAGCCGCGCTCGCGGAGCGCGCGCAGGTCGCCGTCGACCATCTCGGTCACGAGGTCCTTGAAGCTCTTCTCGGGCTTCCAGCCGAGGACCGACTTGGCCTTCGTGGGATCGCCGAGCAGGATGTCCACCTCGGCGGGGCGGAAGAACCGCTCGTCCACGACCACGTGGTCCCTGTAATTGAGGCCCACGTGCGAGAACGCCGCCTCGCAGAACTCGGCGACGGAGTGGCAGTAGCCCATCGACACCACGTAGTCGTCGGCCGTGGGCTGCTGCAGCATGAGCCACATCGCGCGCACGTAGTCCTGCGCGTGGCCCCAGTCGCGCTTGGCCTCGAGGTTGCCGAGGCGCAGCTCCTTGGTCAGGCCCAGCTTGATCTTGGCCACGTGGTGCGTGATCTTGCGCGTCACGAACTCGTAGCCGCGGCGCGGCGACTCGTGGTTGTAGAGGATGCCGCTCGACGCATGCATCCCGTACGCCTCGCGGTAGTTGCGCGTCAGCTCGAAGCCGGTGCACTTCGAGATGCCGTACGCCGAGCGCGGGTGGAACGGGGTCTTCTCGCTCTGCGGCACCTCGCGCACCTTGCCGAACATCTCGCTCGACGCCGCGAAGTAGAAGCGGGCCGACGGCGCGCCCTGACGGACGGCCGCGAGCATGTAGTGCGTGCCGTTGACGTTCGTGTTGATGGTCGAGAACTCGTCCTCGAACGAGTAGGAGACGAAGCTCTGCGCGGCGAGGTGATAGACCTCGGTCGGCTGGGTGTTCTGCACGACCTGGAACAGGCTCGGATAGCTCTCGAGCGAGGCCGCATGCAGGTTCAGATCCTTGAGCAGGTGCTTGATCCGGGACATCCGGTGGTCGGCGTCCTCGAGCGCGACGCGGCGCACGATGCCGTGCACGGCGTAGCCCTTCGAGAGCAGGAGCTCCGCCAGGTACGATCCATCCTGCCCAGTGATTCCGGTGATCAGCGCGATCTTCTTGGTCATGCCAGTTCTCTCGAAAAAAGGTGGCAGACCATACGCGATCACCCGGGGTGGGTAAAGCGCCCTGACCTGCGTCGCGCCAGGCGCACAGGATCCGTGTCGCCCGCGGCGCGGTGACACGCCCGGAAAAAGCTGCTAGAAACCCGCCGCATGCGGATCCTGTACGTTGTCGGCGCGCGCCCGAATTTCATGAAGGTCGCCCCCGTGCTCAAGGCCGTCAAGGCCCGCGGGTTCGCGGAGCAGACCCTGGTTCACACCGGTCAGCACTACGACGCCGCGATGTCGGACGTGTTCTTCCGCGATCTCCAGATGCCGGCGCCGGACGTTCACCTCGGCATCGGCTCGGGCACCCAGGCGGAGCAGACGGGCCGCACCATGATCGCCCTCGAGAAGGTGATCTCCGACGTCCGCCCCGACCTCGTCGTGGTCGCCGGTGACGTCAACTCGACGATGGCGGCCTCGATCGTCGCGGCCAAGGCGGTCATCCCGATCGCGCACATCGAAGCCGGTCTTCGGTCGAACGATCCGGCCATGCCCGAGGAGATCAACCGGCTCGTCACCGACCGGCTCTCCGAGCTGCTCCTGACGCCCTCGCCCGACGGCGACGAGAACCTGCTCGCGGAGGGCGTCCCCGCCAAGAAGATCGTCCGCGTCGGCAACGTCATGATCGACTCGCTCCGCGCGGCGATGCCCGCCGCCGAGCGCTCCGACGCGCTGTCGCGCCTCGGCCTCGAGCGGGGGCGCTTCATCCTCACCACGCTCCACCGGCCGTCGAACGTCGACGATCCGAAGACGCTCGGCGAGCTCATCGACGCGCTCGGAGAGCTCTCGAAGGACCTGCCCGTGCTCTTCCCCATCCATCCGCGGACGCAGCAGCGCATCAAGGACTCCGCGGACCTGAGCGGCCGCCTCGAGCGCGCGCCCGGCATGCGCCTCGTGGCGCCGATGGGCTACATCGACTTCCTCGCGCTCATGGCCGCCGCGGCCGTCGTGCTGACTGACTCGGGCGGCATCCAGGAGGAGACCACGGCGCTCCAGGTCCCGTGTCTGACGCTCCGCGAGAACACCGAGCGCCCGGTCACCGTGACCGAGGGCACGAACGTGCTGCTCGGGCGCGACCCCCGCCGCATCGTGGCGGCGGCCCGCGCCGTCCTCTCGGGCGAGCGCAAGCAGGGCCGCGTCCCGGCGCTCTGGGACGGGCACGCGGCCGAGCGGATCGCCGACGCGTTCGCCGCCTGGGCGACCGAGCGCGACCTCCGCTGAGCTCCTTCCGGCGGTTGTGCACCCCCCTCGACTCACCTAGAATCCGCGCCCTATGAAGCAGGTCGTCCAGAACATGCGGTCCGGAGAGACGTCGGTCCTCGACGTCCCCCAGGCGCGGCTCCGCGCCGGTGGCATCCTCGTGCAGAACGTGTGCTCGCTCATCTCCGCGGGCACCGAGAAGTCCGTCATCTCGATCGCGAAGAAGAGCCTGGTCGGCAAGGCGATGGATCGCCCCGACCGCGTCAAGCAGGTCCTGCAGATGCTCAAGACCGAGGGCTTCTGGGCGGTCTACGAGAAGGTGCAGACCAAGCTCTCCGCGCCGCTCTCGATGGGGTATTCGGCCGCGGGCATCGTCAAGGCCGTCGGCGAGGGCGTGACGGGCGTGCGCGTCGGCGACCGGGTGGCCTGCGCGGGCACCGGGTATGCCGCGCACGTCGAGGAGTTCTGGGTCCCGAAGAACCTGTTCGTGCCGATGCCCGACGAGGTGTCGTTCGAGCACGCCGCGTTCTGCACGGTCGCGGCGATCGCGCTCCAGGGCGTTCGGCTCGTCGCCCCCACGATCGGCGAGACCGTCGTGGTCATGGGCCTCGGCCTCGTCGGCCAGATCACGGTGCAGCTCCTCAAGGCGAACGGCTGCCGCGTGATCGGCGCAGATCTGGCCAAGGACAAGGTCGAGCTCGCCGGTAAGCTCGGCGCGGACGACCTCGCGCTCCTCGGGACCGACGCCCTCGCGGCCAAGGTCGCCGCGGTGACCGGCGGCCGCGGCGCGGACGCCGTCATCATCACGGCGAGCACCCCGAGCAGCGAGCCGGTCGAGAAGGCCGGCGAGATCTCGCGCCCGAAGGGCCGCGTGGTCGTGGTCGGCGCGGTGGGCCTCGAGCTGCCGCGCGAGCCCTACTACCTCAAGGAGATCAACTTCGCGATCTCGATGTCCTACGGGCCGGGCCGCTACGACCCAGAGTACGAGGAGAAGGGGCACGACTACCCGTTCGGCTACGTGCGCTGGACCGAGCAACGCAACCTCGAGGCCGTGCTCGAGCTCGTCCGCCAGCGCAAGCTCGACTTCCAGCCGCTCATCAGCCACCGCTACACTATCGGCAAGGCCGAGGACGCCTACGCGCTCATGCTCGGCAAGACGCCCTACCTCGGCATCCTGCTCGACTATCCCGAGAAGGCGGCGCCCACGCCGGAGATCCGCATCAAGGACAAGCCGCTCGGCGCCCTCCGGCGCCTCGGCGGAGGCTCACTCGGCGTCGGCTTCGTCGGCGCGGGCTCGTTCGCGCAGGCCGTGTTGCTGCCGAAGATCAGCCGGCAGCGCCGCGTGCGGCTCGTCGGCGTGGCCACGGGGACGGGCATGACGGCGCGCGCCGTCGGCGACTCGTACGGCTTCTCGTACTGCACGACCGAGTCGTCGCGGGTGCTCGAGGACAAGGCGATTTCGAGCGTGTTCATCGCGACGCGGCACGACAGCCACGCGTCGCTCGTCTGCCGGGCGCTCGACGCGGGCAAGCACGTCTTCGTGGAGAAGCCCCTGTCGATCACGCGCGAGGGCCTCGAGGACGTGCGCGCGGCGCACGAGCGCAACCCGGAGGGCCTCCTCCTCGTGGGGTTCAACCGGCGGTTCTCGCCGGGCGCGCGCCAGGCCAGGGAGTTCTTCGCGCGTCGCTCGGGCCCGCTCGTGGTCCAGATGCGCGTCAATGCCGGCTTCATCCCGTCGTCGCACTGGACGCAGGACGAGGCCGTGGGCGGCGGTCGCATCCTCGGCGAGGGCTGCCACTTCTTCGACCTGCTCCAGTACATCATCGGCAGCGATCCGGTCAGCGTGTACACCGTGCCCACGCTGCAGAAGGCGGGGCAGGCGCACGAGGACAACGTGCTCATCACCTGCCGCTACGCGGACGGGTCGATCGGCTCGATCGCCTATCTCTCGTCCGGCGACAAGGCGCTGGCCAAGGAGCGCCTCGAGATCTTCGGCGAGTCCTCGGTCTTCCAGCTCGAGGACTTCGTCTCGACCAGGGCCATCCGCGACGGCAAGGGCAAGGACCACAAGCTCATGGGCCAGGACAAGGGTCACGCCGCCGAGATCGACGCGTTCTTCGACGCCATCGAGCGCGGCGGGCCGGCCCCCATCCCGTTCCGCGAGCTCTACGTGACGTCGCTGCTCGGGCTCTGCGCGGTGGAGTCGCTGCGCACCGGCGCCGTGGTGACGGTGCCTCGCGTGCTCGAGGACGGAGCCGCCGCGGCGACCCGCGCCCAGGCATGAGCGCACGCCCCCGGCACCGCGAGCACTGACATGTGCGGCATCCTCGGCTACGCGGGGCAGAGCCCGCCGGACGCGGCGACCTTCCAGCGCGCGCTCGACGTCATCGCGCACCGGGGTCCTGACGGCGAGGGCACCGCGGACATCGCGGCGGGCCCGACGCGCGCCGTGCTCGGGCACCGGCGCCTCGCCATCATCGATCTGAGCCCGGGCGGTGCCCAGCCGATGACGTCGGCCGACGGGCGCTTCACGATCGTCTTCAACGGCGAGATCTTCAACTACCAGGAGATCCGCGGGGAGCTCGAGCGGCAGGGCGTCGTGTTCCGCTCGCATTCGGACACGGAGGTCCTGCTCGAGGCCTACACCCGCCGCGGCCCGGCGATCTTCGCGGGCCTGAACGGCATGTTCGGCCTCGCCATCGTCGATCGCGAGACCGGCGAGCTCGTCCTCGCGCGGGACCACCTCGGCATCAAGCCCGTCTACTACGCGATGGCCCGCGAGGGCCTCGTGTTCGGCTCCGAGATCAAGGCGATGCTGCCGCTCGGGGTCGCGGCGCGCCTCGATCGCGTAAGGCTCGGCGAGTACCTCGCGCAGATGTGGGTCCAGGAGCCGCACACCCTCTTCGAGGGCATCGCGAAGCTGCCTGCGGGCTCCTTCGCACGCTTCGCCGGGGGCAGGCTCGAGGTCGAGCGCTTCTGGGACGTCCGGCCGGTGGGGCTCATCGATGCGCGCCAGGCGAGGCAGCGCCTCGAGGGGCTGCTCGACGACGCGGTCAGGCTCCAGCTCATCGCCGACGTGCCGGTGGGCTCGTACATCAGCGGCGGCGTCGACTCGAGCCTCATCACGCAGTCGGCGCTGCGCACGGTCCCCGAGCTCATCGCGGTGAGCGCGCGCCTGTCGGCGGCGGACCAGAAGTACGAGGGCATCGAGGACGACGGCGCGTGGGCCGACCGCTTCGCCGCGGAGCATCCGCGGATGCAGTACTTCAGCGAGGAGCTGAGCGCGGGGCTCTACGAGGACTACAAGCGCCTCATCTGGCACCTCGACGAGCCGATCGCCGATCCCGCGATCGTCCCGGCGTTCCGGCTCGCGCGAAGGGCCCGGCAGTCCGGCGCCATCGTCATGCTCTCCGGCATGGGCGGCGACGAGCTCTTCGGCGGCTATTCGCGCTACGGCGCGGTGCAGGCGCTGCCGGCGCTCGAGGCCCTGCCGGACGTGGCGCGCCGCGCGCTCCACGCGCTCACGGGCGCGGCGCAGCGCCTGCCGTCAGGGCCCGCCAAGCGGCTCGCCAGCCACGCGGACCGGCTCGTCGGGTCGGTGCTCGACGAGTGGCCGCAGTCCTACGTCAACATGTCCGGCCACCTCGCGAGCGCCGAGATCGACGCGCTCGTCGGACGCTCCTGGCGCGCGCCGCTCGGCGACAAGCTGCGCTCCGTGCTCGCGGGCTTCGAGGCGTCCTCGGCGCTGACGCAGGCGCAGCGGCTCGACCTCAAGGGCTTCCTCGCCAGCCACAACCTCATCTACTCGGACAAGGCGTCGATGGCCGCGTCGGTCGAGGTGCGGGTGCCGCTGCTCGATTATCGCCTCGCCGAGCTGGCGTTCGCGATCCCCGACGCGCTGCGCGCGACGCTGCGCGAGCAGAAGGTGCTCCTCAAGCAGATCTGCGCCGAGCGCGTGGGAGAGGGCTACGCGTACCGCCCCAAGGCCGGCTTCACGATGCCGGCGCGCTCGTGGCTGCGCCAGGAGCTGCGCCCGCAGGTCGAGGGCGCGGTGCTGCGCGGCCGCCTGGGCGCGGTGCTCGATCGTGCGGCGGCGAAGCGCATCCTCGACGACCACTACGCGGAGCGCCAGGAGAACACCTGGAAGCTCTGGACGCTGCTGACGCTCGACCTCTGGCTCGAGCGCTTCGACGTCGCGGTCTGAGCGTCTCTTGCCCGTGCTACCGTCGTAGGGGTGCGAGGACCAATCTTCATCGCTGGCTCGCTCCTCTGCCTCGGCTGCGGGGGAAAGGGCGGTCCTGGGGCGCCCACGGGCGGTGCAGGTTCGGGGGCAGAGGTCGGCTGCGGGGCCGACGCGCTCGGCGGCGGCGGGGAGCTCGAGGTCCGCGTCGCCGCGCCCACCGGGTGCGACCCTTCCGGGGAGGCGATCTCCGTCGTCGCGGCGGTGGGCAGCCGGCTCCTGCTGCAGGGCGTGGAGGCGCGCATCGGAGACCGCGCCGTCTCCCTGCGCACCGGGCCGGAGGGCTGGACGGGCACGCTCGCCGTGGCGGGCCTCGAGCGCGGTCCCGCGCGTCTGACCGTCACCGCCACGGACCTCGAGGGCAATATCGCCAGCGCCGCGCGCACCGTCCTGATCGACCGGCCCCCCGTCATCACCGTGATCGCGCCGGCCCAGGAATCGGTGGCGCGGACCACGCTGCGCGTCGCGGCGTCCTGCGCCGACGACGATCCCGGCGGCTGCGCCTCGCTGCAGGTCAAGGGGCTGCCCGACGGGACGAGCACCGTCGACGGTCTGGTGGACCTGGCCTTCGCGGAGGGCTTTCCCGTCCCGATCACGTTCGAGGCGCGCGATCACGCAGGGCAGACCACCACGGCGGCCGTGCTCGTCTACGTCGAGTCCAACCCGCACCTCGTGCAGGTCGCCAGCGCGCCCGGGCCGATCGTGGATCTCGGCGCCGATCGGCTCCTCTTCGTGTCCGATCCACCTTGCCTCTCGGGCGTCACCGCGTGCGCGCCCACGCCGCGGGCGCTGCGTGCGCTCAGGGTCTCGACCGGCGCGGTCACGACCCTGGCGGACGACTCCCGCGCGCTGAGCGCCTTCCTCACGCCGCACGGCGCGCTCGACGTGATCACCGCGGAGGAGCCGGCCGGAGCTGCGCGGCTCGTCGAGCTCCGCGACCGCGCCCAAGTCGACCTCGGGCGCTGCCGGCTCGACAGCCTCCGCGTCACCGCCGAGTCGGCGATCTGGGCGCCCTTCGAGGGCGCGTCCGAGCTCGTGATGCGCGATCTGACGGCTGGGTCGAACACGCACGTCTCCGAGGCGAGCGGGCACGACGCCGTCGTGGCGCTCGGTCCGAACGGCGACCTCGTGTTCGGCAGCCGCCACGATCCGCTCGTCTACCGCCGCAGGGGCGGCGTGGTCACGGCCCTCGCGCACTCCGCCGGCCGGTGTGGCGGAGAGACGGCGCGGATCACGACCGACGGGGTACGGGCGCTGGTGACCCGCGCCTGGAGCCCGCCCTACGAGAAGCTCTGTCTGACGGACGAATCGGAGGAGATCCTCCTCGCGGAGGGGGAGCACCTCTCGTCCGGCATGTCGGGTGGCTGGGTGGCGTTCACCCGGAAGGTCGGCGGCGTCCTCCAGGCGTTCACGCGCTCTCCGAGCGGCGTCGTGACCCAGCGCAGCCAGCTTTCTGAATCGACGAGCATCGAGGCCGTCGGGCCCGACGGCAGCGTGATCGTCCGGACGGAGTCGGTGCCCATCGAGGGGCGCGCGGGCCACCGGTATCTTCTGCGCGGCGACGTGACCTCCGGGCCCGTGGACATCGGGAGCGCCAGCATCGGTCGGGCGGGCTTCCCCGAAGGCCGCCCCGCCGTCATCATCGGCAACAGCACCTTCCGCGTCGATTAGGCAGGCCGCCGCTCACTTCCAGATCCGCAGGAGCTCGCCCGAGTTCTTGTCTATGAAGTAGAGGTACTGCTCGTCCACGGCCATCGACGTCGGCGTGTGCCCGCGATGGAGGAACTGCAGCTCGGATTCGCCGTCACCGAGGTAGACGATGATGTCATTGCACCCGAAGTACAGGCGATCCGCGTCCTCGGCCGAGGCGTAGACGGCGTTCCCATCGCAGGCGCTCACGAAGTGGGTGAGCGGACCACCTTCGACCGACACCCTGGCGAGCCCGTTCGGGCTGAAGCACGAGACGCGCTCCTCGACGTACAGCTGCCCGGAGCGCACCCGGAGGGGGACGGAGCAGCCACCGGGGAGCACCGGCTCCGGTGCCGACGCGCCGGAGCGAGCCACTCGCCAGGTCCCGGACGAGCTGAAGAAGACGTGCGTCGGGTCGACCACGAGGCTCGGGCCGATGGGCGCGCTGCGTTCGGCGGTCCGGAAGAGGCTGCCGCTCAGCGTGTCGATCGAGGAGCTCGCCGGGGCATTGCGCACGACGAGGTAGAGCGTCGTCCCGTCCGTGCCGAGGCCCACGATCTGATTGAGCGCCATCGCGACCGCAGCGCCGTCGCGGAACAGGGTCCCCGTTCCGTCGCCCCCCCCGTCCTGGCCCCAGTACACGTGCCCGCCCACGACGGCGAGGTTCGACTGCATCGAGGCGGTTCCGGCGGTGCCGATCAGCACCGGCGTGCCGCCCTCGCGTGGCATGTGCATCACGGTCGGGCCCTGGGTCCAGAACAGCTCCCCCCCGGACAGGACCAGGGACCGACCGCTCGTCCAGTTGCCGACGATCGTCCGTGCGAGCCGGACGGGCGCATTGACCGTGCACTGCCCCGCGATGCAGACGCTCCCCTCGCCACAGGGCGTACGATCGGGCAGACCCATCGTGGGCCGGCAGACGGGGCTGCCCGTCGCGCACGCGATCGTGCCGACGAAGCAGGCTTCCCGACAGGCCGTGCCCTCACGACAAGGACCGCACTGGCCGCCTTTGCAGACCTGGCCGTCTCCGCACGTCTCGCCGTCGGCCAGGAGCCCGCCCGTCTCGACGCAGCGCCGCCCTTGGTCGCAAGCCAACCGTCCCGCGTGGCACGGATTCGCCGGGGTGCACGCCTCGCTCGCATTGCACGGCTCGCAGAGCCCGTCCGTGCACACGGCCCCCTCGCCGCACGAGTCTCCATCGGGCCAGTTGCCGCTCGGCAAGCAGCGCATCAGGCCTCCCTCGCAAGAGGTCACACCGGTTCGGCAGGGCTGGTCGGTGGGGCGGCAGCCGAGCCCCTCGATGCACGCACCGTCCGAAGACGCGCGCAGTGTCGTCTTGCACACCCGGTCCACCGGATCGCACTTTTGGCCTGGCGGGCACGTCCCATCGACGCTGCATTGCAGGCCCGTCGCGTAATCCGGGCGGAAGCAGCCCAATCCAAGTGCGACAAACGCAAACGTAAGACGCGTCACGGCCGCTCCCCCGTGGCGCCTTGGGCCTGCTCCGGAGTCAGCGTCGCATCGATGGCCTGCGCGAGATCGTCCTCTCCGTTCGAAGCCCCGATCCACCGGACGACGCCCGCGGCGTCGAGGACGAATGTCAGGGGCAGCTCGTCGCCGCGGAATCTCCCCCAGAGCACCTGGCCAGCGTCGTGGATCACGGGGAACGACAGCGCGTACTCGGTCACCATCGCCTGGGCGTCGGCGGCGTACTCGTCTTCCGCGATGCCGATGAACGCTACGGAGTCTCCCAGCCTCCGATGGGCCCTCTCCGCGGCCGGCAGGGAGGCCCTGCACGGCACGCAGTACTTCGCGAAGAACTTCACGACGACGGCCCTGCCACGGAGCTCGTGCGTGGCCACCGAGCGCCCGTCGAGGGCGCGGCGATTGAATGTCGGTGCGGATCTTCCGAGCAGCGCATTGGCGCGGGAAGGCGGCATCCCCGGGGCCGTGGCGCACGACAGGGCCAGCGCCGCGGCGCACGCCCCGAGCAATCGATGTCCTCGCGCGCTCAGAAGGTGCCTCTCACGGCCATGCCCCCTCCGCCTGGCAATGGGACGGCAGAGACGCTCGGGCCCTGACCCTCTCGGGTGAGCCCGAGGTAGTAGAGCACCCCGCCAGCCCCCGCGAACGCCGTGCCGATGCCGAGCAGGATGTACATGTTCCGCTCGTAGCCCGAGCCCTGGTTGACCTTTGCGTCGAGCTCGGGCTGCCACGCACCGGTCTTGAGCGCCGAGACCTCGTTGCTGAGCTGGTGCGCGCGCACGCCATACACGATGCCCGCGGTGATCGCGACCAGGCCCGCGCCGCCGGCCGACAGGCCCCCCACGCGCAGGCTCCGCGGTGACACCAGCGCGCCTTCGGTCGGCTCCACGGGCCTTGCAGCCGCCAGCGCGGGCAGGCCGCGGATGGGCGCCACCTCGAGCCGCAGGAGCGCCGCGCAGCCCTCGGGCGCACGCTCGTCCCCGCGCGTGGCCTGTTCGCACGCGACCTGGTGCCCGGCCTGGTTGAGGGTCTCCTTGGCGCTTGCGCGCCGGACGCCCGCGCCGCCCCCGACCGCAACGCCGCCCGCGACCTCGCCCTCCGAGCCCGCGAAGAACTCGAACGCCCCGACGCTCATCCTGACCACCAGGTGCGTGGCGCGTGCGCAGTCACCCTTGAGCTCCTCGGCGTCCACCTCCGCACGGGTCGCGACATGGTTGCCGACCACGGTCATCGAGACGTTGAGCTCGCCCGCGCTCGCGAGCTTTCCCTCGAGGCTCACCGCGCCGAGGGGCAGCTTCGCGTAGAGCTCGTCCGCGGTGCGGATGGCGAGCCGGTCGTGTTGCCGCGTCGTCGGCAGGTATCGGTAAGAACCGGTCGCCGAGCACCGGCTCAGGACTTCCATCTCGCAGCCGGTGTAGCGCACCGCGACGATGCCCTGGCTCGCGAGCGCTTCGAGCCCCGAGCGATCGGCCGCGGGCCACTCGACGATCAGCGGTCGCGCTTGGCTCGGGACGACACTGCACCGCGTCTGTCCGGTCATCGAGAGGTCGGGGGGCCTGGTGCTCGGAAGACACGCTCCCGAGGTGAGAGCGCCGAGGACGGCGAACGCGCGTGCGCTGGCGCAGCGCATCGTCGCCTAGGAGGCGGCGATGGAGTGTAGCGAGGGGCGGCTGCGGGGAAGGTCGGCCGAGACCACGGCGGGCTTCTCGGTCGGCTCGGGCGAGGAGCTCTTGAACTCGGGCACTGCACGCCCGAGCTCGTGGAGCACCTGGGCGCGCGTGCCGTGCGACGCTCCCTTGAGGCGCTTGAGCATCATCTCGACCTCGGCCGGGTGGATCGCGGCGACGCGCCCGACCCAGATCTTCGGATGCTTGGTCTTGGCAGCCTGTTCGCTGTCGAGCGAGAGCTCTTCGAACAGCTTCTCGCCAGGCCTGACGCCGGTGAACTCGATGGCGATCTCGTCCTCCGAGAAGCCCGAGAGGCGGATGAGGTCGCGCGCGAGGTCGGCGATCTTGACCGGCTCGCCCATGTCGAGCACGAAGACCTCGCCGCCCGCGCCGATCGCGCCGGCCTGCAGCACGAGCTGCGACGCCTCGGGGATGGTCATGAAGTAGCGGCGCATCTCCTCGTGCGTGACCTGAACGGGCCCGCCGCGACGGATCTGCTCCTGGAACATCGGCACGACGCTGCCGTTCGAGCCGAGCACGTTGCCGAAGCGCACCGCCACGAAGCGCGTCGAGCTGATGCGCGCCTTGGCCTGCACGTAGAGCTCCGCGCAGCGCTTGGTCGCGCCCATGACGCTCGTCGGGTTGACGGCCTTGTCCGTCGAGATGAGGACGAATGACTGCGCGCCGAACTCGTGCGCGAGGTCGACCACCATCTTGGTGCCGAAGACGTTGTTCTTGATCGCCTCGCCCGGGTTCATCTCCATCATCGGCACGTGCTTGTGCGCGGCGGCGTGGACGACGACCTCGGGGCGACGCTCGGAGAAGATGAGGCGCATGCGCTCGCCGTCCGTGACGTCGGCGATGAGCGGGATGACCTCGAGCTGCGGGTAGTTGATGCGGAGCTCGCGCTCGATGAGGAAGAGCGCGTTCTCGAAGCGCTCGACGAGCAGGAGGCGCTTGGGCTGGAATCGCGCCACCTGCCGGCAGATCTCCGAGCCGATGGAGCCCGCCGCGCCGGTCACGAGGACCGTGCGACTGTGCAGGTAGTGCTCGAGCGCCGAGTGATCGAGCTGCACCGGCTCGCGGCGGAGCAGGTCCTCGATGTTGACGTCGCGGATCTGGTTGACCGTGACCTTGCCGTGCACGAGGTCCTCGAGCGCCGGAAGCCTGCGGAAGCGAACTTCCGTGCGGGTGCAGCTGCCGACGATCCGCCGCATCTGCGCGCCCGACGCCGTCGGCGTGGCGATGATGATCTCGTCGGGGCTGTGGCGCTCCGCGAGCTCGGGCAGGTGGTCGATGTCGCCGAGCACCTTGACGCCGCAGATCATCGTGCCGTGCTTCTTGGCGTTGTCGTCGACCAAGCCGACCACGTTGTAGCGGATGCGACGGTTGCGCCGGATCTCCTTGATCAGCGACTCCGCGGTGTCGCCGGCGCCGACGATGAGTAGCCGCGACGCGCCGTCCTGAGACGACAGCGTCGGCTCGATGACCTCGCGGATCATGCGCACACCGAAGCGCGCGCTGCCGAGCAGCAACATCAGGAGCACGAAGTCGATGAGCAGGATCGACCGGAAGGAGAGGTCGGGCTTCCAGCCGAACTCGAGCACGAGCAGCGCCCCGACGAGCGCGATGCAGGCGGCGCGCCCGAGGATCGCGAGATCCTGCAGGCCAGCGTAGCGCATCCAGCCCCGGTGCGTTCCGTGGAGGAAGAACGCCGCCGCCTGAACGCCCACGGCGATCGGCATGAAACGCACGACGGTGCTCGGCGCCGTGCCGAGCGAGAAGTCGAACCGCAGCAACACCGCCCCCAGGTAGGCCGCGAAGAACAGCCCGACGTGGAGCGCGATGACGAGCTGTCGCGGAAGGCCGCCGGTCAGGCGTTCGAACAGGCCTGCAGCTTTTTGGTCCTGCGTGGAGGCCCCCCCCCATTCTCCGGATTTCACCGAGCACCTCTCGTGTAAGCCAAGAGCCAGTCTCTTCGATCAAGAAGTGCCGACGGAGGCTCCGATCCGTCAGCGCAAATGAAGAACGCTATCCTAACGGATCATGTCCGGCGACTCAACGTCCGGCTCAACCGCGGATCCTTCGGCCGTGACACCCAGTAGTTCAAGGGGCTTGGCTCGCTCCAGGCCTTGCGCTCGATCACGCCGCCGCCGTCGTCTTCGGCCCCCGCAGCGTCTGTGCGATGCTTCCGCCCCGGATGGCGCGGCATGGCTCGACGACCAGGTGGTGGTGCCTCGCCGCCTTGGCGGTGGCCACCTGGCCCGCGCTGGCGCGCTCCGATGGAGGCTCGCTCACGCCCCAGGGGTTCTCCGGCGTCATCGCCACCCCGGACGCGTCGGTCGTTGCGGACGGTCACTTCGCCCTCAGCTACTCGCGCTTGCGCGTGCCGGGCAGAGGGGAGCCCGACAACTTCGTCCTCGGGCTCGGCCTCCTGCCGTTCGTTGAGTTCAGCGGCCGCCTTGCGCACGTCGAGACCAACGTGATCAACGACCTGTCGGCCTCGGCCAAGCTGAAGCTGCCGCTGTCGCTCGCGCATCGATACCTGCCTGATCTGGCCGTGGGCCTTCAGGACCTGGCCAGCGCGTCTCCCTACTTCCGATCCCGCTATCTCGTCGCCACCGAGACGGTCGGGCCGCTGCGCGTGTCGGCCGGCCTCGGGTTCGGCCCCGATCGACTCGACGGCTTCTTCGGCGGCGCCGAGCTGCGCGTCACCTCCTGGCTCCGGTTGCAGGCCGAACACGATGGTGTGTGGGCCTCGTTGGGGGCCGCTGCGCGCGTGCCTCTCGGCGTGGGAGGGCTCCCGGTCGCGCTCGGGGCGTCGGTGTGGGGCCGCGCGGGCGACGGAGTGCGGGACCTCGACGTCGCGGTCTCGGTCGAGGCGCCACTCGGGGGGACGAAGCGATCGCCCGTGCCCGAATCGGGCGATGCGATCGAGTCGGGGGATACGATCAACGTCGGCGGGCCGGTGCCGGCGCAGCTCCCGGACGCGGCCGCCGTGTCGATGTCCGTGGTCGAAGGGCTGCTCGTCGAGGCCGGATTCGAGAACGTGCGCGTCGGCGTCAAGGCCGAGCGGGCGGCGTACGTGCAGCTCGAGGACAACCGGTTCCACGGCAACGAGCTCGACGGGCTCGGGGTGGCCCTCGGGATCGTGGCGATCCGGGCGCCGCGGGAGCTGGACTGGATCGTGCTCGTGCAGCGCAAGACCGGGCTCGCGCTGCGCGAGCTGTGGGTCCCGCGCTGGCCGCTCGTTGCGTACCTCGAGGGCAAGGGCGGGCGCGACCGGCTCGAGAGCGAGCTCGACGTGTCGCCGTGCCTGTCGTCGGTGGCCGACGTGGTCTTCGCAGGCAGCCGGCAGAACTCGAGCTACGGCAAGCTCCGGGTCACCCTCGCGCCGCGGATCCAGACCGTGGTGGGCACCGAGGTCACGCCTTTCGCCTACGTGCTCTCGGCCAAGCCCGAGGTGACGGCCACGCTCTGGCCGGGCGCCGTGATCAACGCGGCCTGGGAGATCCCGCTCGCCTGGTCCCAGGAGTTCGACGACGGGGGCGTGTTCCGCCAGGATCGCCGCGGGATCCACACCGCGCACGCGCTCCTCTACCAGGGTTTCTCCATCGCGCCCGGGCTCATGGGCCTCGCGGGTGGAGGCCTCTTCCGCCGCAACAAGGGCGGCGTGCTCGGCGAGCTCATGTGGGCCTCGCCGGACGGGTTCTTCTGGCTGCGCGGCTCCGGAGGCTACTTTCGCGATCGGCTCGACGGCGAGTTCTCGAGCGCGCTCGGCTCGGCGCGCGTCTGGTTGCCCTGGATCGACGGCTCCCTCGAGGTCACGGGCGGGCGCTATTTCTTCGGCGATGTCGGCGGTGGCGTGGAGCTGGCCCGGTACTTCGGCGACACGGAGGTGGGCGTCTACTACCAGCGATCGGACGCCCAGATCGCAGGCGCCCGCGTGGCGCTCCCGCTGACCCCGCGCCGGGGGATGCGCCCGGGCCGCATCCAGCTCCGTGGACCCACGCGCTGGCGCTACGACCAGATCACCACCGTCAACCAAGCCGCCAACACCTTCTACCCGAACCAGGGGATCCTGCCGCAGACGTCGTACACGCTCCGGGACGAGTACCTGAACGCGGGCAGGCTCGGCAGCGACTACGTGCGCGCGCACCTCGATCGGATGCGCGAGGCCTACCTCCGCTGGGGACGGGAGCTCACCCCGCCTTCGCCGCCTCCTGCGCCTCCCGCTCCGCTGCCCGAGACAGATCCATCCGCTCGGTGAGCGCGCCCAGCTCGGAGACGAGCGGGCCCATCGCGTCGGCGTCGCGATCCGCGGCGGCGGCGCGGCGCGCGAGGACGGCCAGGCACACGCGCTCGAGCGCGACGACGTCGGCCTCGAGGCGCGCCAGCAGGCGGTCGCGCGCCCCCTCGAGCTCCCGGGCCCGTGCGAGCTGCTCCGCGGTGGCGGTCGCCGCGCGCTCGAGGTCGGCCCGCGCCTCGGTGTCGCCCGCTCGTTCGGCGCGCTCGGAGAGGCCCGCCCTGCGTGCCTCGAGGGCCGGCGAATCGACCGCGGAGAGCGCGCGCTCGAGCCAGCCGAGGCGCTCGACCAGCCGCCCGACGCCGACCGTGAACGCCGCGGCGTGCGCGCGCGCCTCGCGGGCCTCGTCGCTCGTGTCGCCCGCCAGCGCGTCGAGGATGGTGGCCGTGGCGTGCTGCGCGCGCTCCGTGAGTGGTGCTGTCGCCGATGGCGCGGCGGCCATCGCGGGCACGGGCTCCACCGCCGGCCGCACCGGAGCTGCCAGCGCGCGCCCGAGGTGCCGCGGGACGAGGCCGAGCGTCACGACGCAGCCGCCGAGCAGTCCCAGCGCGGCGCCACGGAGGGGGGCCGGCCAGCCGAGCCAGAGGTCGCGCGCCTCGAGGCGCGTGACGCAGAGGTAGGCGAGACCCGAGGCGGCCGCGAGCGCCACCGCGCCGAGCCAGCGGCGGTCGGCGGCCAGGGCCGACCGCGAGAAGAGGCCGGCGAGGGCTCCGGCCGCCACGGCTGCGAGGAGCCCGGCGGCGGGGTGGAGGCCGAGCGCGGGCGCGGATGCGTAGAGCGCGCCCGCGAGGGCCGTGGCGAGGGTGACGCCGATCGCGCTGCGCTGGAACTCGCCGTGATGGTGGAAGGCAAGCGCGTGCTGGAAGAGCGGCAGGCTCATGGCTACTCCATCGCCAGGCCGTGATCCTTGGCCTGCTTCTTGAGACCCTCGCGCACCTTGGCGTCGAAGGAGGTCTTGGACTTGGCGTTCTCGGTCGCCACGAACTTCGCGCGCTGCTGGGCGAGCGAGTCGATCTCCTTGAGGATCGCCTTGCGCTCCTCGGCCTTCTTGGCGACCACCTCGGCGCGCGCCGCCGGCGCCATCGCGCCGAGCCCACCGCCGAGCGAGGCCGCGGGCGCCGCGGCGACATCGAGGCGGCCCTCGGCGTACGCGGCCACGACGTCGTCCTCGCCGTCGGTCGCCCGACCCTTGCGCGCCACGAAGGCCGCGCGATCGGCCTTGGCCTCGGCCGGCAGCGCGTAGGCGTTTCGCACCTTGGCCAGGTTGTCGCGCTGCGCGGCCTCGGAGCCGTAGCCAATCGCGGTGCCGGCGAGCTTGTCCGACAGGGCCGCGAGCTTCTCGTCGTAGGGCGTCTTGACCGCGGCGACGGCGCCGTCCTGGCCGATCGACGAGAAGTCGCCGCCGCCGAGCTGCGCGAGCGCCCTGAACGTGCGCTGGGTGTCACCCATGTCCCCGCACCGGATCGTGTTGAGCGCGATGCCGCGCTCGTGCGCCTTCTTGGCGGCCGTCGGCGCCGAGAAGCCGTCGTGGTACTCCTGCGGCGGCGCGTCCCCGACGAGGTAGATCGTCTTCATGACGTTGCCGTCCTTGCTCCAGGAGACCTTGTCGAGGGCGTCGTGCAGGCCCTTGCCCACGTGCTCGGGCGTGTCGCCGCCGCCCTCCGCGCGGAGCTCGCGCAGCCGGAGGAACACCGCGTCGAGGTCGCTCGACAGGTCGGTCACCTGCGTGACGTACGCGTCGCCCTTGTCGCGGTAGGCGACGAGGCCGATGCGCAGCTCGGGCTGCGGCTGCGCCTTGGCGATGTAGTCGGCGATGCTCCAGATCTTGCGCTTCGCACCGTCGATGAGGCCCGACATGCTGCTCGTCGTGTCGAGGACGAAGACGACCTCGACCCGCGGGCGGTTCTGGACGGGCGGCGGCGGCGGCGGCGTGTCGCGCGGCGGGTTTCGCCGGGCGATGGCAGGCTTGCTATCGAGGGCGGAGAACGCGGCCACGAGGGCGCCGGCGCCCACGGCGAGGATGGCGGCGGTGACGAGGGGACGAGCGGGCTTCATCGAGGACCTCCTGAATGAAGCCTCCGACGCACGGGTCGCGCGCCAGATCCCGCCAGCCAGATCCCGCCAGGTGGAGTTTTGTACCTTCGGTTACATTTGCCGGGATGTAGAAAAAGCTTCCCTTGGCCGCTCGTTCTGATAGGGTTCGCCCCGCGGTCAGGTCGTCCGGTTCGTTGATAGCCCTGTGAGCACTCCGGGGCGCCGAGTCGGGCGAGGGGGGGCCCCCGGCGCGAGTGGTGGAGGGAAGCCGCTCGCGCCGGTCCACCGCACATCGATCCGCAAGGACACGGCGAGGCCACGGTCCGAGCTCCGGCTCCGCCCGTGTTCCATTCCTAAATGACCGGCCGCGATTCGGAGACACCCCTCGACGGTGGAGGAATCACGAGGAGTTGGATCGTTCGGCCAGCCCACTTCGGGTGCGCCCAGGGCTTTGAGCTTGCATCAAGCCGCCGCAGGCGGCTCGCGGCCAA
>CAZQJC010000089.1:0-27496 GCA_964593795.1 uncultured Myxococcales bacterium | reverse complement strand
TCGGGTCTCTGACCCGGATCCGGAGCCTGAAGCCCGAGGCCTGAAGCCCGAAGCCTTCAGCGACGGCGCTCGTCCACGGATCAGCGGGCCTGCGCAAGCCCGCATTCTCCAACGCAGTTCAACCCGTTCGGTGCTCTAGCTGAGGCCGTTGCGAAACGTGGACGTGGACGTGATCGTGGACGTGGACGATCTCCGAAGTGCCCGATTCGTCGCGATTCCGTCCACGTCCACGTCTACGTCCACGTCCACGATCCGGACTTCCGCAACAGCCTCCAGCTGGCGATCGGCAGCCTGGTTGACGATCGGCGGTCTCGAAGACGCCCCTCGACTTGGAGCCCCACGGAGAAGATATGCGCCTATCCACATGTGTCTGTGTCGCGCTCTTGCTCGCCTCGGCCGGTGCGCGCGCCGGCGAGCGCACGGTGCTACCGAAGGGCGCCTTCGTGGTCCCGGTCGCCGGCCCGGTGCGCGTCCTCGGGAGCCTGCGGGATCGCGCGGACGGCTCCGTCATCGATGCCGCGCACGATCGCCGCGGGGGCGCCGCCGGTCCTGGCGTCATCGACTGGGAGGCTGGGGGCCTTCGCCTCGTGCGCGCCGACGAGGCGCGCCACGCCTACGCCTTCGAGCCCACGGGGGAGCCGGGGCGCGCGTGCGCCGCGGTGGGGATCGAGGGGGCGTGCCTGGTGGGCCGGCTCCTTCCACTCGCGGTGCGGCGCCTCGTCACGCAGGACGAGCTGGCCGAGCGCCTCGACGGCGCGCTCGAGCTCGAGGGCGCGGTGGCGCCCGCTCCACCCCCCGTGTCCGCCGCCGCCGTCCCCCTGCCGCGGTCCTCCCACCTGGTTCCGCTCGCCGCCGCCGCGATGGTCCTCGCGCTCGCCGCCGCGCTCCTCGTCCGCCGCCGCCACACGCACCCGCGCGCGCGCGCCCGGCGCGCCCTGCGCCGCCTAGAGGCTGTCGCCCGGAGCCGCCCTGTCTATGCGCCCCTGCTCGACCTCGGCAATGACCTCGTGCGTCAACTCGACGTCATTTCCGCACAGCGCCGCGCATTGCGGACCCTCCCCGCGTGGCGCGCGCAGCTCGCGCAATGCGACGTCCGCAGCGAGCGCATTGCGGGGCGCCTCGAGGCCTTGGTGGTGGAAGTCTCCTGCTCTGCCAATGGCGAGCCGCAGGAGACTGCATTGATCGGTGCGCTCAACGAGGAGCTCGCGCTGGCCCAGGAGAGCGTGCGCGCCGCGGATCGACTGCTCGCTGGCTGAGCCGCCTGCCACGCGCTCCTGGCAGCCCGTGCGGTCGCCACGTCCGATCAGGGCAGCACCGAGGTCTCCCCTCCGCGAGATCGATCGGGGTGCGATCGATCTCGGCGGGGGTCTTGTTCGGTATTGGCGCGCTCGGAGATCGATCGGAGTGCGATCGATGTCGGCGCGAAGGCTCTGGCGGGGGGGCTAGCGGCGGGCGCGGCGGCGGCCGAGGAAGAGGCCGAGGCCGAGGAGCAGGAGGGCGCCGGAGCCGGGGTTGCTGCCGCCGGACGAGCAGCCGCCGTCGTCCTTCTTGGCCGGCGCGCCGCCCGAGCCACCGGCGCCACCGGCGCCGCCAGCTCCCGCGCCACCTGCGCCCGTGCCCGCGCCGCCCTCACCGCCAGCGCCCGCGGCGCCCGCGCCGCCCGTGCCCGCACCGCCCATGCCCGCGCCGCCCATGCCCGCGCCACCTGCGCCACCCATGCCCGCGCCACCTGCTCCACCCGCGCCGCCCGCGCCGCCCGCGCCCATGGGCAGCGAGGCCACGGCCACGTTGCGGTAGACCGCCGAGTCGCCGACATTGACGATCGCGAGGTAGTACGTGCCGGCGGCCGCATCGGCGAACCAGGACGCCTTGCCCACCTGCGCGCCCGGCTGGCGCGGGTCCGTCGAGAGCGTCGCCGTGACGTCGGCCATCGCGTCGCTCGAGACCGTGCCGCCCGCGTACGTGAACTTGATCGGGGCGTCCTTCTTGACGAGCAGGTGCGGGGCGGGCGCGCCGGCCATGCCGAGCACCGACGCGGCGCCGCCGGCCTGCACGCCGAAGCTGACCTCGATGCCGCCGCCGGCCGCGATCATCGCCTGGAGCTGGAGCGGCGGGGGCGCGTACGGCATCGTCCCCGTCTCGGCGGGGGCCGGCCCGAACACGATCGCGCGCGGCTGATCGACCGGCACCACGCGCTTGCACGCGAGGACGTTGCGCTGCTCGAACACCTGGCGCGCCTGCATGCCGGCGGCGGCGCCGGCCGCGGTCGTGATCGTCTGGATCGTCATCATCGACGCGTCGTCGAAGTCCGCGTCCCGCGGCAGCATCATGATCGCCGCCAGGATCGCGCGGTCCGCCGGCGCGCCGAGCGCGGAGCGGATCTGCCAGAGCGCGCCCGACCACGGGAGGCTGTCCTGGTGCACCTCGCCCCAGAGCGCGTCGGGGCAGCGCTCGGTGTTGCCGACGTCGCGGATGGCGCCGCCCGTCGTCGGAAGGCCCGTCGCCGCGTACTCGCCGACGGCCGAGTTGCCCGTGCGCGCGGCCGCGAAGTAGTCGGCGTAGGCCTCGTTCATCGCGCCCGTGGACGGATCGAGGCCCTGCTCGTCGAGGTCCATCATGTCGAGCCGCGAGGTCGCGCCGATGACCGCGTGGGTGAACTCGTGCGAGATCACGTCGCCGTCGTACGCGAAGTCGACGAGCGAGCCCTGGCCGAACACGATCGAGTCGAAGTTGCGGTCGACGCCCGGGATGAGGCCGCCCGCGCCGGGCAGGAAGAACGCATTGTCGAACGCGAACAGCGTCCCGTTGGGATTGGTCGCATTGCCGATGTCGAAGCCGGCGTTGACGTCGATCGGGATGCGGAAGTTGACCACGCTGCGCAGCGGCAGCGAGTTGACGTCGGCGAACCCGAGCGCCTTGAAGAAGGCGTAGATGCCCGAGACGTGGAAGTACATGTGCGACTCGGCGAAGAGGTCGTCCGGCGCGTTCGGCATCGACGGGTCGTAGAGGAAGTTGCCCATCGCGTCCGGCGTCGCGACCGCCTCCTCCGTGCAGAGGTGGATGCCGAGCATGAAGCCCATGAGCGAGACGTTGGTCAGCTCGTGGCGGTCGGGGCAGTTGCGCGCGTCGACGAGCGCGCTCTTGAGGTGCTGCGGGGTCGCGACGACGAGGTCACTGACGTCCACGTCCATCGTCATCGGCGTCGCCACCGGGTTCGACGGGTAGACGCGCAGCTTGGCGTCGCGCGCCCGCTCGATCGTGCGCACGATGGCGCCGGTGCGCGCGTCGACGAGGACGAGCGGCGCCGAGCGCAGCAGCATCGACGGCGGCGGCGTCACCGCCCACACGAGCCGCCCCTCCTCGCCCTGGCGCAGCAGGGCCAGCTGCGCGTGATCGGGGCGCAGCGTGCCCTCGTGCACCGTCGCGCGGTCCACCGCGTAGAGCGCGTCGTCCACCGCGATGCCGGGCGACAGCGCCGCCGGCGCGTGGGTGACGAGCGTCGTCGTGGTCGCGCGCACGCGCCCCGCGTCGTCGACCAGCACGGCCGCGCCGCCGCCGATCACGGGCAGCCCGCCGACCGTCTGCGCGAAGCGAACGACGCGCAGCGCGCCGAGCGTGTGCGTCTGCGGAGCCGCGAGCTCGACGGCGCCCGCGCCGCCCTGGGCCAGGGGCGCGGTGAGCAGGTGCTCGCGCGCGATTCGCTCCGCCGGTGCGGTGCGGGCGGACGACAAGACGCCGACCGTCACGCGTGGCGAGCTCTGGCCGGGCCGGACGAGCTGCGCCGGTGACGCGCTGGCGGAGATCGGGAGCGCGAGCGCGGAGCACAGGATGGCGAGACGGGGGACCGAACGAGCCATGGGCACCTCCTTGGGGGGCGCCGCGGACGCTAGCAAATCCGGGAGGCGCCATGCAGCGCTTTCGGAGTCGGATCGTCCACGTCCACGTCTACGTCCACGTCCACGTTTTCGGAGGGGGTGTAGGCTGTCCCACTGTGTCCGATCCCCGCCTGATCGATCGCCCCGAGGCCCTCGAGGCCGCCCTCGCGCCGCTCCACGATGCGCCCCTCCTCACCGTCGACACGGAGTTCACGTGGGAGAGGACGTACGGGCCGATCCTGGCGCTCGTGCAGGTGGCCGGTCGCCTCGGGGACCGGGTGCACGCGGTCGCGGTGGATCCGCTGCGGGTGGACCTCGCGCCGCTCGTGCGGCTGCTCGCCGAGCCCACGCGCCTCAAGGTCGTCCACGCGGGCCGGCAGGACCTCGAGATCCTGCTCGCGCTCCACGGCGCGCCCATCACGCCGGTCTTCGACACGCAGCGCGCCGCGGCGCTGCTCGGCTTCGGGCACCAGGTCGGCTACGCGGGCCTCGTCGAGCGCCTGCTCGGCCTGCGCATCGACAAGGGCGAGCAGTGGTCGGGCTGGACGCGCCGCCCGCTGCGCCCCGAGCAGGTGGAGTACGCGCTCGGTGACGTCATCCCGCTCCTCGACGCCTACGATCGCGTGATCGCCGAGCTCGAGCAGCTCGGGCGGCTCGGCTGGGCCGAGGAGGAGATGGGGCCGCTCGTGCGGCCCGAGGCGTACGTCATCCCGGCCGACGAGGAGCGCTACCGCGACGTCAAGAACCGGAACCGCCTCGATCGTCGCGGGCTCGGCGTCCTGCGCGAGCTGGCGGCGTGGCGCGAGCGCACGGCGCGCGCGCGTGACATGCGCCCCTCGTGGATCATCAAGGATCCGGCGCTGGTCGAGCTGGCGCGGCGGCGGCCGGCGGCGGCGGCCGGCCTCGAGGGCATCGCGGGGCTGCCGCAGCCCGAGGCGAGGCGCTACGCGGCCGAGCTGCTCGCGTGCATCGAGCGCGGCATGGCGCTGCCGGACGAGGCGCTGCCGGGCATCGATCGCAACCCAGGTCCCGATACCAGCGCTCAGATGGAGCTCCTGCGCGCGCACCTCGGCAAGCGCGCCGAGGCCCTCGCGATCGCGCCTGCGACCCTCGCCACGATGGCCGATCTCGAGCGGCTCGCGCGCGCTCACCTCGAGGGCGCGCCGCTCGACGACGGCGCGCCGGGGCTGCCATTTCTCCTCACGGGCTGGCGCGCGGACGCGATCGGTCGCGAGCTTCTTTCGTTGCTGCAGAAGATGTGTGCTTGACACCGACGCCGATAAGCCTCATCCTCGCGTCAGTCGAAATACGCAGCATCCCGGAATAGTTCCCCGATACAGCGTAAGCACTCCAGTAGGATGGCCCATTCGACGCGGCCATCTGTCAGAGGTACGTCGTGAAGCAAGGCAGTGTTAAGTGGTTCAATGATGCAAAGGGCTTCGGGTTCATCACGCAGAGCGATGGTCCCGACGTGTTCGTGCACCACAGCGCGATCGTTGCGGACGGCTTTCGCTCGCTCACCGAGGGCGACAAGGTCGAGTTCGACGTCATGCAGGGCCCGAAGGGCCTGCAGGCCGTGAACGTCCGCCGCGTCAACGCGTAACTCGCGTAGACCCCGGATCCACAAGAAGGGCGGCCCCGAAACGGGCCGCCTTTTTTTTGCGCCTTCTTCCCCAGGTCCGACCAGCGCGCGTGCTGTAGGATGGCGCTCCATTCGTTCCGAGGGGGAGTCGATGTCGATGGTGCGTGTGTCGTTCTGGGTGGTCGCGGCGTGTGGTCTCGCCGCCGTGGCATGCAACAAGGGCGAGGCGCAGAAGGGTGCGCCTGCCGCGGGCGGCAAGGAGGCTTCGCACGCGAGCTCCGCCAAGGCGCAGGCCGCGCTCGACGAGGTGATCCGCTGCCTCGATCTGAAGGGCCTGGTGAACCGCTACGACTCGCGGCGCGAGCACTGCATCCGCAACAAGGTGCCGCGCTACGTCGCGATCATCGAGGGGCGCGAGCCGCCGGCCGAGCAGGGCGTCGAGGAGGAGGACCTGCAGAACTTCGAGGGCGCCAAGAAGAAGGCGCTCGAGTCGGCGCGCTGGACGATCGACTGGCCGGAGCTCCTGCGCGACTTCCGCGGCTACGAGCCCAGGCCCGACAAGCTCACCAAGTCTTGCGTGACGCAGCAGCTCGCGTCGCAGGATCCCGCGATGAACGTCATCGTCGGGGGCCTCCTGCGCGAGTACGCGGCGTGGAAGCAGAAGACCGACTTCTTCGTCGCTTACGAGCGCAACAACCACCTGCGCATCGACTACGACTTCGAGGAGCGTCTCGGGGCCAAGCCCAAGGGCAGGGGCAAGAAGGGCGGCGACGCGACGCCGAAGAACCTGTACTCGGGCACGACGGTGCCGGGGAAGCCCGAGCTCATGCGCAAGCTCGAGGCCAAGGGCGGCGTACCCGAGAAGTTCTTCTGCGTGGTCAAGGACGCGCGCTGGCTCGCGTCGGAGAAGACGGCCGCGGCCGACCTGCCGAACTTCCCCGTCTCCGTCGACTGCGAGACGCCGCCCGACGTGCAGCATCGCATCACCCTCTTCCTGCAGAAGTCCGAGCCGCTGCAGCGCGGCGATCTCGTGAGCGTGCCGCTCGCGAACACCAAGGTGCCGCCGTTCGCGCCTCCGGGGGGCGGCGGCAAGAAGGGCAAGAAGAAGGGCGGCGACGTGGCGCCGACGACGGGCGCGCCGGTGCTCGCGCTCATGCAGATCGGCGGCGGCGGCGGGTTCCGCCGGCGCTTCGTGCAGCCCGAGATGGTGTGGGTGGTGAGCGGCGCGACGGCGACGGTCGAGGAGAAGCGCGGCGCGTGCCCGCCCGGCGACGGCCTGCTCGCGGAGAAGGAGCGCCTCGAGGCGGCCGGCTTCATCAAGGCCGCCAAGGGCGGCGGCAAGAAGGGCGGCGGCGGCAAGAAGGGCGGCAAGAAGAAGTAGCGCGAAGGGCTGTCATGGGCACCCGCCAGAATGGGTGAGTGCTCGCGAGCTCGTTCATCCATGGCCAGGGAGTCGGACCGTCCACCGAGAGGCGGCTCTGGCGCTCGGGCGCGCACGACTGGGACTCCTTCCTGGCGCTCGCGCGCGGCGGTCGTCTCCGCGGCAGCCGCATGGCACGCCTCGCGGAGGTCGTGAGGGCCTCGCAGGAGGCGCTCGACGCCGGCCGCATCGAGTTCTTCGGCGAGCGGCTCCCGCCCGCCGAGCTGTGGCGCCTGCACGGCCCGTTCGCGTCGCGCGCCGCGTACTTCGACATCGAGACCACGGGCCTGTCGCCCGGCACCGACGTGGTGACGGTGGTGGGGCTCTACGACGGCCACGGCTTCCAGGCCTTCGTGCGCGGCGAGAACCTCGAGGACTTCCCGCGCGCGGCCGCGCGCCATCCGCTGCTCGTCTCGTACAACGGCGCGACGTTCGACGTGCCGTTCCTGCAGGCGACGTTCCCCGACTTCGCGCCGCGCGCGCACCTCGATCTGCGCTACCCGCTCGCGCGCCTCGGCTACCGCGGCGGCCTCAAGGAGATCGAGCGGCGCGCGGGCATCCGCCGGCCGGGGCACCTGGCCGAGCTGAGCGGCTTCGACGCCGTGCGCCTGTGGCACCAGCACGTCGCGGGCGACGGGGCGGCGCTCTCGACGCTGCTCGCGTACACGCGCGAGGACGTCGTGAACCTGGCCGCCCTGGCGGCGCTCGTCGCGGCCGAGATGCCCGCGCAGCTCGGCTTCCCCGGCGCGCGCGCCTCGCGTACGGTGTCGGCGTGCTGACCCACAACACGTACTTCGAGGGCCGCGTGCAGAGCGTCGGCTTCGAGCGCAACGGACGCCGCCAGACGGTCGGCGTCATCGACGCTGGCGAGTTCCACTTCGGCACCGACGCCCCAGAGCGCATGACCGTCGTCAGCGGCGAGCTCGAGGTCAAGGGACCGGGCGGCGAGTGGCGGGCGTACCCGGCGGGGACGTCGTTCGAGGTGCCGGGCAAGAGCGGCTTCGACGTGCGCGCGCGGCAGCCGGCGGGCTACGTCTGCGAGTTCCTGTAGGGGGTCACTCGGCGTGCATGCTGGGCCCGAGGGGGGTCAGCGTCGGATCGTCCTCGAGCGCGACCTCGGCCTCGGACGCGTAGTGCGTCGCGCCGCCGTCGGCCTGGATCACGAAGCGCTTGAGGTGCGGGAGGATCCGCACCTCGGTGACGACGCCGGTGACACGCTCGGTCGCGATGCCGCGCAGGAGCACCACGCGCGTGCCCATCCCGATCTTCCGGGTCGTCCAGCCTCGCGTCCAGCGCGGGCTCTGCTTGATCGACTTGGCCGCCATGATCTACCTCTCAGTCGGGTTTGGTCTTCCAGCGCGCGCGGCAGCGGCCGCAGAGGAACGAGTACTCGCCCACCGACAGCAGGCAGGTCGGTACGCCGACCTCGCGGCAGTACGGGCAGGTCTGGCGCTGGCGCCTCGCCTCGTCCTTCGTGAGGTTGTGCTTCGAGCCGCGCTCGATCGATTGATCGCAGTGCTGGCAGACCTGGTTCATGGGGACCTCGGCAGCTCGACGACAAAGGTGGTCCTCGTCGGATCGTCGGTCCGCACTCGGATCGTCCCGCCGTGCGCGAGCACGATGTCCTTGCTGATGTAGAGGCCGAGGCCGAGGCCGCCGCGCTCCGCCGCGTCGGCGGCCGGGCTGCGGCGGAAGGGCTCGAACAGGACCGGCAGGACCTCGGCAGGGACCTTGCCGGCGCTCGTGACCTCGAGGGCGACCGACGCGCCCGCGTCGAGCAGGACGAGGTCCGCGTTGGCGTCGGAGCCGTGGCGCACCGCGTTGTCGAGGAGGTTCGAGACGACGCGCCCGATGAGGTAGGGGTGCCAGCGTCCGCGCGTGTTGCCGCGGACGTCGAACGAGACCTTGCAGCGCGGGTGGCTGAGGGTCACGTCGCCGAGGACGTCGGTGCAGATCTGCGCGAGGTCCGCGTCGACCCGGCCGAAGTAGGCGGCGTTGCCTGCGCGCAGGCCCGCGAAGTCGAGGAGCTGCGCGATCATGTGCTCGAGGCGCTGGCTCGAGCGCGCGAGCGTGGCGAGCCCGTCCGCGTCGAGCGCGGCGTCCTCGGAGGCCCTGCTGATGGCGCGCCCGATCGCGCTGATGGGCAGGCGCATGTCGTAGGCCGCCATGGTCAGCGACAGCTCGCGCAGGTGGTTGTCGCGCTCGCGGGCCTGGTTGAGCTGTTCGCGCGTGGCATTTGCCTGCTCGCGCAGGTCGTTCGCGAGCTCGCGGGACTGCATCTCCTCGGTCAACGGCGCACCTCGATAGGACCAGCATGGCAGACGCCGACAAATCGACAATTCGGAAGTTAGCGGTCCATACATCGTAAAAACCGACGTATGCTCCAGGCGCGTGGAGTGGCTCAACTACCACCACTTGCTCTACTTCTGGGCCGTCGCCAAGCACGGCAGCATGGTGCGCGCGAGCCGCGAGCTGCGCCTCGCGCCCTCCACGATCAACGGCCAGATCCACCAGCTCGAGCAGACGCTCGGTGAGAAGCTGTTCCAGCGGAGCGGCCGGCAGCTCGTCCTCACCGAGTCCGGGCGGGAGGCGTTCCGCTACGCCGACGAGATCTTCACGCTCGGGCGCGAGCTCAAGGACGCCCTGCGGGGGCGCGCGAGCGGCCGGCCGCTGCAGCTCGTCGTGGGGGTGGCCGACGTGCTGGCGCCGTCCCTCGTGCGGCGCTTCCTCGAGCCGGCGTTCGGCCTGGGGCCGGCGGTGCGCGTCGTGTGCCGCGCCGACAAGTCGGTCGAGGAGCTGATCGCCGAGCTCGCGCTGCACCGCGTGGACGTCGTGCTCGCCGACGGGCCCGCCGGTCCAGGGCGCGTGCGGGCGTTCTCGCACCGGCTCGGCGAGTGCGGCACCACGTTCTTCGCGGCGCCGCCGCTCGCGGCCAGGGTGCGGCGGAGCTTCCCGCGGTCCCTCGACGGAGCGCCGTTCCTGATGCCCGGGGCGCCCTCGGCCGTGCGGCGCGCCCTCGAGCAGTGGTTCGACGCCGAGGACCTGCGGCCCCGCGTCGTGGCCGAGTGCGACGACAGCGCGCTCACCAAGGACCTCGGCCGCGAGGGCCTCGGCGTCTTCGCGGCGCCGGCGGTCATCGAGGCCGAGGTGCGGCGCGACTACGCCGTGCGCGTCGTGGGCCGCGTCGACACCGTGCGTCAGCACTTCTTCGCCATCTCGGTCGAGCGCAAGATCAAGCACCCCGCCGTGAGCGCCATCTGCGAGGCCGCCCGGCACGCGATCTTCGGCCCTGCCGCGAGGTGAGGCGCAGCGCGGGGAGGTCGATTTCGGGCCCGAGGAGTGCTACCCAAAGGGGGTGCAGGCAGCCGCGTGACGCTCCTCGACCTCGCCGCCGGCGAGCGCGCCGAGATCGCCGCGGTGCGCGGGGACGTCGCGGTCACGCGGCGGATGCACGCGCTCGGGATCATCGAGGGCAGGGCGGTGCGCCTCGTGCGCGCGGCGCCGTTCTCGGGACCCCTCCTGATCGAGGACGAGGCCACGGGGGCGCGGGTGATGATCGCGCGCGCGATGGCGGCCGGCGTCGAGGTGCGGCGTGAGCCGAAGCTCCCCTGACGAGCTCGTCATCGCGCTGGTCGGGCAGCCGAACTGCGGCAAGTCCTCGCTGTTCAACGCGGTCGCGGGCTTCAAGGTCGCGACCGGCAACTTCGCGGGCACCACCGTCAGCTACACGGAGACGTCGCTCGTGCTGCAGGGCAGGGCGATCCGTCTCATCGACCTGCCGGGGACCTACTCGCTGTCGTCGCTCGATCCGGCCGAGAAGGTCGCGCGCGACTTCCTGCTCTCCGGCGAGGTCGACGTCGTCATCAACGTCAACGACAGCTCGCTCCTGTCGCGCTCGCTCGAGCTGACGCTGCAGCTCCTCGAGATGGGCTGCCCGATGGTGGTCTGCCTCAACATGATGGACGAGGCCAGGCGCAAGGGCATCGAGATCGACGTGGCGGCGCTGTCCGAGCGCCTCGGCGCGCGTGCCCACCCGGTGGTCGCGGTGCTCGGCACGGGCATCGAGGAGCTGTTCGAGGCCGCGCTCGCCGTCGACGCCGCGACCTACGCGCCGGTCCTGCCCGTCTATCCCCGCGACGTCGAGGAGCACCTCGCGCGCGTGCTGGGGCGCTACCCGGCGGCGGTGCGCGAGCGCCTCGGCATGAACGATCGCTTCGTGGTCCTGCGCCTCTTCGAGGGGGACGAGGAGCTCGAGGCGCGTGTGGGCGCCCAGGACGGCGCGTTCCTCGAGCTCGTGCGCGCGGAGCGGCACGCGCTGGGCGAGCAGCACGCGAAGGCCGGCCCCGGGGCGGCGCGCGGACCTCGCGCAGACACCGCCGTGATCTCGTCGCAGCGGCACGCGCTGGTGCTCGACCTCTACGAGGCGGTGGCGACGCACCACGGCGGGACGCGCCTCGACGTGCGCGAGCGCATCGACCGCTTCATCACCGATCCCGTGGGCGGCCTCCTGACCGTCCTCGGCTCGCTGCTGCTGACGTTTTACTCCGCGTTCTACCTCGGCGACGCGATCGCGGGCCTGGTCGAGGGGCCGTTCGACGCCCTGCGCGGCGCGATCGAAGGGCTCGGCAAGTCGCTGCCCATCGCGCTCCTCGCGGGCCTCGCCGACGGGTTCGTCGCGGGCGCCGGCATCGTGCTGCCGTACCTCGTGCCGCTGCTCTTTCTGCTGGCGATCTACGAGGACTCGGGCCTGCTGCCGCGCATCGCCTTCCTCGTGGACGGCCTCCTGCATCGCGTTGGGCTGCACGGAAAATCCGTGGTGCCGCTCATCCTGGGCTTCGGGTGCAACGTGCCTGCCGTGATGGCGACGCGCAACCTCGAGAACCCGCGCGATCGCCTGGTGACCATGCTGGTCATCCCGTTCGTGACGTGCTCCGCGCGCAGCGTCGTCATCCTCGCGCTGGCCGGCAAGTACCTGGGCGCGGGCTTTGCGCTCGGGTTCTATGCGCTCGGCATCGTGGTGTCGATGGGCGTGTCGTTCGCGCTCACGCGCTCGAAGCGGCACCGCTCGCTCGGCGTCATCATGGAGGTGCCGCAGCTCCGCCGTCCGTACCCGCGCATCGTCGTCAAGAAGGTGTGGCACCGCTTGCGCGAGTTCATCGTGGTGGCCTGGCCGGTGCTCATCGTGTCGAGCGTGGCCCTCGCAGCGCTCGGCCACTACGGCTTCGACGGCGTGGTGAACCGCGCGCTCTCGCCGCTGACGGTGTCGCTGCTCAAGCTGCCCGAGGTGATCGGCATCGCGCTCTTCCTGGGCCTGTTGCGCAAGGAGCTCACGCTCGTCATGCTCGCGACGGCGCTCGGCACCGCCGACACCGGCAGCGTCCTCGATCGCGGGCAGATCCTGGTGCTCGTCACCTTCACGGTGCTCTACATCCCCTGCGCCGCCACGCTCGCCGCGATCTGGAAGGAGGGCGGCTGGCGCACCGCCGTGGGCTCCGCCCTCCTCAACTTCGGCGTCGCCGTGGCGATCGCCGGCGTCGTCGCCCGCGTCGTGCGCTAGCTGGCGTGTGGGCGCCTCGGAAGGCGCCCACCAGGAGGGGCGCGCCGCCCCTCCCCCAGTTGGGCAGAGCCCAACTGGGCCCCCCTCCCTGCGTCTTCGCTCGCGTTGCTCGCTACGCCCTTGCGGCTCGCTGCGCTCGCCTCGCTCGCCTCGCTCGCTGCGCCCTTGCGGCTCGCTCCGCTCGCCTCGCCGGCCCGCTCCCCTTCCGTGTCTGTCCGCGTTCCCGTTCCTTGTTCCTTGCTCCTTGTTCCTAGTCCCTAGTTTTCCGTGTCTGTCGGACCCCTTCTGGTAGGGTGCGCGGATGTCTCGGGTCTCGCGTGCGCGCAACCACCTGGCTTCAGGGCTGCAGTTCTACGCTTCGCTGCCGCTCGGGGATGGCGCGACGCCGGTGCGCTGGGCGCAGCGTCTGGCGGGCAAGCTGGCGGCGTACGTGAGCGCGATGCCGGTGGAGGATGCGGCGCCGGCGGAAGGGGCGGTGCCGGGGCCGCGCGCGGCCTCGGTCGCGACCTCGCTCGAGGCCACGCCGCTCGGTGACGAGGCGCTGGCCGCGCAGGTGTTCGGTCGCGAGGGCGATCTCTGGACCGGGCGCGCCAGGCGCCTGCTCGAGGAGCGCGGCGTGGCGTTCCTGTACGTCGACCTCGAGGGCGCCTCGGACCTGCGCCTCCTCGAGCGCCTGACCGAGCAGACCAGGCGCAACGAGGCGCCGTGGATCTTCCTGCGCGGCCGGCACGTCGGCGGCTTCCACGAGCTCGACGAGATCGAGCGGCTCGGTCAGCTCGACGAGATGCTCCTGCCCGAGCGCGAGCGCGGCAAGGGGCCCCGCGGTCGCACGCGCGTCGTCATCGCAGGCCGCGAGCCGAGCTGAAGCCGCGCCGGAAGGGCGCCGCCGGGAAAAAAGCTCCAGGCGGGATTTGCCACGTGGCCAGTCGGGGCGCCGCCTCCGTGGTGCGCTGACCCGCGCGCGCGCGATCCTCCGGCGCGACCGCGCCGCCGCGAAGCTCCCGGATTTCGCCCGCGGAGGCGCTTCTTCGGCGCGGCGACGGTCGGCTGCAGCACAGCCCGAACGCGCGGGGCCTCCGGGCACGACGGTTGCTTCGTGCGCGGCTCGATGCATCCATCGAGGCTGATTCGATTTGGAATTTTCTTCGCGGCGGCGTGCGTGGCGCCCGATCCCGCCGACGAGCCGACCGACGTCGTCGACCTCGGCGACGCGCTCCCCGACGAGCTCGGCAAGGCCGACTCGCGCGATCTCGCGTTCGATGCGCTGCCGATCCCGTCCGGGGCGCCCGAGAGCGCGACCTCACGTCGCAGGCTGATCACGAGCTCGAGCGAGTGGCGCACGCTCTTCCGCTCGAACCCCGCGGGCATCGACTTCGCGCACGAGTGGGCCGTCTATTACGGCGCGGGGTCGCAGCCGAGCGACGGCTTCGCGGCCGAGGTGCGCGGCATCCGCATCGCCAGCGACTTCCGCTCGCTCATCGTGACGACGGTGCTGGTGGCGCCGGGGCGCGCCTGCACCCCCGATCCGCGCCCGGAGAGCCCGGAGGTCCTCGTGAAGTTCACGCGGCCCACGACGCCGCCCGGCGCGGTGAGCTGGCTGCGGCAGGGCGAGGGGCGGGACTGCGCGCCTCCGCCCGCGTCCGACTGCGCCGCCATCCACTGCGCGCGCGGCACCTACTGCGACGAGCGCAGCGGCGCCGCTCGCTGTGTGCCCTACGCGACCTGCGCGCTGTCGCGGCCCGCGTGTCCGGCCGGCACGCGCTGCGAGGACCTGCCCGCGCAGTGCTTCCGGCTGCCGTGCCCGCCGACGACGCCGTCGTGCGAGCCCTACGCGTGTCCGTCCGCGGCCGCCATCCGCTGCGGGGGCCGCGTCCTCCTGAGCGAGGTCGACGCGTGCCACGGCGCGTACCACGACTGGATCGTCGCGAGCTGCCCCGGCGTGACCTTCTCGTACGACGCCTGATTGCGATCGGGCTACGCCCTGCGCGCCTTGGCCGGCTTCTGCGTCAGGTACTCGTCGTAGGTGCCGCGCACGTCCTGGAGGCCGTTTCCGTCGAACACGAACAGGCGCGTCGCGAACGTCTCGATGAGGTCCCGGTCGTGCGTGACCACGAACGCGGTGCCGTCGTACTTCTGCAGCGCCTCGCCGAGCGCGATGATCGACTCGAGGTCGAGGTGGTTCGTGGGCTCGTCGAGCACGAGCACGTTGTCCTTGGTCAGCATGAGCTTGGCGAAGAGCAGGCGCACGGCCTCGCCGCCGGAGAGCGCGCCGGTGGGCTTCTTGCCCTCCTCTCCCTTGAACAGCATCTTGCCGAGCAGGCCCCGGATGTCCTGGATGTGCGCGCGGTCGTCGAAGCCGTGCAGGTACTCGTCCACCGTCATGCCCGTCGGGATGCTCTCCCCGTGGTCCTGCGCGATGTAGCCGATCGAGACCTCGTGGCCCCACTCGAGCTTGCCCGCGTCGGCGGCGAGCGCGCCGACCAGCATCTTGCAGAGCGTGGTCTTGCCGGCGCCGTTCGGCCCCACGATGGCGACCTTCTCGCCCTTGAGCACCAGCGTGCTGAAGTTCTTGCAGATCTCGACGTCGGGCCAGCGCTTCGTCAGGCCCTGGATCGTCAGCGTCTGCTTGCCGGACGGCTTCTTGACGAGGAGCTGGATGTACGGCCGCTCGATGTTCGACTTCTTGAGATCCGCGACCTGCAGCTTCTCGATCTGCTTCTTGCGGCTCTGCACCTGCGAGGCGCGCGTGCCCGCCCCGAAGCGCGCGACGAAGTCCTGGAGCTGCGCGATCTTGTCCTTGCGGTCGGCGTTCTCCGCCTCGACGCGGCTGCGCACCTGCGCCTTGGCCGCCACCATGTCGTCGTACGCGCCGACGTAGGTGATGATCGTGTTGTAGTCGATGTCCGCGATGTGCGTGCAGATCGCGTTCAGGAAGTGCCGGTCGTGCGAGATCGTGATGAGGACCCCGGGGTACTCGCACAGGAACTCCTCGAGCCAGCGGATCGAGTCGAGGTCGAGGTTGTTCGTGGGCTCGTCGAGCAGGAGCACGTCGGGCTTGCCGAAGAGCGCCTGGGCGAGCAGCACGCGCAGGCGCAGCCCGCCCGGCAGCTCGCGCATCGGCCGCTCCAGGTTCGCCGTCGGGATGCCGAGGCCGCCGAGCAGCTCGCCCGCGTCGGCGTGCGCCGTGTACCCGTCCTCCTCCGCGAGCACGCACTCGAGCTCGCCGAGCCGGTGCCCTTGCTCCTCGGTGATCTCCGGCAGCGCCAGGATCTCCTCCTTCTCGGTCATCGCGGCCCAGAGGCGCTTCGAGCCGCGCATCACCACGTCGACGACCTTCTCGTCCTCGTAGCCGAACTGGTCCTGGCGTAGCACCGAGGTCTTCTCGGGGCGCGAGACCGAGCCCGTGTCCGGGTCGAGGTCGCCGGACAGGATCTTCATGAACGTGGACTTCCCGGCGCCGTTCGGGCCGGTCAGGCCATACCGGCGCCCGGACGTGAAGACGACGCTGACGTCCTCGAAGAGCTTCTTCGAGCCGTAGGACTTGGTGACGGTGGCGACCTGCAGGTTCGGCATGGCGGCGCTATATACGCGGTAATCTCGCCGGATGCACGGCCCCATCGACAAGGTCACGCGGAACCTCGAGGCGATCGTGGGGGACGACCTGGACGCGCTCGTCCGGGCGGAGTGAGGGGGTGCACGCGGGAGCGATCACGGCGTCGGAGCAGCTCGTGGGCACGTGGGCGCTCGTGGCGTGGGAGGTCGTCGAGGGGGACGCGAAGCCGCGACCGCTGCCGGGCGTGCGCGGGCACCTCGCCTACACGCCCGACGGGTACGTGTTCGCCCTCCTCGCCGGCCCGGCGTCGCCCGCCGACGGGTTCCCGGGCCTGCTCGCCTACTGCGCCCGCTTCGAGCTCGCGGCCGGAAAGGTCGTGCACCACGTGCTCGAGAGCTCTGCCGCGGGCTGGGCTGGCACGGTGCTGGTGCGTTACGCGACCCTGGAGGGCGAGCGCCTCCTGCTGCGCACGCCCCCGGTGCGCGAGCAGGCGGCGAGCGTGCACCGGCTCGTCTGGGCGCGAGTGGTGCGATGAGGCGCGCGGGCATCCTCGCGGTCGTGCTCGCGTCCTCGGCCGCGCACGCCAACATGGCGTCGCCGTGGCAGGAGGGCGAGCTCGTCGCGGAGCCGTTCGGACCGCTGCGCGAGATCGCGATCCTTCGCGAGACCCTCGCGCTCGATCTGCGGCCGCTCGCCCTCGGCGGTCCCGCGCAGGTCACGGCCGTCTACCACGTCGAGAACGCGGGGCCCGAGCGCAGCACGACGCTGGTGTTCGTCTCGCCGCGAGTGAGCGGGCAGGGCGCGGTGCGGCTCGACGGCGCGGCGGTCGAGTCTCGGCCGCTCGACGCGCTCGCGATCGGCCGACTTCCCCTCGCGTGGCGGTGGCCGGCCGGGCAGGGCGGTGCCCGCGAGCACTCGCCCCCGAGCGGCTTCGCGTTCGACGTGACGCTCGCGCCGGGCAAGCACACGATCGCGGTCGCGTACGCGGCGCGCGCGGCGGCGGCGCATCCGCACCACGAGGTCTACCGCGAGCACGTCGTCGACTACCTCCTCGCGCCTGCGCGCGCGTGGGGAGGCTTCGGTCGGCTCGAGGTCGCGGTGACGCTGCCGCCTGGCTGGCGCGCGCAGAGCACGCCCGCGCTCACGCGTCGCGGCGACGTCCTCGAGCGCAGCTTCGACGGCGTTCCCGCGGACCAGCTCTCGCTCGTCGTGCGGCGGCCGGATCCGCCCGCGCTCCTCGCGGCGGTCCCCGTGGCGGGCGCCGCGCTCGCCCTCGGCTGCGTGGGTCTCCTCGCGTGGGTGATCGGGCGCAAGACGCGCAGGCTCGGCGGCGGCGCGGACTTCGTGATCGCCGTGTCCGTCACGATCGTCGGCGGTGGGCTCGCGGCGGCGCTGACCGGGATCGCCGGGTTCGGCGCCCTCGCGGTGCTCGATGCGACGCAGCTCTCGCGCTCGTGGTCCTACGGCCACGCGGGCGAGCTGCTGCTGCTCGTGCTGGCGGCGGGCGTCCTCGGCCTGGTTTCGGGCGGCGTCCTCTACAAGCTGGCGCGCCGCCGGCCCTGACTCACGCGGGGCGCGTGCCGACGGTGAGCAGGGCCTCCGCGGAGAGCGCGGTGGCGCCGGCGGGGAGCCGCGCCCGCAGCGCCGCGAGCAGCCGCGCCTCGGCCGCCGGCCACGCTTGCTCGCCGAGCTTTCTGCGCAGCGCCACGAGCGGCGCGCCGGAGCGCGTGAGGATCGCCAGGTAGTGCTCGGGCGAGTCGATCGTCACGGACGCCGAGAACGCGTGGCAGGCGACGCTGGCGAAGCCCGCCGCGGCGAGCTCGCGCTCGCACTCGTCGGGGGCCTGCAGATCGCCCTTGGACGGCGGCGGCATCTCGGGGAAGGCCTCGGCCATCGCCTCGAACCCGACCTTCATGAAGGGCCGGCGCTCGATCGGGGCCCAGGTCGCGACGAGCGCGCGTCCGCCCGGGCGGAGCACGCGCAGCATCTCGCGCAGCGCCTGCGCGCGATCGGGCACGAACATCAGCACGAACATCGAGTAGGCCGCGTCGTAGCCCTCGTCGGGCAGCTCGAGCCCCTGCGCGTCCATGACCAGCGCCTCGACGTTCTGGACGCCCTCGCGGATGGCCCGCGCCGCGAGCTGCTCGAGCATCCCCGGGGAGAAGTCGATGGCGGTGACGCGCGCGGCGCTCCTGGCGGCGAGGAGCGTCAGCGTGCCCGGCCCGCAGCCGATGTCGAGGACCTCGTGCGTGGCGGCCGGGGGCACGAGGCGCAGCGCCTCCTCCGCGTAGCGGGCGAACTGACCGACCGCGAGCTCGGCGTAGCCGCCCGCGGTCGCGCTCCAGGTGTCGGGGAGCTGCATCGGTCCGGGCGCGGTGGGCGTGGTCATGGTCCGTCGAGGGTATCGCTGCAGGACGGCGGCGCCAAGGCTGCCGGGCGTGACGTACAGTGCGGGCCGTGACGTTCGGCGGCATCGCGCTCATGCTGGGGCTCGCCTCGCTGATCCGGCCCCGCGTGTCCGTCGTGAAGGGGCGCGCCTGATGGAGGACACCGAGGGTGCGCTGTCGCGGCTGCAGGTGACCGCCGCGCGCACGGCGCTCATCCTGCGGCTCGACTGGTCGCCCGACGGGGCGGGCCCCGTGGAGAGCAACCGCGCCCGCGCCGACGGGCTCTGCGCGCGCACGTTTCCCACGCGCCCGGGCGCCGCGAAGCCGGTCTGGGAGCCCCACGAGGACACGCCGTTCGGCATCGACGAGCTCGACCCGATGTTCCGCGCGGTGATCGGCAACGACGGGCGCGACTCGCCTTGGCGGGCGGTCTGGCTGCGCGCGGCGCGGCACGTCACCGACGGCATCCTCGGCGACGCCGAGGTGGTGGACGCCGCGGGAAAGGTGCGCTTCCGCGGGCCGCGCATCGAGAACGTCGACCTCGCCCTCTTCCCGCTCGCGACGGGCGCGCTCGTGTTCCACCTGGACTGGCGCGCAGCCGGAGGCGCGTCGCTCACGGTGGCCGAGCTCGTGGAGCGCCTCGCCGCGATCTGCCGGATCCGCGGCGGCTCCCGCGGCTGGCGCTTCGGCACACGGCCGTCGGAGGCGCAGCTCGCGCACCTGCCGGCGAGGTTGCGGGGCGCGTTCGGCGACGGCGCGGGCGCGGCCCTCGCGGAGCTGGCCGACTGGCTCCTCCTGCAGGCGCGCGATCCCGTGGATGCCCCGCCGCTCCGCACCGGCACGACGCGTCACGCGGTGCACCAGACGGCGCTCGTGACGGGCGAGGCGCCGTCGCCCGCGGAGCTCGATCGCGCGCTCTTCCACCTGCGTCGCGCGGTGCCCGAGACACACCAGCCGCCGCCGGAGCCCGGCGCCGATCGCGTGCTCGCGACGGCCGGGAACCGCCGCATCGCCATCTCGCGCGACGGCTGCGTGCACCTCGCGTGGCCGGCGGGGTCGCGCTGGAACGAGGGCAGCTTCGACACCGACGACCTGCCGAGGCGCTTCGCGGCGGGCGTGTACCTGCGGCTCGCGCTGCACACGCTGGCGGAGCGGCGCACGCTGGCCACGCTGTCGGAGGAGGCGCAGGGGCGTGGCGCGTACCTCGACGACATCGAGAGCGTGGCCGCGCGCCGCGAGGACCTCTTCGAGCTGGCGCGGCGTGCCGCGCAGTACTCGCTGTCGATGGTCGGTGACGACCCCGGCGGTCGCGCGCAGTACGCCGCCTTCTTCGGCGCGGTGCGCGAGGTCCTCGGTATCCCCGCGCAGCTCGCCGAGGTGCGCGCCAAGGTGAGCGAGCTCTTCGAGCTCGTCGAGACCGCGCAGCAGTGGAGAGAGGCCGACTTCCAGGCGAAGATCGCCGGGCTCGGCGCGTACGCGGTGCCGTTCGGCATCCTGTGCGGCCTGCTCGGGATCAACCCGCCGCCGGGCTTCGGCCTGGGCGCATGGCTCGCGCTCGTCGGCGGCACCACCGTCGCGTCGGGCGTCATCGCGCTCACCGTGCGCGGCTGGGTCCGGCGTCGCCCGCGCCTCTCGCGCCAGGAGCGCAGGCGCCTCGGGCCGGGCGCGGGGGGCGCGCGAGCCGACGGGGGGCCCGCTTGAGGCGCGACCGGGGCCGGCACGCTCAGGGGCCGGGCGGGGCGAGCTCGGCGACCTCCACGGGCAGCATGACCTCCACCATGCGCGCGAGGTCCTCGTCCGCCTCATCCGGGCCGTAGTCCGCTCCTTCCGCGAGTCGATGGAAATCGCGCTCGCGCGAGATGATGGGCATCAATGGACGCGCCGGCAAGGCTCTGGCGGCCGAACGTCAATGACAATCCATTGTGTAGGCGCGGGAGCATGACGCTCCTGGAGCGTGAGCCACATTGCATTGCAATGATGGACCTCCATGCTCCGCAATGGAAACGCAGCGCCAGTCAGGCATGACGTCTCCGAAACGGGCAAGGGGGCTCACCAGCCTGGCGCACCCTGCGGGACTTGCCGGATGGCCGCGGGGCGTCTGAAGTCATTGCGCGAGATCCCGGCGACGGGCGCGTTGCGCGAGCTGTCACATCTGCACAGCCGAATGTTCAGGGCACGGAAGAAATGCAGCCCGGCCGCGGCGCCTCGCGGGCCACGCGGTGGCCCGGCGCCACCGCGGGCAATCGTCACATGACGGGCGACCAGACGCGCCGCGTGATCCGTGCATGCGCCTTGCAGATGGCCGGTGCCGCCGCCGACACGAGCCCGACAACGCTACGGCCTGGGGAGGACCGATGAGCGCAACGACGTCGACGCCAGGAGCTCGCTACCTGACCCTCGAGCAAGCGGTCACCGTCTGGAGCCGGCTGCGCGGTCCGCAGGGCAAGCCGCGGCCGGCGGGCTCGCCCCCACCGAGTCCAGCGGAGAAGCGGTGACGGCGAGGCAGCGGAGGCGCTCGAGGAGGGCGCTCACGAGGGCGTCGTCGGCGGGCATGGCGGCGTGGACCTCGTCGAGGGCCACCCACTCGTCTGCGTCCTCATTTGGCCGGGTCCACCTTGGTGACGCGGATGTGTGCGTCGAGGTGCCAGACCGATTTGGTCCGGTCCGCGTGGTCCGAAGCCGTCGTCGTAGGCGACGCCGAGGACGCGCCCCGACGGCGAGTACGTCTGCTGCTCCTCCGCGCGGCGGCCGTCGATCTCGCGCACGGTGCGCACGAGCTGGCCCAGGGCGTCGTAGCCGAACGAGGCGTGGCCCGTTGGCTCCTCGACCCAGCCGAGCCGCGTGCGCACGTTCTGAATGCAATCATTGCTGCGCTCGCTCTCGCCCACGAATGTGCCCGTGTGTCTCGTTGCCGTTGCAGGAGGGGAATCGCGATCGCCCGTGTGCAGAGCAACCCGCGCCTGGTGAATGTGCCTCGCGCGGCGCGCGAAGAAGTGGTCCTCCATCCGCCGCGGGCGGTCGCGCCGGTAGTGCCCCAGCTCCGCCGCGTGTCGAGCAGCTCGCCATCCGGGCGCGAGAGCTCGCCGACGGGCTCCTCGGGCGCAGGCGTCGCGGCGCGTGGGGCGCGCGCCGGCTCTGGCGTCGCACAGGCAGACAGGGACACCGCGAGCACGAGCGTCAGGACCTTGGTCATGCGCACCCCCGCGAGGTGGAGCGGTCCAGTCGATCCTGTGACGCGAGCCCCTGGGGGGCCGATCGCCAGCGCGGCGGATCCTCCCCCAGCCTTCGCCGCACAGAAACCCTCGAAATTCCGCCACCTGGGTGCTGGCAGGAGCTGGCACCGATCCTGCTGAACCCGGCCCCATGCGCAACTCGACGCTCATGGAAAAATTCTCCAGGTCTGGTTTCACGCTCGCGGCCGTCCTCGGCGCCGCGGTGCTCTGGCAGGGGACGGCACGCGCCTGCTCCGAGCCCGACACGGGCACCAAGGCGGGCAAGACGTTCCCGTTCGTGACCGAAGACAGCCCCTACTACTGGGATCCGAACGCCGCGGGTCCCGCGGGCGGCGCTGGCAACCCCACGGCCGCCCCCGGCCCGGCCGATCCGCGCACGCCGAACGAGCGCGAGGCGGTCCTCATCAGCTTCGGCGCGGGCAACGACCGCGACTCGGATCCGAACGTGGACTACTTCAAGCACGCCCACCGCGCGTACACGGTGGTGACGGTGTCCGACGTCAAGACGGGCACCGTGGTGCTCACCGAGCGCGTCCCGGTCTGGGACTACGGCGCGATCGACCGCGGCGCGATGCGCCAGGGTGACAAGTTCAAGCGCATCGAGGCGATGCGCCTCCAGCCTCTGCCGGCCGGTCAGTACCAGGTCAAGACCCAGGCGCTCTTCGTCCACCCCGATGGCAAGGTGAGCTCCGCCTGGGGCGCCTCCACGCTCGAGGGCCCGGTCGCGTCGGCCACCTTCGCGATCGCGCCGAGCGCCGATCCCGCCCCCGCCTCCGGCAATGGCAATGGCAATGTGCTGGTCGGCGAAGGCTGCCAGGGCGCGCCCGGCTCGCACTCGCAGCTCGGCTGGCTCGCCCTCGGCGGCCTCTTCGTCCTCGCCGCCCGCCGCCGCAGCGCTCGCTAGCTTGCGAGTGGGCGCCTCGAGGCGCCCACCAGGAGGGGCGCGCCGCCCCTCCCCCAGTCGGGCAAAGCCCGACTGGGCCCCCTCCCTGCGTCTTCGCTCGCGTTGCTCGCTACGCCCTTGCGCCTCGCTGCGCTCGGCTCGAAGGTGGAGCGGACTTCAGGGACAGGCGCTCCAGCTGATTCGCTAGCTGCCGCTCTGGCCGCACCGCGGCATCGATGTCGTGCGCCCACGCATCAGGTGGCGTCTCGAGTTGCCCTGCGTCAGGCAAGTCATGCCGGCCGCGTGATCGACCTCCGTAGCAACCGTGAGCCAGCGCCCCGAACGCGCGCTCCGCACGTTGGTCTTGCATCGACCCTTACTTGCATCTCACCGCGATCGATTTTCCAGGTGGCACGACCGCTGCAACGCGGCGCGGCATGTTTCGCAAGAAGACGATCGCTCTCCTCCTCTGCGCGAGCCTCCTCGGCGCGTGTGACCCGGCCCCACAACACGAGCTCTCCGCGAGCGAGCCGATGCCCGTCGATCCGACCTCGATCGTGCTCGACGGAAAGGCCGACAACCTGGCCCTCGCGGCGTTCCGCTCGCTGCTCGACTGGGCGCAGCGCCAGTCGCACGAGCTCCTCTTCGACGGCGTCTGGACGAACTGGTCCAAGGACGGGATGGTGCTCGGTCTCGTCAAGCTCGCGATGATGCGCTGGACGCTGGATGCGAAGAACCTCCACGACAGCTATCCCGCCGGCGCGCGCGTCGGCTTCGCCCCCGCCGGGCGCACCTGCGCGCCCGGCGCCCGCCTCGCCCGCAGCGTCGATGGCTCGTGCAACGACCTCGACGATCCGCTGATGGGCGCCGCGGGCGTGCGCTTCGGCCACAACGTCCCGCTCGCCGAGGTGCGCCCGGAGAGCGAGGCGGACGTGCTCTCCCCGAGCCCCCGCGAGATCAGCCGCCGGCTGCTCGCGCGCGACACGTTCTCGCCGGTGCCCTTCCTGAACCTGCTCGCGGCCTCGTGGATCCAGTTCATGGTGCACGACTGGTTCAGCCACGGTGACAACCGCGCCGCCGAGGCGTTCCACGTCCCGCTCGCCGCCGACGATCCGCTGCGCGCGCGCGGCCTCTCCGAGCTCGTCGTGCGCAAGACGGCGACCGACCCGTCGCGCTCCGCGGCCGATCGCGGCCTGCCCGACACGTACACCAACGAGGTCACGCACTGGTGGGACGGCTCGCAGCTCTACGGCAGCGACGAGGCCACCTCGCGTCGCCTGCGCGCCCTGCAGGGCGGGCGGCTGAAGATGGACGAGCGGGGCCTCTTGCCTCTCGCCCCCGACGGGTTCGAGGACACAGGCTTCCGTCGCAACTGGTGGGTGGGCCTCGGCATGATGCACACGCTCTTCGCGCGCGAGCACAACGCGATCGCGGACATGCTGGCCGCCAGGCACCCGGACTGGGACGACCAGCGCCTCTTCGACGTGGCGCGCCTCGTCAATGCCGCGGTCATGGCCAAGATCCACACCGTCGAGTGGACGCCCGCCATCCTGCCGAACAAGACGCTGGCCAAGGCCATGAACGCGAACTGGTACGGCCTTTTCCATGGGCTCGAGCAGCTCGGGATCTCGGGCGACGATCCGGTGCTCTTCGGCATCGTCGGCGGCAAGCGCGACCTGCACGGCGTGCCCTTCTCCATCACCGAGGAGTTCGTCTCCGTCTACCGCATGCACTCGCTCCTGCCCGAGTCGCTGCAGCTCCGCAGCGCGGCCGGCGTGGTCGAGGACGTGCCGCTCGCGGCGACGCGGGATCAGGGCGCCCGCGCGCTGACGGAGCGCTACCGCATGGGCGAGCTCCTCGCGTCGTTCGGCAAGATGCACCCCGGCACGCTGACCCTGCACAACTTCCCGCGGTTCCTGCAGGACCTCCAGCTCCCGCTCCTCGGCACCATCGACATGGGCACCGTCGACATCGTGCGTGATCGCGAGCGCGGCGTGCCCCGCTACAACCGCTTCCGCCGGCTGATGCAGCTCAAGCCCATCAGGCGCTTCGCCGACCTCACGAGCGACGCAAAGGTCGTGGCCGAGCTCGACCGCGTCTACGGCGGCGACGTGGAGAAGCTCGACCTCGTCGTGGGCTGCCTCGCCGAGGCGTACCGACCGCGCTACTTCGGGTTCGGCGAGACCGCGTTCCAGGTGTTCGTGCTCATGGCGAGCCGCCGCCTGCAGGCGGACCGCTTCTTCACCGACTCCTTCGACGCCGAGACGTACACGCAGGAGGGGCTCGACTGGGTCGAGCGCGCGACGATGAAGTCCGTCCTGCTGCGCCACCACCCCGAGCTCGCCGGCAGCGGCCTCGACAGGGTCGACAACGCCTTCCAGCCCTGGAACTGACCGCTCGGGTGGATCCGCCGTGCGGCTATGATGCCGCCATGAAGCGCGACCTCGTCGGGTCCCTCCTCACCCTCCTTGCCCTCCTCACCCTGTCCGGATCGGCGCGCGCCGCCGATCCGCCCGCGAAGACCTGCCGCGAGGAGCTCGGCGCAAAGAAGGCGACCAAGCTCGTCAAGCAGTGCATCGAGGTCTCGCCGGCCACGCACCCGCCCTGCAATGACGCCAATCCCTGCGCGTGATCCTGGGCGAGATCAAGCGCGGCTGCGGCCTGCTCGCCGACCCCAAGGACAAGAAGCCGAAGTTCTGCAGCGAATACGCCGACAAGAAGTGACCCGCGCTCCTGGTGCCCCGCCGATGCCCTCGGACCCGGTGGAGCTCCGCACCGAGCGCTTCGAGCTCGGTCCGTTGCTCGGCCGCGGTGGGATGGGCGTCGTGCACGCGCCGCGGCGACCACTACGCCGCGACGAACCTGCGCAGCGGGCCGCCGAACCTGCACTGGCTGGTCGGCGACGACGTCGCGCGCGCGCAGGGAGGCCGCGGAGGCCATGCGCACCTGGGCGAACGCGCCGTTCAACCTCAAGAGCTACTTCGACCTCGTCGCCTGCGCGCACGCCGATCTCTACGAAGGCGCCGCGGGCAAGGCGCACCTGCGCGTGCAGGAGACGTGGGCGCCGCTCGATCGCTCCCTCTGCCTCATGATCCAGCAGGTCCGCATCGAGGCCTTGCACCTGCGCGGACGGGCCGCGCTCGCGTGCGTGCTCGATCACCCCGCGGGCGGCGACCGCAATCGCCTCCTCGCCGCCGCCGAGCGCGATGCGCGTTGGCTCCGTCGCTCGGGCGCGGCCTGGGGCGTGGGCCTCGGCGAGCTGCTCGTCGCGGGCGTCGCGCGCGCGCGAGGCGACGCCGCCGCCGCGTCCGCGCACCTCGGCTCCGCGCTGGCGATCTGCGAGGAGCAGGGGATGATGCTGCACGCGATGGCGGCGCGAGCCGCGCTCGGACGCCTGCTGCAGGGCGACGACGGCCAGAAGCTCGGCCAGGCCGCGCTCGAGTGGGCCGCCGCGCAGGGCGTCCGCCGCCCCGACCGCCTCTTCGCGCTGGTCGCCCCGGCGCTGGGATAACCTGCAGGGGTGGAGATCGGTCGCGACGCGCTCGCCACTCGCGCGCTCGAGGTGTCGGAGCGTCGCGTGCGCATCACCCGCTTCCGCGTGGTCGCGGTGGGTGCCCGCAAGGGCGATCGGTCCGCCGCCAGCCAGGACGGCGAGGTGTCGATCGGCAGCGACGCGCGCAACCGCCTCGTGCTCGCCGACCCCACCGTCTCGCGCCACCACTGCGTCGTCACCGCGACGGCCAGGGGCTTCCACCTGCGCGACCTCGGCAGCACGAACGGCACGATCATCGGCGGCTGCCGCGTCGAGAGCGCGCTCCTGCCGCCCGGCGGCACGTTCGGCGTCGGGCGCACGCGGCTGCGCCTCGAGCTCGCCGGGGACGTCGACGAGGAGGTGGTCGAGGAGGAGTCCTTCGGCGCGCTCGTGGGCAAGAGCGCCGCGATGCTGCGCATGTTCGGCGTGCTCCGCCGGGTCGCGCGCTCCGGCGCCACGCTGCTGCTCGAGGGCGAGACGGGCACCGGCAAGGGCCTCGTCGCGCGGGCCGTGCACGAGGCGAGCGACCGCGCCGGCGGCCCCTTCCTCGTCGTGGACTGCGGCGCCATCCCGCCGTCGCTCATGGAGGCGGAGCTCTTCGGACACCAGAAGGGCGCCTTCACCGGCGCCACCGTCGCGCGCGCAGGCGTGTTCGAGGCCGCGCACGGCGGCACCGTCTTCATCGACGAGCTCGGCGAGCTCCCGCTCGACATGCAGCCGAAGCTCCTGCGCGTGCTCGAGGAGCGCGTGGTCCGCCGGCTCGGCGCACCCGACGTCGTGCCGATCGACGTGCGCGTCGTCGCGGCGACGCACCGCGACCTGCGGCGCGGCGTCAACCAGGGCACGTTCCGCGCCGACCTCTACTTCCGCCTGAACACCGTGCGCATCGAGGTGCCGGCGCTGCGCGACCGGCTCGAGGACCTGCCGCTCCTCGTGGCGCACTTCCACGAGGAGCTGACGGGCGGCGAGGCCCCGCCCGACGGCCTCGTGGACCTCCTCGCCCGACATGACTGGCCGGGCAACGTCCGCGAGCTGCGGTCCGCGGTCGAGCGTGCGGTCCTGTTGCCCGATCCGGCGCAGTGGAAGGACGCCCTCGTCGACCCGCCCGCCGGCGCCGCGCCCCGTGCGCCCGCCGCGTCGGATCCCTCGCTGTCGTTCCGCGCCGCCAAGGAGGCCGCGCTCACCACGTGGGAACGCGCGTTCGTCGCCGAGCTCCTCGCGCGGCACGGCGGCAACATCTCCAGGGCCGCCCGCGAGGCCCGCATGGACCGCAATTACTTGAAGACGCTGTTGCGGCGTTACGGACTATTGGGCGGGGAGGAGCAAGGGTAGGGCGAGGCTACAGCGCCCCCTCCAGGGCCAGCACCACCGCCTCCGCGCTCGAGTAGCGCTCCGCGGGATCCTCGGCCAGCGCACGCGCGATCACCGGCCGCGCGGCGTCGGGGCACGAGGGCCACGGCCGCCCCGCCACCGG
>CAZQJC010000088.1:0-18159 GCA_964593795.1 uncultured Myxococcales bacterium | reverse complement strand
GGATAATGACGGAATCCGTCCGCTGACCACCTGGTCTTGGTCTTGGTCCTGGTCTTCGCCTGCGTGGTTCTGGGGGCTTCGACCAGGACCAGGACCAGGGCCAGGACCAGGCCGGCGCAAAGTGACCGGCATTGGTTCTAGGGCTGTCCCGGGTTCGGAACAGGGAACACTGAGCCGCGAGCGCAGCGAGCGCGTGCCGCCCGCAGGCTTTGCCGAGGACGGCACAGGGACCCGCGGAGCGCGGAGCGCGGAGCGGGAGGGACACAGCTCAGCTACGAGTTGCTCGAGCTGTCCATCGAAGCACCGTAGCGCACGCGCGTCGATGTGGGTTCGGACTAATCCAGCGCGACGAGGCCTCGGCGCAGGGCGTAGCGCAGGAGGTCGATGGAGCCGTGGAGCCGGAGCTTGTCCATCACGTGGGCCCGGTGAGCCTCGACCGTGCGCCGGCTGACCGTGAGCCGGGCCGCCACGTCGTCGTTGGTCAGGCCCTCGGCGACGAGCTGCATCACCTCGCGCTCGCGCGGGGTGAGGGACGCGTAGGCGTCGTCGTCGGCGCGCTGGGCGCGCAGGCGGCGCTCGAGCTCGTCGGCCGAGATCGCGCCACCGAGATACGGGCGGCCGGCGGCGACCTCGTGCAGCGCGCGGAGCAGCTCCTCCGTGGTCGAGGTGAGATCGACGCACCCGCGGGCGCCGTTCCCGAGGAGCCTCGCGATGAAGTGGACGTCGTCGACCGTCGACAGGACGAGGACGGGGCAGGGAGGGTGCGCCCGGTTCATCGCGCTCACGGTCTCCTGCGCGGCGCCAGCCGGCGTCGCCACCACGAGGACCACGCGGGTCGAGGCGCCGTCGTGCCCGCGCGGCTTCGTGCCGGTCGCCTGCGAGGCCCGACAGCCGGGCTGCTGCCCGAGGGACACCACGAGCGCGTCGCGCAGCACAGGGCAGTCTCCCGCCACCAGGACGTCCAGTTCCCGGGTCCGCTTTGAGCGCGCAGAAGCTGCGTCTCGTCTGGTCGCCATGGCCTTCGTCGTGACCGGGCATCCCGTCGTCACGACCCGAGCCCATCCATGGCGCTTTTTTTCCTCGCGGTCAAACGCCGGAAAATCCATAGGTAGTGCCCACAGTTGTGGCCAGCGCTCCAACTGCGCGATGATGCCGCGCCGCTTTTCGCGTGCCCGTGGACCTACCGCAAGAAATTCGTGGGGGCGACCCCGGTGGCGCTTGGTCTGCGCGTTCCGGTCAGTACGTGCCTGGTGTGTCCAGGTGGGCGTGGACCGGCCACAGCTCCCCGATGGTCCGTGGCAGCACGTGGCGGACGCGATCGATCTCCCCGGTGCTCACGTGCTGCGACAGCACGCGCAGCACGGCGCGCACGGCGCGCTCGAGGTCGTCTCGCCCGGCGTCGAACTCGCAAGCCACGAGGCCGAGGAACTCGCCCCGATCACGCACCTTGTAGGGCTTCCCGCTCGGGTGCCAGCCCTCGTAGTAGAGGCCTCGGATGACGAGCGGGAGCTGCGCCCCGAGGGCAGCGGCGTGATCGACGTCGAGGCGATCACGGACCGCGTGCAGGGTCGCGCGCAGCACCTGATAGGCACGGTGGGGATCGTCCCACCGCATCAGCGCGCCGATCTCTTCCACCCAGTGCTGGGTCTTGGCCAGACTGCCCTCGAGCTCGCGCATCATGGGAGCCTCCTGTCGCAGAGCCGATCTCGACCTGCAGCAGGAAGTGTTCCAGCCGACGGCGAGCGACTACTCGGCGACGCGGCGGGCCTGACGGGTCTCGCCGCGGCGCTTGCGGGCGTAGCTGTCGAGGATGCGGCGCGCGCTCTCGAAGGCGTCTCTGAGGGCGACGTACACGTCCTCGTGCGCGTGGTTGTTCTCGGGCTCGCGGCCGACGGCGAGCTCCTGGCCCGGGACCGTCATGTGGATGTGGACGTGCCAGATCCGGCCCTTGTGGTGGTGCTTGTGCGGGCACTCGATCACCACGCGGCAGCGCGTGATCTGGCCAAAGACCTCGTCCAGGCGAGCGACGTGCTCTCGGATGGCTGCTTCGACTGCGGGGGACGATTCGGTGTCACGGAACTCGAGCTCCAGCGGAAGCTTCATGTCGTCACCTTGTGGCTCGCTCCGATCCAAGGTTACTGCAAGTCGAATGCCCAGCGGGCGCCGTGGGACGAGTACGATGATCGCATGGCCGAGCGTCCGCTCACGCCGCCCGAGATCTTCGAGGCGCTGCGCCGTCGCGTGGTCGGGCAGGACGCGGCGCTGCGTGAGGTCGCGGTCGCGGTGTCCAAGCACCTGCTCGGCCACTCCGCGTCGAACCTCTTCGTCATCGGCGGCTCGGGCTCGGGCAAGACCACCATCCTGCGCGCGGTCGAGGAACTCCTGCGCTCGGATCCGCGCCTGGCCGGGCACGCGACCGTGGTGCGCCTGAACGCGAACCTCCTGGCCGAGCTCGCTGGGCGTGGCCAGCAGTCGGGCGCGGTGCTCGAGCGCCTGGCCGTGGAGGCGAGGGCGCGGCTCGGCGAGAGCGCCACCGCTGCGCGCATCAAGCACGCCGTCGAGCACGGGCTCGTGTTCGTGGACGAGATCGACAAGATCCGCAGCCACGTCGGCGACCGCCCGAACGTCACGGGCATCGTCGCGCAGGAGAGCCTGCTCACGCTCATGGAGGGCGAGACGCAGCAGCTCCACGTCGAGACGAACGCGGGCCCGGAGACGATCCTCGTCGAGACGAGCCGCATCCTCTTCGTCGCGGCCGGCGCGTTCGACGAGCTCTACGATCAGGTGCTCGAGCGGGTCTCCAAGGTGGAGGGGCAGAAGGTCTACAAGATGGTGCCGCGCGCGGACGGCTCGGTGCAGCGCGTCCTGTCGTTCAAGCTCGCCAAGCACCTCGTGCACGCCGATCTCTTCGCGTACGGGATCGTGCCGCAGTTCCTCGCCCGCTTCTCGGCGGTGGTGACGCTCCGCGAGCTCTCGGTGCCGGACCTCGTGGCCGTCTTCAAGGACGGCCCCGACGCGCCCTACGCGAGCGCGCTCGCGTACTTCCGCGGACACGCCCTCGACCTCCGCGTGACCGACGAGGCGATGACGTACATCGCCGAGCAGGCGTCGCTGCAGCCGCGGCTCGGCGCGCGCGCGCTGCGCGAGGTGTTCGGCCGCATCATGCGCGACCTCGAGTTCGACCCCTTCACCTCGGGCCTCGTGCAGCCGACGGCCGACGGCCGCACCGAGCTCGTGGTCGATCTCGAGACCGCCAAGGCGCGCATCCTGCGGTAGCCGCCGCGTCCGGTGAGCGAATGTTCAGTCACTGGCGCTCCGCGCCGGTGCTAGATTGAGCTCGCCCTTCTGGCGCTCCCGCCCTGGATGTCCAAGAGCCAACCGCCCCCTGCGCCGCCCGCGCGCAAGTCCACCGCTCCTCACGAGGTCCACGCGCACGGCTCGGTCTACAAGCTCGCGCTCGGGGCCCTCGGCGTCGTCTACGGCGACATCGGCACCTCGCCGCTCTACGCGCTCAAGGAGTGCGTGACGCCGCCGCACGGCGTCGACCCCACGCCCGAGAACGTCCTCGGCCTGCTCTCGCTCATCTTCTGGTCGATCGCCCTCGTGGTCGTCGTGAAGTACCTCGTGTTCGTGCTGCGCGCGGACAACCAGGGCGAGGGCGGCGTGCTCGCGCTGCTCGCGCTCGTGGTGCCGCCCGAGGACGGCACGCCCTCGAAGCGGCGGGGCTTCCTGCTGATGCTGGGCCTCTTCGGCGCGGCGCTCCTCTACGGCGACGGCATGATCACGCCCGCGATCTCGGTGCTCTCCGCGGTCGAGGGCCTCGAGGTCGCGACGACGGCGCTGACGCCCCTCGTCGTGCCGATCACCTGCGGCATCCTGATCGCGCTCTTCCTCGTGCAGCGGCGCGGCACTGCGGGCATCGGGGCGGTGTTCGGTCCGGCGACGCTGGTCTGGTTCGGGGCCATCGCGCTCGCCGGGATCCCGCAGATCGTCGAGCGTCCCGACGTGCTCATGGCGCTCAGCCCCGTGTACGCGGTCCGCTTCTTCGCGCACCACGGCGTCCACGGCTTCCTGGTCCTCGGCGCGGTGGTGCTCTGCGTGACGGGCGGCGAGGCGCTCTACGCCGACATGGGGCACTTCGGCCGCCGCGCGATCCGGTGGGCCTGGTACGGCATCGTGTTCCCGGCGCTCCTCATCAACTACTTCGGTCAGGGCGCGCTCCTGCTCGACAACCCGGAGGCCGCGAAGAACCCGTTCTACGGGCTCGTCCACGGCGGCTCTCTCTACGCGATGGTCGCCATCGCGACGGTGGCCACCGTGGTCGCGTCGCAGGCGCTCATCTCGGGCGCCTATTCGCTGACGCGGCAGGCGGTGCAGCTCGGCTACTCGCCGCGCGTGGCGATCGTGCACACCTCGGGCACCACCGAGGGGCAGATCTACGTCCCTGAGGTCAACAACCTCCTCATGGTGTCGTGCGTCGCGCTCGTCCTCGCGTTCCAGAAGTCGAGCGCGCTGGCCGCGGCCTACGGCATCGCGGTGACGGGCACGATGGCGATCACGTCGGTGCTCTTCTACGTGGTGGCGAGAGCGCGCTGGGGCTGGCGGAAGTGGCAAGCCGCGGGGCTCGTCGCGCTCTTCCTGACCTTCGACCTGTCCTTCCTCGGCGCGAACGTCGCCAAGATCACGCAGGGCGGCTGGGTGCCGATCGCGGTCGGTGTCGGGATGTTCACGATCATGACCACGTGGAAGCGCGGGCGCGCCCTGCTCGGCGAGCGGCTGCGCGCGGCGTCGCTGCCGCTCGATGCCTTCCTCGAGGACGTGGAGCTGAGCAAGCCCCATCGCGTCAAGGGCACGGCGGTCTTCTTGAACGCGAACCCGACCGGCACGCCGGTCGTGCTGCTGCACCACTTCAAGCACAACAAGGTGCTTCACGAGCAGGTGATCCTGCTGTCGGTGCTCACCGATCGCGTCCCCGAGGTGCCGGCGAGCGAGCGGGTCAAGGTGCGCGACCTCGGCGAAGGCTTCTGGCAGGTTTCCGCACACTACGGCTTCATGCAGACGCCGAGCGTCCCCGAGATCCTGCGGCAGTGCGCGAAGAGCGGCCTGAAGACCAGGGAGAACGACACGAGCTTCTACCTCGGCCGCGAGACCCTGCTCGCGACGCCTGGCGGCGGCCTCGCGCGCTGGCGCAAGAAGCTCTTCGGCTACCTGTCGCGCAACGCGCGCCCCGCGACGGCATTCTTCGGCCTGCCGCCGAACCGCGTGGTCGAGATGGGCGCCCAGATCGAGCTCTGAGGCGCACCGTAGGCCGACGCGGAAGCGTCCACGTCCACGTCCACGTCCACGTCCACGTTCGGACGGGACACCCTTGCTGACCGGGAGGGTGGGAATGCGCGCACCGGCACTGTGGGTCTGGATCGCGGTGGTGACCTTCTCCTTTGCGGTCCCCGCGCGCACAGCCGACGCGCTGGCGAAGCCGAAGAAGAAGAAGCCCGAGGCGTGAGCTACTCGCTCAGCACGTATGACACGCAGTCGTTCGGGGATTTCCAGCAGGTGATCACCTTCCTCAACCTGCCCGGCTTCGCGTGCCCGGGCCTGGGCCGCTGGTGGTGCTGAGGTACTGATGACTGTTCAGCGAAACGCTTTGTTCGGCGACCGGGTGCGGCGAGGCGAGCGGCAGCGAGCCGCAAGGGCGTAGCGAAGCGCAGCGGAGCGAAGACGCAGGGCGGGGGGCCCGACCGGGCTTTGCCCGGGCGGGGGAGGGGCGGCGCGCCCCTCCTGCGGCGGCCTTCCGAGGCCGCCGATCGTCAACAACCAGCTAGTACCTCGCCGGGCACGTCGTTCGCCAACCGATCCATCGGCTGTGGGCGAGGTACTAGCGGCGGCGGCGGCGGGCGAGGGCGACGAGGGCCAGGGCGAGGAGCGCACCGGACGGCGTGGCGCCGCCGGTCGAGCAGCCGCCGTCTGACTTGCCGGCGCTGCCCCAGTTGAAGTCCGGGTTCGCCGAGCGGACGCGCTCGTTGCGGGCCTGGATCGCGCGGTCGATCGCGCTCTTGTTGTCCTTCTCGACGTTCGGCTTTCCGGCGAGCGGGATCGCCTCCATGCGCTCGTCGGGCGGCAGCTTGATCTCCTGATCGGGCGAGCGCTCGAGATCCACCCACACGCTCGGCGACTCCTCGGGGGCGACGAACAGGCGGCGGCCGGAGTCCTTGAGCTCGAGGATGCGAGCCTGCCGCGTCGAGCCGCTGCCGACGCCGGGCAGGCTGAAGAGCTTCTGCTCGCACGTGATGGTCAGCGTCGCGCGGTGCTCGTTCGAGTACGCCGGCAGGTCCGGGTTGAAGTCGAACGCCGGGTCCCTCGTCATCTCCTCGGGCGAGAGCGTCGTGAAGAGGCGCGTCAGGTAGCTGTGCGCGCGCAGGAGCGCGGCCACCTCCTTGAGCGGCTGCACGAAGCGCGTGTCGAGGTCCGTCGCGGCCATCGCGCCGTCGATGCGGTCCTCCCAGCCCACGAAGGCCTCGGGGTTCTGCTGCTTGTACGACCCGAGGAAGTAGTCGAGCTGGCCGTAGTACTGGCTCGGCTGGACGCCCATGCGCTGGAGCGCGTTCGGCATCGTGACGTACTTCTGCAGGACGCTGCGCACCTCGTTGCCGAAGTTCGCGCCGATGCCGCCGGGGCGGCCGCCCGGGCCGATCGGCCCGCCGCCCGCGCTGCCCGCCGCGCCGCCGGTGCCGCCGGCGCCGGCCGCGCCCGCGCTCGGCGCCTGCGCCGGGGTGCCGTAGCCGTGATCGCCGAGGTACTTCGCGAAGGCGCTCGCCGTCGTGATCGCGGCCAGCTCGGACACGCTGCCGAAGCGGCCCGCGGGCTCGAAGTTGCCCGGGAGCGTCGTGCGTCCCGCGTACTCGGTCACGAACGACTGCGCGTCGGTCGCCTGGTTGACCGCGCGCGTCAGGAGCTGGACGTAGTTCTGCGCCTGGTTCTGCCAGTCGATGAGCGCGTCGTTGATCACCGTGTGCCGGTAGTTGACCGGCATCGCGCGCGAGTCGCCGGCCATCCAGACCTGGATGCCCATGTCGGGCTGCGCGGCGACCGACGTGAGCACGATCGGGATCATCGCGCGGTCGCTCTTGTACTTGACGACGACGGGCTGCAGGTCGCCGTCGCTGGCGCCCGTGCGGAGCTTGAGCGCGAGGAAGAACGCGCCCTGGTGCAGGTACGGGCCCGCCGCATCCATCGTGCCGGGCGGGACGGCGAAGCGGTTGTCGGCCAGCCACTGGAACATCGCGGCGCCGTCCTTGGCGTCGAGCACGGCGTAGTCGTACGGGCCGACGGTGTCGCGGAAGACGAGCGGGCCCTCGCCCGCGCCGCCGCCTGATCCCGCCGCGCCCCCCGCGGAATCACCGGCCGACGTCGGGCCGAAGGCACCCCTCGAGCCGTTCGGCTGATCGCAGCTCGGATCGAAGACGGTGGTCAGGAAGTAGCGCGGCTGCGTGGAGATGATGAGCTGATCGAAGACCTCCTGCGTGCCGAGCTGCATCGGCTCGGGCTTCGCCGGAAGCGGCAGGAGCCAGCCGAACTCGCCCTGCGAGGTGCTCGGGCCCCCCGCGGCGCCTCCGGTGCCGGCCGCGCCTCCCGCGCCAGCCGCGCCGCCGGCAGCGCCGCCCGCGCCGCCCGTGCCCGCGCCGGCCCCGGTCGTCTTCGCGCCGGCGTACTGGATCTGGATGACCGCCGTGACGCTGTCGCCGTCGGTCGAGAAGAGGATGCGCTCGCCGGCCTGCACGAGCGGCACGGTCGGGTCAGGCGGCGCGAAGCAGCCGCAAGCCTTCGCCTCCCGCGCGCCGGCCACCCCCAGGCCGACCATCGCCGTAGCAGCCACGAAGCCCCGAAGCCGATCCATCCGTCTAAGCATATGTGTGTCCTCTCTCCTTCGTGCGCGTGCTCGTCGTACGCCTCGGCTCACGGCGCGAAGATACGCACCGTCAGGTTGTGGTCCGCATCCTCGGTGCACATGCCGCCCGAGGTCGGCAGGCACGCGCAGGTCGGGGTCGCGCCGCAGCCGGCCGGGACCTGCTGGCACGAGTATCTCACCTGCGCGACGATCCCGCCCGAGAAGGCCTGGCAGTACTGCGTGCCGCGGTTGCAGAACGTGGCGCCGCAACCGAACGTGCCCATCGGCGCCGTGCAGCCGCCGAGCGTGTTGAGGTCCGCGCCCGCCGCGCGCATCTCGCACTCGTTGCCGTGCACGCGGCCGTCGCAGCCGCACACGGGCGAGTACACCGCGGGGCAAGCGCCCGCGCCGCGCTCCTGGCAGGTGCCGGTGCCGTCGGCGGCGCCGCAGATGTCGTCGGGGTAGTCGCAGTAGAGCGTGCTCGCGCAGGTCGTGCCCGGGAACCCGCCGCAGGTCGCGCCGACCCCTCCGCCGCCCGCGCCCCCCGCGCCGCCGCCGACGCAGCACTGCACGCCGATGCCGCCGCCGCACGAGAGCCGCACGACGGTGCCGCTGGCGCACGCGCCCGGCACCACGGCGACGCACATCCCGCCGCCGCGCTCGCAGTCGTTCGCGCCCATCCCGCCGCCGCCCGAGGAGCCGCCCGAGCCCGCGCCGCCGCCGCCAGCGGAACCCCCCGAGCCCGCGCCACCTGCCCCCGCACCGCCCGAGCCGGAGCTGGCCGCAGCACCCGCGGAGCCGCCCGAGCCCGCGCCCCCACGCCCCGCCGCGCCGCCCGAGCCCGCACCGCCCGAGCCTGCACCGCCCGAGCCTGCACCGCCGGCCCCCGCGCCACCCGAGCCGGCGCCGCCCGAGCCCGCGGCTCCGCCGGCTCCCTTCGAATCGCTGCCGCAGCCGGCCGCGATCACCATCACCACGAGGACCAGGCTCGAGATCTTGCGCATGGGAGTGCCTCCGCGCGCCCATTTGAGCAACGTTCGTGCCCGAGCGGAAGTATCCGGGATCACCAGGCCGTCTTGCGGGGCCTGGCACGCGGTGGCGCAGAGGTGTGTGGTGGAGACAACAGGGCGAAACCGGCTCCGAGAGAGCCGGTTCGCGAGGTCAGCTGGACTTGAGGCGCGTCTTGAAGGCGTCGTGCTCGGTGCGCAGCGCGGCGGGCAGGCGATCACCGAACTTGTCGAGGAACTCGCCGGTGCGCGCGGTCTCCTCGGACCACGCCGCCGCATCGACCGCCAGGAGCTGCTTCTTGCGCTCGGCGCTGACGTCGAGGCCGCTGAAGTCGAGCGCGTCCTCCGTCGGCACGTGACCGAGCGGCGTCTCGGTGGCCTTGCCGCTGCCGGCGATGCGCTCGACCATCCACTTGAGCACGCGGATGTTGTCGCCGTAGCCCGGCCACAGGAACTTGCCGTCGTCGCCGGTGCGGAACCAGTTGACGTGGAACACCTTGGGCGGCCGCGCCAGCTTCTTGCCGACCGACAGCCAGTGGCCCCAGTAGTCGGCCATGTTGTAGCCGCAGAACGGCAGCATCGCCATGGGGTCGTTGCGCGGCACGCCTACGGCGCCGGTCGCGGCGGCCGTGGTCTCCGAGACCATCGTCGCGCCCACGTAGACCGAGTGCTCCCAGCTCCGCGCCTCGTACACGAGGGGCGTCAGCTTGGCGCGGCGGCCGCCGAAGAGGATGGCGGAGATCGGCACGCCCTTCGGGTCGTCGATGCGGTCCGAGGCGCTCGGCGCCTGGCGGATGTCGACCGTGAAGCGCGAGTTCGGGTGCGCCGCCTTGTCGCTCGAGGCGCCCTTCTTCCAGGGCTGGCCGCGCCAGTCGAGCATCTCCTCGCCCGCGGCCACGGAGTCGTCCATGCCCTCCCACCACACGCCGCCGTCCTTGCGCAGCGCGACGTTCGTGTAGATGACGTCGTGGGCGAGCGCCTTCATGGCGTTCGGGTTGGTCTTGAGGCTCGTGTTCGGCGCGACGCCGAACATGCCCGCCTCGGGGTTGATGGCCCAGAGGCGCCCGTCCTCGCCGACGTGCATCCAGCAGATGTCGTCGCCGACGGTCTCGATCTTGTAGCCCGGCAGCGTCGGCACGAGGAGCGCGAGGTTGGTCTTGCCGCACGCGCTCGGGAACGCGCCCGCGACGTAGTGCTTCTCGCCGGTCGGGGTCGTGATGCCGAGGATGAGCATGTGCTCGGCCATCCAGCCCTCGTCGCGGCCCTGCACGCTCGCCAGGCGGAGCGCGTGGCACTTCTTGCCGAGGAGCGCGTTGCCGCCGTAGCCCGAGCCGATGCTCCAGATGGTGCGCGTCTCGGGGAAGTGGCAGATGTACCGGCGCTCGGGCGACAGGTCGCCGAGCGAGTGCACGCCCTTGACGAAGTCGGACGAGTCGCCGAGGTGCTCGAGCGCGACCTTCCCCATGCGCGTCATGATCCGCATGTTGACGACCACGTAGGGGCTGTCGGTGATCTCGACGCCGACCTTCGAGTAGCGCGAGCCCGTGGGGCCCATGAGGTAGGGCACGACGTACATCGTGCGGCCCTTCATCGCGCCGGCGAACACCGGCCACACGCGGGTTTTCGCCTCGGCCGGCGAGATCCAGTTGTTCGTCGGGCCCGCGTCTTCCTTCTTCTCCGAGCAGATGAACGTCAAGTGCTCGGTGCGGGCGACGTCGCTCGGGTCGGAGCGGTGCAGGAAGCTGCGCGGGTGCTTGCCCGCGTCCAGGGTGAGCAGGGTGCCGGACTGCAGCATTTGCTGCTCGAGCGCGTCGCGCTCCGCCACCGAGCCGTCACAGATCTGGATTCGATCGGGCTGGAGGTGTGCGGCGACGCTCTGGATCCACGTGTCGAGGTGCTGATTGGACAAGGTCGAACTCCTTGAGCGCGTTACTTAGCACCTCGCCCTCGCCGCCGTCCATCGAGGCGCGTCGCCGCATCGATGCGGCGGATTGCCGCATCGGCCGAGCAGGGCAACCCTTCGAAAACGTGGACGTGGACGTGCACGTGGACGTGGACGATCCGCCGGAGAACCAGGGAAGGTGGCGCGCTGCGTCAGATGGGGGCGGGATGCGCGGGGAGCGGCGGGGTGGACGGGCGGTGGTGCTGCGCGAGCAGGAGCGCCTGGTCCACGTCGCTGGTGAACGCGAGGCGCCCCTCGACCTGCTCCCAGCCTGCGCGCTCGAGGACGCGGCGCGGCTGCTCCTGGAGGCCCGCCAGGATGATGAAGGTCTTCGACTTGTGCAGGCGCTCGATGGCGGACTCGAGGTTGACCACGCCCGTCGCGTCCATCGCCGGGACCCGCTCGAGGTCGAGGACGATGACGCGGGCGTGCCGGGCCACGGTCTCGAGGGCGCCCATCGCCTTGTGCGCCGCGCCGAAGAAGAGCGGGCCCGCGATCTCGTAGAGGACGACGCCCTCGGGCACCGGACCGTGGGGCGACAAGGGGCGGTCCTGCATGCGCACCTCGAAGATCTCGACCATGCGGCGCATGAAGAGGAGGGCGGCCAGCATGATGCCGACCGTGACCGCGACGACCATGTCGAACATGACCGTCAGCGAGAAGCAGGTGAGCTGCACGGTGACGTCGCTCTTGGGCGCCATGCGCAGGACGTGCAGGAAGTGGCGGGCCTCGCTCATGTTCCACGCCACGATGAGCAGGAGCGCCGCCAGCGCCGGCATGGGCAGGTAGGCGACGAGGGGCGCGAGCGCCAGGACCGCGAGCAGGACGAACGCGGCGTGCGTGACCACGGCGACGGGCGAGCGCGCGCCGGCGCGGATGTTGGTCGCCGTGCGGGCGATGGCGCCCGTGCACGCGAAGCCGCCGAAGAAGGGCGAAAGGACGTTGCCGATGCCCTGGCCGACGAGCTCCGAGTCAGGGTCGTGCTTGGTGCCCGCCATGCCGTCGGCGACGACGGCGGACAGGAGCGACTCGATGGCGCCGAGCATCGCGATCGCGAACGCCGCCGGCAGGAGCTGGCGGATGAGATCGAGCGAGATCCCCACCGGCTGCCCGCTCGCGTCGGGCAGGCTCCAGGGCAGGAGCGGCCACGGGGCGGCGCGCGGGATGCCGTGGCCGAGGACGCCGCCGCCCAGGTCGTACGAGAACCGCGAGCCGATGGTGGCGACCAGATGATCGGGCCAGAGATGATTGATTACCAGGGCCGCCAGCGTGCCGAGGGCGAGGGCCACGAGCGGGGCCGGGATGCGCCTCGTGAGCTTCGGCATCCCGACGAGCACCGCGAGCGTCAGGCCTCCGACGGTCATGTCCGCCCAGTGCGCCGTCGGCAGCGCGCGGCCGAGCGCCGTCACGCGCTCCCAGTAGTGCTCGGGCATGGCGGCGACCTCGAGCCCGAGAAAGTCACGGAGCTGCAGCGTCGCGATGACCACCGCGATGCCGGCGGTGAAGCCCGAGGTGACCGGATAGGGGATGTACGAGATGAGCTGGCCGAGGCGCAGCGCGCCGAGCAGGAGCAGCATGAGGCCCGCGAGCACGGTCGCGAGGCAGAGGCCCCCGAGGCCGAACTTGGCCGCGATGGGCGCGAGGATGACGACGAACGCGGCCGTGGGGCCGGAGACCTGCGTGCGCGAGCCACCGAGGAGGGCGCACGCGCCGCCGCCGATGATCGCGGTGTAGAGGCCGTGCTGCGGGGGCACACCGCTCGCGATCGCGAGCGCCATCGACAGTGGCAGGGCGACGATGCCGACCGTGAGGCCGGCGAGGAGGTCCGCGCGGAGGTCCCGCCGGCCGTAGCCCTCGGCGAGTGCGGCGCGCATGGCCGCCGCCGGGCGCAGGCTCAGCGTCGGCAGACCGGCGACCGCGGCGTCGTAGCGGCGGCGGAGTCGCCTCAGCATCGAGCGCCCCTGGGAAGCATGGACCGAGGATGACGCCGGAGGGGCGAGGGGGCAAGAATCGGGAGTCGACTCGACGGATCTCAGCGGAAGAAGCCGGCGATGCCGTTGCCGAGCGCGGCGAGCGAGTCGCCAGCGATGAGGCCGCCGCCGACCAGGGAGTTCGTGCTCATGTCCTCGGGCAGCGCCTCGCCCTCGGCAGGCGCGGCGTTCTTCTGCGCCTCTTCCTTCACGGTGTCCGAGTACGACGAGAAGATGCCGCCGACGGCGAACCACAGCGACGTCGTGAACTCGACGAAGCCGCCGAAGGACGACGCGTACGGGCTCGGCAGCACGACGGAGTCGAGCGTCCACGAGGTGGCCGCGCCGAGCTTGCCGCTCCTCGTGAACGCGACGTAGCCCCGGCTGGCGCGCAGGAGCTTGCGCAGGATCTCGGTCAGGATGCCGATGGAGATGCCGATCTCGAGCGCCACCGTCTGCGTGTGCTTCTTGTGCTCGCGCTTGACCTGCTGCTCGGGCGTCGCGTTCGCGCTGCGGCCGATGAGGCCGTCGAGGGCGCCCACGAACTTGTAGGTCATCGCGGACTGCCACTTCTCGGGGCGCTCCTCCTTCTTCATCTGCGTCTGGTCCTTCTCGAGGACCGGGTACGCCTTCATGAAGAGCGACGCCATGCCGACCGAGAGGAAGGCGCCCATCGCGATGCCGATGACCTGGTAGCGGAACTGGATGACGCGGTTCGTGCCGAGGCGCCAGCCCGTGGAGCGGTCCTGCTGCATGTCGCCGCCGACGGAGACGGCGATGAGCAGGATGCTCGCGCACACGAGGCCGCTGCCCGCGTCGGAAAGGCCGATCGCCGCGAGGATGAAGACCGTCAGCACGAACGCGCTCGAGATCGGGTTCGAGTCCGAGATGCCGAGCGAGATGCCGTTGATGAGCATGAAGACGAAGACGAGGCCGACGGCGATGAGCACGTACGAGATGGGCTGGTGGAAGACGGTCGTCGCGACGACGACGACGGCGACGGCCCAGAAGATCACCCACGCGAGCAGGCGGCCGACGCTGACCTTCTTCCACTTGTCCTCGGGAGGCGCGTCGGTGGCGACCGGCGGCTTGCGGAGCTGCGAGATGGCCTGGTAGCCGACGAGCGAGATGTCCACGATGGCCGCGCCGAGGATGGTGCCGAGCGCGAGGACGAAGCCGATCTTGCGGAACGGCTCGCCCTCCTCGAGCCACTTGATCGACACGAGGTAGGGCTTGAGCTCCTCGCCGACGAGGCCCACGACGAGCGCGGGGAACGCGATGCGCGAGCCCACGATCATGCCGGCGCCGAGCGTGGACATCGACATGCCCGTGGCGCCGATGGCCGGCAGCTTCTCGATCGCGACGCCGCCGAAGAGGCCGATGCCGGTGCCGCTCGCGAGCTTGCCGATGGACGCCTGCAGCAGGCGCTTGTCGGTCAGCGCGCGCAGGATGTTGGCGACCGCGAAGCCCGACGGGTAGGTCAGGCGCATCTTGTCGACGAGCAGCGGCGTGAAGAGCATGCCGACGCCGACGCCGAACATGCCGATGCACATGTAATAGAGGACGAGGTAGGGCCAGTAGGGCATCGGGAAGCCGAGCCACCGCATGGCCTGGATGAGGACGGCCATGCCCGACATGCCCGCGACCGACGCGGCCATCGTCTGCATGTAGTTGGCGCCGTGCTTGCCCTCGGGTCCGTAGCCGTAGGTGACGGCCGAGCCGAGGATGCCGGCGAGGACCTGGCCGCCGACGAAGAAGCCGAGGCTGAAGTTCATGTACGCCGCGGTGACGCCGCCGAGCGGGCCGAGGACGAGGATCGCGATCGCGCCGAGCAGCACGTAGTACTTCGGCGAGTCGATCGGGGGCAGGAAGCTCCAGCGTGGCGCGAAGGCGGGGTCGCTCATGGCCGGCGGAGACTATCGCGTTTCAACGGCAGGGGAACCGCTCGCTGCGATGACGCGCGAATGACGCGGCGAGCCAAGCCCGGGCCTCGAGGCTTCAGGCTTCAGGCTTCAGGCTTCAGGCTGCGGACCGGTCGCGATCCGAGGGCACGCGGGTCGGCGTGGGCGCCAAGCGAGCGCCTTTCGGGGGGATGGTGGGGCAAGAGGCCGACGGCCGCGCCCAGGTCCGGGCTTCCGGCTGAAGCCTGAAGCCTGTAGCCCGAAGCCTGTCCGCTCGAGCGCTGGCGCACGCTGCCGCGATGCGGGGCGCTGGCTGTCCTCACTTCGCGACCGGTCAATCAGCCGCCGACGATGTCGGGCTTCATGGCGCCGAGCGCGCCGAGCAGCTCACCCTTCTCCTTGTCGGGGACCTTGAACTTGTCGAGCGCCTTGACGAGGTCGCCGACGAGGGCGCCGAACTCGTCCTCGGTGACCTTCATGCCCGCGTGGGCGGCCTTCATGTCGAGGCCGCTGTACTTGCAGGGGCCGCCGGTGGCCTGGCAGATCTGATCGACGAGCTTGCCCCTCAAGCCCTCGAGGTTCGCGTTCGCGAAGCGGGCCTTGATCTTGTCGTCGGCGGCCACGTTCGTGAGGAACTCGCCGACCACGGCCTTGATGGCGTCGAGGCCGCCGAGGCGCTCGAAGAGGGGCTTTTCGGCGCCGGTGGTGGTGCCGGCGGGCGTGCTCGTGCCGGAGCTGGCGCAGGCGGTGGCGGCGATGGACGCGAGGACGAGGGAGCGGGCGAAGCGCATGCGGGGACCTCCTTGGACTGCGGGGATCTACGGCCGGTGCAGGCGGGGGTTACGCCGATCAGGGGGCGCGAAGGCGTGCGAGGAGGGCCGTGGCGGCGGGGCCGAGCGCGGAAGCCTGCTCGGCGGCGGGGGCCATCGCACTCCGCCAGGCGTCGCGTTCGCGCGCCGACAGCGGCTGGATCGTGGCGTGCCTCGCGAGGAGCGCGGTGAGGTCGACGTCGACCTTGGCGCCGACCTGGCTCGTGGCGACGGCGGCCTCGTCGCAGATGCGCTGGACTTCTGCGCGAGCGGCCGGCGGCAGGCCCTCGAGGGCAGGGCGGTGGAAGACGATGAACGCGGTCTGCAGGATGTGGCGCGTGTCGGTGTAGTGCTTGATCTCGCTCGCCGCCGAGGTGGCGAAGAGCCAGATGAGCGGCAGATCGAGCGCGTCGATGGCGTCGGCGCGCAGGGCGAGCGAGACCTCACGCAGCTCGGTGGGGACGGGCTTGGCGCCGAGCGCCCGCCACAGCCCGAGCTGGATCGGCGAGGACGCCTGCGCCCGCACGCGCAGGCCGCGGAGGTCCTCGGCGGTGCGGACGGCGCGGCGCGCGCTGATCGAGCGCCAGCCCGCGGAGAACGGACCGGCGGCCGGGGCGAGGCCCGCCTGCTGCCACGCGGCGGCGAGCGCGCCCTCCTCGAAGCGCGCGCGCGGCGTGCGCGCGTGGAGCTCCCGGAGGTCGGCGAAGAGGTAGGGGACGTCGAGGACCGCCAGCGCGGGGATGGCCTCCGAGAGGGCGCCCGCGCTGCCGATCCACAGGTGGATGCGGCCCTTGCGCGTGGCCTCGAGCGTGCTCGCCTCGTCGCCGAGCGTGCCGCCCCAGCGCCGCACGATGCGCACGCCCGCCGCGCGCTCGATCCTGCGCAGGGCGGGCTCGCCGGCCTGGACGACGGTGGGGCTGTCGGGCGGCGCGGTGGCCGCGAGGATCCACCGCGGCTTCTCGCGCGAGGTCCCCGCCGTGGAAGCGGCGAGCATCGCGAGGCACGCGGCGGTCTGGGCGAGGCGCTTCACGGCGCCATTGTAGCGGGGAGGCGCGATCAGGCGCGACGGCGGCGGCGCAGGCCGACGAGGAGAAGGCCGAGCACGAAGACGCCCGTGGCGCGCTGACCGGGCGCGGAGGTGCAGCCGCTGTCCTTGCCGCCCGTCGGGTTCGCTGCCTGGCCACCGCTGCCGGCGCTGCCAGCGCCACCGGCGGAGGCCGCATCGGGCGCTGCCCCGTCGGGCGAGCCGCCCGCGGCGCCGTCGCGCGCCACCGAGCCGTCGCCGCGCGGGCCGTCGGCGCGGGCGCCGCCGTCGGGGCGACGGGGCCCATCGGGCGTGGCCAGCCCGCCGTCGGGCAGCGGCGGGAGCGTCGTGCTGTCGCTCGTGCGGTTCGCGATCGTGGCCTTGCCGCGCGTCTGCGCGACCCACATCTCGATCGAGTGATCGATCATGGCGTCGATGCGGCGCAGGTCCGCCTCGGTCACCGTGTCGGTCGGGCGCTTGACCAGCACGAACGAGATGCCGTAGGTGGTCGGCGCGTTCGGGAACGCAGGCACGCGCGGGCCGGAGGCGCGGACGACGTCCTCGATCGTGATGTCCTTGCGCGTCGCGGTGACGCGGTACTGCGGGGCGCGGAAGCGGTGCGCGTTCGCGGGCGCGCACGCCATGTTCGCCTGCGCGGAGTCGACGCAGTTGGTGGGGTTCTCGAGGACGAAGAACGGGCGCACCTCGGAGGCCGGGATGAGGCCCATGTTGTAGAGGTCGAGATCGGAGAACTGGTACTGGTCCATCTGCCGCGCAGTGAACGTGCCGTCCCCGTTGTCGGTCCAGTCGTGGCCCTCGATGGGCGAGCCGCCGGTGTGCAGGTAGAAGCTCCAGTGCGCCTTGTCGCGGCCGAGCATCGCCTCGCTCTTGACGCCGTCACCCTTGTCGAAGCGCTGGAACGCGCCCCACGCGTGGCCGAGCTCCTGGCCGAAGATGAGCGAGATGGCGGTGTCGTCGAACGTGCCGTCCTGGTTGAAGTACTGCGACCACTCGTTCATGTGCAGGAAGCCGAGGACCTTCGAGTTCGGCGTGTCGTCGAAGATCGGCGACGGGATGACGGGATCGAGATCGGCGATGAAGTCGTAGCCGATGCCGCTGATGTCGTTCGCGACCGACTGGTAGAAGGCCGCCGCGCCCGCGAGCGGGAACGTCGAGTACATGATGATGAACTCGCTGTCGTCGGGGTGCACCGCGCGCCAGCCGTCCTCGACCGCGTGGAAGGCCGCGAGGAAGCCGGCGCGATCGAACCAGCCGCCATTGACGACGTCTCCCGTGGCGTCCTCGAAGACCCAGTAGCGCGCGCGCTTCTCGACCAGCGTGACCGGCGCGGCGAGCGCGCTGCCCGCGAGCGCAAGGAGCCCGGCGGTCGCGACGGCGCCGCGGCCGAGCCGCGGCAGGAGCGCGCGGCGGCGAGCGAGGAGCAGAAGGGCCAGGGCGAGGAGCGCGATCGGTGCCGCGGTCGAGCCGCCGGGGGCGCTCGCGCAGCCGGAGTCCTTGCCGGTCATGGCCCCCGCGCCCGCGCCGGCCGCGCCCGCGCTGCCGCTCGAGCCTGCCGCGCCGCTCCCCGCGTCGCCCGCCGCGCCGCCGCCGCCGCCCGCGG
>CAZQJC010000087.1:0-27797 GCA_964593795.1 uncultured Myxococcales bacterium | reverse complement strand
AACGCCTCTCGGCTTCTCTCTCCCCACGGGACAGGAGAGAGAGCGGGAGAGCTGTCCCACGCAGCGCTCATCGAGCGCACTCGGCGCTCTCTGCGAGCACGCGCGAGAGCGGCGCTGCAGCACGGGCAGCGCGCGAAACGCTCGGACTTCTGGGGAGAAACGGCGAAGCCCCCTCGGATCGCTCCTTGGGGGCTTCTGTTTACCGACCCTCGCCGTCATGTTCGCGACGAGAGAAAAATGGCTCCCGTGAAGGGTCTCAAACCCTTCACCCGCCGGTTAACAGAGACGCCTAGTGTCCCGTGGTTTCAGCGGGTTGCGTGTCGGCCGTGAGGATCATCGAGAGGTCCGGCGTGCCGCCGAAGAATCTCGGTCCCGGCGTCGCGACTCCACGCGCCTTGTCTGGTTGACGCGCGCCTTCACCCGGGCCGTCGAAGAAGCGAGTTGCTTCGGGGCGGGCCTGGAGCGGTCCTGTGATCCGGTGAAACGGAGGGAGACGATGAGTCACGATCCCGAGATCGACGTCGACGCCGAGCTGGCCGCGCTGCACGAGATGCGGCTGCCGGGGCTCAAGGCCAAGTGGGTCGAGGTGTACGGCGCCGAGCCGCACGCCAGCAGCCCGGAGTACCTGCGGCGGCGGCTCGCCTGGCGCATCCAGGAGCTGGCCTACGGTGGGCTGTCGGAGGCGGCCAAGGCGCGGCTGACCGAGCTCATCGCGCGGCTGCCGCCGCTGCGGCCCGCCAGCGCGCGCCAGGCGAAGCGGGCCGGGCGCGATCCGCGGCTGCCGCCACCGGGGTCGGTGCTGCGACGCGAGCACGGCGGCAAGGTCCACGAGGTCGCGGTGCTCGAGGACGGCTTCGAGTACGGCGGCCGGCTGTTCGACAACCTGTCGCGCGTCGCCGAGGCGATCACCGGGACGCACTGGAACCCCTACCGGTTCTTCCGGCTCAAGGGCCCGGCCACGGAGGCGGCGTGATGCGACCGCGGTGCCGACCGCTGCGAGTGTCGCGACTGCTCGCCCAGGCCCATCGAATCCAGGCGGCCATCGACCGCGGCGAGCTGACCGACCTCACCGAGGCCGCGCGCCGCTGCGGCCTGTCGCGCGCGCGCGTCACGCAGATCATGAACCTCACCCTGCTGGCGCCCGACATCCAGGAGGCCCTGCTGTCCATCACGTCCGAGGGAGGCCGCGAGCTCTTGCACGAGAACGGGCTCCGGGCGCTCACCCGGATCGAGCACTGGGCCCTGCAGCGCGACCTGATCTCGCCGTCCGGGCCGGGCGCTGGGGCCGGGACGTGACGGCGTGACCCCGGCCAACCCGAACGTCATCGTCCTCGAGCTGCCGCCGCCCCTGCGGCGCCGGTCTCGCGTCGAGCACACCCGCGCCCAGGTGACCTCGCGCGCGCCGCCGTCGTCGCCGGTCGCCCACGCGCTGGCCCTGGCGCACCAGGTCCAGGGCCGCATCGACCGTGGCGAGCTCGAGGACCGCGCCGAGGCGGCCCGGTGGCTCGGCGTGACGCGCACCAGGATGAGCCAGATCATGGCGCTGCTGGCGCTCGCGCCAGCCATCCAGGAGCAGGTCCTTGCCCCGGACGCCACGGGGCCCAGCCGGCTCAGCGAGCGCAGGCTGCGCACCCTGGCGAGGGCCCTGAGCTGGCACGACCAGATCGCGGCCTTGCGCGACGACAGGGCGCCGGCCGGCCCGCACGCGTGCCCCCTCCCCTCCATCGTGAACGGCTGATTGGCGTTCATGCTCCGCTCACCCGGGGAGCACCGCTCGCCGGCTCCCCATGCTCCTCGTTCGCATCCGGGCCCAGAGCTGCCGCTGACTCGAGGACCAACCTGCGCAGCCGTCGAGCCTCCTCCTGCTGGTACTCGAGCTCGGCGACACGCAGCTCGGCGATGATCCGCGCGAGCTCGCGCACCGCGAGGTCCGCCGCGGGTTCAGGCAGTTGCCCGACGAAGGCGTCGAGTTGGCGGAAGAGACCGTAGTCCTCCCAGATGGCCAGCTCGAGGAGGTCGACCAGGATGCCGGGCCGCCCGAGGTACCCGCGCCCGAGGTGCTCGAGGTACGCGTTCTCCTGCTCGCGGAAGCGCTGGGCAAGCTCGCCGCCGGAGTCGTCGACGTGAGCCATCGCCTCGATGAAGGCACCGACGATCGCCCGCCGGATCGCCAGCACCTCGTCGTCGCTGCTCGCCGCGGCGAGCATGCGCTCGCCCTCCAGCTCGAGCTGCACCCCGACGATCTCGACGCCGCGGTAGTCGAAGTAGCCGCCGCCGTAGATGGCGCCCAGGCGCGCGAAGTACGGGCCCGGCGACACCGGAAAGGCGGTCCAGTTCTCCTCGCGCGCACGTGCCTCGAGCAGGTTGCGCGGCGTCCGCAGCATCGCCTCCGTCCTGCGGATCGACGTTGCGTGCCACACGCGGCGGAAGGCCTTCTCGCGAAGCCAGGTGCTCTCACGCTCGACCCGGTCGAGCACGTCGTCGGGAGCACGGCCGAGCCTGGCCAGGCGGGTCCCGAGATCGGCGACCTGCGCAAGCAGGGCCTCGGCAACGTCGCGGGATCGATGCGGCTCCCGGGTCCGCATGCGGAGCTCCCGGGCGATGGACGTGAGCCCCTCCGGCTCCTCGAGCGAGAGCCGGAGCAGCCATCGATCCCAGTGGCAGAACGCCACGCCATCGATCTCGCGCCAGGCGTCGGTCCCCTCGCGCGCGCCATCGTCGAGCGGGACCTCCGACGGTAGCTTGAGCCGCTTGGGACGCGGGGCCCGGGCGCGCTTCGAGGTCACGGCGTCCTCCTACCGCGTCGCCCGCGTGACGTGGCAGGCGTGTTCGCGCCCGGGTGGTGGGGCAGCGTCAGCTCGGAAAATGCCGCGCGGAGATCTCTCCTCACGGCTTCTTGCCCCGCTTCGGCTTGCGCGGCTCCTGCGCGCCGCTCCGCGAGCGGTCGAGGCGCTTGACGTCCTTGACGGCCTCCTCGAAGTGCTTCTCCGCAGGCGACGGCAGCGCCGCGCGCTGCTGGGAGAAGCGTTCGTATTCCAGCTCGGCCTTGGCGGTGGCCTCCTCGTGGGAGACGCGCCCGGCGTGCGCGAGGATCTCGCGGTCACTGAGCCTCAGGAACTCGTCCAGCTTCACGATCCAGTCCGCCATGTACATGGCCTTGCGGCTGAGCGCCTGCAGCTCGGCGAACTCGAGGTAGGCCGTGACGATCCGGTTGAGCGCCTCGAGCTCCTTCTCGGCGAGGTAGTTCTTCGCGATGACCGCGTCGCCCTTGCGAGGCACCGGCCCGGTCCAGCTCGTCAGCCCCATGTTCGGCTTGCTGGCGTCGGCGCGAGAGACGATGACCTCGGCCGCGGTGTGCCCGTGCGCCGCCCAGTGCATCTTATTCTGCACGGTCGCGAAGAACCGCTGGGACGCCTCGACCCGCGGGTCGTAGTCGATGCTCGTCGCGTAGATCTCGAGCACCTTGCGCCAGAAGACCTTCTCCGACGAACGAATGTCGCGGATGCGCGCGAGCAGCTCGTCGAAGTAGTTCCCGCCGCCGCGTCGCTTGAGGCGCTCGTCATCGAGGGTGAAGCCCTTGATGATGTACTCGCGCAGTCGCTGCGTGGCCCAGATGCGGAACTGCGTGCCCCGGTGGGACTTCACGCGGTAGCCGACCGAGATGATCACGTCGAGGTTGAAGTACTCGACCTGGTACGTCTTCCCGTCGGCGGCAGTTGTTGCAGATTCTGCAACAACTGATGCGCGGTCCAGCTCGCCCTCCTCGAAGACGTTCTTGATGTGCCGGGAGATCACCGACTTGTCGCGCTGGAACAGCGCGGCCATCTGGCCGAGCGACAGCCACGCCGTGTCGCCGTCGAAGCGCACCTCGACGCGAGTGCTGCCATCCTCGGTCTGGTAGAGGAGGAAGTCGGCTTCGCGGTGGACGAGGTCAGTCACGCGAAGCCGCCCTTGACGGTGAACCCGCCCCGATCGGCCAGGGGTTGACGCGTCCCATGCGCGCGAACGCTACCGCGGCGGTCTGACCTGGCTCCATGAGGCCCCTGCCACCGAATCAACCCGCCACACGAACTCTGGCCTGCGAAGCCGCTTCGCACCGCCTGCGAAGCCGCTTCGCAGTCCACGGGCAGAAGTCTCCCCCCGAAGCTCCCGCGCGCAGAGCCAACGGGCCCCACAGGCGGCTCGGGCGGCGGCTCGGCTTCGCACGTCAGCGCTGCGCCCAGGAGCCACGCAGGCGAAAAACCCTGCGACAATCACGGCTCATTTGCTCATGCGCATGAGCGGATACGTCAGCGAACCACCCGCGCTAGCGTGGTTCGCGACTCGACATGGGCTCCGGAGGAGGGTTTCGAACCCCCGACCCGGCGGTTAACAGCCGCCTGCTCTGCCCCTGAGCTACTCCGGAAAAGCGAGGGTATTTAGGTGCAGCCGGCGCGGCGTGTCAAGCCGTCTCGCGGGATCAGAAGTGATCGCTCATCGAGGGCGGCGGGCCGGCGAAGGCCGCGGACAGGGCGGACAGGGCCTCGGGCGGGCCCTCGCAGAGGCCCAGCGAGGCGGCGGACTCCGCGGTGGAGAAGCCGGTGTAGAGGGACGCGAGGGTGCGCACGTCGAGGCGCACCACGGGCGCGGAGGCGCCGCGGGTGACGCGAGCGGCGCCGCCTGCGAGGGCCACGGTGTAGGCGCCGGCCACCTCGGGCAGGACGTCGTCGGCGACCTCGAGCGAGAAGCGGAGGGAGAGTCCGGGACGGTAGCCGCGGGACTCCAGCGCGGCGGGCACGTCGAGGATGCGCAGGAGCCAGTACTCGTGGCGCTCGACGGAGAAGGCCTGTTGCGGGAGCAGCGTGCAGAGGGGATGGCAGGGGCCGCCGTGCAGGTGGAGCGTGCGCGCGACAGGCGCGTAGTCGTGCAGGAACGCGAGGAGCTCGCGGGCGCCGCGCGGCGTCGTCCACGCGAGGTCGCGCACGACGAGCTCGGAGATGAAGGCCTGCGCGGTGGGCGCGAGCGCGAGGAACACGTAGGCCTCGAGCTCGCCCGACGCCGAGCGCAGGCCGAAGCCGTCGTACCGACGGTCGCGCCACTCGAGGACGCGCCTCCAGATGTAGTGGCCGCGATCCAGCGCGCCGTCGTGCAGCGCCGCGAAGCGCCGGTGGCAGGCGACGAGCTCGGGCGTGATCTCGGACGGCAGCGCGGCGGCCGCGAGCGTGCGCGGCCCGGGCAGCGGGCGATCGAGCTGCAGCGGGATCGCGTAGCGGAAGGCGTGCCCGGCGGGCTCGAACCCGACCTTGCGGTAGAGCGAGAGCGTCGAGGCGTAGAGCGTCGAGACCGCGAAGCCCTCGGCGCGCGCCTCGCGCAGCGCCGCCGCCACCATCGCACGCGCGAGGCCCCCGCCGCGCGCCTCGGGCGTCACGGCGACGCCCGCGATGCCGAGGTTGCGCACCGCGCGGCCGCCGAGGAAGAGGCCCATCGGGATGCGCACCAGCGAGGCCTCGGGTACGCGCGGTGTGCGCGCGGGATCGAAGGAGCCGCCGGCACGGCCCGCGGCGCGTACCTCGGGCAGCGTCGCCTGCCCGACCAGCCAGCCGCGCGCGGCCTCGGTGGAGGTCCCGTAAGAGAGGGACACCACGCGCAGGAGCGCGTCGAGGTGCGCGGGATCGAGGGGCTCGAAGTGGATCGCCGTCATTCGCCCGAGGATAGAGGGGAAGCGCGGCGCGCGGCACGCCGATCGGGTGCGAGGCGCGCGCGGCCGCCACGATACATCCGCTTGTACGGATGTGAGATCGTCGGCGTTCCGAGCTACGCGGTGGCGCGCCAGACCGCGCCGAGGCGGCACGCGCACAGGACGCCGCCCTGCGAGGCGCCGAGCCACACCGGGTGCTCGGCCGCGTCGAGCGGGTCGCGCCGCGCCCCGAGGAGGCCCGGGCGCGCGCGCACCGAGCGCGTGCCGAGGCGCTCGCCGGCGAAGGCGTCGAACGCCGTGAGCGTGCCGTCGCTGCAGCCGACCCAGAGGGTGCCGCCCTGGACCGCGAGCGCGGTCGCGGGGACGCCGAGCGGCGAAGCCCAGAGCGGCGTGCCCTCGTCGAGGGTGCGCGACTCGATCACGCATCCCGCGCCGGCGACGTGGACGACGCCGTCGTCGACGAGGGGCGACACGGGGGGCAGCGTCTCGGGGTCGAGGTCTCCGAGGAGGTCGGCGCGCCATGAGACGGCGCCGCCTTCGAGGACCACGAGCGCGGTGGGCGCGCGCGCGGGGCGGCCGAGCGGGAGCGCGACGCGTACGCCATCGGACACCGGCGGAAGGCCGCACGGCCCCGGGCCGTCGTCGGGCAGGGCCCAGTGGGCGCCGTCCGCGAGGCGCAGGAGGGCGCGCCCCGAACGCCCCGCGAGAGGCAGGAAGCCCCCGCCCGCTGCGCCGGCGACCGCGTCGCCGCGCTCGAGCGCGACGGCAGCGGACGCGAGCGACCGGGCGTCCACGCGCTCGAGGCCCGCGGGGCCGGGCACGAGCACCGCGCCCGCGTCGCAGGTCACCGCGGCGATCGGCGGGGCGCCCGCCGCCTCGGCGAGGACGCGCCCGTCGGAGAGCGCCAGCACGCGGCGCGCCGTGCCCGCGACGACGCCCACCGTCTCGGGCGTCGCCCAGAGCGCGAGCGCCGCGCCGGGCGCATGCGGGAGCGGCTGCCGCCAGAGCGTGCGCAGCCGACGCCGCTCGAGCCGCGCACACAGGACGAACGTCGCGTCCACGCGCCCGACCATCACGCAGAGGAGCTCGCCCGCGAGCGCCGCGTGGAGGATGCGCCCGGGCTCGTCGAGCCGACCGAGCGGGACGAGCTTCATCCGCGGCCGGCGCGGTAGATCGACAGCGCCCCGAGCACGATGAAGAGCGCGCCGGAGCAGCGCGCGAGCCACACCGGCGCGATCACGCGCGTGACGGCCGCGCCCGCGACGACGCCGATCGCGGAGGCGAGCACGAGCGCGAGCGACGCGCCGAGGAACACGATCCACCTCGACTGCGCCCCGGCCGCGAGCCCCATCGTCGCGAGCTGCGTCTTGTCACCGAGCTCGGCGAGGAAGACCGCCGTGAAGGTGGTGGTGAAGAGCTTCCATTCCATGCGCAGAGGTTAGCGCGGGTCAACGCCGCGGGAACGCGGCCCACAGGCGCTCCTCGCTCCGGGCGAGCAGGAGCACGAGCATCTGCCCGGCCTTCACCTGGCGCAGAGCGGCCATGTAGTCGTCGATCGAGCGCACGAGCGTCGCGCCGAGGCGCAGGACGACGTCGTCACGCTGCACGCCCGCCTCGAGCGCCGGCGAGCCGTCGTCGACCTCGACCACCACCACGCCCGAGGCCGACGCCAGCTTGCGCTGCTTGGCCAGCTCCGGCGTGATCTCCGCGACCGCGATCCCGATCGCGGACGGCGGGCGGCGACGCCGCGCGGGCGGCGAGGCCGCGTCTGCGCCCTCGGGGCTCGGCGCCATGCGCACCGGCACGTCGCGCCGCTTGCCCTCGCGCACCACGCCGAGGAGCACGCTCGCGCCGACCGGCAGGAGCGCCGCGTGCCACTCGAGCTCGTGCGCGCGGCCGACCGGCGAGCCGTCGAGCTCGACCACGACGTCACCGGGCAAGAGGCCCGCCTGCGCCGCCGGCGAGCCCGGCCGCACCGACGCCACGAGCGCGCCGCGACGCTCGGGCAGCCGGAACGCCTGCTGCAGCCACGGCGAGACGGGCTGCACCTCGAGCCCGAGCCACGCGCGCGGCACGCGGCCGTGCTTCTCGAGCACCGGCAGGAGCTGGCGGGCCACGTTGATCGGGATGGCAAAGTTGATGCCCTCCGCGCCGCCCTCGCGGTTCGGCCGGAAGATGGCCGAGTTGATGCCGATGACCGCGCCGGACAGGTCGATGAGCGGTCCGCCCGAGTTGCCCTGGTTGATCGCGGCGTCGGTCTGGATGAAGTTGGCGTAGAGCGCGATCTTCGACGGCGGTCGCACCTCCGAGCGACCGAGGGCGCTGACGATGCCGGCCGTCACCGTGTGGTCGAAGTTCCACGGGTTGCCGATCGCGATGACCCACGCGCCCACCTGCAGCGTGTCCGAGTCGCCGAGGCGCGCGACCGCGAGCGGCCCCGGCGGCTCCACCTTGAGCAGGGCCACGTCGCTCTTCGGATCGGCCCCGAGCACCTCCGCGGCGAGCCAGCGATCGTCGGCGAGCCGCACGCGCACCTCGTCCGCGCCCTCGATGACGTGGTGGTTCGTCAGGATGCGCCCCTTGGCGTCGATGATGAACCCGGTGCCGAGCGACGGGGGCTTGCCCGGGCCTCCCTGCGTCACCGCGCGGATGAAGACGACGGCGGGGCCGACCTCGGCGGCGAGCTTCTCGAACGTGTCGCTCGCGATGGGAGGCCGAGGCTTCGGCGCCCTGGTCTTCGGTGCGGCGAACGCGACCGCGGGCAGCAGGGACACGATCGCGACGAGGCGCATCCCCCGGATCGTACCGGGTCGCGCTAGGATTGGGGATGCGCTCGTCTTCGCCCGTGCCATCGGTCGTCCTGCTGCTCCTGTCGTTCGGCCTGTCCTGCGGGCTCTCGGGCGGCCTGCCGCCCCCCCCGGTCGGCGGCGCCAACAAGAAGATCGGCCCGTCGGGCGGCACGCTCGCGGTCACCGAGGGCGCGCTCGCCGGCACGACGGTGTCGCTTCCTGCCGGGGCCTTGCCCACCGACGTCGAGATCACGATCGCGCCCGGCACGCCGGTCGACGGTACGGGCGTCGAGGGCGTGGTGTCGCTGCCGGCCGGGGTGCCGGTGCAGCTCGGCCCGGATGGCCTCCACTTCGCGGTCCCGGCGGAGGTGACCGTGCCGTTCGACGCGCAGGTCGTGACCGGGGACCGCACGCTCGTCGTCAGCGTGCGCGACGACAGGACCGGCAAGATCGAGACGTCGCTGCCGCTGCGCGTCGACCGCGAGCGTTCCCTCGTGACCGTGGCGACCATGCACTTCTCGACGGTCCAGTCGCTGGCGGTGATGGGTGGCTTCGGGGGCGCCGGGGGCGCCGGGGGCGCGGGCGGCATGGGTGGCGCCGGTGCGGGTGGTGAGGGCGGCGCCGGCGGCGAGGGCGGTGCCGGTGCGGGCGGTGCGGGCGGCGCGGGATCCGGCGGCAGCGGCACCCCGCAGTCGCTGCTCATCTACTCCCTCGGCACGACGGGCGCCCCGCAGATGCGCATCGGCAAGGTGGTGGTCACCGATCTCACCCCCGCGCCGCAGAGCGGGCTGCAGTCGTTCTCCGGCCAGTCCCTCGTCGGCTCGCGCGGCACCGCGATGGAGCGAGACAACGGCGCCGAGGGCCCCGTGCGCTGGGGACGCTGGGCGGACGGGAACACGATCGGCCTCGGCGACACCGGCGGCACCGTCGCGCTCTCCGCCACGCAGGGCTTCCACTATGTCATCGGCGCGCAGCCGCCGATGCCGCCGACCGGCACCGTGCACTACGAGCTCCTCGGCGCGACCGCGCCGACGGTCGACGACGGCGGCGCCCAGCCCGGCGTGGTCCGCGCGGGCACGCTCGACGTCGCGTTCGGCGCCACGGCCGAGGTCACCTACGACCTCCAGCTCGACCTCGAGGGCGCGAGCTACCGCCTGACGAACGCGGGCGTCACCGGCGGCGCCTGCGACGTCGGCGGGTGCATGGTGACCGGCGCCTTCGGCGCCTACGGCGCCGGCGCGAGCCACACGGGCCTCGCGGTGCAGCTCACCCGTGGAGGCGCCCAGCCCGTCCGCTTCGCCGCGGTGTTCCGCGCGCGGTGAGGGACGCTACGAGCAGACGTGGCGGAGCACGCGCATCGGGCCGATCGCGCGCACGAGCGAGAGCTGCGCGTCGCTGGCGACGAGCATCGCCCCCGCGAAGCCGAGCGCGTTGACCGACACGTCCTCGAAGCAGGCGCGCGTGCGCGGGACGATCAACATCCAGTCGCGCGTGACGACGAGGTTGTACGGCTGCTCGGGCTCGACGCCCACGCGGGCGAGGAGCGCGCGATAGGCGGCGTGCGCGGCGGCGGCGCTCCGGTGGCGCGGCCCCCACGCGTGCGGGAACGGCAGGGCGTTCCGGCGCAGCGCGGCGTCGATGGGCGTGCGCGTCTCGGCGCCGCTCAGCGGCGCGCGCACGAGCTGCAGGTGGCGCCGCGCCTGGCTGGCGCCGGCCTCGCGCCCGGCGTTGTAGAAGACGACACCGTCCATCGCGTCGAGGCACGCGCCGATGGCGGCGAAGTCGCCGGGACCGAGCGGCGCCTCCTGGGGCACGAAGTCGCGCGAGACGAGCAGGAGGTGCGGCTGCACGACCGGATAGCGGTTGAGGACCACGCGATAGCCGGGCTCGAGGTCGCCGAGCTCGAGCCGCGGGTCCTCCCTGCCGAGCGAGTCGCCGTCTCCGCTCGCGGGCTTGGCGCGCGTGCGCGACAGGACGTGCACGACGACCTGCACGCCGCCGTCGTCCACCGTGACGGCGCGGCTCTCGAAGGGCTCGATGGCTCCGTCGGCGAGCGCCGCCTTCGCGCGCTCCTCCGCCACCACCCACAGGTTCGAGAGCTCGAGCCCCATCGCCCGGCCGGAGTCTACACGGATTATGCTCCCTGCATGCTGCGGGGATTGCTCGTCGCCTGCCTCGGGTGCGCGGCGCCCGCGAAGGAGCCTCCGATGACCCCGCCGGACCGGCCGGACGCGAGCCGGCAGGAGACGATCTACGGCCAGGCGCTCGACGCCAAGGCAGGCGCGGTGGTGCGCACGGCCGAGGGCGAGGTCGTGTACGTGATCGGCCTCGCGAGCTGGCCCGAGGCGCTCGCCGCCAAGCGCGTTGCGGTCACGGGCGTGCGCGCGCGCAGGAAGCACATCCCGGATCCCGTGGTCGACCCGCACGGCGCCAGATCCCAGGGCGCCGTCGGCGAGCAGGACGTGATCGACCGCGCGACCTACCGCCTCGCTCAGTGACCCGGAGGACCGCCGAGGACGGTCTGCGCGACCTCGCGTCCCACGCTGCCCTCCATCTGCGCCTTGCACCCGGGGCAGGGCCGCGATCGGCCGGCCTCCTCGGCCGAGCGCACGAGGACCTCCTCCTCGTGGCTGCAGTCGTCGCAGCGGTACGCGAGGAGCAGGCTCTCCACGGTGGCGCCCTTGAACATGTTGGGCACGAGCGCCGCGGCCGCCGCGAACGCGGTCGGCAAGCTCTGCAGCGCGACCTTGCGCCCGCGCACCCGCGTGACGCCCTCGACGAAGCGCACCCACCGCGAGACACCGATCGAGTTGATGCGCCCGATGCCGCCGACGTCGATGGTGACGCGCGCGCCGCCCACCTCGCGCGCCACGGCCTCGAGGTCGCTGCCCTCGTCGATGTCGCCGGTGAGCGCCACCGACGCGCCGCCGTCGCGGATCGTCCACGCGAGCGGCCGCCGGGGCTTGGGCGTCGGCGTGAACCCTCTCATCGGCGCCCCCTCATCAGCGTGATTCTACCCGGTCAGCGCGGCACGATGTACATGGGGTTCGTGATCGCAAAGGGCGTCGCGCCGACGTAGATCGGCTTGAAATCCCGCGTACCGTCGACGCGCAGCACGACCCACGAGTCCTGCGCCGGCACCGTGACGTCCTCGTCGAGCCAGCGCGGGGCGGTCGCGCCGCGGAGGTCCCAGGTCCTGGCGACGACGCCATTGACCACGAGCGTCGCGGTCTCGAGCGACATCCAGCCCGGCGCGTCCACGCGCGCGTGCAGCGTGACCATGCCACCCCGCGCGGGCGTGAGCGTGTCGCCGATCGTCATGCCGCCGGCGGCGGTCAGCATCGGCAACGGGCCGAGCGTCGCCACCGAGCGCCCCGCGAGCATCGTCGCGACGAACGCGTCGTCGGTGATGTGCCCCACGGGCCCGCCCAGCTTGATGAAGCTGCGGCCGAGGCCCGGCTCCGGCACCTTGTGGTGCGAGTCGGACACGGAGACGCCCGTGATCTTGCGGCCGCGGTTGAGGTAGCCGTACCAGATCTCGAGGAGGGGCTCCCAGTTGCCGCGCCCCTTGCCGTTCGACAGCTCCATCACCTGGAACGCGTCCGAGTAGTAGTCGGGGAACACCACCGCCCCGGTCATGCGATCGAGCCCCGCGTAGTCGAAGAACCCTCCGAGGCCGTTGCCGTGGTTGACCTGCAAGATCGGCGCGCCCATCGTCTCGCGGCAGTAGCGGAAGATGTCCTCGGTGGTCGCCCACTTCGGGTTCCACCAGTCGATCGCGCCGCCGTTCGAGCGATCCGCGAGGCGCCGCGCCGGGTACGGGTTGAAGTGCCCGCGCTGCACCGTCGTGACCTCCTCGGAGAGGAAGCTCTGGAGCTTGTCACCGACGCCCAGGCGCGCGATGTGCGGCGCGTAGTCGATCACCTGATCGTGGTCGCTCGACACGAAGAGGTCGAGGTCCTCGGCGACGAGCGTCACGATGCGCTCGTCGTTCGTCGCCTCGCCGTGCAGGGACGCGCCGCCGTGGACGTGCGTGTCGATCTGCAGCCAGCCGTCGGCCGTGACGGCGCGGCGCACGACGAGGTCGGAGAGCGTCAGCGTCCCGCCCGCCGGCACCGTCACGTGCCGCACGTCGTCCTCGTGGCGGAAGCCGCGCACGATGTGCAGGTCGTACTCGCCGGGCTCCATCGCGCCGACGATGCGGCCGTCGACGGTCCAGAAGATCTTGGCGACCTCGAGGTGTGGGCGGCGCTCGGCGACCACGGGATCCAGCGCGGGCGGCGTGCCGGGGAAGGCGAAGATCGCCTTGGCCGGCGACGGCTGGCCCGCCTCGTCGCGGATCGTGAGATCGACCGCGCCCGGTGCGCCGAGCGAGAGGTCCTTCGTCGTGACGTCGGCCGCGAGCGCGACCGTGACCGGCGCGGCACGACCGAAGCCGTCGGCGAAGCCGTCGGTGGGCCCCGCGCGGCCGGGCAGCATGATGTCCTCGTGCGGGCCCATGCCCGTCGCGACCAAGCTCGCGCCCGAGAGCGCCGCGGGCACGGCGACGTCGTAACGGCCGTCGGCGGCGGTGGCGCCGAACGTGACGTACTTGCCCGCTGGGTCGAGCACGTGGACGCGCGCACCGGAGACGGGTCGCCCGCCGGCGGTGACGACGCCCGTGATGCGCCGCGTGGCGATGGCGCGCCTCTCGAAGCGCACGCGCGTGAGCGCGTCGCCGTCCTTGCCGACGGCGAGGTAGCGCGTGTACGAGGCGCGCTCGCCGTGGGCCAGCGTCACGGTCTTCTGCAGCGTGCCGTAGATGGTGCGGTCCCAGTCCACGCCGAGCAGGCCCGCGAGGAAGAGGTCGAGCTGGCCCTCGGCGGGGACCACGCCGAGCGCGAAGTGCGAGCGCTCGCCGGCGGTGGCGGCGAGGTCGATCTTGCCGCTGAACCCGCCGCGCCGGAAGCCCATCGGCACGCCGAACGCGTCCACGCCGTCGTCGGACCACAGGCCGAAGTCGCCGAGGTCGAGCTCCTCGGGCTCGGCGTTCGGGTTCTCGACCGTGGTCGTCATCTCGAGGTAGTCCGAATCGGGGCGCAGGATGTAGTCGGTGGTCATCACGATGCCGGTGGCGGCGGGCGCGAAGCCGACGAAGCCCTGCACGAGGTCCATCGGCATGTCGTGGCCGCGGTAGCGCAAGACGGCGCGTCCGTCCGCGCCGCTCTCGAGCACGGTGAGGCACTCCGCGCCGAAGATGCGCAGCGACACGATCGGGTGCTGCTCGTCGAGGATGTCGTGGCCGGGCTCGCCCGCGGGGCGCTGCAGGTCGGCGTCGAGCACGCCGCCCGAGGCGGTGATGTAGTTGTCGCCCGTGCGCATGGCCTGGAAGACGAAGCGCACGCGGCCGTTCTCGAGCTTGTAGTCGCCCACGCGGCCCTCGGCGCTCTCGCCGCCGATGAGCTGCGCCGCGTCGGTGATGCGGCCCGCGCGCACCTGCCCTGGCGCGAGGGGCGCGGCCAGATCCGCGGGCGTCTGACCGGGCTCGCACACGGCGGGCCCCCCGTCGCCGCGCGGCGCGCCGGCGTCGGCCGGACGGCCCGCGGCATCGGCGGCGGCGATGGGGGCGTCCGCGGCGGGGCCAGACAAGCCGTGGAGCCGTTCGTCGCACGCGAGCAGCAAGAGCGTGGCGAGGCCGAGGCGGAGGTGTGACATCCGACCATCTTGCCAGTTCAGGCGGGGGCGATGGGCGCCAGGGCGTAGCGTTCGAAGAGGGTGCCGAAGCGGCGCACGAGGGCGCGGGGGCCCTCGAGGCGCAGGCCGGCGCGACGGGCGGCGTCGAGCGAGACGTCGCCGCGCCACCACGCGGTCAGCGTGCGGCGGTCGGTGTGCACGACGAGCACGTCCCGGAAGCCAGGGTTCTCCGCGCACAGCGAGACCTCGGTCCTGCGGAGCAGGAGCGTGCGGCGGTTGCGCGAGGCGGGCAGGTCGGAGAGCTCGAGGACGACGACGAGCGGGTCCGGCGGCAGCGCGGCCACGTCGACGCGCCGCCGCATGTCCCAGACCAGCGCATCCACGTCGAGCTCCGCGGGCTGCAGGCGCCGCGGCAGGTGGCGCTGGCCCCACGCGCCGAGCCCCATGACGATCGGGCCGAGCTCCTCACCCGCCGCCGTGAGCGCGTACTCCGGACCCGCGGCGCCATCGGTGCGCGCGAGCACGCCCCCGTCCACGAGCTCGCGCAGGCGCTGCGACAGCATGGTGCGCGAGATGCGCGGCAGGCCCCGCTGCAGCTCGCCGAAGCGGCGGCTGCCGCACAGGACCTCGCGCACGACGAGCAGCGTCCAGCGCTCGCCGAGCAGCTCGAGCGCGCGCGCGATCGAACAGAACTGCCCGTAGGTCTTCATGCCGGGATCCTAGCGGGCGAGGCGAGCCCGGGTGGTACGGATTCCGTACTGGAGCCGCTCCGGGCGAGCACGCAGGATGACGACAGGAGGCCTTCATGAGCGAACGCAGGAGGATCGTCGAGTGGCAAGACCCGCGGCTGTGCCAGGCCGGCGCCGAGGGCAGGAGCGGCCTCGAGTGGATGCGGGGCATCGCGACGGGTGCGGTGCCGTCGCCGCCCATCAGCGAGACCCTGCGCTTCCGCCTGGCCGCGGTGGACGAGGGCTTCGCGCGCTTCGAGGGGGTGCCCGACGAGTCGCTCTACAACCCGATGGGCACGGTGCACGGAGGCGTCGTGGCGACGCTGCTCGACTCCGCGATGGGCTGCGCCGTGATGACGACGCTCGACGAGAAGACCGCCTACACGACCTCGCAGCTCGGCGTGCACCTCGTCCGCCCGATCACGGCGAAGGTGGCTTCCTACGCCGTCGAGGGCCGCGTCCTCCACCGCGGCAGCCGGGTCGCCACCGCCGAGGCGCGCCTCACGGACGAGAGGGGCACGCTCCTCGCGCACGGCACGACGACGTGCCTCGTCTTCCCGCGATAGCGGGGGCGCCTCGACCGCCCACCGCGAGGCGGAACACGCCGCGGCGCGGGGTGCCACGCCGACGGCCGCCGCCGGAAGGCAAGGACCGGCGCCGTGGCGGAGCTTCGATGGGGCACCGCGCGGGGGCGTGCGGAGGTGCGTCCGGGTCCGGGCGCCCCTGCGTGAGCAAGCTCTTCTTCGCCGGCTCTGGTCGGTGTGGGCGCGCGCGACACCGTCCACAGCCAGCCCCTCATGCGTCGGATCGCTTCGACGAGCGGCATCGAGGGGAACTCCCGGGGAATCCGTGGCCTCGCGAGCGCATCCGCCGGAGGGCAACGACGAGGCGTGGTGGCGGGGCTTCGATGGGGCCTGGCGCGAAGGGGTGGGCGCCGAGCCCTCGCGGAGGTGCCGCCGGAGGGCGGGGCGCGCGGCTGAGCTGCCATGAGGGCGGGGCGGTCGGCCGTCACTGAGTGCGGAGAGTGCAGAAGGCGCTTCGCTGTTGCAGCAGGCGCGTCCTTGTATGTCCGGGTCCGGGTCAGGGCCCTTGCGTGAGCAAGTCTTCTTCGCCGGCTGTGGTCGGTGTGGGCAACGCGGAGCGACGCGCAGCGTTGTCCAAGCGGCTGTGGTCACGCGCCCGCAAGTGCGTGCGCATCAGGCACGTCGTCCGTGGGCGCGTGTCCATCAGGCGCGGCACCGTCAACTGCCCAGCCCCATTGCGGCCCGTCCCTTCGACGAGCGGCATCGAGCGAGTCTCTGCTGACCTGTCAGGGATGTACCCGGTCTTGAACCCCCGACGAGATTCCTCCCTCTCCCCTTGACTTCGATGATTAGTGCCCATATCATGATGGCGATGCGAAGGGCTCAGGGCACCGTCCCTCCGAAGCGAAGGCGCCGGCCGGTGCAGGCGGAGCTGCCCTTTCGCACCTGGGGCGGGAGGCGCAAGGGCGCCGGGCGCAAGGCCGGCCCACGCCCACTCGTCCAGCATCGGGTCAGGGAGCGCATTCGGCGCCCGGCGCCGGTGCACGTCACGCTGCTCGTCCTGCCTCACGTGTGGAACCTGCGGACCGCGCGCTGCGCGGGGGCGATCGCACAGGCGTGCCGCGCCGGAAAGGAGCGCTTCGGCTTCCGCCTCGTCCACCTTTCGGTGCAGTCGAATCACCTGCACCTCTTCGCGGAGGTCGCCGATGGCGACGCGCTCCGGCGCGGCATGCAGGGGCTCTGCATCCGCATCGCCCGCGCGCTCAATCGCGTGATGCAGCGCAAGGGCAAGGTCTTCGCGGGGCGGTTCCACGCGCGGCGCGCGGCGAGCCCGCGCCAGGTCCGCGTCGCGCTCCGCTACGTGCTCTGCAACGGGCGCAAGCACGCCGCGCAGGTCGGCCAGAACCCGCCGCTCGGCTGGCTCGATCGCTTCTCGACCGCCCGCTACTTCGACGGCTGGCGCGACCGGCCGCCCGACGCGCCGCCCTGCGCGCCTGTCGTCGTCGCGGCGAGGCTCTGGCTCGTCACGACGGGCTGGCGCCGCCTGGGCCTGCTCGCCCCCGACGAGACGCCGCAAGTGGCGCCGTAGACCTCACAGCCGGAGCTTCGCAGCCCGCGCCGCGCGCCGGCGCGAGAGCTCCACGCCGATGGCATCAAGGCCGTGGGCGTTCGCCACGGCGAGCATCGTGCCCACGCCGCAGAACGGATCGACCACCACGCGGCACGCCGTCTCGGCCAGCAGGAAGCGCGCGATCGCGGCGCACGCCTCCGTGCCCATCGCGCGGGCCCACGTCATCTGGCCGAGCGCGGGCAGCACGTCGGCGCTCGAGCGGCCGGGCGGCAGGCGCAGCGCGCGGCTCGCGCAGAGCACGTGCGCGTAGGCGGGGCGGCCGAACGTCGTCGTCCCCGCCGGCACGCGGCAGACGACCCTGTGCCAGAGCAGGTGGCTGCCCGCGGCCTCGATCCCGCGGTGCACGAGGAAGCCCTTGTCGACCCAGCGCCCCTCGCGCTTGACGTCGGTCTGGTAGAAGACGCAGACGGCCTCGTCGGCGACCTGCCGGCACGCGAGCGCGACCACGTCCACGAACCAGTCGCGCCAGCCCTCGAAGCCGAGGCCGGGGACCTCCGACGAATCGGGCAGCGAGGTCACGATGGCGTGATCGGCCGGCAGCGGCGCGCGGCCGAGCCACGCGACGCCGTCGCCGTGGTGGACCTGCCGCGTGGGGGCGCCTTCCATGCCGGCAGTGTGATCGATGCGATCACCCCTGGGGGCGGAGATCTGCATCGCGCCCCGCAAGACGCCACGTCCAGCGTCAGATCCCGCGGGAACGATCCCGGCCCGCGCGTTGCAGAGCGGGAGGCCATGCGGATGCACACGAAGACGATGAAGATCGACTGGGTCCGCGTCTACTCGCACACGTAGCGGGCGCCGCCCCCGCGGTACCATGCCGTCGTGCAGGAGGGCGCGCTGCTGGGCGGAGGGCGCTTCCGCGTGCTGGGTCGACTCGGCGCGGGCGGGATGGGCCTCGTGCTCGCCGCGCGCGACGAGGAGCGCGGGGAGGAGGTCGCGCTCAAGGTGCTCCCCGGCCGCTCGCCCCGCGAGGCCGCGCGCTTCAAGCAGGAGTTCCGCGCGCTCGCGGACCTCTACCACCCGAACCTCCTGCGCCTCGGCGAGCTGTTCGCCGACGAGGGCCGCTGGTTCTTCACGATGGAGCGCGTCGACGGCAGCGACCTCCTGACGTGGGTCCGCGGGCGCCGCACGCGGGCGCCGCCCCCGAGCGGCGACGAGCCGACCGCGGCCATGCCGGCGGGCGCGACGGTCGAGCGCACGGGAGGCAGCGAGCTCGACGACGCGGCCCTCGGACGCCTGCGCCATGCCTTCTCCGCGCTCGCCTCGGCGCTGCTCGCGATCCACCGCGCCGGCAAGGTCCACCGCGACGTCAAGCCGTCGAACGTGCTCGTGACGCCGGGCGGGCGCGTCGTGCTGCTCGACTTCGGCCTCGTCACCGAGGGCTTCGACGCCGAGACCGCGGGCGCCGGCACCGTCGCGTACATGTCGCCCGAGCAGGCCGCGCGCACCGTCTCGGGACCGCCCGCCGACTGGTACGCCCTCGGCACCATGCTGTTCGAGGCGCTGACCGGCCACCTGCCTTTCGAGGGCGATCTCGACGCCGTGCTCTCGGGCAAGCAACACCGCGCCGCCCCCGCGCCGAGCACGCTCGCCGCCGTGCCCGCCGACCTCGACGCGCTCACGGGGGCGCTCCTCGCGCGCGATCCGGCCGCGCGGCCCACGGGCGACGAGGTCCTCGCGCGCCTCGGCGCCTCCACGCGCGCCACGCAGCCACCGCCCGACACGACGCAGCGCCTCTTCGTCGGGCGCCTGCGGGAGCTGGCGCGCCTCGTCGCGCGCCACGAGGAGGTCGCCGCCGGCGGCTCGGCCTTCACGCTCGTCCTCGGCGAGTCGGGCATCGGCAAGAGCGCGCTCCTCGCGCGGCTGCGCGCGACCCTCGAGGCGCACGATCGCCCGCCGCTCCTGCTCTCGGGCCGCTGCTTCGCGCGCGAGGCGGTGCCGTTCCGCGCGTTCGACCAGGCCGCCGACGCGCTCGCCCGCGCGCTCGAGCACCGGGGGCTGCCGCTTCCCTCCGAGGTCGGTCCGGTCGCGTGGCTGTTCCCGGCGCTGTCAGGGCTCGCGCCGCTGCCGCCAGAGCCCGCCGAGCCCGCCGAGCGCCGCGCGCGCGCGTTCGCCGCGTTCCGTGCCCTGCTCGCCGCCGTCGCCGCGGATCGGCCCGTGGTGCTCGTGATCGACGACCTGCACTTCTGCGACGCCGGCAGCCTCGCGCTCGTCGACGCGCTCACGAGCACGCCCATCCGCGGCCTGCACCTCGTGGGCGCCCTGCGCGAAGATCCAAGGGGGCCGCTCGGCGCGCTGTCCGAGGCGGCGCGCGCGCGCGCGGTCGCCGTTCGCGTCGAGCACCTCTCGAGCACGGAGGCGGAGCAGCTCGCGGAGCTGATCGCCGGCCCCGACGCCGCCGCGCTGGCCGCGGAGTCGCAGGGCCATCCGCTGTTCCTGCGCGTCCTCTCGAGCGCGCGCGAGCAGCCGGGCGCACCGTCCGCGCCGCAGACGCTCGAGTCGGCGCTGCGCCTGCGCATCGGCCGGCTGCCCGCGCGCGCGCGGCGCGTGCTCGCGCTGGTGTCGCTGCTCGACGTCCCGGTGCCGCTCGCGGCCGTCCTCGCCGCCGCCGGGCCGGGCGCGGCACCCTCGGCCGTCGACGAGGACGTGGCGATGCTGCGCGCGGCGACGCTCCTGCGCCTCGGCGAGGACCCCGACGACCTCGAGCCCTACCACGACCGGGTGCGACAGGCGATGCGCCACGACACTCCCGCCGAGACCGCGCGCGACCTCGCGTCCGCGCTGGCCGACGCCCTCGTGCACCGGCGGCACGCGGAGGCGGAGACCATCGCGCGCGCGCTCCTGGCCGCCGGCCGCGCCCACGACGCCCGCTCGTACCTCGAGCGCGCGGCGGAGGAGGCGGAGCAGGCGCTCGCGTTCGAGCGCGCTGCGGCGCTCCACGGCGAGGTCCTCGCGTGTGGCCCCGACACCCTCGGCGTCACCGCCGAGCGGCTCGGCCAGGCTCTCTCGAACGCCGGGCGCGGCGAGCCCGCGGCGCACGCCTTCCTCGACGCCGCCACGCAGCGCGAGGGCGCGGCCCGGCGGCGCCTCGAGCTGCGCGCGACCGAGCAGCTCCTGCGCGCCGGGGCGCTCGACCACGGCCGGGCGCGGCTCTTCGAGCTGCTCGCGTGCGTCGGCGTGCGTCCGCCCACGTCGCAGGCGGGTCAGCTCGCGTCGCTCGGGTACCTTCGCGCGCGCATCGCGCTGCGCGGCCTCCAGCCCCGCGCGCCGGCCGCGCCCGACGACGACGCCGGCCTGCGCACCGACGTGCTCTGGGCGGGTGCCGCGCTCCTCGGCTTCATCGAGCCACTGCTCGGGGCGACGCTGCAATCGCGGAACCTGCTCGGCGCGCTCGACGCCGGCGATCCCGACCGCCTCTCTCGCGCGCTCCTGCTCGAGGCCAGCTACCGCGCCGCCGCCGGTCGTGATACCCCGCGCGAGCGCGAGGTCGTCGATCGCATGCGCGCCCTCGCGCGCTCCTGCCCCTCACCGATGCTGTCGGCCTACGCCGACGCGGGCGCCGCGATGCTCGCCCAGATGACCGGCCGGTGGCGCCTCGCGGTCGGGCACTGGGAGCCCGCGATCCACACGCTCCGCACCGCGTGCGTGGGCGTCACGTGGGAGCTCGCCACCATGGAGATGAACCGGCTGTGGTCGCTCCACGCCCTCGGCGAGCACGCCATGGTGCGCGCCCGCCCCCCCGAGCTCCTGCGCGATGCGCTCGCGCTCGGCGATCGCTACGGCGCGGCCCTGTCTTCGCTGGGCTTGTGCAACGACGCCTGGCTCCTCGCCGATGATCCCGCGGGCGCGCGCCGCGTCGCCGAGGACGCCATGCGCGGCCTGCCGGCCACGCGCATCCTCCTTCAGGCTTTCTGGAAGCTCCTCGCGGACGTGCACGTCGGGCTGTACGTCGGCGACACCGCGGCCGCCGTGCGCGCGCTGGCCGAGGGCGCACCGGTGATCGAGCGGTCGCTGCTCGTGCGCGTGCAGGCGGTGCGGGTGCTGCTCGACGAGCTCTCCGGGCGCGTGGCGCTCGCCTCGGGGGACACCGTCCTCGCGGCCCGCCTCGCGAGGCGCCTTTGCGCCCAGCCCGCCGCCTGGGCGCGCGCGTTCGGCGCCGTGCTCGCGCTGCAGGCCTCCGGACGCACCGGTGCGTCCGACGTCGAGCACACGCTCGGCGAGCTGCGCGCAGGCGGCATGCTGGGTCTCGCCTGGGCGCTCGAGTGGCTCGCGGGCGGGGGCGCCGCAGACGGGATCGAGCGCCCGGACCGCTTCGCGCGCCTCCTGCTGCCGGCCTTCGGCAAGGCGAGGTGACCCGGGAAGGCTTCAGGCTTCAGGCTTCAGGCCGAGGCGAGCGAAGCGAGCCGCAAGGGCGTAGCGAGCGCAGCGAGCCGCAAGGGCGTAGCGAGCGCAGCGAGCCGCAAGGGCGTAGCGAGCGCAGCGAGCCGCAAGGGCGTAGCGAGCGCAGCGAGCGAAGACGCAGGGAGGGGGGCCCAGTTGGGCTCTGCCCAACTGGGGGAGGGGCGGCGCGCCCCTCCTGGTGGCCGCCCGCAGGCGGCCACACGCAGCTAGAGCGCCTCGGTGATCCAGCCGTAGTTCGGCTTGCGCTCGAAGTGGTGGTTCGCCTCCATCCAGCGCACGGTGCCGCTCTTCGAGCGCATCACCACCGAGTGGGTGAACGCGCCGCCGCCGAAGAAGCGCACGCCCTTCAAGAACGAGCCCTCCGTCACGCCGGTCGCCGCAAACACCACGTCGCCCGCCGCGAGCTCCTCGAGGTGCCACACCTTGTGGATGTCGGAGACCCCCATCGCCTTGGCGCGGCGGACCTCGTCGTCGTTGCGCGGACGCAGGATCCCCTGAAAATCTCCGCCCACGCACCGCAGCGCGGCCGCCGCGAGCACGCCCTCGGGCGCGCCGCCGGTGCCGAACAGCACGTCGATGCCCGTCGACTCCTTGCACGTCGCGATCGCCGCCGCGACGTCGCCGTCGCCGATCAGGCGGATCCGCGCGCCCGCCTTGCGCACCTCGGCGATGAGCTTCTCGTGCCGATCGCGGTCCAGGATGATCGCGGTCAGGTCCTCGACGCGCGCGCGCTTCGCCTCGGCGATCGCCGACAGGTTCCACGTCGGCGACTTCGTGATGTCGATGGCGCCCTTGGCCGGCGCGCCCACCGCGATCTTCTCCATGTACGTGTCGGGGGCGTTGAGGAACTTGCCGTGCTCCGCGAGCGCGATGACCGCGATGGCGTCCGGCGCGCCGGTGGCGCACAGGTTCGTGCCCTCGAGCGGGTCCACGGCGATGTCCACCTTCTCCATCTTGGTGGCGCCCTCCTTCCAGCCCGCGCCCACCTGCTCGCCGATGAACAGCATCGGCGCCTCGTCGCGCTCGCCCTCGCCGATGACGACGGTGCCGCAGATCTGCACGTCGTCGAAGGCCCTCCGCATCGCCTCCACCGCGGCGCGGTCGGCCGCCTTGCGGTCCCCCCGTCCCATCAGGCGCGCGCACGACAGCGCAGCCGCCTCCGTCACACGCACGAGCTCCAGCGCAAGGTTCCGGTCCATCGTCGTTCCTTTCGTCTTTCCGTCTTCGCGAGCGTCGGCGTCAGGCGCCGCTCATCATGTGGAAGACCCGCGTCGGCTCGCGCACCACGTCGGCACGATCGAGCTCCGCGAGCGCCTCTCGCACGTCGCCCTCGCGGGCCTCGTGCGTCGTCATCACGATCGTCACGGGCCCCGACCCGCCCTCGGGCGCCTCCTGCACGAGCTCGGCGATCGAGATGCCGTGCTCCGCCAGGGCGGTCGCGAGCTTGGCGAGCACGCCGGGCCGGTCCTCGACCGAGAACCGCAGGTAGAAGCGGCTCTTGAGCTCCGCGATCGACCTGAACTTCCGCGTATCGAAGTGCAGCGCGCGCCCGCCGCGCTCGGCCGGCAGGAGCACCTCGCGTCCGACCTCGATGAGGTCCGACAGCACCGAGACCGCCGTCGGCATCATGCCGGCCCCGCGACCGTAGTACATCGACTGCCCGAGCGCGTACGACGACACGTAGACGGCGTTGTACACGCCGCCGACGCCCGCGAGCATCCAGCGCTTCGGGACCATCGCCGGACCCACGTACGCGCAGATGCCCTCCCCGTCGTCGGACGCCACCGCGAGCAGCTTGATCGCGCAGCCGAAGCGCTGCGCGTAGCGGAAGTCGGTGGGCGTCACGTGCGTGATGCCCTCGACGTGCACGTCCTCGAGCTTGACGCGTGTTCGGAACGACAGCGCCGTCAGGATCGCGAGCTTGTGCGCCGCGTCGCCGCCCCCGACGTCGAGCGTCGGATCGGCCTCGGCGTAGCCCTCGCGCTGCGCCTCGGCGAGCACGTCGTCGAAGGCGCGCCCCTCCTCGGCCATCTTCGTGAGGATGAAGTTCGAGGTGCCGTTGACGATGCCCATCACCTGCGTGATGCGGTCCGACGCCAGGCCCTCGCGCAGCATGCGCAGGACGGGCACGCCGCCGCACACGCTGGCCTCGTAGAAGAGCATCGTGCCCGCGCGCTCGGCCGCCGCGAAGAGCTCGTCGCCGTGCTTGGCGAGGAGCAGCTTGTTCGCCGTGACGACGTGCTTGCCGCGCTCGAACGCGCGGAGGACGAGCGCCCGCGCGGGCTCCTCGCCGCCGATGAGCTCGACCACGACGCGGATCGCCGGGTCGTCCACGATCGCCTCGAGGTCGGTCGTGATCGGCACGCCGCCCGGATCGACCAGGCGCGGCTTGTCCGCCGTCTGCACGCCGATCGTGCGCACCACGAGGCGCGCCCCGATGCGCGCCGCGATGGCGTCGGCGTTCTCGCCGAGGAGCTTGACGACCCCCGAGCCGACGTTGCCAAGGCCGAGCAGGCCAACCGGTATCTCGCGCATGAGGAGGCGGAGCCTACCCTCCCCGCGCGGGGCGGAGAGAGGAAAACTAGGGACCAGGAACAAAGATCAAGGAATCGACCAGCCTCGCCTCCGATCCGACATTCCCGTGTTCCCACTCCTTGCTCCTTGTTCCTAGTCCCTAGTTCTCCCCTCTCCGGCTACCCTCGCCTCCTCAGTGCGCCGCCCGCTCCTGCTCCTCCTCGCGCTCGCCGTGCTCGCGCTCGCGTGCCGCTCCGCCCTGCCGCGCCTGTGGCCGCAAAACGGCCTGGTCGCCACGTACACCGAGGGCGGCTCGGTGCTCCTCCGCCGCACCGAGCCCTTCATCGACGGCGACCGCGGTCGCTGGCCGGACGCCGTGCGCGGCAAGCGCTTCTCCGTCGCGTGGGAGGGGACGATCGTCTTTCCGCGCGCGCGCGTGCAGCTCGCGGTCGAGGCGCAGCCCGGCGTTCGATTCTTCCTCGACGGGCGCCCCATCGCGGTCGCGAACTTCCCCTACGACCACAACCGTCCCGGCTGGCCGCCGCCCGAGAACCTCCCGCCCGGCAAGCACGCGCTGCGCGTGGCCTTCGACGCGCAGAGCGCCGAGGCCCCTGGCCGCGTGCGCCTGCTCTGGGTGTCCGCCGGCCGCCGCGGCCTGCCCGAGTACGTGCCTCCCGGCATGCTCTTCCCCGGCCCGCCCGGCGAGGTCGACGCCGCGCGCATGGTCGCGCACTTCGGCCGCGCCGGCGCGCTCGCCACGGGCGCGCTCGCGCTCTTCGCTGCGCTGGCCGCCTTCCTCTACCGCCGCGAGCTCCGCGCCTTCGTCACCCGCATGACCGAGACGCCCGAGCAGCGCCGCACGCTCGCCGCCGCCTCACTCATCTGCCTTGGCACATGTGTCCTGCGCCTCATCGATCTCTCGGGCGCCGGCGTCACCTGGGACGAGGACGTGCACCGCTCGGCGGGCCTCGACTACGTGCTGAACCTCCTCGCCTTCGACTTCCGCGAGTCGAGCTGGCGCTGGATCCCCGAGCACCCCACCGTCACGATGCTCTTCTACGGCCTGCCGGCCCTGTTCGAGGACGGCTTCCCCGTCGAGCGCGCGGCCGCGGCGCTCGCGGGCGTGGCCACGACCGGCTTCGTCATCGCGCTCGGCCGGCGCCTCTTCGACGCCGCGACGGGCCTCCTCGCCGGCGCCCTCTTCGCCGTCTTCCCCATCGTCCTCGCGCTGCACAAGAACGTCAGCCACGAGGCCGTCGTCGGCCTGACGTGGATGGCGGCGGTGTACGCCTACCTCTGGGCGCTCGAGCGGCGCACGACGCGCGCCTTCGTCGTGGCCGGCATCTGCGCCGGCCTCGCGGTCGCCTCGCGCGCGACGAGCGGCATCCTCGTCCCCGTCTCGCTGGCGTTCTATGCCCTCGGCGAGCTGCGCCGCCCGAAGGGGGAGCGCCTCTCTCCGTTCCTGCCGCAGGTCCTCGTGTGGTCGGTCGCGTTCGCGACCTTCGTCTTCGTCTGGCCGTACCTGTGGACCGGCACGCTCGCCAAGATCCGGCACATGTTCGGCGTGCACGGCACCGTGCAGCTCTCCGAGCTCTACCTCGGCAAGTTCCTGCAGCGGCCGCCCTGGCACTACCTCTTCGTCTACTTCGGCGTCACGACGCCCGCGCTCCTCGTCCTCGCGGTCCTCACGGGCCTCGGCCGCGCCGCGAGGTCGCGCCGCTTCGCCGACGGCATCCTCGTCGCGTGGTTCTTCGGCGCGTTCCTCGTCGGCCTCGGCCCCGCGATCAAGGACGGCATCCGCTACGCGTTCCCCGCGTTCGGCGCCGCCGCGATCCTCGCCGCGCGCGCCTGCCTGTGGGTGCCCAGGGGGGCGATCGTCGGCGCGCTCTTGTGGATCTACGCGCTCGCGAGCGCGCTCTCCGTGCACCCCTACTACCTCGACTACTACAACGAGCTCGCCGGCGGCCCCGGAAAGGTGCAGGCACGGAAGCTCTTCGAGACGAGCTGGTGGGGCGAGGGCCTCGCCGCCTCGACCGCGTACGTGGACGCGCACGCGCCGCCCGGCGCCTCCATCTGGCTCGACGCCGAGCCCAAGCACGTGATGCTCTGGCGCGACGATCTCGTGCGCCGGGACGCCCCCGGCGCGGACTTCGTGGTGCACAACGACACGGCGTTCACGCCGCCGTTCTCGCAGCCCGGCTACGAGAAGGTGTTCGAAGCGCGCGCGGGCGGCGCGGTCATGAGCCAGGTCTGGAGGAAGAAGCCATGAAGGGTTATCCGTTCTCGATCGTCCTGCCGATCCAGTGGGGCGACATGGACGCCCTCGGCCACGTCAACAACGCCGTCTTCTTCCGCTGGTTCGAGTCGGTGCGTGTCGCCATCGGCCTCAAGGCCGGGCTCGTCTCGACGCCGCCCGGCGAGACCGGCCCCATCGTCGCGCACCAGAGCTGCGACTACCGCAAGCCGCTGCGCTACCCCGGCGACGTCACCGTCGGCGCGCGCGTGCGCCGCATCGGCACGACCTCGATCGAGATGGAGTACGCCATCGCCCGCACCGACGCCCCCGGCGACCTCGTCGCCACCGGCCGCTCCATCGTGGTGCTCGTCCACTACGGCTCCGGCGAGAAGGTCCCGGTGCCCACGCCGCTCCGCGTGTCCTTGCTCTACTACCACGAGCAGTAGCGCGATCGAGACGCGCCCGAGGTGCCCTCGCGGCCGCCGCTCTCTGTGGCCGCCCGACGGCCCCACAGCTCATGCGCTCATCCGCATACTCGCATGCTTTCGTCTCCACCTCCTCGCCCCACCTCGACGACCGACCGCAAGGCGGAACACGCCGCGGCGCGGCGTGCCACGCCGACCGCCGCCGCCGGAGGGCAAGGACCGGCGCGGTGGCGGAGCTTCGACGAGGACCGGCGCACCGCAGTCGCGGCCCCGAGCCCCAGCCAGCGTTGCCGCCGGAGCGATGAGAGGCGCCGCCGCAAGGTGGTCCGCGCCGTGCCCCTGCGACTGCTGCCGGTCGACCTCGTGGGTCATTGGGCGCGGGCAGCGCAGGCCACCGCCTGCGCTACGTCACCGCCGAACGCGAGGCGCGCGCAGGTGGGGTCAAGGCCGCCGAAGGCGCCCCGCGCAGCGGGGTCGCAGCGCAGCGGAGAGCCTTGACGCCTCCGAGCACGCCAGCACCGGCACGATGCTCGCTCGTGGGCTCAGGTCAGGCGCGGTCGACCGTCAGGACGTGGAGTCCAGCGGCGTTGCGCTGACGTCGCGACAGCCGCAATCCGTCGCCCAGGCGCCCCTCGTGGAAGTCGCCGAGGAGGATGTCGAAGTAGTAGAGCTGCCAACGGTCTCCGAGGAGCGCCGCCTCGACCGTCTCGTGTGCAAGCGCGCTGGTCACGAACAGCTTGCGCCGGCGCCAGCGGATGAAGCCCGCGCGGTCGACCTTGCAGGAGTGTCGCCAGGGCGGAGGATCGCAGCGTCGGAGCGGCCGGGGATAGTGACGGGGCGAGAGCGTGTAGACGTGCACGGGAGGTTCTTGGCCGAGCGACTCGTGTGGCCGGTCGTGGTTGTAGTCGGCCCGCCAGCGGTCGATGGCAGCGCGGCTGCGCCCGAAGGGGGGCACGTCCGCTGACCTGTCAGGGATGTATCCGGTCTGTACCCCTTGAACGGGCACAAGGATTCCTGCTCGCCTTCTTGACTTCCAATAATAGTGCCCTTATCATGATCGTGATGCGAAGGGCCAGCGAGACCGTCAGGGCCAGGAAGCATCGCCGGTCGGCGCAGGCGGAGCTGCCGTTCCGCACCTGGGGCGGAAGGCGCAAGGGCTCCGGCCGCAAGGCCGGCCCCCGGCCGCTCGTCCAGCATCGC
>CAZQJC010000086.1:0-11392 GCA_964593795.1 uncultured Myxococcales bacterium | reverse complement strand
GGCGCGCCGCCCCTCCCCCGGTTGGGCAGAGCCCAACCGGGCCCCCCTCCCTGCGTCTTCGCTCCGCTGCGCTTCGCTACGCCCTTGCGGCTCGCTGCGCTCGCCTAGGAGGCTCACTCCGCCTCCGTTTCCGCCCGTGTTCCTGTTCCTTGCTCCTTGTTCCTAGTCCCTGGTTTTCCGAGTCAGCGCGCCGGGCCATTCCTCGCCCTCCGCGCGCGGAAGTGAGGTGGTGGCCGGGTAGGACGGGAATACCGCCGCGGCGCGCGTGGTTGATCGCGCTGTTCTGGGGTAGGTTACGCGCCCGCTGCCATGGATTTCCGAGGGTTTGCCGCCATGCTGGTCGCCTCGTCTGCGCTCCTGGGGACGGGGGCGCGCGCGCGGGGACGGTGGCGGACGCGATGGCGGCCGCGGGGGTCGGTCGGGTGGACCCGGCGGCGCCGGCGCCCGCGTTCGAGCTGCCGCGCCTGTCGGGCGGCGTGCAGTCGCTGGCGAAGCTGCGCGGAAAGCCGGTGCTCGTGCACTTCTGGGCCACGTGGTGCGGGCCGTGCGTGAGCGAGCTGCCCGAGCTCGACGCGTTCTACAAGCAGGCGGGCGGCGGCAAGCGCTTCGAGCTCCTCGCGATCTCGAGCGAGCCGCGGGAGACCGTCGAGGCCTTCGTCAAGCAGCGCGGCATCGGCATGCCCGTCCTGCTCGACGAGGACCAGACGGTCGCGTCGCAGTACCAGGCGAGCGCGCTGCCGACGACGTTCTTCATCGACAAGCACGGAAAGCTCGCGGGCGTCGCGCGCGGGGCGCGGCCCTGGCGAGATGCGCGCCTGGCCGGGGTCGTCGAGGCGCTTGTGACCGGCAAGGCGCCGGCGGAGGCGCTGCCTGCCGCCGCGGACGCGACCGCGCCGGCCGGCCCCGCGCCAGCGCCCGAGCCACCGAAGCTCCCGCCGGGGATGAAGCCGCCGCGCGCGGTGACGTCGATCGACCCGGCCGTGCCGGCGCCGGGCAAGCCCTTCTCCCTCAAGCTCCGGCTCGAGTGGGACGGCGCGCTCGACGACTACGCGCTCGGGCCCCCGGAGCTCGCGCTCCCTGCCGGCCTCACCGTCGGGGCGATCGAGTCGACCGGCGGCTCGACCGGCGGCAACGTGCTCGTGCAGACGGTGGCGCTCACGGCGGACAAGCCGGGCGACTACGTGATCGAGCCGCGCCTGCGCTTCGTGGCGCGCGCGGTCGGAGCGCCGATGGAGGAGCGGGCGCCGAAGGTGACGTTCTCCGTGCGTGCACCGACGATCCTCGGCGTCGCGCCGCTCGCGGCGGCCGGGATGGGCGGCGGGGCGCTCGTCGGCCTCTGCGGCGGCATCTTCGCGGCGCGGGCGCTCGTGCGCCGGCGCGCGCGCAGGGCCGAGGCGAGCAGGCCGCCCCCGGACGAGCGCGCGGCGACCTTCGCACGTCTCTCGACGCTGCGCGACCAGGCGGATCTCGGCGATCTCGACGGGCTCATGCCCGATCTCGTGGCGCTCGCGCGCGCGCTCGATCCCGAGACGCTCGGCCGGCAGCTCGGGGCGCTCGACGAGCGCGTCCGCTACGCGGGCCACCGCCCCTCTCGTGAAGACCTCGCGGCCATGATCCGCCAGCTCGAGCTCATCGCGCGCATGCGCTTTCCCGACGCCCAAGGAACCCCCACAGGACCATGAACCTCCAAGCGATCACCGATCAGATCCAGTCCACCGGCGGCTTCGTCGGCCGCCTCTCCGACGAGATGGGCAAGGTCGTCGTCGGCCAGACCTACCTCGTCGAGCGCCTCCTCGTGGGCCTGCTCGCCGACGGCCACGTGCTCGTCGAGGGTGTGCCGGGCCTGGCGAAGACCACGGCGGTCAAGGCGCTCGCCGACTGCGTGCACGCGACCTTCCGGCGCATCCAGTTCACGCCGGACCTCCTGCCCGCGGACCTCGTGGGCACGCAGATCTACGAGCCGCAGAAGGGCGACTTCCGCGTCAAGCAGGGGCCGATCTTCGCCAACCTGGTGCTCGCCGACGAGATCAACCGCGCGCCCGCGAAGGTGCAGTCCGCGCTCCTCGAGGCCATGCAGGAGCGGCAGGTCACGATCGGCGAGACGACGTTCCCGCTGCCCGATCCGTTCCTGGTGCTCGCGACGCAGAACCCGATCGAGCAGGAGGGCACGTATCCGTTGCCCGAGGCGCAGGTCGATCGCTTCATGCTCAAGCTCCGCGTCACGTACCCGACGATGGACGAGGAGCGCGAGATCATGTCGCGCCACGGCTCGCGCACGCGTGCGACGGTCCAGGCCGTGGTCTCACCCGAGGACCTGCTCAAGGCGCGCGACGTCGCCGATCAGATCTACGTCGACGCCAAGCTGCAGAAGTACATCGTCTCGGTCGTGTGCGCGACGCGGACGCCCAAGGCCTTCGGCCTGTCGGAGCTCGTGCCGCTCATCCAGTACGGCGCCTCGCCGCGCGCGTCGATCGCGCTCCTCCGCGCGGCCAAGGCGTACGCGTTCATCAGGGGGCGCGCCTACGTCTCGCCGCAGGACGTCAAGGACATCGGCCTCGACGTGCTCCGCCACCGCGTGCTGCTGAGCTACGAGGCCGAGGCCGAGGACCTCTCGAGCGACGACGTGGTGCGCAAGATCTTCGACCGCGTCGACGTGCCGTAACGACGATGCTTCCCGCGGAGGTCCTCAAGCAGATCAAGGGCATCCAGCTCAAGACGAGCCACCTCGTGTCGTCGGTGCTGGCGGGCCAGTACGAGAGCGCGTTCAAGGGGCGCGGCATGGAGTTCTCGGAGGTCAGGGAGTATCAGCCCGGCGACGACGTGCGCGCGATCGACTGGAACGTCACCGCGCGCATGGGCGCGCCGTTCATCAAGGAGTTCCGCGAGGAGCGCGAGCTCACGGTGATGCTGCTCGTGGACGTCTCGGCCTCGGGCGAGTTCGGCACCGTGCGGCGCATGAAGAACGAGGTCGCCGCCGAGTTCGCGGCCGTGCTCGCGTATGCGGCGATCAGGAACCAGGACAAGGTGGGCCTCGTCGTCTTCTCGGATCACGTCGAGAAGTTCATCCCGCCGAAGAAGGGCCGATCGCACGTCTGGCGCGTGATCCGCGAGATCTTGACGCACGAGACGTCGCACCGCCGCGTCGGCACGCGGCTCGACGTCGCGCTCGAGTTCCTGTCGAAGGTGACGGCGCGGCGGACCGTGACGTTCCTCCTGTCGGACTTCCTCTCGGACGGCTACGACCGCGCGCTGCAGATCGGCGCGCGGCGCCACGACGTGGTCGCCGTCCGCATCGCGGACCCGCGCGAGTCGTCCCTGCCCGCCGTGGGGCTCATCGAGCTCGAGGACGCGGAGACGGGCGAGGTCATCCTCGTGGACACGAGCGACCCCGCCGTGCGCGCCGGCTTCGCGCGGCTCGCGGGCGAGCGCGATCAGGCGCTCTCGCAGCGGCTCCGGCGGCTCGAGATCGACCTCGTCGAGATCGACACCGAGCGGCCCTACGTCGACGCGCTCGTGCGGTTCTTCCACAAACGCGAGCGGAGGATCAGGCGATGAGCCCGCCGGCCGAGCGCATCGTCGTCCGTCGCAAGGTCTTCGACCGGCAGTCGGTGTTCTTCCTCGTCGTGCACGTCGCGCTCGCGGGCGTGATCGTCGCGGTCGTGCTCTCGGGGCGCGGGCCGGCAGAGGCGCCCGGGCCCATGCGCGAGCTCGGCGGGCGGCTGCGCGGCGCGGGGCTGCCGTCCGAGGCGCTCTGGGCGTACGGCCGCGCGGTCGAGGACCCGCACGTGCCGGCGCCCGAGCGGGCCAAGCTCGCGCTCGCGGCGGGCGACCTCGCCGAGCAGCTCGGACGCACCGAGGAGGCGCTGCGGTTCTGGCACCTCGTCGAGGTCCTCGACCCCAGGTCTCCCGACAAGGCGGACGTGGGCACGCGCGTCGTGCGCGGGCTCGAGCGGCTCGGCAAGACCGCGGCCGCGGACCAGGCGCTCGCGGCGCGGACCGCGCGCACGGGGGCGCCGCAGCAGGCCGCGGAGGTCGTGGCGAAGATCGGCGGCGACGAGATCACGATGGCGGACGTCGACAAGGCCCTCGAGGGCCTGCCGCCCGAGATGCGCGCGCAGGTGGAGAAGCGGGGCGAGCGGCGCAAGCTGGTCCAGCAGTACGTGGCCGAGGAGGTGCTCTACCGCAAGGCGAAGAAGCTCGAGCTCGACAAGGACCCTGCCGTGCGGCAGCAGCTCGATCTGGTCGGGCGCAAGCTCGTCGTGCAGCGCCTCGTCGAGCGCGAGGTGGCGGCCAAGCTCACGGTGGACCCGAAGGACGTGGAGACGTTCTGGAAGGCCAACCAGGAGCGCTTCGGCAAGAAGCCGTTCAAGGACGTCGCGGCCGAGGTCGAGCGGGCGTACCGCGGCGAGAAGATCCAGGCGGGCGCGCAGCAGATGCTCGAGGAGGCGCTGCGCCAGTCGGACGTGGTGGTGAAGTGAGGTCGCGACCCGGGCTCCAGGGCCGCATCGGGCTCGGGCTCGCGCTCGCGCTCGTGAGCTGCGGCAGGAAGGTCGAGGTGCCGAAGACGGCGCTGCCGCCGGTCGTGCTCTCGGCGGGCGTGGACCGCGCGGCGGCGACGACGGGCGACGTCATCACGTACACCGTCACGATCGACCAGGACGAGAAGGCCGAGGTCAAGGCCGGCGACTTCGGCGCCGCGATCGCGGGCTTCCGCCTCGAGGACATCGCCGACGAGGCGCCGCGCGCGGAGCCGGGGCGCAAGCGCCGCGTGGTCAAGCACAAGCTGCGCGCGGACCTCGTGGGCTCGTACGTGCTGCCGGCGCTCGAGGTGCCGTGGAAGCTCGGCGAGAAGAGCGAGACGGCGCGCACGCCTGCCATCTACGTCGAGGTCAAGAGCGTGCTCAAGCCGGGCGAGGAGCAGAAGCTCGCGGACCTCAAGCCGCTCGTGATGCTGCCCGATCCGCCGCCGTGGCTCTGGATCGGCCTCGGCGCGGGCGCGCTCGTGCTCGCGGGTGGGGCCTTGCTGCTGCTGCGTCGTCGCAAGCACGCGCCGGTCGCGGTCCCGGCGCCGGTGCCGCCGGAGGAGCTCGTGCGCGAGCGGCTCGATGCGCTCGCGGCCTTTGCGGCGTGGGACGACGAGCGGGCCGTGCGCGGCTACTACTTCGAGCTCACCGAGGCCGTGCGCGCGTACGTCGAGGCGCGCTTCGCGGTGCCGGCGACCGACCGCACGACGCCGGAGCTGGCGCGCGAGCTGCGCACCTCGAGCGTGCCGCAGGCGACGCGCGAGCCGCTCCTCGAGCTCTGCGCACGCGCCGACCTCGTCAAGTTCGCCGACGCGCACCCGTCGCCCGACGAGGGCCACGCCGCGCTCGCCTCCGCGCGCGCCCTGGTCGACGCGGTGGCGCCCGCGCCGAGGGCGCGCACCGTCGAGATCGTCGAGGAGGTGGTCGCGTGAGGTTCGCCTCGCCGTGGCTCCTCGCCTCGCTCGCGGTGCTCCCGCTGCTCGTGCGCCAGCACCTCGCCGCGCGCCCGACCGCGCGCATCCGCTTCTCGTCGATCGAGTCGCTACGCAAGCTCCCCCGCACCCGCGCGGCGTGGACGCGGCACGCGCTCTTCGCGCTGCGCCTCCTCGCGGTGACCTTGCTCTGCCTCGCGCTCGCGCGGCCGCAGACGGGGCGGCGCCTGACCGAGGTGTCCACCGAGGGCGTGGACATCGTCCTCGCGATCGACACGTCGGGCTCGATGCAGGCGCTCGACTTCGTCTCGCAGGGCCGGCGCGTGACGCGCCTCGACGCGGTCCGCCGCGTGGTCGGCGAGTTCATCCAGGGGCGCCCGGGCGATCGCCTGGGCATGGTCGTCTTCGGCGCCGAGGCCTACACGCAGTGCCCGCTCACGCTCGATCACGGCATCCTGCTCGGGTTCCTCGAGCAGGTGAAGATCGGCATGGCGGGCGACGCGACCGCGCTCGGCTCGGCCATCGCGGTCGGCACGAACCGCCTGAAGGATCTCAAGTCGAAGTCGAAGGTGATCGTGCTCCTGACCGACGGCAAGTCGAACGCCGGCGAGCTCGATCCCATCGCCGCCGCCGAGGCCGCCGCCGCGCTCGGCGTGAAGGTCTACACGATCGGCGCGGGCACGGACGGCAAGGCGCCCTTCCAGGTGGACACGCTGTTCGGCCCGCAGCTCGTTTACCGGCAGGCCGACCTCGACGAGGAGACGCTGCAGAAGATCGCCGAGAAGACCGGCGGCCGCTTCTTCCGCGCGCAGAACCCCGAGACGCTCAAGGGCGTCTACGACACGATCGACAAGCTCGAGAAGACGGACGCCAAGGTGAAGGAATACGTCGAGTACAAGGAGCGCTTCGCGTGGCTCGCGCTGCCGGCGCTCCTCGTGCTCCTCGCCGAGATCGCGCTCGGGCAGACGCGCTGGAGGAAGCTGCCATGAAGTTCGGACGCGCCGAGCTGCTGCTCCTCCTGTGGCTGGTGCCCGCGGCGATCGTGTTCTTCGCGTGGGCGTTCCGGAGGAAGCGGCAGTTGCTGCTCCGCTTCGCCGCGGCCGAGGTGCTCGGCCGGCTCGTGCCCGCGCAGAGCCCGGGGCGTCAGCGCGCAAAGGCCGCGCTCCTCGTCCTCGCGCTCGGCGGCCTCGGCATCGCGCTCTCCGAGCCGCGCTGGGGCTGGCGCTGGGAGGAGATGCACCGCAAGGGGGCCGACGTGCTCGTCGCGATCGACGTCTCGAAGAGCATGCTCGCGGAGGACCTCAAGCCGAGCCGGCTCGAGCGGGCCAAGCGCGAGGTGATCGATCTGCTGCGCGTGGTGGAGGGCGACCGCATCGGCCTTGTGGCCTTCGCGGGGGCGGCGTTCGTGCAGTGTCCGCTCACGCTCGACTACGGCGCGGCGCAGATCTTCCTCGACGCGCTCTCGCCCGATCTCATCCCCGTGCCGGGTACCGCGCTCGCCGAGGCCATCCGCACGGCGACGCAGGCGTTCGGGCCGGGCACGCACGACGCGCGCGCGCTCGTCCTCATCACCGACGGCGAGGATCTCGAGGAGGGCGCGATCGAGGCCGCCAAGGAGGCCAAGAAGGAGGGCATCAAGATCTTCGCGGTGGGCATGGGGGCGCCCGACGGCGCGCCGATCCCGGACCCCGCGGGCGGCTTCCGCAAGGACGAGTCGGGCAACGTGATCCTGTCGCGCCTCGACGAGACGACGCTGCAGAAGATCGCGCTCGAGACGGGCGGCACGTACGTGCGCGCCGGCGCGAGCGGCCTCGACCTCGAGCAGCTCTACTGGAAGGACATCAAGGGGCGCACGAGCGCGCGCGAGCTCGAGAGCCCGCGGCAGCGGCGCTGGGAGGAGCGGTTCCAGTGGTTCGTGGGGCTCGCGCTCCTCGCGCTGGTGATCGAGGCGCTCCTGCCCGAGCGGCGGCGTCAGGCGCGCGGAAGGGGCGCCGCGGTGCTCCTGCTCGTGGCGCTCGTCGGGGCCGGCGGCCCGGCGCACGCGGAGTCCACCGCGAAGAAGGTCGCGCGGGCGAGCGCGCGCGCCGCCGAGGGCAAGCTCGACGAGGCGCTCAAGGTGCTGCTCGACGCGCAGGTGGACGATCCGGGAAACCCGGCCATCCAGTACAACGTGGGGGTCGTGCAGGAGAGGCTCGGGCACCACGACGAGGCGCGAAAGGCGCTCGAGGCGGTGCTCTCGGGGCCCGACGCGAGCCTGCGCGCGCGCGCGGCCTACAACCTCGGCAACGTGGCCTACGCGGAGGGCAAGCTCGACGAGGCGATCGAGCGCTTCAAGCGGGCGCTCGAGCTCGATCCGAACGACGCCGACGCCAAGAAGAACCTGGAGATCGTGCGCGACGAGCTCAAGCGGCGCATCGAGGAGAACAAGAAGCGCCAACAAGAACAGCAGCAGCAGCAGAAGCAGGATCAGCAGAAGCAGGACCCGCAGAAGCAGGACCCGCAGAAGCAGGATCCGCAAGGGCAGAAGGACCAGCAACAGCAGCAGCAGCAGCAGGGCAAGGACTCCCAGAAGCAGGATCCGCAGAAGCAGGACCAGCAGGGGCAGCCGCAGGGCGGCGGCCAGGACAAGCAGAAGCCGGGCGAGCAGAAGCCCGAGCAGCAGCCGGGCGGCGGCAAGGACGGCAAGAAGGACGAGCAGAAGGACCAGCAGGCGGGGCAGGCGCAGGCGGCTCGCGCGGGCAAGATGTCCAAGGAGGACGCCGAGCGCCTCTTGCGCGGTGTGCGCGAGGACCCGACGAAGTTCCAGAAGCGGCGCGTGCGCGCCCCGGGTGGCTCGCGCGGGGGACGCGACTGGTGAGCGTCCGGAGGCGATGGGCCCTTGCCCTCGGCGCCGCGGCCCTCGTGTCCGCGCTGTCCGCGCGGGCGATGGCGCAGCCGGCGCTGTCCGCGACGGTCGACAAGCGCGACCTGTCGGTCGACGACCAGCTCGTCCTGTCGCTGACGGTCGAGGGCGTGCGCGACGCGCCGCCGCCGATCCTGCCGCCCCTGCCGGACTTCGACGTGACGCCCGCGGGCACGAGCCAGAACATGCAGATCGTCAACGGCGCCATGTCCGTGCGCGTCGAGCGCAACTTCATCCTGACGCCCAAGCGCGCGGGCACGCTGACCATCGGCCCCGCGCGGGTGCAGCTCGGCGGCACGGTGCTGCAGAGCCAGCCCATCACGGTGCGCGTGACGCCGCCCGGCAAGGCGCCCGCGGGCGACGGCCCGGTGATCGTGCGCGCCGAGATCGACCAGCCGCGCGCCTTCGTCGGTCAGCAGCTCGTCTACACGGTGCAGGTGATGCGGCGCGTGCAGATCGCGAACGCGCGCCTCGAGCCGCCCTCGTTCGAGGGCCTCTCCGCGCGCGACCTCGGCCAGCGGGACGGCGAGCGCGTGCTCGGCGGCGAGCGCTGGGCGGTGACCGAGATCCGAAAGGCGCTCGTGCCGACGCGCCCGGGCAAGGTGACCATCGCGGGGCCGGCGCTGTCGTGCACGGTGATCCTCCGGGGCGGCGACCCCTTCTTCGACGACCCGATCTTCGGCGGCGGCCGCGGAAAGCGCGTCACCGTGCGCGGTCCCGCGGTGGAGCTCGACGTGCAGCCGATGCCGCCCGCGCCGCCCGGCTTCTCGGGCCTCGTCGGCGCGGTGACGCTCGAGGCGCAGGTGACGCCGGTGGACCTCGCGGTCGGCGAGTCGGCGACGCTCACGATGACCGTGCGAGCGCCGGGACCGCCCTCGCAGATCCCGGCGCCGAAGCTCGAGCTGCCCGCGGGCGTGCGCGCCTACGAGGACAAGCCGGTCGAGCAGGCGGGCGACGGGGACGCCGCGGGCACGCGCACGTTCAAGACCGCGCTCGTGCCGTCGCAGCCGGGCGAGGTCGTGATCCCCGCGCCGTCGCTCGTCTACCTCGACGCCGCGACCGGTCGCTTCGAGCGCGCCGGACCGGGCTCGCCGATTCGCCTGCACGTGCGGCCCGCGGCCGGCGGCGCACAGGCGCCTCGCGCGCCCGGCGTCGACAAGCGCGAGGTCAAGCTCGAGGGCGAGGACCTGCTGCCGCAGAAGGTCCGTGAGGCGGCGCTCGAGACGGACCGTATCGACGCGCGCGCGCTCGCGACCTCGGGCGCGATGGTGGGCGTGCCCGGGCTCGGCGCGTTCGTGATGCTGCTGCGATCGCGGCGCGGGCGCCGCACGCCCGAGGCCGAGCAGCGCGAGCGCAAGAGCCGGGCGCTGCGCAGGCTCCGCGGGGCCCTCGCGGCCGGACAGGGCGCGGAGGCCGTGGCGGGGGCGCTGCGCGCGTACCTCGGCGACAAGCTCGACCTCGCGGGCAGCGCGCTCGCCCCGCGCGAGGCCAGCGAGCGGCTCGCCGCGCGCGGCGTGGACGCGGGCCTGTGCCGCGAGGTGGGCGCGGTCCTCGAGGCGTGCGAGGCGGCCGTCTACGGAGGCGGCGCGGCCGACGCCAGGGCGCTCGGCGCGCGCGCGGAGGCCGTCGCGGGCCGGCTGGAGCGTGTCCTGTGATGGCGCTCCTCGCGTGCCTGCTCCTCGCGGCGCCGGCGGTCACGCCCGCACCGGCGCCCTCGCCCGAGGGCGCGCTGCAGTCGTTCAACGTCGCCCACGAATACTTTCGCAAAGGCGAATATGTGCTCGCGGCCGGCGCGTACGAGGCCGCGCTCGCCGCCGCGGGGCCCTCGGGCGCGCTGCACTACGACGCGGGCAACGCGTGGCAGAAGGCAGGCGAGCTCGGCCGCGCCATCGGCCACTACCGCGCCGCGGAGCGCCTGACGCCGCGCGACGAGGACCTCGCCGCGAACCTCGAGCAGGCGCGAAAGCGCGTGACGGATCGCCTCGAGCCGCCGCGGCCGTCGCCGGTGCTCCGCACCGCGTTCTTCTGGGCCTACGTGCTCTCCGCGCGCGAGCTCCTCCACGGGGCGGCCGGCGCGCTCGGCCTCTTCTTCGCGCTGCTCGCCGTGCGGATCGGCGGGCGCGGCTGGGCGCTCGGGCCGGCGCTCGCGTCGGCCGCCTTCGCGCTCGCCTTCGGGCTGGCGCTGGCAGGCCGGATGCTCGCCTTCTCCACGATCGGCGTCGTGGTCCCCGCCGAGGTCAGCGTCCGAGCCGGCCCCGAGCCCGGCGCGACGACCCTGTTTCACCTGCACGCCGGCGTGGAGCTCGAGATCCAGGGTGACGAGGGCGACTGGCAGAAGGTCCGCCTCTCCGACGGCAAGCGCGGCTGGCTTCGAACGGGCGAGCTCTTCCTCGTCCGCTAGGAGGCCGCTCTGATCATTGATCACATCTGCCAAGGCGCATGGATAGGGCGGGAGCGAGGCCCAAACGATCGATTTTTCTGGCCCCTAACACCACGCCCGGCCTCACCCCGTCGTGGCGTCCACCGCGGTCAGTCGCCCCTCTCCCGTCGGGAGAGGGGCACCGGCAGGCGCTCCGACAGCAGTCGGCGGAGCCGTCGCACCACCTCTTCCGGGCGCGCGAGCACCTGCTCGTTGGTGACCCGCAGCACCGCGATGCCACGCGCCCCCAGCCACGCGTCTCTCCGACCCGCTCCCCGCGGGTCGCGTGAATGGGGCCGTCGACCTCGACCGCCAGCATCGCCGCCCAGCAGCAGAAGTCGAGCACGTAGGGCCCGACGGGTTGCTGGCGCCTGAACTTCGCGCCCATGCCTCGGCCGCGGAGCAGTGCCCACAACGCCGACTCAATAGGCGTCGAGCGGCCACGCAGCGCACGCGCACGCTCCGTCCCCGACCAGCATCGCCTCGTCATGCCCGAGTTCTCGGCAAGGCGCTCCGACTGTTGCGGGGCCCCTCTCCCGACGGGAGAGGGGCGGTTGCGCGACCCGCACGCTCTGCGGGGGTGAGGCCGGGCGTGGTGTAAGGGGCCAGAAGTTCT
>CAZQJC010000085.1:0-3571 GCA_964593795.1 uncultured Myxococcales bacterium | reverse complement strand
GCGTTCGCGATCGGCTGGTCGGTGCTCCTGCGCGACCGCCGGCAGCGCGCCTTCGTCAACTTCGCGACCCTGTGCTTCACGCTGTGCATCCACGGCCTCATCCGGTTCCTCGCGGGCTCGATCAACTGGCAGATCCTGTGGTGGCTCTCGAGCGCCGTGTCGATCGGCATCCCGGTCGCGGCGCTGCGCTTCTTCGGCACCTTCCTGTCCGACGACCCCACGCGCTCGACGCGCCTCTTGCGCGTGTTCTGGCCGACCACGGTCGCGATGCTCGGCGCCCACGGCTACCTGCTCTTCGCGGGCGCGGGCAAGGGCCTCGCCGCGCACCGCTTCCTCGCCAAGCCCGTCTTCGCGTACGTCTTCGCGGGGCTCGGCCTCTGCTGCTACCTCATCGAGCGAAAGCGGAGGCGCACCACCTCGCCCCTCGAACGCCTGCGCCTCTGGTACCTGCTCGTCGGGGGCGCCGTCACCGTCGGCGTGCAGGCGCTCGCGCAGATCCCCGAGCTCCGCACCGTGGGCCTGGTCGTCACGCTCGCCGACCTGCTCGCGGTCAGCTACCTCTACTTCCTCTCGCAGACGCTGTTCCGCTTCCGTCTGCTCGACCTCAACGAGCTCCTCGGCCGAATGGTCGTGCTCTCGCTGATGGTGCTCTTGCTCGCGGGCCTCTACTTCCTCCTGACCGTCTGGGTGGACGACAACCAGTACGGCGTCCTCTTCTTCAACACGATCGTGGCGTCGTTCGTGGTGCTGACGCTCATCGACCCGGTGCGGACGCGCGTCGAGCAGATCATGTCGCGCGTGGTGTTCCGCGAGAAGTACGAGTTCGAGCGCGGCATCATCGAGCTGCGGCGAGAGCTCGCGAACGTGATCGGCGCCCCCGAGCTCGTGCGCCGCACGCTGTCGTTCTTCGAGGGCTCTCGGCGCGCCACGCACGGTGCCGTGTACCTGCTCGATCGCGAGGGCGCCGGCTACGACCTCATGGGCGCCTTCGGCCCCGAGCCCGCGCAGCGCGTGGAGGCCGCCACGCGCCGGCCGCTCCTCGACCGGCTGCGCAAGGACGGCTCGGTGGCGATCGAGCTCATCGGCCGCGAGCACCAGCACGGCGACCTCGAGGACTCCCAGTTCGAGGCGCTGCGCGACGCGCTCGAGGAGATGCACGCGTCCCTGGTCGTGCCCATGCTGGGCCCGGACGCGATCATCGGCCTGTTCTGTCTTCGCGACGAGCGCCTGCGCGACGCCTATGCCTCGCGCGAGATCGAGCTCTTCCGCTCGCTGGCCGCGCAGATGGCCATCACGATCATGAACTCGGCCGTCTACGACCGCATCAAGGAGCGCGAGCGCCTCGCCGCGCTCGGCGAGATGGCCGCGGGCCTCGCGCACGAGATCCGCAATCCCCTCGGCGCGATCAAGGGGGCCGCGCAGATCCTGAAGGGCGAGGCGGACGCCGCGGTCGCCGAGGAGTTCCGCGGCATCATCGTGGACGAGGTCAATCGCCTAAATGGCGTGGTCTCGCAGTTCCTCGATTACGCGCGGCCGTACCGCGGCGACCCCGAGCCGATGGACGTCAATGAAGCGGTCCGCAAGGCCGTCCAGATCATCACGCAGCAGGCGACCGCGCTCGAGGAGACCGGGGTCGCCGTCGAGATCGCGACCGACCTCGAGGACAGCCTGCCGCCGGTGCGAGCCGACGCCAATCAGCTCCACCAGGTCTTCTTGAACCTCGGCCTGAACGCCGTCGAGGCCATGCCGCAGGGCGGAAAGCTCCTCATCCGGACGGGCCTGCGCCGCGTGACGCGAAAGGGCGTGCCCGTGCACTCGGTCGAGGTGCGCTTCCGCGACACCGGCACCGGCATCCAGCCCCAGGACCTGTCGAAGCTCTTCATCCCCTTCCACACCACCAAGCAGAAGGGGACGGGCCTCGGCCTTCCCATCAGCCAGCGCATCGTGGAGAACCACGGCGGTCAGATCGAGGTGCGCAGCCAGCCCAGCAAGGGCTCCACGTTCACCGTGGTCCTCCCGGTCGAGGCCGACGCGCAGGTCATCGACACGCGGAAGTCGGCCGCGTTCAGGAAGCCTGCGTGAACGTCAGAGCCCGCTTCGCGCGATGGCCTTGTACGCCGATCCTGCCGTGCGCAGGTTGTGGACGACGCCGTAGCTGCAGCCGCGGGCCTCGTAGGTCCACATCGACCCCCAGCCGTCGCCGGACTCGTAGATGAAGATGTGGCCGGCGCCATTGGCGTTGTAGGTCAATGCGTCGCCGCGCTGTACCGCGTCGCGCGAGACGGTGCGCCACCGCGAGCTCGAGCGCACGAAGTCGCCGGTCGAGAAGGGGTGCTTGTCCGAGCGGATCGGCATCGCCTCGGGGAGCATCCACGCCTTGGCCGCGAGGCCCGAGCAGTCCGCGCCCGTGTTGCCGCCGTGGCTGCAATTCGGGCAGCTCCCGGTGCACGAGCCCGCCTTGGCGCCGTCGAAGTCGCCGTGGCCCCACCAGTACGAATAGCCGACGGCGGCCTTGGCAATGGAGATGACGTTGTCGCGCGTGACGCCATTGACGTCGAAGCCGCCGCCGCCGCTCGAGCCGCCGCCGGGCGGGGAGCTCCCGGTGCCGGCGCCGCCGCTCGAGCCACCCGAGCCCGGGAGCGGGCAGAGGTAGCGCCCGTCGGACCAGCCGGTGCGGCCGCCCCAGTCGGCCTCGTACCAGCTCGCCTGTGCCCGCAGGATCGTGACCGTGGTGTCGCTCGGGATGACGCGCAGGATGGCGTAGCCCGTGCCGGGACCGCTCCGCTGGTTCAGCGCGCTCGCGCACACGCGCGCGCTCGAGCCGGGCGTGAGGTTCGTGACCGCCAGGGACTGGCTGTCGACCTCCGGCGCCCCGACCAGCGGCTCGTCGTCGCCGACGTCACCTGTCCCGCGCGCGTCGATGATGTCGGTGCCGCAGCCGGCGAGGAGCGCCAGCGATGCCGCCAGCAGAAGGTGCGCGCGTCCGATCATTCGATGGCCTCCGCGTATGCCCGATTACGGGCGTTGCCTGGAGAGCAAGCGGGGGGCCACGCGGGAGCATCGTGATGTCAGGTGGTTGTGGAGGGGGTGCTGGGGAGAGCCAGCAGATCCTGGGGGAGGCGTCCCCGGGGCTTCGGCGAAAGAACATCTCGTGCCGACCGAGTCGAAGGACTGAACGACGGAATAGATCAACAGAGCAACAGAGCAACAAGGAACAGGGAACGCCTGAGGTCGGTGGCTTCGACGGGCCGATTCGCCGAGTCCTGACGGCGCCTGCCTCGTCGGGGCACGGCCACCGACGGCTGTTCTGCCGTTCCGTGCTCCGTGTTGCCTGTTGTTCTACGGTTCTATTTCGTCGTTTCCGAGGCTGCCCGTCATCGCAGCGGATTCAGATTCGGATCGGCGAATGTGTAGAATCGTGAGGGTCCTGGCCTAGAGCACCGAACGGGTTGAACTGCGTTGGAGAATGCGGGCTTGCGCAGGCCCGCTGATCCGTGGACGAGCGCCGTCGCTGAAGGCTTCGGGCTTCAGGCCTCGGGCTTCAGGCTCCGGATCCGGGTCAGAGACCCGA
>CAZQJC010000084.1:0-48261 GCA_964593795.1 uncultured Myxococcales bacterium | reverse complement strand
TGTTGCGGGGCCCCTCTCCCGACGGGCCCGTCGGGAGAGGGGCGGTTGCGCGACCCGAACGCTCTGCGGGGGTGAGGCCGGGCGTGGTGTAAGGGGCCAGAAGTTCTGGGGTGCTGGACTCCCAGAAGGACATTCCATCTGCCTAGGCAGATGTGACGAATCATGAGAGGCGGGGCTACGCGTCCCGCTTCGGGACGTCGAGCCCGAGCGACGGCCGGAAGCGCGTGAGCAAGATCGGCGTCAGGAACAGGTCCGCGAACACCGCCGCGAAGAGCGTCGCGCCGATGAGGAAGCCGAGGTGCGCGAGGCCCATGAAGCGCGAGCCGAGGAGCAGGAAGAACCCGGCCGAGACGGTCGTCGAGGTCACGAACATCGGCAGACCCACCTCGCGCATGCACGAGAGCGCCGCCGCCTCGTGCACGTCGAGCCCCGCCTCGCCGCGCGCCCGCTCGATCGCACGTCGCAGGTGCAGCTTGTAGCGCGCCAGATACTGGATCGTGTCGTCGTCGGCGATGACGAGCGTCACCGAGAACAGCACCACCGTCGCCGGCTTGAGGTGGATCCCGAGCGCCGCCATGAGCGCCACCACGATCACCATCGGCGTCACGTTCGGGATGAGGCCGATGAGGCCGAGCTTGACCGAGCGCAGCACCAGGCAGAAGACCGCGAAGGTCACGAGGAGCGCGCCGCCGAAGCTCGAGAGCAGGCCCTCGAGCAGCATGTCGTTGACGTCCTTGAAGAGCTTGAGCTGGCCGGTCACCGTGACCCGGATGCGCGGGCCCTCCTTGCGCGCGTCGAGCCGCGCCTGCTCCTTGACGATCCACGCGTCGATGTCCTTGAACATCGCGGCGATGCGCGTCGAGCCGGCGTCCTTGGCGAAGCCGATCGCGGACAGCGAGCGCCGGTCGAACGAGACCAGATCGCGCAGCATCCGCCCGTCGTCGAACGTCGAGACCTCCTGCGCCACGAGCGCGCGGCTCTTCGGCAGACCGTCGTCCCCGGCCGCGGCGGCGACGCCCGTCATGAGGCGATGCGTCTTGCGCAGCGGGTCGGCGAGCGAGTTCGCCTGCGCGATCTCGGGGAAGCCGCGCAGCATGCGCGCCGCGGCGTCCGCCACGCGCACGGCCTCGGGGTCGAACGCGGGGTGCTCGCCGCCGCCCTCGACCTCGACGAACACCGCGACGGGGACGAGCCCGCCGTGCGCGGTCTCGGCGATGCGCAGATCCTTGTAGAGCGGGAGCCCCGGCCGGAGGTCGTCGAACACGTAGGCGAGGCGCGTGACGCGCGTCCCGGCCAGCGCGGCGAGCGCGAACAGCGCCGCCGTGACGCCGATGACGCGCCGGCGGTGCGTGGTCACCTGCACGGCGATCCAGTCGACTAGCTGCGCAAGCCGGCGCACCGCGAAGGGCGCGCGAGCCGCCACCGCCGCGCGGTCTTGCGCCTTCGGCGCGCGCACGAAGCCGAGGACGAGCGGCAGCACCAGCATGTTGGCGAGCCACGTGAGGAGCATCCCGCCCGCGGCGACGACGCCGAACTGGAACACCGCCACGATGTTGACGGTCAGGAGCGACGCGAAGCCGCACGCGAGCACGATCTCGGTGAGCAGGCACGGCACCGCCGTCTCGGCGAGCGCCTCCACGAGCGCGTGGTGGCGATCCTCGCCGGCACGCAAACGAGCGAGGTAGTCGTTGACGATGTGCACCGTGTCGGAGATCGAGATGATCATCACGACGATCGGCAGGATCGTCCCGAGCATCGTGATCGGATAGCCGAGGATGCCCATCCAGCCGTGGGTCCAGACGATGGCGGCCACGATGGTGAACAGGCCCGCGACGACGGCGCCCGCGCTGCGGAAGGACACCGCGAGGAGGGCCAGCACGACGAGCAGGGCCGCCGGCACGAGCGTGGCCGAGTCCTCCCCGAGGAGGCGCGCAAAGGACGCCCGGATGGCCGGGATCCCCGAGAGAACGAGCCGCTGCCCCGCGTGCGCGTGGCGCGCGAGGACTCCCTCGGCCGCGACGAGGAAGTCGGCTCGACCGCGATCCGTGGCGGCGACGACCGGATCGAGGAGCACCCGCACGCTCGCCGCGCTGCGATCGGGGGTGACCACGTTCCACGCGAACGACGGATCGGTCGCCGCGGCCTCGGCCCGGCGCAGGATCTCGTCGGCCGGCGTGTCGACGGACGGGATGAGGGGCTCCACCTGGATCGCCTCGTCCACCAGGCGGATGTCGTTCGACGACAGGAGCCCTTCGACATCCACGACGTGAGGGATGCGCTTGAGGTCGGCCTCCAGCGCCGCGACGCGGCGGACGCCGGCGGGCGTGAACAGATCCGCGGACTCGACGATGACGATGGCGCGGGTGTCCTCGAACGGGAACCGCTGCTTGTAGCGGTCGTAGACCTCGCGCGCGGGATCGCGCACGGGGAACAGGTGCTCGACCGAGTAGTCCGGTCGCACGCGCGACGCATACGCGCCGAGGACGCCGGACAGCGCGCCGACGAGCGCGAGAAGGACCAACCGCCGGCGGAGCAAGCGGTCGAAGAGGCGAGCGACCATCGGCGCGACGTTACTACACTACCGAGTGCGCGCTCGCGATGCCCGTGCCCATCCGCACGAGGACCTCCGCCGAATCGGGGCCGCGCGCGACGAGGTCATCGTCGACGCGCAGCCGGCCGGGCTCGGCGAGGAGCACCACCGTCGAGCCACCGAAGCGGAAGGTGCCCTTCTCGGCGCCGCGGCGCACTGGCCCAGGGCGGTAGGTCTGCACGATCGTACCCACGAGCAGCGCACCCACCTCCACCATGGCGAGCGTGCCGAAGCGATCGGTCTCGATCAGCGTGATCTCGCGCTGGTTCTCGAAGCTGCGCGCGCCGGCGCCGAGCGCGATCGGGTGCACCGACTCGAGCCGACCGGGCAGTCGCCTCGCGGGCCCCGCGACCCCGTCGGCAGGAAAGTGGAAGCGGTGGTAGTCGGCTGGGGCGAGCCGGAAGACGAGCGCGGCCCCTGCCGTGAAGCGGCTCGCCAGGGCCTGATCGCCGAGCAGCACCTCGAGGGAGACGCGGCTCGCCTTGACCGAGAGCGTGGGCGGGCACGTCGGCGTGGCCATCAGCCGGGCGTCGCAAGGGGCGCAGAGTCGCGCCGGATCCGGCTCGATGGGCCGTGCGCCGGGGGCGAGGCGACGCTCGAAGAACGCGTCGAGGCTCTGGTACTCGTCGAGGGGCCGCTCCGCCTCCGTCGCGTCGATGCCGAGCGAGGCCACGAACGCCGGGATCTCCCGCCGGCTCGCAGGCCTGCGCTTGAGCCACCCGTAGAGGTGGCTCGCGGCGCGCGCGCGGAGGAGCCGCCGCGCCAGCCGCCCCGACCAGGTGCCGTAGAGGCGATCGAGCGTGTCACCCCCGAACACGCGCTCCTCGACGAGCCGCCCCGACGCGCGATCGCGGATCGTAATCGTGCGCGGGGCCATGGTCCGCACGCTATCATGCTCGCGTGCGTGTCGAGGCCGTGGGACCCGGAGCGCTCGGCGACTTCATCGAGCTTCCGTTCCTGCTGCCGCCCGAGCCGCGCTGGATCCCGCCGCTGCGCAGCAGCGTGCAGGCCGAGCTCGACGGCACGAGCGCGTTTTTCCGCTACGGGCGAGCACAGGCCTTCCTCGCGAGCGCCGGTGGACGCGCCGTCGGCCGGGTCGCCGCGCTCGTCAACGGGCGCCTCGGTGATCCCGGCGGCGCACCGATCGGACAGGTCGGCTACTTCGAGTGCATCGACGACGCCGACACCGCACGCGCGCTGTTCGCGAGCGCGTTCCACTGGCTCCGCGCCGCGGGAGCGCGCAGCGTCCTCGGCCCCATGAACGGCGGCGTGCACCGCCAGCATCGCCTGATGGTGGCTGGGTTCGAGCGGTCGCCGTTCCTGCTCGAGCCGCGCAACCCACCGCACTACCCGAGGCTCTTCCTCGAGGCTGGATTCGCCGCCGTGGCGCGATGGGTCTCGGTCGACACCGACCGGCCCCAGCACGAGGCGCTACGCCCCCGGTTCGCGCGCCTCGCGCGCGCCCGTGCAGCGCTCGATCTGCCTGATCTGACCGACGTACCTGCCGTGCTCGCCCGACTGCATCCCCTCCTGGATCGCGTCTGGGGAGACCACCTCGGATACGCGCACATCGAGCCCGAGGAGCTCGCGGACACGCTCGCACCCATCCTGCCGTTCATGGCACGCGGCCAGCTCTGGTTCTTCCGGCAGGACGGCGAGGACCTCGGTTACGGGCTCGCCTACCCCGACCTCGCCGATCAGGTGCGCGCGCTCGCGGGCGACGCCAGCGGCTGGGGCCGCTGGGGCGACGCCCGGCCGGACCGCATCGTGCTGCACACGTTCGCGCTCGCGCCGGCCCTGCGCACCACGCGCGCGGTCTACCAGATGTTCGGGCAAGGCGTCGAGGCGAGCCTCACCCCGGGCTTCGAGCGGCACGTCGAGGCGCTGCTCGTGTCGTCCATGCCGCTCCTGTTCCCCGCCACGCGCGAGTACGCCCTGTACGGTCGCGCGCTCTGACGCTCAGAACGTGACGCCGGCGCCCAGGCAGCAGGAGAGCACGAACCCGCCGTTCGTGACCACGCCGAACACCTCTGCGAGCGGCCGGAGGTTCGCGGTGGCCGCGTTAGGCCGCGCGACGAACCGCACGCTGCCGGCGATGACGAGCGCGACGGACGCGAGGACCACGACCGGGTAGGCCCAAGGCAGCGCCAGCCGCAGGGAGAGCAGCACCGCCGCGGCGCCCCCCAAGCAAGCGAACAGACAGGGCACGAACGCCGCGACGCGGTGGCCGAGCACCTTCGAGTAGGTCTGGTAGTCGGTCTCGTCCGCCGGGGCGCGTACCTTCCGAGCGGTCTCCCACGCGGCGACCGGGGTCCACTCGAGGAGCAGGACCAGCGCAGCCCAGCCATCGGGTCGCTGGTCGAAGGCGCGCACGTAAAGGGCCATCGCCCACGCGCCGATCACGAGCGTGAGCGGGTTGTGGGTCACGAACGCGAGCAGCAGGTTCTTCGAGACCGCGGGCCAGAAGAACCACCTGAACGAGAGCCACATGAGCGAGAAGGTCACGATGAACACGACACCGGGCCAGGGCCAGCCGAGCGGAACCTGCAAGGCGATCAGGAACACGCTCACGCCCCAACGGAGCGCGACCAGGTCCTCCACGCGCACCCGCCCGGTCACGATGGCGCGATCGCGGTAGCGCGGGTCGCCGGCACGCCCGAGCCGCAAGTCGGTCTCGGCGTCCTTGAGCTCGTCGTACACGCGCAGCAGGAGCGCGAACGCGACGAAGCCGGCCGCACCTGCGATGCCGAACCATCCGATCCGCAGCGGCGCGAGCCCCGCGAGGCGCTGCAGGCCCAGGTAGATCGTCGCGAAGAGCAGCGCGCACATCGGCACCTGCGCCAGCGGCGGGAACATCTCCCAGAGGTAATCGAGCAGGCGACCGGCCCGGGTCGCCCGGATGGGCTTTGGCATGCGTGATATACGGTACGCTCGACGACAAGGCGCCACCAGCCATGAGCCGAAAGCGCACGCGCACACAGCGGAGCACCGGACCGCGCGACCTCGTCCTCCGCTGCACGGAGGCAACGCCAGCCGATGCCGATGCGCTGGGAGGCAAGGCGCTGCACCTCGGCGAGCTGGCCAGCGCCGGCCTGCCGGTCCCCGCGTGGATCTGCCTCACCACGCATGCGACGGCCCCCCTCGTCGCCGCGGCGATGGCGGACGTCGGCGTGCTGACGGACGTGCGCGCAGACGAGCTCCGCGCACGCAGCGTGCGCGCCCTCGCGCGCATCACCGGGTCCCCCCTGCCGCCTCAGGTCCAGGAGTGCCTCGACGCGGCGATGGCCGAGGTCCTCGGTGGAGACGCGCGCTTCGCAGTGCGCTCCTCCGTGGTCGGCGAGGACTCCGCCGAGGACTCGTTCGCCGGTCAGATGGACACGCTCCTGCACGTGCCGCGCGACGAGGTCCCGCGCGCGATCATCGACGTCGTGGCGTCGGCGTTCTCCGAGCGAGCGATCCTCTACCGGCAGCTACGCGGCGTGGTGACCACACCGCGCGTGGCGGTGCTGGTCCAGCGCATGGTCGAGCCCCGCGCCTCGGGCGTGCTCTTCACGGCCAATCCGACCAGCGGCGATCGAGGTCAGCTCGTCATCGCGGCCGGCCTCGGCCTCGGAGAAGGCATCGTCGGCGACCTGGTGGAGAGCGACACGCTGTTCGTGGACCGCGCCACGCTCGCGGTGACGATCCGCTCGATCGAGCCCAAGCGCACGCGAGTGGTGTTCGACCAGGGGCGGCGGCGCGGCACGCACGTGGTCCCCGTGTCGCCCGAGATCGGCGATGCCCCGGCCATCGCGGACGCCACGGTGCGGGCACTCTGCGAGCTCGCGCTGCGCGCCGAGCAGCACTTCGGCACGCCGCAGGATCTCGAGTGGGCACAGGACGACGCGGGGGCTCTCGTGCTCCTGCAGAGCAGACCGATCACCACGCTGGGCCAGGGTGAGCGCGAGACCATCCTCGACAACGCCAACATCGTCGAGAGCTATCCTGGCCTGTCCACGCCGCTGACGTTCAGCGTCGCGCGGCGCCTCTACGGGATCATCTTCACGAGCACGCTCCGGATGGCCGGCATGTCCGAGGCCGTGATCGCCCGCAACCACGCGATGCTGGAGAACCTGATCGCGCTCGTGGACGGGCGCATCTACTACAACATCGGCCACTGGTACGGCCTGTACGAGCTCGTGCCCGGCCTCGAGGCGCTGCTGCCCGCCATGGAGAAGGCGCTCGGCCTGCGCAAGCGCTTCACTCCGCCGCGACCGGAGCCGACGATCGGGACCAGGGCCGGCGCGCTGCCGGCGCAGGCCCTGCTCGCCACGGCGCTCGTGCGGCGATTCGTCACCCTCGAGGCCGACGTCGAACGATGCTTGACCGCGTTCGCCTCCGACATCGCCGCGGTGCGCGCGCTCGACCTGGACACCGTCGAGCCGCACGAGCTGCTCGATCGGATCGAGGCGATCAGCGCCGCACTCGGGGCGCGCTACGGCGTGGCTCCCCTCAACGACCTCTACGCCCAGCAGCTCTACGCGCTCTCGTGCAACCTCCTCGCGGCCTGGCTGCCCGATCGCCCCCACCTGCAGCACGCGCTGTTCTGCGGAGAGACGGGCATGGACAGCGTGGCCCCGGTCGAATCCGCGCTGCACGTGGCGAGCCTCGTGCGCGCCGACGCGGACCTGCGGGCTCGCTTCGAGGCCGCCACCGACAGCCACGCGGCGTTCGGCCTGCTGCTCGCCCACCCCGTCGTCGGCCCCGCGACCCGCGCACACGTGCAGGCCTACGCCGACCGTGTGCTCGAGGAGATGAAGCTCGAGACCCCCACCCTGGATGATGATCCGGGCTTCTTCGTCCAGACGCTCCGCAACTTCGTGCGCGGCGAGCGCGACGTCTCCACCCTGGTCGATCACGAGCGGCAGGTCCGCACCGCGGCGGAGCGCGAGCTCCGTCAGGCGCTTCGTCGGCGCCCGGATCGGCAGGCGCTTCTCGGCTTGGTCCTCGGCGGAGCGCGCCGCAGCGTGCGCTATCGCGAGAACCTCCGCCTCGCTCGGGCGCAGGCGTTCGGCGCGCTCAAGCGCCTCTACCGCGGCCTCGGCGGCCACCTCCACCGCGCGGGCCTGATCGCCACGCCCGACGCGATCCTCTGGCTCACGCGGGACGAGGTCTCCGACGCGGTGCGCGGCGCGGCCGTCACCCGGGGCCTCGACGCGCTCGTCGCCCTGCGCCGCCGCGAGTACGAGGGCTTCGCGGACCGCACGCCCGCTCCCCGGATCGTGCGCCACGGCATCGTGTACGCCCGGCCCTTCGAGGGCGCGCGCGCCCACGGCGGCGTGCGCGACGACGGCGTGCTCCGCGGCCTCGGCTGCAGCCCGGGGATCGCGCGAGGCCCGGCCCGCATCATCCTCGATCCGAGCGCCGACCTCGACGTGCGCGGCAGCGTGCTCGTGGCGCGCACCACCGATCCCGGCTGGGTCTTCCTCATGGTGGCCGCCGCCGGCATCGTGGTCGAGAAGGGGAGCCTCTTGTCCCACACGGCGATCGTCGGGCGCGAGCTCGGCATCCCGACCGTCGTGGGCGTCAAGGACGCCACCTCGCGCCTCGCCGAAGGCGCGCGGCTCGAGATCGACGGCGCGGCCGGCACGGTGACCGTGCTCCCGTGACGCCCGGGTCGGGGCTCACACGCCGGCTCGCGGCGGTGGCCCTCGGCGCGCTCGCCCTCGCGCTCCTCGCCGAGCGCGCCCACACGTTCCTCTCCGCTCCACCCACCGAGCTCGACGACGCCTACGTCTTCGTGCGCTACGCCGATCGCCTGCGCCACGAGGGCACGCTCGCGTGGAACCCCGGCGGCCCCGCCGTCTGGGGCGCCACCTCGCTCGCGCACGTCCTCGTCGTGGCTGCGCTGCGCGCGCTCGCCCCCGACCTGCCCGACGGGCGCGTGCTGACGATCGCGTCCGCGCTCGCCGCGCTCGCGCTCCTGCCGGCGCTGGCCGCGCTCTGCACGCGCGCGGCGCCGATCTCGGGGCGCGCCTCGCTCGACGGCCCGCTGTGGGGCTCGGCGATCCTCCTCTCGCTCGGCTACTCCGACGCGCTCACCTTCCACGCGACGAGCGGCATGGACACCCTGCTCGCCGCGCTCGCGCTCTCGGGCGCGCTCTTCGCGGTCCTGGGCCTCTTCGCGCGCCCGGGCCCCGCGCGCGCCGGCGCGGTGGCGCTCCTCGGCGTGGCCGCCCTGGCGGTCCGGCCCGACCTGCCGCCGCTCGTCCTCGGCCCCGCCGCCCTCGGCCTGGTCGCGCCGCGCCTCACCGCGAGCCGCTTGCCGCCCGACACCCGCCGCGCGCTCGTCACCCTCGCCGCGGCCACGGCCCTCTTCTCCGCGATCGCATTCGCCTGTGCGAATACTTACTTCGGCACGCCGCTCCCGCTCGCCACGTGGGTCAAGCAGCACGGACACGACGCGGCCTTCGGCGGCGAGTGGTTCTGGAACCCGTGTCGCTTCCTGCTCGTCGTCGGCCGCGCGGCCCTCGCCCCCCTCGCCGTGCTCGCGCTCCTGGCGCGCCGGAGGGATCTCGCCGCCGTGCTCCCGCTCGTCCTGCCGGTGGCGCTCGTGTGGGCGACGCTCACCTGCTTCAACCAGGTGATGGGTCACCTCGGCCGCTTCTACGCCCCCGCCCTGCCCCTCGTCTTCCTCGCCGCCGCGGTCGTCGTCTCGAGGCGCCGCTCCGACCCGCAGCCGCTCGCCCCCCGGCGCCTCGCCGGAGGCGCCGTCACGCTCGCCGCGGCCGGCCTCTCGCTCGGCCTCGCCGCCGACCGCTACGACGCACGGCGCCCTCCCGATCCGCCCCATCCGCGCGAGGCCCTCGTCTCCTCGCCCCTGCCCGAGGTCGACGACTGGCGCGCCATGACCGCCCTGGCCCAGGCCCTCTCCTCCTCTCCCGCCGGTACGACGGTCGCGCTCACCGAGCACGGCGTCATCGGCGCGAGAGCCCCGCAGGTCACGCTCCTCGATCTCTCGGGCCTGCACGACGTCGCGATCGCCCGGCGCGGCATCGACGCCGCCACCCTCCTCGCGCGCGCTCCCGACCTCATCTACCTGCCGCACCCCGACTACCACGGGCTCCTGTCGTCGCTGCTCGAGAGCACCGCGCTGCGCCGCGACTACGATCTCTACCCGGAGGCGTTCGCCTTCGGCCTCGCGCTCCGGCGCGACTCCCCGCGCGCCGCCGCCCTCCGCGCGCGCCTCGAGCCCGCGTTCCAGGCGCTCTACGGCACCGCCCTCTCGATCCACGCCGCGCGCTGACGCAGCGCCGGCGCGCGGTCACCCGCCCTGGCAGGCCGCGAGCTCGGGCCGGTTCTGCTGGTAGAGCGAGAGCGAGTGGGCGCAGGCGCCTTCGAGGGCCGCCGGATCGAGCCCCCCACCGCCGCCCGCGCGGCACATCTGGAGCTGGCCCTCCACGATCCCGCACGGCGGGTCGCACGTGTTCGCCGCGTTGGCCGCCATGCAACACCGCAGGAGGTGCTCGCAGATCGGGCACATCGCCGCGTCGGCGCCCGCGCGCGCGTCCACGGCCCGCGCGTCCGCCGTCTGCGCGTCGGAGCGCGCCGCATCGGCCATCTCGCGACGCGGAGCCTGACCGTCCCCGCACGCGAGCGCGAGCGCGCAGACGAGCGCGGCCGCGGGGAGCCCGCGCGGCTCAGGCACCGAGGAGCCTCCGCGCGCTGTCGAGCCCGACGCGCCCCGCCTGCGCGCCCGCGCCGGAGCGCAGCGCCGCGAGCGCGTCCGCCTGCAGCTCGGTGTGCAGGAGCGGCCAGTCCGAGCCGAGCACGAGGCGATCGGGCCCGACCTCGGCGAGCGTGCGCCGGATCGAGTCGGGCGTCTGCCAGCTCGTGTCGGCGAAGAGCTGTGGGTGCTTGCCGAGGAGCGGCCAGATCTCCTCGGGCCGGTCGCGGTTGAGGTGCGCGAGGCACACGCGCACCGTGGGGAACGCCTCGAAGAGCGGCGCGAACGCGCGCGCGTCCGCGGGCCCGCGCTTCCGGTAGCCCGGCACCGAGAAGTGCCCCGTGTGCAGGATGACGAACTTGCCGTGCGCCTCGGCCGCCGCGAAGAGCGCGCGGTACGCCGGATCGTCGCCCTCGCGCCCGTCCATGTTCGGGTGGATCTTGAAGCCCGCGAACCCGTCCTTCGCGAGCGCGTCGAACGCCGCGCGCCACGTGGCCTCGGCGGTCCCCGGCGGCAGCTCCGGCACGTGCGCGACCGGCACGAGGTCCGTCGCCCCGCGCACCTGCGCGAGCAGCCAGTCGTTCGGCGCCGTCGGGTGCGCCGCGATGACCACCGTGCGCAGCAGGCCATTTCTCGCCATCGACTCGCGCAGCTTGCGCACGCTGCCCCCGAGCAGGATCGCCGGCGCGATGCCGAGCGAGAGCACCGTCTCCGCGATCTGCTTGAGCGGCCCCGGCAGGCGCCTCCTCGTCTCGGCGAGCTTCTCCACGTCGAGCGGCAGGCCGCGCACAAGGCGCGACGCGCCCGGAAGGCGCATCAGGCGCTCGAGCGTCAGCACGGCCGCCCGCGCCGGTCCCGGCAGCTTGCGCGCCATCTCGTCGAGCTCGGGGAACACGTGCGCGTGGCAGTCGATCATGCCGGCATGTTCGCACACTCGGTCCGCCCTGTTCGGCTATGGTCCGCGCCCATATGCGCCGCCTCCTGCCCCTCGCCTCGATCGCCGCCCTCGCGTTCCCTGCCCTCGGGGCACGGCCCGCCGCCGCGAACGACGGCCGGAACCGCTACGAGCCGCTCGTGCCGGGCTCGCTCACGCACCTGCACGCGCCGATCTCGCAAGCGGCGGGCTTTCGGGTCCTGGCCTCCGACATGGCGGGCGGCGCGGACGGGGATCCGGCGTTTCGCTGGGCGCAGCGCCACGCCATCGCGCTCCTTCGCCTGTCGACCCGCAAGGTCGCGGTCGCTCTCGGCCCCGGCCCGTATCCGCTGGCCGTCTTCGACACCTGCTCCGAGAACGGCGACACGCCGATCGAGATGACGCCCAAGGGCCCGCGCGGCCGCCACCCCGGCGGCTCGCACGACGGCGGCATGAACCTCGACCTCGGCTACTACCTCACCTCCGAGAAGGGAAGGATCGAGTCGCCCGATCCCGCCGCGTGCACCGAGCACTACGACCTCGCGGGCGGAAAGGCCAAGGACCTGCAGTGGTGCACCGGCGCCCCCGATCGCCTCGACGCCGATCGCCAGGCGCTCTTCCTGCTCGAGCTCGGGCGCGCGCACGACCGCTTCGGCCGCGACCTCCTCGAGAACATCGGCATCGACGGCCGCGTGCGCCTCGCGGTGCTCGAGCGGCTGCGCGGCTGGGTCAAGGCCAAGCGCTTCGGAGCGACCGAGGCCCTCGTCAGCGAGCTCGAGCGCCTCTTCGCCTCCGATCCGTACGAGGGCTGGGCGCACTTCCACCACCACCACATCCACGTGCGCTTCGCGATCCTCGACTTCGCGGGGCGTCACGCCGCGCGCCTCGACGCGATGATCGAGGAGGACAAGCGGCTCGAGACCGAGCTCTTGCTCGCCGAGCGCGGCCCGGCCACCGCGGGCGGCGTGGCGCTCCAGGCCGAGCTGTCGTCGTCCGGCCTCGCGCGCTCGCTCGAGCTGCACCTCGGCGGCAAGCCCGACGACCTCGGCAAGGTCGCGGCCGTGCGCTTCCGCGTGGACGGCGGCAAGTGGGAGAAGCCCGAGGGCTACCTCGATCCGTGGAAGCACGTCGTGGACGTGCCGCGGCAGGTCGACTGGCAGCACCGCACGGCGAAGGTGGAGGCGGAGCTCCAGTGGAAGGACGGCAAGGTCGCGACGCTCCTCCGCGAGGTGGCGCTGCCGAGGCAGCCGCCGTTCCTGGCGGTCAAGGTCGAGCCCCAGCGCGTGACTGCGCGGGCCAAGCCCGATCCGGGCGGGTTCTGGGTCTCGCTCGACTGGCCGCCGGCCTACGGCGCGCTCGTGACCGGCGTCGAGTGGCTCTTCCACAGAAAGGGGGGCAAGAGCCCGGGCCCCCTGAAGATCGCAGCGCGCGATCCCTCCGCGGCCCAGCGGGTCTCGATGTCCACCATCGATCCGGGTGAAGTCACCCTCGTGGAGGCCGAGCTCGTCATGTCGGGGCGACTTCGCATTCGCCTGGCCGCATGGGTCAATCCCGGCGTCCCCGCGCCCCCCGCGCCTGCTCCCGCCCCGGCACCGACCGCCAGGCCCTGAGGGCCCACGGGGGAGGCAGCCTCCTCAGAGCTCGACCTCGACCGCGACCGCGTCCTCGTCGCCGGCGCGCACGCGCCCCTTGACGGTGCCGAAGACGCGACTGCTGGCGGCCCGCTTGACGTTGACGTGCAGCGAGCCCGCGAGCGGCGGCTCGCCCGCCGTCGTGTAGCCGTCGAGCCGCACGTCGACGGTGATCCACTGCTGCATCCCGGCCGAGCCCTCGCTGGTGAGGCCCGCCGATCCGTCCACGTCGACCCACCCGCCGGAGAGGTGCATCTTGCCGATGAGGTAGAAGCGCTCCGGGTCGCCGTCGAGCACGACGCCGGTCGGATACGCCGTCGCGTCGGGCAGGCGTGCGAGCGCCGCGGACAGGCGCTCGACCTTCCCGGCGATCTCGCGGCCCAGGGTCGCGATCGCGCGGTCGTCGATCGGGTCGGGTTCTCCGCAGGCGGGCACGAGAGGTAGCAGCGAGAGGACCGGGAGGAGCAGGCGAGCGAGGCGAGGCGAGCGCATCGATGGGACCAGGCGCACCGAGGCGCCGCGTCACCAGGTAGCAACCCCGGTGCCGCACGATAACGTCCCGGATCTACGTCCCAGGGCGTGTCGAGGATCGAACGTCGAGCAACACCTGCGCGTAGCTTCAGCGCGGCATCTGGTAGGCACCGCGCAGCGCGAGGACGTGGTCGTTCCAGACCTTGTCGTAGCGGGCGGCGTCCTGGACAGGCTTTCTCACCATCCCGAGGCAGTGCTTGCCCTGCGCCTCGGTGCTGCTCGGCTTGCTGTAGAGGTTGAGCGCCAGCTTCGAGAAGTCGCGGACCATGAAGTCGAAGATCTGGTCCACGAGCTCGGGCTCGAGGCCGTAGAGGCGCGCGTTCTCGAGGATGAGCTGCGAGTAGACGACGAGCGCGAAGATCTCGCCGCCCGCGAGGAGGAAGTCGACGTCCTTCTGCTGCGCCTCGGTCGGCGGCGCGGCCGCGAGCATGGCCTTGAAGAGCTCGGCCTGCTCGAGGAACAGCCTCACGTTCGGCTGCTCGAAGCCAGCGAAGGCCTTCCTGTAGTCGTGGAAGCGGATCTTCGAGAGGCCCTTGGCGGGGCCCTGGTGGAACAGGAAGTCGTCGTTGGCGTCGTCGTCGCGGCGCGGCACCTCGGGCAGCTCGGCCGGGAAGAAGAAGAAGCTCGGCATGAACTTCACGATGAGCGCGATGTTGACGTGCACCGTGCCCTCGAGCTTGGGCAGCGCGCGAATGTCGATCGCCGCCTGCGCGAAGAACATGTCGCGCTCGAACCCCTTGGCCGCGATGACGTCCCAGAGCAGGTTCATGACCTCCTCGCCCTGCGTCGTCACCTTCATCTTGACCATCGGGTTGTAGAGCAGGTAGCGGCGGTCCTCCGCCGTGGCGCTCCGCATGTAGTCCGCGGCGCGCAGCGCGAAGAGCTTCATCGCCACCAGGCGCGAGTAGCCGTCGACGAACATCTGCCGCACGTGGCCGAAGTCCGTGACCGCCATGTCGTAGAGGCGCCGGCCGCTCGCGTGGTCGATGGCCTCGTAGAGCGCGTGCGTGCACATGCCGATCGACGCCCAGCCGAGGTTGTACTTGCCGATGTTGATCGTGTTGAGCGCCGCGTCCCAGGCCTCCTGCCCGCGCTCGAGCAGATCCGCCTCGGTGATCGGGTAGTCGTGCAGGGCATACTCGGCCACGTAGTTCTGGCTCGCGACGGTGTTCTTGACGCACTCGAACTTCGGGTGCTGCGAGTCCACCGCGAAGAACACGTACTCGCCGGTGCCCTTGACCTTGCCGAACGTCGAGACGATCGCGGCCTTGTTGGCGTTGCCGATGTAGTACTTGCGGCCGTTCGCCACGTACGTGCCGTCGCCCCTCGGCTCGAGCGACATCGACGTCGAGTAGATGTCGGCGCCGTGCTCCTTCTCGGACAGGCCGAACGCGAAGATCGCGCCCTCCTGCAGGAGCTTCGCGGTGCGCTGCTTCTGCGCCTCGTTCTTGCTCTGCCAGATCGGCCCGAGCCCGAGCACCGAGACCTGGTACGTGTACCAGTACTGCAGGCCGAAGAAGCCGAGGATCTCGGCGAACTCGCAGATGCGCCAGGTGTCCCAGCGCGAGTCCGGCGCGCCGTAGCCCTTCGGCGTGGCCATGGTCGCGAAGATGCGCTCCTTGGCCACGAACTCGAGGAAGTCGGCGTACCAGCCGTGCGCGTAGTAGTCGTTCTCGAGCCGGACCTTCCCCTTCTTCTCGAAGAACTCGATGGTCTTGATCATCACCTCCTTCGAGCGAGCGTCGGGGTACTTGCGCGAGTGGTGCTTCGGATTGAGCAGGATCATGAGGGCACCTCGTGCGCGCAAGCTAGCACCGCTGCCCCACGATTCGTCACCTCTCGGAGGAAGAGAACGCCGGGGCCGCCTGGTGGGCGCCTAGCGGCGCCCACTCGCACTAGGGCACGTAGCGGGCGCCGTCGCCAAGGGCCGACGAGCCGTCCCGTCCGCCCCAGACGATCACCTCGCGCGTGGTCCACACGGCGGAGTGGCGGTTGCGCGCGGCGGGTGCACCCATCGTCGTCATCGCGCGCCAGGCCCGCGCGGCCGGGTTGTAGCGGCCGCCGCTCTGCAGGGGCGGGGTGCCGGTGTCGGAGCTCGCGACGCCGCCCCACAGGATCATCTCGGCGCCCGTCCACACCGTCGCCTGCTCGAAGCGGTACGCGGGCTGGCCGGCGTTCTCGCCCGGGCGCCACAGATCGCCGAGGGGATCGTAGTGCGCGACCGCGCTTCCGTCCCAGTCCACGAGCTCGCGGTCGGTCCACGCGACGCTGTCGCCGCAGGGCACCGCGGGCGCGCCCATCGTGGACATCGAGGCCCAGCGATCCTCGGCGGGCCGGTAGCGCCCCCCCGGGACGCCGCACATGGCCGCGGGGAAGCCCACGCCGCCGCCCCACACGATCACCTCGCTGCCGGTCCAGTAGCCGGCGGCGCCGATCTGCATCGGTGGCGGGTTGCCGAGCGAAGAGACCGGCGTCCAGCCCGCGCCGGGCCGGTAGCGCGCGCCGTCGGCGACCGCGACGTCGCACGCCATGAGCAGGCCGTCGATGTGCGTGCAGCCGCCCCACACGAAGAGCTCGCTGCCGGCCCAGGTGACCGTCGCGCTGTGCCGCGCCGCGGGCGCGCCGGCGTCGGGCAGCGGCGTCCAGCGATCGTTCGCCACGTCGTAGCTCGCGCCGTCACCCAGCTCCTGGTTGCCGGCGGCGCCGCCCCACACCATCATCTCCGAGCCCGTCCACACGACGCCCGCCCGACGCCTCGGCGTGGGCGCCCCGGCCATCGACGTCGGGCGCCACGCGTCCATGACCGGGTCGTACAGGGCCCCCGTCGACAGGAAGGTGATGTCGTCGGCGGTGCCTCCCCAGACGAGCATCTCCGAGCCGGTCCAGAACGCCCGGTGTCCCGCGCGTCGCGAGGGCGCGCCGAGCGTCGTCATCGAGCGCCACACGTCACCCGCGCCGCTCGCGCCCGCGCCGCCGCCGCTGCTGCCCGCGCCACCGCCTCCGCTCGCGCCCGCGCCGCCGCGACCGCCTGCGCCCGCACCGCCACCGCCACCGCTGCCCGCGCCACCGCCTCCGGCGCCGGCCTCGCCGCCACCACACGCTGCGAGGCCGTACTCGAGCAGGACCGACACCTCACGGATCCCCCCGTCGCGCAGCGTGTCCGACGCGCAGGCGCGCGCGATCCGGCCGGTTCGATCCGCGGCCGAGGCGTCGATCGCCACGGCACCGAGCGCGCCCTCGCCGAACGTCACGTAGACGTGCCTGGGCAGCGAGAAGGCGCTCCCGTCGCGCTCGCCGAAGTGCAGCACCTTGCTGGCGCCGCCGACCCGCAGGCCGACCGCGAGGTCGGTCGTCTCGAAGCCCGTCGGTCCCTCCACGAGCAGCCCGAGCACCGCGGCCCGGTCGCGCTGGCAAGCGCCGAGGAGGCCGATGCCGAGGCAGCCCGCGAGCAAGACCACGAGCGATCGCCGATCGTCCAAGGCTCGCCTCCTCATCCTCCGCTGCCTCCCGCGCCCGCACCGCCCGCACCGCCCGCGCCCGCACCGCCCGCACCCGCACCGCCGTCCGGCGGATAGGGAACCTTCTCGAAGTCCCTCAGGCAACCGAGCGTCGCCACGATGGCGATCGCCACGAGCCCGCGCGCGCGCCGCCCGCGCATCAGAAGCGCCTCGTCAGCGTCACACCCGCGCCCGTCGGCCCACCGTCGGACTCGGGGCCGAGCACCCACAGGCCGATGCCTGCCGTCGTGGCGATCCCTCCCACGAGCAGCGCCCCGTACGACAGCGCCCGCGCGCTCTCGTAGGTGTCCACGTCCGCATACAGGTCGGGCGTGCACTTGCCCTGCGCAGGCAGCCGACACTTCCGCGTGAGGCTCGTCTCCAGCACCTTCGCCACGGCCCACATGGTCACACCACCTGCGAAGACGATGCCACCGGCGATGGTGGACACCGCACCGGCCGTCTGCCAGCGCGTCCGCTCGACGGGCGGCGGCGGTGGCGGCAGGAAGGGGGGCCGCTTCGGGACCGGCAGCGCGACGCGCGCGTGGAACGGCTCGTCCGGCGAGCCGAGGAGCGCGAGCACCGCCTCGCGCTCGCCGAGCACGCGCGCGTGGTACTCGATGACGGCGCCGTCGCCGAGGGTCCCGAGGAACTCCGCGGGCAGCGTGGGCGGCCCGCCCGGCTGCGGAAAGCGGAGCTCCGCGTAGGCGCCGGCGCCCTTCACCCGGAACGCGACCACGATCTCGCGCACGAGCGCCGCGGGGTCCGCGCGGACCTCGAGCGCGAGCCGCGCCGGCACGCCCGGTCGCAGGTCGCCGAGCGGCACCATCACCACGTCGAGCGCACGGCCGCCGAGCGCCGCGCGCGCCGCATCGAAGGCGCGCCGGGCCTGCTGGTCGCTCGCCTCCGGGGCCACGAGCTCCGGCGACAGCGACAGGAGCTCCCTGAACGCCTGCTCCGCCACCGGCGCGTCACCCATTCGGATGGACGAATATGCCAGGAGCCGGCGCGCCTCGACCGCCCGGGCGCGCGGAAGGCCCCGCTCCGCGAGCACCCGCTCGGCGAGCACCCGCGCGAGCTGGGGGCGCCCCTCGTCGAGGAGCCTGGCCCCGAGGTCGAGCGCCGCCTGGCCGGTCGCCTGGCGCAGGCGCTCCTCCTCGGCGCGCCGCTCGCGCTCCGTCCGCGCGCGACCGAGGGCATCGAGCGCCGCGTCGACCTGCGCCACCGGCACGCAGCGCAGCGCACGGCAGTTGCGATAGAGCTCGAGCGCACGCACGAGGCTCTGGCCGTCACCGGTGGTGCGGTAGGCGTGCTCGTGCGCGGCCGCCGCGTTGAAGAGCAGGCCCACGCGATCGGGGCGCAAGCGGTACGCCTCCTCGAAGAGCCTGGCCGCCTCGGCGTAGCGCCCGAGGTCGAACAGCACCGTCGCCTCGTCGTGCGCCCGCTTCGCCTTCTGCGTCGCGCCCGGGGACGCAGCGACGAGGGCCGCGAGGAGGGCGGGCAGGAGCAGCGACACGTTCGGTCAGGGATGTTAGATTTCAATGACAAGCGCGTGCAACAGGCCATGCAACAATGCCCGAGCTGCCAGCGAGTCTTCGCGGTCGGGATCGAGGCCTGCCGCTTCGACGGCGCGAGCCTCGTGCCCCTCGAGGGCGACACCGAGGGCCTCGAGCCCCTCGACCGTGACGCGCCCGAGGCGGCCGGCGAATACCGCATCCTCGCCAAGCTCGGCGAGGGCGGGGCCGGCACGGTGTACCTCGGCGAGCACACCGTCATCGGGCGCCTCGTGGCGATCAAGGTGATCGACGCGCGCCCGGGCGACGACGAGCGGCGCCTCGAGCGATTCGTGCAGGAGGCGCGCGCGCTCAACGCGATCCGCCACCACCATCTGGTCGAGGCGTTCGCGTTCGGCAAGCTCGACGACGGCCGGCACTACAGCGTGATGGAGTACCTCAAGGGCGAGACCCTGCAGTCTCGGCTCGAGCGCGACGGGCGCCTCTCGCTCGAGGACACGGTCGCCATCGCCCTGCCGATCTGCGACGCGCTCGCGTGCGCGCACGACGCGGGCCTGGTACACCGCGACCTCAAGCCGGACAACCTGTTCCTCACGAAGAGCTATGGCGGCGCGGTGGTGCCCAAGGTGCTCGACTTCGGCGTCGCCAAGCTGATCGCGTCCGACGGCGACGGCCCGACGCGCACGGGCGAGCCCGTCGGCACGCCGCTCTACATGGCGCCGGAGCAGTGCCAGGCGCTCGCCGTCGACGCGCGCACCGACATCTACGCCTTCGGCGTGGTGCTCTACCGCATGCTGACGGGCCGGCTGCCGTTCGGCGGCGAGACGCTGGTCGAGGCCATCGCGCAGAAGCTGGGCGGTCGGGCCGTCGACGCCCCGTCGCAGGTCGTGCCCGAGCTCCCTTCCACGCTCGACGCGATCGTGCTCTCGTGCCTGGCCATCCGCCCCGAGGACCGTCCGGCCAGCATGCGCGCGCGGGCCGAGGACCTCGAGCGGCTGGTCCGCGGCGCCCCGCCGATCGACCGGCGACCGCCCCCGCCGAGCTCCACGGGCAGGGTCCTGCGCGCAGGGGGGATCCTCGCCGCGAGCGTCGTGACACTGGTCCTGCTCCTCCGCACGAACGGCCCCGCACCGGCGATCCCCGGGCCACAACCACGCGCCCCGCTGGCGAGCACGCCCCCGGCGGCGCCGCCGCCGCGGAGCGGAAGGCTCACCATCGCCTCGGACCAGCCCGCCCGCATCAGCGTGGACGGCGTCGAGCGAACGCGTGATGCGAAGTCGCTCGAGCTAGAGCTCAGCGAGGGCCCGCATGCGGTGCTCGTCGTCGTCGCGAGCGGTGAGCGCTTCGAGACCACTGCCCAGGTGCGCCCGGACGCAGGGACCTCGGTGCAGGCGCGCTTCGCGCCAGCCCAGGCCGCGACCGAGGACCCGAAGGGCAAGCGCCCGCGGCCGCCACGGACGAACCCACCGTCTGCGGTGGACGACCGCCGTCCGGTGCGCGTCACGTTCTGAGGGGGCGCGGGCCAAAGGCGAGGCGTCCGGGGGTCAGGCCCAAGGCTTCAAGGTTCGCCCGTCTACAAGCCGGCCACGGACGACCGCGGCAGGGGCGATGGTTCGGGAGTTGGCTCGGCTGGCGCGGGCGCGGCACCTCCAGTGCGCACGTGCGGGTGCTCAGGCGCCCGGGCCTGGTGCCCCGTGTGCCGTCACTGCCTGTTCACGAGCTCTCGCGCACGATCCAGCTCGCTGGTGAGCACGTCGTTCTCGATGTCCCTCCAGTAGAGCAGCGTCCACACATCTCTACTTTCGTGGCGCTTGTCTGTGACGACGGTGAGCTCGAGGACGGACACCGTGGGCAGGTCGGGGGCCCTCAGCTGGGCGGGCACCCTGTACAGGAGGGGCGCCAACGCTCGCTTGCCAGTCACGATGTCATTGAGCAGATGAGACGCCACCGCCGCCGCGAAGGGCGTGATCCTGGGCCCCCTGCCGACGGCCGCATCCACGTTCCCCACGGCGAGCATGCCCTGCTTGGCCGCGCTCGCGGGCCGGCCCGTCTCCGCCGCCAGCCGCGCCACGATGGCCGCTTCCTTGGGCGGCGCCGCTCGCCACTCCACGTACGCCGCCACGCTGAGAACGATCTGGTCCGCGCTCCAGTCGACGCGTCCGTTGCCTGAGCCTCTGGGCGTCATCCCCGGCCTCCCCTGCAGTTGGCACAACGATCGCTGTGTGTGTGTGTTGTCAAGCGAAGCGGCCGACAGCGGCGAGGATCGACCGTCGGATTCGGCTTGCATGCCCAAGCATCTTGATTTAGCGTACATTTTGTGAGTGGCGCGAGGCGGACACATGGGCGGCGAAGGCCGGTGCAGCTCGCGCTGCCCCTGCGCACCTGGGGCGGGGCGCGCGAGGGCGCGGGGCGAAAGCGCAAGGGCGAGCGCGCGGGCGTCTCGCACCTGCGGCGGCCGGCGCACCGAGCGCGCTTCCCGGTGCACGTGACGCTGCGGATGCTGCCGCACGTGTGGAACCTCCGCAGCCGCCGCTCGTTCCGCGTGTTCGCGCGCGCCATCGCGGCCGCGGCCGAGCGCTTCGGGATGCGCGTCTGCGCGTTCTCGGTGCAGGGCAACCACCTGCACCTCGTCGTCGAGGCGGCCGATCGCACGGCGCTGTCCCGGGGCATGAAGGGGCTCGGCATCCGGCTCGCGAAGGGCCTGAACCGCCTGATGGGCCGGCGCGGACCGGTGCTGGCGGACCGCTACCACGAGCACGCGCTGCGCACCCCCGCCGAGGTTCGACGCGCCGTCCACTACGTCACGCACAACCGCGAGAAGCACGTCGCCGAGCGCGGCGGCCGGCTCGGCGCCGGCTACCTCGACCCGTATTCCTCCACCAGCACGGCGCACGGGATCGCCCTGCCGCGACCGCGAACGTGGCTCCTTGCGCGGGGCACCTCGTTGCCCGAAGCGACGCGCTAGCAACCCGCGGAAGCAGGTGTGGCCTGCGCTGCCCGCAATGGCCCACGAGGTCGCCCGGCAGGGGTTGCAGGGGCACGGCGCGGACCACCTTGCAGCGGCGCCTCTCATCGCTCCGGCGGCAGCGCTGGCTGGGGCTCGAAGCCGCGATCGCGATGCGATGGCGCGCGTCGAAGCTCCGCCACCGCGCACCGTCCCTGCCTTCCGGCGGAGGCGGTCGGCGTGGCACTCCGCGCCGCGGCGTGTTCCGCCTCGCGGTCGCTGGTCGCGAGACGCTCGGCTACCTCACCGCCTCCACGTGCAGGCGCATCGCGCTCGCGCGGCCGCGGTCGTCCACGGCGCGCAGGAGGTGATCGCCGGCCTCGGGGGACCACAGGAGCGGCGCGCCCGCGTTCGACCGACCGAGGAGGCGATCACCGGCGAACCAGAACACCTCGCGCGCGTCGCCGTCGGTGACGGCCGAGAGCGCCACGCGCTCGGGCTCGCGGCGCGCGGGGTCCTGCGCGTGCACGGTGTAGGTCACGCCTCGCAGCGGCGAGGTGATGCGCGGTGGCTGGCCCGGCTCGACCTCGGGCGCGTCCTCGCAGCCGGGCGCGAGCGGGGGCAGTGGCCGGCGCGGCAGCCCCGCGCGCGCGAAGATCGCGGCGAGGTCGCTCGGCCACACCTCGTGCACCTCCTTGCGCAGACCGCCCCTCGAGCCGCAGCCCCGCCGCCCCGCCGCGTCCACCCAGAGCTCGCGGTGGACGTCGCACGGCGCGATCGGCGAGACGCCGGGGATGATCCACGTGCGCTGCCGCCGCGGGCAGAACGCGTGCGGCGCGCCCCCGGAGATCGCGCACACCTCCGTGCGCGTCACGCCCGCGGGCGGCGCGGGAAGGCCGAGCTGCGCGCGCGGCGTCCGCTGCGCGAGCGCGTCCGCGATCGAGAAGAAGAGCGGCGCCGCGGCCTCGACGCCGACGAACGCCGGGTTGCCCTCGCCGGAGAAATTCCCGACCCACACGGCGAGCACCCAGGGCCCGGAGACGCCGACGGTCCACGCGTCGCGGAAGCCGAACGACGTGCCCGTCTTCCACGCCACGCGCGGCCCCGTGTCGCCCGCGATGAGCCGCGGCACGTCCGGCCGCGGGTTGTCCGCCAGCATGTCGAGGACCAGGAACGCGGCCTCCGGCGACAGGAGCTGCGTGCCCTTCTCGGCCGGGTCGTCGAGCGTGGTCCGGAGCTGGCGGACGACGCCGCCCTCGGCGAGCGCCGCGTAGAGCGTCACGAGCTCCTCCATCGTGACCTCGCCGCCGCCGACCACGAGCGACAGGCCATAGTGCTCCTCGGGCGCGAGGCGCGAGACGCCCGCCATGCGCAGGAGGCCATGGAGCGTCGGCCGCGAGAGCCTCGCCGCGATCTGCATCGCCGGGACGTTCCGGCTGCGCCACAGCGCCTCGCGCGCCGGCACGGGGCCGAGGAAGCGGCCGTCGAAGTTCTCGGGCGAGAACGGACCGAACGCGACCGGCGCGTCCCTGAGCACCGTCGCCGGGTGGAACAGGCCCTGCTCGAGCCCGAGCGCGTAGACGAAGGGCTTGAGCGCGGAGCCCGGCGAGCGCTTGGCGCGGGTGCCGTCGACCTGCCCCGAGAGCGTCGCGTCGCCGTGGTCGGCCGAGCCCACGACCGCGCGCACCTCCATCGTGCGATGATCCACGAGCAACGCGGCCGCGTTCCTGAGTCCCACGTTGCGGCGCCGCGCGACGTACGCGCCGAGCCTGTCCTCGACGAGCTTCTGCAGCGCGGGGTCGAGCGTGCTGCGCACCGCGCCACCCGCGGGCCGCCGCGCGAGCATGCCGTCCGAGAAGTGCGGCGCGGAGAACGGCAGGTCCGCCACCGTGCGCAGCGTCGGCGGCTGCGCGAGCGCCTCGCGCACGGGCGCGTCCGCGGGGTGGGCTGCGAGCCATCGCTCCGCGAGCGCCCGCCGCGCGTCGAGGAGCGCGGGCGGCGCGACGCCGTCCCTCGGCTGGCGCCGGGCCGGGCTCTTCGGCAAGACCGCGAGCAGGAGCGCCTCGTCGAGCGTCAGGCGGTCCGGGGCCTTGCCGAAGTAGACGTGGCTCGCGGCGCCGGCGCCCTCGACGTTGCCGCCGTAGGGCGCGAGGTTGAGGTACGCCTCGAGCAGGTCGTGCTTCGAGTACTGCAGCTCGAGCTGCACCGCGCGCGCGATCTGCGCGAGCTTGCCGCCCACCGAGCGCGAGTCGATGGCAAAGAGGCGCCTCGCGAGCTGCATCGTCAGCGTCGAGCCGCCGACGCGCCGGCCGTCGCCCGCCGCGCTCCGGAGCGCGCGCACGAGCGACACCGGGTTCGCCCCCGGGTGCGAGTGGAAGTAGCGGTCCTCGGCCAGGAGCGTCGTCTCGACGAGCAGCGGCGAGATCCGCTCGAGCGGCGTCCACAGCCGGAACGTCTGGTCGGGCGCCATCGACAGGCGCAGGAGCCCGCCGCTCCGATCCAGCACCGCCGTGGACCCGGTCACCCGGTCGCGCAGCGGCGCTCGCGGCCACACCCGCACCCCGAGCCCGACCACCACCAGGCCCGCCATCACATATGCGGATACGCGGATAAATCTCCGAGCCCGCTTCACCGCGATCCGGCCTCCGTCACTTCTTCTTGTCCGCCGCCACCACGAGGGGCTTGCCCGCCGCCGACCGCGCCATCGTCGCGCGCTGGTACATCGCCTCGGCCGACACGGGCGGCACCGCGACCTTGCCCGCGCTCTGCGCCTTCATCGCGTAGATGAACTCCTTGGCGTCCGGCAGCGCCGTCCCGTACAGCACCACGCGGTCCTCGCGCACGTCGCCGTGCTCGATCGTCCAGGTGGTCTTCGGCAGCGAGATCGGCAGCGAGAACACCTCCGCCGGCGCCTCGCCCCCGTCGCCCTCGGGGGGCGGCCCGCCCTCGCCCTCCCCTTCGCCCTCGCCCCCGGGCGCGGGGGCGCCCGGCGCGCCCTCGCCCTCGGGGCTGGCGGCCGGCGGCGGCTGCACCACCACCTCGAAGCCCGCGGGCAGGAGGTCCACGAGCGCCACCTGCCAGACCGGCTCCTTGCCGAGCGAGCGGATGCGCAGGTGCACCTGCACCTCGTCGCCGAGGCGAACCTCGGTGACGGGCTTGCCCTGCGCGTCGGTGTACTCGCGCACCACCTCGAGGCCCTGCGCCACCGCCTTGTCGGGCAGCGCCACGTCGAAGCCCGCCTGCACGACCGTGTAGAACGCGGGCAGGTCGCCGGCCGCCGCGAAGCGCAGCGCCGTCGCCGCCTCCGAGAACGCGACGAAGGGCAAGAGGCCCGGCGGCAGGTCGAGCGCGCGCGCCGCGCCCCCGACCTCCGCGATCGACAGGCCCCCGCCGCCGCCCTCGGTCTCCGCGAGGTTCGCCCACGCGTCGAGCGCGAGCATGGTGTACGCGGATGACAGCGTGCTGTACCGCCCGCCCGCGACCGCCCCGACGAGCGCGTCGAGCGCGGCCGGCGCCATCTTTTTTGCCCGCTCGGGGAAGTGCCGCGCGAGCAGATGGAAGAGCTGCGCGTCGTGGATGGTCGCGTCGTAGTAGCCGCCCGGATCGGCCGCCGCGGGCTTGCCGAGCGCGGGTCCTGCGATCAGGCGCTCCGCGTCCGCGTCACGATGCAAGAGCGCGTGCGCGCTCGCGAGGTACGCGGCCGCGAGGTCCTGCTTCCACTCGGCGGCGAAGCCGTCCTCGAGCTTGCGCTCGAGCGCGTGCGCGAACCGCAGCGTCGTCGTGCCGCCACGCGTGAGCACGTAGATCGCGTAGGCGCGCAGGCGCGCATCGGCGAGGTCCTGCGGCTCGCCGCCCGCGAGCTCGATGAGGTAGCTCTGCCCGCGCTTGGCGAGGTCGGCCGGCACCCCTTGCCCGCGCTGCTTGGCCTCGAGGAGCGCATGGAGCGCGTAGACGCTCGGCCCCGGCGCCGACCGCGGGCTCGACGCCCACAGGCCGAAGCCGCCCTCGTCGTTCTGCCGCGACCGCAGCGCCTCGATCGCCTTGCCGAGGCTCGCCTGCGCCTCCTCGGCCCTTCCGCCGAGCGCCGGCCGCGACGCGAGCACGACCGCGGAGACGGCCTGGCTCGTGAGCTGCTCGGTGCAGCCGTGGGGGTACTTCGCGAGGTAGCCGCCGAGCGCGCTCGCGATGCCGAGCGGGAGCCGCGACACGCCCGCCTCCAGCCTGCGCAGCTCGGGGAACTTCTTGTGCTGGCCCACCGGCACGGAGACGTCGCCCTTGACGCGCCCCGCGGCGATGACGCTCTCGTAGCCGACCGCCGGCCGCACGCTCACCTCCTGCGCGAGGCGCGCGCGCTTGCCCGCGCCCTCGGCCAGGAACGTCGCGCGCCCCGGCCCGAGCTTGCCCCGCGCGCGCACGCGGAAGCGCACCGTGCCCTCGCGCAGCTCGTCCACGGGCACCTGCTCCGAAGCCGGCCCCACGGCCTCGAGCTCCGGCGGCAGCTCCATCTTCACCGTGACCGCGACGCCCTTGCCCGAGCCGGAGACGTTGTTCGACACCGTCACCGGCACCTCGACCTCGTCGCCGGGCGCCAGGAACGCCGGCAGCGTCGGCGAGAGCACGAAGTCACCGCGCACGTGCAGCGAGCGCTCGGTGGTGCCGATGGCGTCGGGTCCCACCGCGACCGCGAACACCTGCAGCGAGCCGTTGAAGAAGTCGGGCACCTCGTACGTGGCCTCGCGCCACTTCGGCCCCGACTCGACGAGGCCAGACCAGTAGGCGACCGGCGGATCGTGCCGCCTCCGGAAGGGGTTCACGTGCGCGCCGAGCGCGCCCTCGGCGTCACCGCCGGCCGCGGAGGCCGCGACCAGCTGTTCGAACTCGGGCAGCACGAGATCGAGGATCTGCGAGGTGCGCACGCCGAGCGCGCGCTTCTTGAAGAAGTGCGACAGGGGATCGGGCGGCTGGTGCGCCGCGACGCGCAGGATGCCCTCGTCCACCGCGAAGAGCGCGATGCGCGCGGGCCGGTCGCTCTTGTAGCGGATCTTGAGCGGCTCGCCGGGCTTGACGAGCTCGGGCGTCTCGACCGCGACCTTCATCATACGCCGCGCGCGCGACACCGAGAACGGCGCCACCGCGTACGACAGCGGCGACATGAAGACCTCGTCCGAGTCGAAGTCGCGCACGAACGCGACGGACACGTAGGCGTTGCCCTCGACGGATTCGGGAAGGCGGATGTGTTCCACGGTCGCGGTCTCGCTCGCCTTGAACCACTTGAACGAGATCACCTTCTCGCGCTCGATCGCGATGAGGCCCGAGCCCGTGTAGGGCGCCTTGATGTGGAGCTCGATGTCCTCGCCCGCCGCGTAGTCGGTCTTCGACAGCTTGAGCTCGAGCTCCGCGTTGCGGTCGAGCGCGCGAGACAGGTTGCCGGCGCCCGCGACCGAGTACTCGACGCGCAGGATCTCCTTGCCGAGCGCGTCGCGCACGACCATCGCGAACTCGCCCGGCTTGTCCGTCGGCAGCGCCAGCTTGTGCCCCTCGGCCGCGACCGACAGCGGGCTCCGGCCGAGCTCGACCTCCTTCTTGACCGACTCGTACTTGTAGAGGCCACTCGGCTGCTTGGTCAGCACCGAGACGTGGCGAAGCTCTACCTTGACGAGCGAAAGGTCCCTGGCGGCGGTGCGCTTGCCGTCGGGCCCGACCGCGACCACGTCCACCACGCGCCTCGCGCCCTTGTGCACGTAGCGGAGGTCGCCGTCGGGCTTCCAGCCCAGCAGGAAGGCCAGCGGCGAGACGATCGCGCTCGCCTCGCCCGCGACGCTGCGGCCGCCCTCGGCCTCGAAGCCCGCCGCGAGGAAGCGCAGCCGGTAGGTCGCGTTCGCGTACTTCTGCAGACCGAGGTCGAGCTCGGCGTCGCCCGCGTCGCTCGTCTGCGCGTCCGCGAGCGCCTCGGCCTGGCTCTCCTTGGCGCGCGCGGGATCGAAGAAGCGGTAGTCGCGCAGCCCCGCGAAGCTCGGCACGACCGGCGAGAGCTGGATGCTGCCGCGGATCTGCCGCTTGCCCGCGGGCGTGCCGAACAGGTTCTCGAGGTGCACGCGCCCCTTGAGCTTGTCGGGCGTGACCCAGCCGCCGGGATGTTCCTCGGACAGGCGCACGCTGATCTTCATCCTGTCCGGCTCGAACTCGCGGACGCGCACGGTCGCCTGCCCGAGCTGGCTCTGCGGCTGGCCGTCGCGCGCGAGCAGGAGCGCGAGCGTGTAGACGCCCGTCGGCGCGATCGGCGAGGTGGTGTGCTTGACCTCCTCGAAGCCGCTCGCCGACAGGCGCAGCTTCTCGCGCCTGATCACCTGACCTCGCGGATCGGAGAGCACGGCCTCGAGGGGCACGCCGCGCACGGAGGCCTTCCAGTCGTGCGGCTTGACGATGAGGCCGAAGCGGATCTCCTCGCCGGGGCGATAGAGCCCGCGGTCCGAGAACAGGTACGCCGACAGGCCCTCACCGTGCTCGGCCTCCTGCACGCCGCCGACGTCGAAGCGCGACAGGTTCAGCATGCGCTCGCCCGCCGCGAACGGGATGAACGACAGGTCGTTGTCCTTGTGCACGCGCCAGAGCACCGGCGCGCGCTCGCGCTCGAGCCCGCGCGTGGACGGGAACGTCGCGTGCCCCTGCGCGTCCGTCGTCGACGACAGCACCGCGAGGCCGTTCTTGCCGACGAGCTCCACCTTCGCGCCCGCGACCGGCGCGCCCTTGTGGATCGACTGCACGAAGAGGTCGTTCGAGCCGTCGGTCGCCGCCTTGACCACGATGCCGAGGTCCGTCACCAGGATGAGGCGCGCGTCCTCCTTGCCCGTCGTGACCTTGCGCAGGGGATCCCAGCTCTGCGCGCGGAAGAAGAAGAGGCCGCGCCGCCGCTCGGGCCCGCCCGGCTCGAGGTACTTGCCGAGGTCGTACGCCTGGTACTGCGCCTTGCCCGGTGCGAGCTTGTCGAGCTCGCGCACCTCGGCCACGACCTCCGACAGGTTCTCCGCCGAGAAGCGCATGTACTTCGACAGGAGCGTCGGCTCGGCGAAGGTGCCGCTGTTCTGCGACACGAGGTGGTGGAGCTGACCCGGCAGCACGCGGCCGATCTCGAAGCGCACCGCCTCGACGTCGCGCGTGTAGAGGGGCACCTTGTGCTCGCCCGCCGTCGACAGGATCGCGCCCGACTGCAGGATCTTGAGCTCCTTCGGGTACTCGGGCACGCGCGCCGAGGTGACGAACGTCTCGCCGAGCTCGTAGCCGCCGAAGCCCTTGATGCCCTTTTCGACCTGCACGAACACCCAGCGGCCGACGTCGCCCTTGTACTTGAAGGAGTGCAGCGTGGCGTGCTCGTGCTCGGTGGGGATCGACTCGAGCGGGAGCTTGGCGCTCTTGCGCAGGACGTCCTGGCCGATCGCGTCGGCGGCCGACCACACGTACGGGTGCTTGCGCTCCTCGGGCTTGCTGTCCGGGTGGTGCAGCGGCAGCACCCACGCGCTCGTCTTCCGGGCCACCTCGTCCGTGGTCGCGGCGGCGGTGGTCTCGACGACCACCACCTGCTCGGGCTCGAGCCGCGCGTTCTGCGCGATCGCGAGCACGGCGGAGCCGATCTTGAGGTGCGAGTAGAGGCCCGGGACCAGGGCGTCCTTCGAGGGCGCCTCGTCGGTCGCGTTGCCGCCGCGCGCGGCCTTGACGCCCTTTTCGAGCGTGACGATCACCTTCCTGTCGCGCTTCGGGACCGGGATCGGGTCCGTGTGCACGAAGGCCGTGCCCTTCCACTTGCCGTAGCTCGTGCGGACGCCGAGCGCCCGCTCCTTCTTGGTCGCGGGATCGATCTCCACGACCTTGAGGTGCTTCTCGAAGCTCACCGGATCGACCGGGTGCGAGAACGAGAAGTGCGCGACGACCTTCTTGAGGTCGGGGTCCACCGGGTCCTGGTAGAACTCGACCTCGGCGATCGCGGCCGAGAACGGCGCGGTCTTCGCGGTCACGGAATATTCGTCGAGGCGAATGTTTTCGCGGAGCAGGCCCCGCGGCGCGAGCTTGATCTTGAGGTCCTGCCCGACCGGCCAGTCGGCGCGCGGCGAGAACAGGAGCCGCTTGTCGCCGTCCCAGCGCCACGCGCCCTCGACGCGCGGGGTCATCTCGATGCCGCTCTTGACGGGCTTGCCGATCTCCGCGAGCGGCGCGACGGACGCGGAGAACTGCAGCACGAGCGGGAAGGGCCTGGCGCTGTCCTCGAGGCGCGTGGCCTCGGGCGAGGTCACGACGACCGTGATGGTCTCGGGCCGCGGCCGGTTCTTCCACCAGCGGTGGCCGTAGAAGCCGCCCGTCGCGACGCCCACGAGCGCGAGCGCACCGACGAACGCGGGCCCGGGCCTGCCCTTGGCCCACTCGGCGAGCGCGGCCAGTCGCCGGCCGACCCAGGCGAGCCACCTTGGCGGCTGCCAGTGTCCGAGGAAGGTCGACAGAAGGGTGGTGATGAAGCGAGCGAGAGCGCGAACGAATCCCACTGGAATCCCCCTGGCACGCGCGCTGATCTGCGGTGCCGAAAGCGTAGCACCGCCGAGCGCGTATACTAGGGACGTGGCCTTCGCAGTCGATCCCCCTCCGCCACCGCCCGCGCAGGCCCCGGTCCTCCGGACTCGCCTCGCGCTCCTCGCCTGGGTGCTCGTCTGGCCGCCGCTCGCGGCGATGATGCTCGCGGCGCCTCCGCTCTGGATGCCGCTCGTGCTGGGCGGCGTGGCCGCGGCGGGGCTCGGCCTCCACCGTGGCCGGACCTGGGGCCTCGTTGCGCTCGCCGGGATCGCAGCCGCGCTCGCCCTCCACGCCTCGGGGCTGCTGTCGCCCGTGGGCGTCACCTGGCACGTGGCGGGCCCACCCACGGGTGCGCTCCTGCCGCCCGAGGGCGCCGACGAGCTCGTCATGTGGCGCGCGGCCCTCTTCGCCGGCAGCGCCGCCCTCGCGTGCGCGCTGGCCGTCGCGCCCTACGCCGGCCCCGCCTGGCGCTGGCTGCGCGGCGCCGCCTGAGCGCCTCGCCTCTTCATTGCGCGGCCGCACACCTCTGCGACGCGCACCCACACGAGATCACCGGATTTTTTCGGCATGCGCATTGCTGATTCCATTGCGCATGAGGCTCATCCACGCAGCTCCGATCCTCGCATTCGCGTGCGCAATGGGCTCTTTCGGCTGCGCCTTCGACTCCTCCAATCCGCTCGCGGGTGGAGCGACGGGCCCCACCCCGGGGGCCCTCGTTCCCCCCGATGGGGGACGCGTGACGATGCCCCCGGGCCCGGCCGACGACCCGAACCCGACCAGCACGACGCCGGACGCCGGCACACGTGGGCCTACACTGAGCCCGGACGCGAGCATCGCCGCGCCGCCGCCGGCGGGCACTCCGTGCTGGGATCGCCCGTACGAGTTCTCGGCGCCCGAGCGCCTCGATGGCCTCTCCTCCACGAGCGACGAGGCCGAGCCGACGTTCTCCCCCGATGGCCTGACCCTGGTCTTCTCCTCGAAGCGCGGCGGAAACTGGGATCTCTGGCTGGCCGAGCGTCCCACGACGGACGCGGAGTTCGGTGTGCCGCGCCTGCTCGCCGGCTACGCCACCGGCGCCAGCGAGCGCGCGGCCACCATCTCGCCCGATGGCCAGCGCATCTACTTCATCTCCGATCGCGTCGAGTCGGGCATGCAGGCGGTGGACGTGTGGACGAGCCCGTTCCCGAGCGGCAACCCGACCCGGAGCACGCTGTCCACCGCCAGGAACGACGAGCGCGTCCTGCTGAGCGGCGACGATCACTTCGCGCTGGTCGCGGCCGACGACAAGCTCTACGCGAGCGCGCGCATGAGCGCGAGCCAGCCGTGGGCGACGCCGTCCCTGCAGGTGATGATCTCGGGCTGCGCCGGCTGCAAGGCGAGCGCGATCTCGCCCGACGGCAAGACCCTCGTGGTGACGCGCGACATCCGCGACCCCGGCGGCCCGGGCCCGATGGACGACGAGGACCAGAGCGACCTCACGATCGTCACGCGCAGCGACGTGCTGTCGCCCTTCGGCTCGCCGCGCGCCATCGGCGGCGTCAACGACCCGAGGGCCGACGACGAGGACGGCGCGCTCTCGCCCGACGGCTGCTGGCTCTACTTCGCGTCCGATCGCGGCGGCAACGCCGACCTCTACCGCGCCCGCAGGAACTAGCGTTCTCTGCTCCGTCAGCCGCGGAGGAGGGCGGCGAGGGCCTGGACGGTGTTCCAGCCGCGCACGGTCGAGGTGGTGCCGAGCGTGCGGTCGAGGTAGTCGTTCGTGAGCTTGCTCTTGCCGACGCCGCCGGGCAGGCGGAGGAAGACCTCGCGCCCGCGCACGAGGAAGGTGTCGGGGGGCGAGCGGGCAGGATCGAGCGCCTCGGCGGCCTTCGCGGCCGGCGTGGCCGCGAGGAACGCCACGTGGAGCGTCTTGGGGTCGTCGCCCAGCTGCGCGAGCGGGTGCGCCCGCGCCACCTCGAGGAGCTCGGCGGCGCTCCGCAGGACCACGGGCACGGACAGGCCCGCGCGGGCCCGGATGGCGGCCGGGACCGCCTCGGGGAGGCGGCGCGCGACGGCGGCGCTCGCGCGGAAGACGACGTTGCCGCTCTGCAGGTAGGTCTGGACGTCGGTGCACCCGGCGGCGGCGAAGAGCTCGGCGAGGGCCGTCATGGGCAGGAGGTTCTTGCCGCCGACGTTGATGCCGCGGAGGAGCGCGACGTGGCCGCTGCCGGACGCGGCCACGGTCAGCCCTTCATGAGGTGGTCGCCGTAGAGCTCGCGCAGCTTCGACTTGAGGAACTTGCCGGTGGACGTGCGCGGGATCTGCTCGACGAAGAGGACGTCGTCGGGCAACCAGAACTTCGCGAAGCGTCCGGCCAGGTGCGCGACGAGCTCGTCCTTGGTGGCGCTCTTGCCCGACTTGAGCACCACGGCCGCGAGCGGTCGCTCGTCCCACTTCGGGTGCCGCGCCGCGAAGACCGCCGCCTCGAGCACCGACGGGTGGCTCATGAGGGCGTTCTCGAGCGCGACCGAGCTGATCCACTCGCCGCCCGACTTGACGACGTCCTTGGCGCGGTCCGTGATGCGCACGTAGCCGTGCGTGTCGATGGTGACGACGTCGCCGGTCTTGAACCAGCCGTCCTTGGTGAAGCGATCGGGCCCCTCGTCGCCGAAGTACGACGACGCGACCCAGGGGCCGCGCACCTCGAGCTCGCCCATCGTCTCGCCGTCCCACGGAAGGGGCCTTCCGTCCTCGCCCACGTGGCGGGTCTCGACGAAGGGGACCGCGCGGCCCTGCGAGGCACGGGCGGCGAGCTGCGCCTCGGCCGAGGCGCCCTCGAGCGCGCGCGCGACGCGCGCCACCGTGCCGAGGGGGTTCGTCTCCGTCATGCCCCAGGCGTGCAGCACCTCGAGGCCGTGGCGCTGCTGGAAGCCGTCGATCATCGACGCGGGGGCGGCGGAGCCGCCGATGACCATCTTCCGCACGCGCGAGAGATCCCAGCACTTCGGGCTCTCGTCGAGGAGCGCCAGGATCCCGAGCCAGATCGTCGGCACGCCGGCCGCGCAGGTGACGCCCTCTTGCGCCATGAGCTCGAGGAGCGAGGGCGGGTCGAGGTGCGGCCCGGGCATGACGATCTTCGCGCCGGTCGCCACCGCGGCGAAGGGCAGGCCCCACGCCGCCGCGTGGAACATGGGCACGACGGGGAGCACCGTGTCGCGCTCTCCGACGCCGATGCCGTCGGTCGTGCAGGCGACGAGGGCATGGAGCACGGTCGAGCGGTGGCTGTAGACGACGCCCTTCGGGTTGCCGGTGGTGCCGGACGTGTAGCAGATCATCGCGGCCGCGCGCTCGTCGAGGGCCGGCAGCTCCGCGAGCGGGGCCTCGGCGGCGAGGAGCGCCTCGTAGTCGAGCGTGCCCTCCGGGGCCGCGGCGCCGTCGGCGACCACGATGACGCGCTGGATGGACGGCACGTCGGCGCGGAACTTCTCGAAGAGCGGCAGGAGCGAGCTGTCGACGACGACGACCTTGTCCTCGGCGTGGCGCGCGATGTAGCCGAGCTCGCTCGGGTGCAGGCGGAGGTTGAGCGTGTGGACCACGGCGCCGAGCGCGGGCACGCCGAAGTACGCCTCGAGGTGCTGCTGGTGGTTCCAGCAGAGCGTCGCCACGCGATCGCCGGGCCGCACCCCGAGCCGCACGAGCGCGGCGGCGAGCTGCAGCGCGCGGCGATGGAAGTCGGCGTAGGTGGCGCGCACGAGCGAGCGGTCGGCGCGGCGCGTCACGATCTCGCTGCGGGGGAACTGCGTGCGCGCGCGCTCGAGCAGGTGGGACAGCGACAGGGGGAAGTCCATCATCCGGCCGAGCATGGCGGGAGCATATGCCCATCCCCGCTGGCGCAGGAGGGCGTAACGGAGGCGTGAGCCCCGCGTATCCTACGGGCATGGGCAAGATCCTGATCCGGTACGAGAGGCACTACGAGCGGCCGGTGGACGTCGTGCGGAGCCAGTTCGGGGACATGGCGCACCACCACCGGACGGGGGTCCACAAGGGGCTGGCGTACGAGATCCTGGCGGACTCGCCGGCCGAGTGCCGCTACATCCAGCGCACGCGCATCCTCGGCATGGCCCAGGAGGACGAGGTCGTGCTGCGGCGGACGGACGGCAAGGTCGTCATGGACGTCGTGCGCGGGTCGAACCACGGCACGCACTTCGAGTTCTCGTTCCTCCCCGACGGCGCCGGCACGCGCCTGCGCCTCGAGATGACGGTGCCGACGAGCGGCCTCAAGGCCCTGCTCCAGCCGCTCTTCAAGCGCGCGATCTACAAGATCGTGGACGCCGCCGCGGAGGAGGACCGCGTGGATCTCGAGGAGCGCGGCTACGCCGCCTGACTCACCTCGGCCGCCCTTGGGGACCGCAGGCGGAGCGCGCCGCCCCGTCCCCGGATGGGCAGCGTCGCGGTAGACTGATCGCCTCGTGGCCCAGGAGTTCGCCGGGACGTCCCGGTTCCAGATCCTGTCGCGGCTCGGGCAGGGCGGCATGGGCGTCGTGTACGAGGCGCTCGACACCGAGCGCAATGCGCGGCTCGCGCTCAAGACGCTGCGCCACCTGACCGCGGACGCGGTGCTGCGCTTCAAGAACGAGTTCCGCGCGCTCGCGGACCTGCAGCACCCGAACCTCGTCAGCCTCGGCGAGCTCATCGAGGACAACGGCCAGTGGTTCTTCACGATGGAGCTCATCCGCGGCGCGGACCTGCTCGCGTACGTGCGTCCGTTCGATCAGGGCAAGGGGTTCGCGACCACCGCGGCGTGGGCCGAGACCGACGTCCTCGGCACGGGCGCGCGGCGGGCGCTGGGGCGCGAGATGTCGAGCTCGAAGCTGCCGGCCGCCTTCGACGAGGCGCGCGTGCGCGACGCCTTCGCGCAGCTCACCGTCGCGCTCGGGGCGCTGCACGCGGCGGGCAAGGTGCACCGCGACGTCAAGCCCTCGAACGTGCTCGTCGGCGAGGGAGACCGCGTCGTGCTGCTCGACTTCGGCCTCGTCATCGAGGCCGCCCTCGGGCGCGACTGGACGAGCGGCCAGCGCGCCCTCGGCACGCCCGACTACGTGTCGCCCGAGCAGGCGCTCGCGCAGGCCGTGGGTCCGGAGGCCGACCTCTACAGCCTCGGCGTCGTGCTCTACCAGGCGCTGACGGGGCGGCTGCCCTTCGACGGATCCACCATCGAGGTCCTGCAGTCGAAGATCGAGCGCGCGCCGCCCGCGCCGAGCTCGTTCGTCGACGCGCTGCCGGCGGACCTCGAGGACCTGTGCCTCGAGCTGCTCGAGATCGATCCCGCCCGGCGGCCGAGCGGGCGAGAGGTGATCGCGCGCCTCGGGGTCGATGACACATCTGCCAAGGCGAATGTCTCCTTCGCGGCGCGCACGCGCACGGGGGAGATCGCGGCGTTCGTCGGGCGGGCCGAGGAGCTCGCGCGGCTCGAGGAGGCGTACCGCGCCGCCACGGCCGGGCAGGCGCACATCGCGGTGGTGCGCGGCGAGTCGGGCGTCGGCAAGAGCGCGCTCGTGCGCGAGCTCCTGCGGCGCCTCTCGGTCGGCAAGCCCGCGCCGCTCGTGGTGTTCGGCCGCTGCTACGAGCGCGAGTCGGTGCCCTTTCGCGCGTGGGACGGCGTCATCGACGCGCTCGCGCGCAGGCTCGGCGAGCTCGACGCGCGCGAGGTGGCCGCCGTGCTGCCCGATCACGCGGCGCTCCTCGCGCAGGTGTTCCCGGTCCTCCGGCGCATCGAGGCGATCGCGTCCGCGCCGCGCGAGCAGTCCGGCAAGGACCCGCAGGAGCAGCGCGCCCGCCTGTTCGCGGCGCTGCGCGAGCTCTTCGCGCGCCTGGCCGCCCTCAGGCCGCTCGTCGTGGTCATCGACGACCTGCAGTGGGCCGACGCGGACTCGATGGCGCTCCTCGGCGAGGTGACGCGCCGGCCGGGGGCGCCGCCGATGTTGCTCGTGGCCACGCTGCGCGACGACCCGGCGAGCGAGGCGATCTCGCTGCCGCGCTGGACCAACGCAGACGCGCGCGAGATCGCGCTCGGGCGCCTGCCGCTGCCCGAGGCGAGCGAGCTCGTGACGCTGCTCCTCGGGGACTCGAGCCCCGAGGGCCAGAAGCGGGCCATGCAGATCGCGAACGACGCCGCGGGGCACCCGCTGTTCATCGACGAGATCCTGCGGCACGCGGAGGGCGGCGCGCGCGCGGGCTCGCTCGAGGAGGCGCTGTGGTCGCGCGTCTCCGCGCTCGGCCCGGGAGAGCGGGCGCTGCTCGAGCTCGTCGCCGTGGCCGGCGTGCCGCTCGAGCAGGCGGTGGTCGCCGCGGCCGACGGCGCGCGCGCGCCCGAGCACTTCGAGAAGCACCTCGCGGTCCTGCGCACCCAGCACCTCGTGCGCACGTCCGGGACGCGCTTCTCGGACACGGTCGAGCCGTATCACGATCGCATCCGCGCGGCGGTGATGGCGCGCATCGAGGCGGGCGAGCTGCGGCGGCGGCACCTCGAGCTCGCGCGCGCGCTGGAGGCGTCGAGGCACGCGGATCCCGAGGCCATCGCCCGTCACTTCGACGAGGCCGGAGAGCGCAAGGAGGCCGCGGAGTACACGGTGCTCGCGGCCGACCAGGCGCTCGCGGCGCTCGCGTTCGACCGCGCGGCGGCCCTGTACCGGCGCGGGCTCGAGCTGCACGGCGAGCCCGCCGACGCCGAGGCCGAGGTGCGGCGGAAGCGCATCACGGTGTCGATGGGCGACGCGCTCGCGGGCGCGGGGCGCGGGGCCGAGGCGGCCGAGGCGCTCCTCTCGGCCGCGCGCTCGCCGTCGGTGCTGGCCGCGGAGGCGCAGGAGCTGCAGCGGCGCGCGGCGGATCAGCTCATGCGCTCGGGTCGCATCGACGCGGGCCTCGAGGCGGTCTCGCACGTGCTCGCCGAGATCGGCATGGCGCTGCCCGCGACGCCCAGGGGGGCGCTGGCGTCGCTCCTCTACCGGCGCGCGCGCCTGCGCCTGCGCGGCCTCGGCTTCCGCGAGCGCGACGAGAGCCAGGTCGCCAAGGAGGATCTCACGCGCATCGACACGACGTGGTCGGTGGGCCTGAACCTCTCGATGGTCGACACGATCCGGGGCGCGGACTTCCAGACGCGCAGCACGCTCCTCGCGCTCGCGGCCGGCGAGCCCTTCCGCGTGGCGCGCTCGCTCGCCGTCGAGGCCGGCCACTGCGCGACCGCGGGCCACTCGGCGCGAAAGCGCACCGCGGCGCTCGTGCGCGCGGCCACGGCGCTCGCCGAGCGCATGGGGAACCCGCACGCGATCGCGATGACGCAGCTCACCGAGGGCATGGGCGCCATGCTCGAGGGGCGCTTCCGGCACGGCGTGCACTCGCTGCGCAGGGCCGAGAGCACGGTGCGCGAGCGCTGCACCGGCATGGCCTGGGAGCTCGGCTCGGCGCGCATCATGGCGCAGACGTGCCTCTATTACCTGGGCGAGGTGCGCGAGATGTGCCGCGAGGTGCCGCTCATCGTGCGCGAGAACGAGGAGCGCGGCGACCTCTACGGGGCGACGACCGTGCGGACGTCGATGTCGACCTTCGCGTTCCTCGCGCCCGACACGCCGGACGAGGCGCGGCGGCAGATCGACGAGGCCATGCGGCGCTGGTCGGTCGCCGGCTTCCACCTGCAGCACTACTGGGAGATCTACGCGCGCGCGCAGATCGACCTCTACAACGGCGCGATCGAGGAGGCCGCGACGCGCCTCGCGGAGCGCTGGGGCGCGCTCGAGCGGTCGCTCCTCCTGCGCATCCAGCTCGTGCGCGGCGAGGCGCTGCACCTGCGCGCCCGCGTGCACCTCGCGCAGGCGGCGCGGCTCGAGCCCGCGGCCCGCGCGCCGCTCCTCGCCAGGGCGCGCGCCGACGGCAAGCGCCTCGTCGGCGAGGTCGTCCCCTGGGCGGTCGGCCTCGGCCGCCTCGTGCTGGCCGGGACCGCGCGCCTCGCCGGCAACGACGCGGCCGCGCGCGAGGGGCTCGAGCAGGCGATCGCCGAGCTGTCCGCCGCAGAGCTCGGCCTCTACGGCGCCGCGGCCCACCGCGCGCACGGCCTCCTCGTCGGAGGCGGCGCCGGCACCGAGGAGGTGACCGCGGCGGACCGCTGGATGACGGGCCAGTCGATCGCGCGCCCCGACCGCATGGCGCCGATGCTCGTGCCCGGTTTCACCGGTTGATCGTCACGGTTGCCAGCGCGCGCCGGCGCTGACGATGCCGCTCGGCTCGACGCCGCCGAAGAGCAGCGCCTCCGAGCCGGTCCACACGAACGTCCCACCACGACGGCCCGGGTGATCGAGGCCCGTCATCGACACGGGCCACCACGTGCTGCCGGACGCGCACCACTGCGCAGCGGTGGCGCTCGGCTGCAGGCCGCGCGTGGCGCCGCCGACGGCGACGAGGCACGTCCCGGTCCACGCGACCTGCGGGGCGAAGACCTCGTCGAGCGGGCCGGGCGCGGGCCGCCAGATCCCCGACGAGAGCCGGGCGCCGGCGGGCGTCGAGGCGCCCTCCCCTGCGCCCCAGACGAACAGCCCCCCGTCGTCGAGCGCGACGAGCGTCGCACCCGCGCGCATGAGCGGGAGGTTCGTGGTAGGCAGCAGCTCCCACGTGCCGAGGGCCGGGTCGAACGCGCGGGCGAAGCGGTCGCCGAACACGGCGACCCGGTCGTCCCACATCGCGAGCGCGAGGCCGGTGCCGCCCGGTGCGTCGGGCACGGGCCGCCACCCCGCCTCGCCGGGCAGGAGCCTGGCGCCGGGCTGCGCGCCGAAGTTGCCGCCGAGGACGATCGCCTCGGTGCCCGTCCAGATGGCCGCGTGGCCCTCGGGCGCGGGTGCGTTCGCCGACGGCAGCGCCTTCCACGCATCGTCGCCCACCACGTAGGCCGCGCCGCCGAGCACGCGACCGCCACCCGCCTGGCCGCCGAGCACCCACACCTCGCGCCCCGTCCAGATCGCGCGCGCGCCGGTCATCCCGACCATGCCTGCGGGCGCCACCGCGCCCGGCACCCAGCGATCGTCGGTGGGCGAGTAGCGCCACGCGACGGCGTCGGCGTCGGCGCCGCTCGCCGCCATGCCGCCGAAGACGACGAGCTCGCGCCCGGTCCATACCGCGACGTGCTGCGCGCGCGCCGTCGGCTCGCCCGTCGCGCTCATGGGGCGCCAGCTCCCGGGCGCCGCCAGCGGGGGCGGCGCGTCGGGCGGTGCGCCGGCGTCGGCGCGTGCGCCGTCGGTCGCGGTCGACCCGTCGAGCCCGGTGCCGGTGCACTCCGCGCCCGAGCACGGCAACGGGTGCAGTACGAACTTGCCCTCGGAGACCATCTCGCAGCCCGCAAGCAGCAGGACCGCGCCGAACAAGCCGCGCACGGGTCTGCGCCTCACAGGCCGATCTCCAGCGCGAAGCGCGGTCCCCACAGGAGGTACGTCGCCGAGTTCTCCTTGGGCGGCTCGAAGTGCGCGCCGGCGAGCGGCGTGTCGTCGGGGATGACGTTGCCCGCGGGGTCCGTGCGGCTCCCGTCGTAGCTGCGCACGTACGGCGCCTGCAGGTACTCGAGGCTGACCGCGGCGCGAACGCGCACGAAGAAGCGCCCGGACGCGTAGATCGTCGGCGTGAAGCCGCCCTCGAAGCGCATCGAGCCGCAGCCACCCGTGACGTTGCCCCAGCGGCCGTAGTCGACCTTGCCCCAGCCGATCCCGAGCGCGGCGCGCCAGTAGAACCACGTCGCGCCGTTGAGCATCATGCTGTCGTCGCTCATCTCGATGGCGGCGACGGCCTCGGTGCAGGTGACCTGCGAGTCGATGAGGTACTTGGCCTGGATCGTCAGGTAGTCGTTCACGGTCGCCACGGTGGGGATGCCGAAGCGCGAGTGCGAGAGGCCAAGCGGCCCGAGGCGCGCGTCGAGCCGGAAGAAGTCCGCCTTCCACGTGCCCGTGCTCGGCACGTAGCGCTGGCCGTCGTGGCGGAAGAAGGTGCTCGCGTCCTGCACGGCGCCCTCGATGCTGCCGCTCGTGACGAGGAGCTCCGGGTTCCACCACCTCGTCACGTGCGGGACGAGGCGCGCGGTGAGGAACTTGAAGGTTTCCTTGTCCTTGTCCTTCGCGCCCGACGGCGACTCGCCGCCGAAGAGCTTGTCGGTGAGGTAGTCGACGAAGACGCGGTGCCGGAGGTACGAGGCCGAAAAGCCCACCTGCGTGAGGAGGCCCGTGCCCTCGCCGATCTGAGCGTCCGGCGCGAGGTCCGGGAACTTCTTGAACGTCTCGTCGTCCATGAGCGGACGCGAGAGCTTGGCGTACCAGAGGCCGCCCGAGAGCGAGGTGCGGAGGTCGGGCTCGTCGTCGTCCCTGGCGTCGGCGAGCGACGGCCACAGGAGCGCCAGGGCCATGAAGAGCGGAGGCAGAGACCGCATCGGAGAAGTGTAATCGCGCCCGGGAGAGGGCCGATCGCATGTTCGTGCGCCGGGGCGGACGGCGCCGCGCCTGCTCGTGCCTGTTCGGAGGCCGCCGCCGGAGGGCTGCGAGGAGGCGTGGTGGCGGGGCTTCGATGGGGGGCTGTGACCGGTGGGTGGCCCCATCCATCAGGACGTGGGCGCTGTGCCCTCGGGCTCGCCGCGCGCGAGCTTGAGCAGGTACGTGCGGGGCGCGGGCAGCAGCGCGCGCTCAGCTGCGACGGCCGACGAAAACGCATCGGGCGATGCCACCGCGCGGTCGCCCCGGCGGATTCTGTGGACGTCGCGATTGCCACGCACGTACGCGAGCGGGACGTATGGTGAAACAGGCTTCTACGTCCTACTGAGGCGGATCGAGTGACGGCTCCTTCGGGGGGACGTCGGGCGCGGGCGGGGCGGCCGCAGTGGCAGCGGCGGGCGCGGGCTTGTCCTTCTTCGGCCTGGGCGGGCGGCGGCGCCACACGCCGCCGGCGCCGAACGAGTCCCACGCCCAGCGCAGCCAGCCGATGAGCGCGCGCGCGAGCCACAGCGCCCAGAGCAGCATCGCGAGGCGATACGCGAGGAGCGGCACCGAGAGCACCCACGCGCCGGCGGGCGCCTGGCCGGGGCGATCCTGGAACCAGCGCAGGAGCTCGCCGCTCGAGCCGCCGCCGCGGATCTGCATGTCGGGCCGGCCGAGCAGGCCCTCGTGGATCGCGCCGACGAGCACGCCGAACGCCGCGAGCGTGAGCGCCACGAGCACGAGCTGCGTCACGTCGAACCAGAACCAGCCCTCGGGCTCGCCGCGCTCGGCACGCCGGCGGCGCACGGCGAGCAGGAGCGGCCAGCCCGCCACGATCGCCGCCGCGAAGATCGGCACCTGCGAGAGGCCCAGGCCGAGGAGCAGCCAGTCGTGCGTGCGGAGCGGCGTCTCCGCGGGGCCGCCCACCTTGCCCACGCGCGAGAGGCCATAGGCGACGAGCGCCAGCACGAGGAGCAGGCTCCAGAACAGCACCGCGGGGCCGAGGCGCGGGCCGCCGCAGAGGAGCACCCAGCGGTCGTGCGGGACCTGCACCTCGAGGGTGGCGTTGACGCTCGCGGCGCCGAGGTCGATCCCCGGCGTGGTGTACGACGTACCGAGGCCGTGGGCCACGCGGTACTCGACGCGCACCTCCTGAGCGCCCGGCACGAGCGGCACGGTGAGCTTGCGCCCCTCGAGGCGGATCGGCTGGACCGCGCCGCCGATCGTGACCTGCTGCAGCATCGCGTGCTCGGGCAGGACCAGCGTGTGCTGGGCGCCGCGGCTCGAGCGCACGTGCAGCTCGAGCACCGCGTCGGTGGCGCGCAGGCCCGGCTTGAGGTCGAGCTTGCTGCGGTCGATGGTGACGGTCTGGCCGGGCAGGCCCTCGGGGCGCGTGACGTCGATCGTCGCGGTCTCGCCGGGCCACGGCCGCCACTCGGGCCGCCGCACGCCCTCGGGCGCCTGCTGGTGCACGACCGGGATGCCGCCGAGCGCGACGTGCCACACGGAGCTCGCGTCGAGCACCCACACCTCCGACCACGGCAGCGCGCGCGGCGCCTCGAGCTTGATCTGCGGCGCCTCGCGCAGGAGCGAGTGCCACGTGACGGCCGATTGCCCGGGCGCCATGTTGACCAGGGCGCGGCCTTTCTCGACGCGCGCGCCCGCGGTGGTGACCGACTCGCCGGCGAGGAGCGGCACCTCGAGCACGATCGCGGCCTCGGGCGGCGAGAGGCGCACGACGCGCGTGTCGACGGCCCACTCGAGGCCGAGGTGCACCTCGCGCTCGACGCGCACGAACGGCGGAAGGGGCGGCGGCGGCGCGTTGGTGCCTGCGGCGGCAGGCTGCTTGCGCTCGCGCGTGAGCTGGAGGCTGTCGTCGGCGACCCCGTCCTCGTGCAGGCCCTCGAGGCGCCAGCCATCGACCTTGGCCTCGACGCGGCGCGGACGGAGGCCGAGCGGGATCTGCACGGCCTCGAGGTCCGCGAGCTCGCCCTCGAGCAGCACCTCGTGCGGCCCCGCGGGAAGCGCGATCTCGAGGCGCGCCCCCTCCTCGCGCAGGGCGGGCGCCGGCTTGCCGTCGAGGAGGACGCGCGACCACTGACCGCGCTGGCCCGGCAGGCGCACCGCCGTCGGCGCGGCGGCGAGGACCTCGACGCGCGCGCGCACGCTCTGTCCGCGCACCTCGAGCGCCATCCGCGGGCTCGTGGCGCAATGAGGCCGACAGCGCGCCGGCTCGAGCAGGCGGGCCCTCAGGGCCTCGAGGAGCTCCTCGCTCGGCAGGTCCGCGCGCGCGGCGCCCGGCGCGAGGAGCAGCGCGGTCGCGGCGGCGACGCCGAGCCACGGGGCGCGCGGCCAGATGCGCTCGTCGAGCCGGCCGAAGCGCACGACGAGGAGCGCGAGCAGGAGCACGCGCAGGAGCGAGAGCACGAGGTTCGCGCCGGGCGAGAGCCAGTAGAGGTGCAGCACCTGCCCGTGCTCGACCGGCCCGCTCCACTTGAGCGGCACGTCGCGCCACGACCACTTCGGCAGGCCCTGCCCCGTCTGCACGGTCGCGTTCGGGTCCACCTGCCTCACGTACTGCTGGTAGTCGGAGTTGCTGACGCGCTCCTGCAGCACCACGTTGAGGTCGCTCGTCGTCGTCGCGAAGGACTCCTTGCCCTTCTTGCGCTGCGCCTTGAAGCCGGCCTTGTCCTTCTTGCCGGCGACGTTCTTCGACGACTCCTCGTCGGTGTTCCGCAGCTCGAACTGCCCGACGTTCGACTTGCCGTCGATCGCCTGCGCGACGCCCGACGGCGCGTTCTGCTCGCCGGCCGACGGCACGTCGAGCGTGACCGTCGCCTCCTTCTGCATCGCCAGCTGGTCCAGGATCCCCGAGTCGCGGCCGCCCGGCTCGTCGAGCGCCGGGAACAGGCCCACGCGCACCTGGCCGATCGAAAACGGCACCGCCACCAGCACGAGCCACACCAGCACGCCGAGCCGCACGCGCCGCGCCCACGGCGCAACGCGCGTCGACGCGAGCGCGCGCGCGAGCGCCTCGAGCGCGAGGAGCACGATCCAGAGCCACCTCGGCGCGCCGTGCTCGTGGAGCGCGAGGCCCACGCCGAGCAGGGCCAGCACGCCCCACCGCCAGCCGAAGAGGCGCCCCGCGGCGGCCGCCACCACGAGCACGAGGAACAGGTCGAGCAGCGTCCACAGGCGAATCCAGGTGCCGGGCACCTCGTCCGCGCCCGACGCGTGGAAGAGCCGATAGCCCGGCGGCACGTGCAGCGTGCCCGAGACCTCGTGGAAGTCCGCCGCCCAGCCGACCGCCGGCACCGCGCCCGCGTGCGGCAGGCGCCCGTCGGCCGTCACGTCGAGCCGGCCCTGCCGGATCTCGACGCCGACCTTGCCGTCCTTCCTGCGCGTGATCGTCTGGTCGCGGCCCGACACGGCCACGCGGCCGAGCTCGAGCGGCGGGTCCACCTCGAGGCGCCACGACTTGCTGAGCGCGCCGCTCAGGCGATCGCTCACCGAGTATCCGCGGCCGTCGAAGTCGAGCCACAGGTCGCGGTGCAGGACGAGCTTGTCCGGCGCGGGATCCGCGTCTCCGCGGCGCTGCTCGACGAGCTTCATCGACGCGCCCTTGGCCACCACGTAGGCGGGCAGGCTCCGCCAGTCGGCCGGCAGCGTGGTCTGCTGCGGGTCCACGAGCGGCACGCCCTCGACGGTCGCGACGCGGAGGGCCGGCCGCGCCTCGAACACCCAGACCTCGTCCCGGTCGCTCCAGGGCCCACCGGGCTCGGGCCGCGCGAGCGCCGCGGCGGGCCCGTCGTGGCGCGCGACGATCGTGAGCGTGTGCGATCCCGGCCGCACCTGCAGGCGCAGGCGCCCGTCGGGCTCGAGCCGCGCCGGGAGCGGCCCCTGGATCGACACCGGCACGAGGCCCGCCGGCAGCGCGCGCCCGAGCAGCACCTCGCGGTTCTTGCCCGAGACGCGCAGCTCGAGCCGCGTCGTGACGAGGAGCGGGATCTCGTCGGTCACGCGGCGGTAGACCAGCACCTCGAGCACCTCGGGCTCGCTGCCGCCCGACTCGCGCTCGAGCCACACGCGCCCCTCGTCGTCGCGGTGCGGGCTCGGTACGCGCCGGCCACGCACCGACAGCTCGAGCAGCCCCGTCTCCTTCGGGATCGGCAGCGCCTCGGGCACGGTGTCCCACGCGAACGCGCCGGACACGACGTGCTCGCCGGCCTCGAGCTCGACGCTGGGCGCGCCCTCGCGCTCGACGACCACCGCCGCCTTGCCCCCGACCTTGACCGCGAGCGGCCAGCGCTCCCCGGAGCCCGGCAGCGCCACCCACGTGCGCGCGAACGTGCGAAAGCGCTGCTCGAAGCGGCCGCCCCTGGCGTCGAGGGCGAGCCCGAGGCGCGACGGCCACACGCAGCGCGTGGTCGTGTCGGCCTCGGCGGGTGGGCAGCGCTCGGCGTCGTGGCCGTGCAGGACCCAGCCGACCCAGGGCGCGAGCGCGGCCGGGACGTCGGGTGTGTCGGACGCGGGCTTGGGTCTGCCCGCCGCAGGCCCACCCGCGCCGAGCGTGACCAGGACGAGCGCGATGGCGCCCGCGCGCCCCAGGACTCTGCTCATGTGCTTCCCCTCCGGCGACCACCCGAGCGGCCACTGGCTGCTCGGCTGGCCGGCCACACGTGCCCGTACCGGCCTTCAGATCCTCGTGATCTTCGGGGCTTCCGGCATATCCCACCCTGGCGCACAGCTTGCTCTAGGCAGGGTCATGGAGCCGCTTCGCGAGTCGTTCGTTTCGCGCCACCGCAACCAGACGCTGCTCTTCGCGGCGGTCGCGCTCGTCGCGTCGATCTACCTGCGCATCCACGGCCTCGAGAAGGCCGACGCCGCCCCTGCGGCCGCCGACGACCTCGCCCAGCTCGACCTGCGCTAGCGCTCCGCGCTACGCGACCGGCGGCTGGCCCTTGGCCATCTCCGCCATCGCCTTCTTCATCCTCTTCTTCATCTCCGCCGGCTTGACGTCCTCGATGTGCTGGGCGAAGGACCAGCTGTAGCCGAACGGGTCCTTGAGCTTGCCGAAGCGATCGCCCCAGAACATGTCGGCAAGCGGCATCTCGACGACGAAGCCAGCCTTCTGCGCCTTCTTGACCAGCGCATCGACCTTGTCGGCGTAGACCATGATGCTCATGGGGCTCGGACGCTCGGCCGTGGGCGCCGGCGGGCTCATGCCGGGGAACTCGTCCGACATCATGACGATCGCGTTGCCGATCTGGAGCTCGCAGTGCATCACGCCGCCGAGCGGGCCCACCATCTTCGTGAGCAGCTTGGCGCCGAGCGCCTTCTGGTAGCACTTGATCGCGTCGGCGCAGCTCTTGTGCACCATGTACGGCGTGATGCTCGTGTAGCCCTTCGGGATCGCACTCACCTTGCGCGCCATCGCAGCCTCCTCGTCCGACCCATGGGAGCCGGGCAGCGGAGGATAGCGCGGAACGGTGGTCGCTGAAGCGCGCTGACAGGCAGGCTCGGAAAACTAGGAACTAGGATCAAGGAACAGGAACGCGGAGCACGGCCGGAATCGGACGCGATCTTCGAGGCGAGCGCCAGCGAGCCGCAAGGGCGTAGCGAGCGAAGCGAGCGAAGACGCAGGTTGGGGGGCCCGACGCGGCCTTGCCGCGGCGGGGGAAGGGCAGCGTGCCCTTCCTGCCGCGGCCTTCCGAGGCCGCGGATCCAAACTAGGGCGCCGCCCAGAGCTGGACGGTCGTGGCGCGGTCGAAGTACTCGGCGTGCGCCGGGCCGTTGCCGTCCCAGAGGTCGAAGTGGCCGGTGGCGTCGCTCCAGCCGCGGACGTCGAACATGATGATGCCCTTCTTGCCCTGGAACTTCGCCACCTCGGCGCCCGTGCCGGTGACGGTGGGCGGGCCGAGGACCGCGCGCAGGTAGCGGCGCATCTCCGCGACGCGGTAACCGTAGCGCTTGCCGTCGCCGCCGCGCACCGTGTTCAGGCCCGCGACGCCGTAGGGGACCGCGAAGCCCGCGTAGTTGAGCGCGCGGCTGATGCGGATCGTGCAGGTGTTCGTGATCCAGTCGGCGTTGACGTTGCCGCCGATGAGGCGCTTGACCTCGTCGGCCTCGCCGTGCGGATACGCGTTCCACATCGCGTCGAACGCCGGCAGCCTGCGGCGCGCGCCGTCCTCCTTGCCGAGCTCGAGGGCGGTGTCGTCCCCGTCGAGCGGATCGAGCGGCTCGGCGCCGGGGCCGGAGCCGGCCGGGCCCGAGGCGTCGCCGCCGCAGGCCGAGAGCGCGAGGACCACACCGAGGAGCGTCGCGAGCTTGGTACGAGCCATGCGCCCGGACCATCGCAAGTCCGGGACCAGCGCCGCGCGCGCTGGCAGGAGCTCAAGCCATTGATTTCACGGGCGCCTGCTGGCTTCCCGACCAGCCGGTGGGGCCAGTCGTTCCCGGCCGCCCGAGCCGCCGCCCGCCTCAGCCGGGGCCCTGGGCGAGCAGCTTCTCGACGGTGTCGAGCAGCTTCCGGCCCGCCGGCGTCGCGGTCTTGCGCCACTCGGCGCGCACCGTCACCGCGTGCGTGCGGAGGTGCGCCGCGACCGCCGGCGGCGCCGCGACCACGGTGATCCCGACCTGCGGCAGCGACGCGAGCAGGGCCTTCTCGACCTCGCGCACGCGCCGTACGGACTCCCTGATCTCGGCCTCCATGCTCTCCGAGATGCGCGGCAGCAGCGCGGCCGGGATGCGCTTTCTGGCCGACGGGCCGAGGAGCGCGATGCCCGGTTGGAACGTGTGCTGGGTGAGCGTGAGGTGCTTGATGTAGAGGTGGAAGCTCGACGCGAACATCATCGTGATCGCGGAGTCGAAGCCGTCGAGCTCGCCCTGCTCGAGCCTCGGGACGACCTCGGGCGAGCCGATGCCGAACGCCGGGACGCCGGCCAGCTTCCAGAAGCGCATGTAGGCCGGCGCCGGCATCGAGCGGATGCGTGTCCGCCGCAGGTCCTCGAGCGTCGCGATCGGCTTCTTGCTGCCGAGGTGCCGAAAGCCGATCTCCGTGTACGCCATCCCCTCGTAGCCGCGCGCCGCCATCGTCTTGCGGAGGAGCTGCCACGAGCCCTGCATGGCCACGTCGACCTCCGCGCTGCCGGCAAGGAGATACGGCAGGTCGAACGCCGCCAGCTCGGGAACCTGGTCGAAGGCGGCGACCGCCGACCCCGCGAAGCCATCGAGGCGGCCCTCCTGGACGCTCGCCATGATCTGCGCCTCGTCGCCCATCGACGCTGCGGGGAAGACCTTGAAGCGCAGCGCGCCCTTGGTGACCCTCGTGATGGCGCGCGCGCCCGAGAGGCAGATGTCGTGATACGGCGAGCCCTCCGGCGCGATCGTGCCGATGCGAAGCGTCAGCGGCTCGTCCCCCGCCGTCAGCCGCGGCGACATCGCCGCCGCGACCGCCGCCACGAGCCCCGCCCAGTGCGCCAGCGCTCTCATCGCCGTGCAGCACTGTAGACCGCTTCGGCGCGCGACATCGAGGGGAACTCCCGGGGGAGGCCGGGCCCCGCGTGAACGGGCAAGGACGCCGCCGCCAGGATTCCCCTCCTTCCTTCTTGAGGTTCCGGTGGCGCTGCGCTCCGTCCTCTGCAACGAGACCTGCGGTCGCGGCCTGCAGCGAGGCGCCTCCGCAGACTTCTTCGCAGCGCGATCCGCCGCGCAGGTTGCTGCGTCGGCTGGCGTCGCTCCTGCCAGCGCGCCGCGACTCGCACAGTGACGCGCTCGCGCGCTGTCATGAGCGCCGCAGAGCCTCCTCGCCTGCATCATCCCTTGTCACCGTCTCCTGGGTCGGCCCGTTCGCGGGCCTTGGACTGGCGGAAGGCCCGCGAACGGGCCTCTACCAGGAGGCAGACG
>CAZQJC010000083.1:0-1572 GCA_964593795.1 uncultured Myxococcales bacterium | reverse complement strand
TCGTGATCGACACCCCCGGCGAGCCGGGCGCGCTCGAGCTCGACCCGGCCCGCGCACCGCAGGCGGTCTGGGTGAGCGTCACGCCGTTCGGGCTCGACGGCCCGCGCGCCTCGTGGCGCGCGTCGGACCTCGGCGTGCTCGCGGCCAGCGGCAACATGTTCGCGACCGGCGACCCGGACCGAGCGCCGGTGCGTTGCACGATGCCCTCCGGGTATGCGCACACCGGCGGCGAGGCCGCGATGGCCGCGCTCACCGCACTCTGGTCGGGCATCCCCCAGCGCGTCGACGTCTCGCTCCAGGAGGTCGTCAACGTCGCGAACATGGCGCAGCCGGCCCGGTACGCGCGCTCCCCGTTCCGTGGCAAGCGAGGCGGGGCCAACATCGGCCGGTCGCGCGAGATCTGGGCGGCGAAGGACGGCTGGGTGTCGTTCGGCCTGCGCGGCGGCAAGGCGCGGCTCCCGAGCCTCGCGATCATCACGCGCGTCGCGAGCGAGGAGGACGGCGTCGACGCGTCGATCCTCGAGGCCCAGGACTGGACGCAGTGGGCGATCGAGCACGTGCCGGAGGAGACGCTCCGCGCGGTCGAGGCCGCGGTCGCCGACTACTTCTCGCGCCACACCATGCAGGAGCTCTACGACCTGGCCTGCGAGACCAACCTCATGCTCGCCCCGGCCAACTCCCCGCGCGAGATCCTCGCGAGCAAGCAGCTCGAGGCCCGCGGCTTCTTCGCGCCGCTGGGCGACGCAAAGCAGTTTCCGGCGGCGTTCGTGCACGTGCGCTCGGCCGACGGCAATGTGGCGAAGGTGGCCCCACCCTCCCCCGCTCCGGAGCTCGGCACCGGCCGCGTGTGGGCATCGGAGCAGCCGAGCGTCCCGGAGGGCGGCGCCGGGTACGCCGGCGGCGCGAGCGGCCGCCCGGCGTGGGAAGGCGTGAACATCCTGGAGTTCGGTTCGGGCGCGGCAGGACCGATCGCGACGCGCTACTTCGTCGAGCACGGCGCGACCGTCATCCGCGTCGAGTCACGCACCCGTCCCGACTTCCTGCGGGGCATGGCCGTCGGCGCCCGGAGCGAGCACGGACTCGAGGGCTCCGAGATGTACGACGGGCTCAACGTGGGCAAGCGCAACGTCACGCTCAACCTGAAGCACCCCGACTCCGTCGCGCTCGTGCACCGGCTCGTCGTGGAGTGGGCCGACGCCATCGCCGAGAACTACGCGCCGCGCGCGATGCGCGGATTCGGCCTCGACTACGACTCACTCGTCGCGATCAAGCCCGACCTCGTGATGATCAGCGCGTGCCTCAACGGCCAGACCGGGCCGCACAAGGACTACCCGGGCTTCGGCGGTCAGGGCGCGGCCCTTTCCGGCTACAACTGGCTCACCGGATGGCCCGACCGCGAACCTGTCGGTCCCTTCGGCACGATCACCGACTCGCTCGCGCCGCGCTACGTCTCGACCGCGCTTGCCGCCGGGCTTCACTACCGCCGCCGCACCGGCAAGGGCGTCTACCTCGATCTCTCACAGGTCGAGAGCGGCACCTGGACGCTCGCGCCCTGGCTGCTCGACCAGCAGC
>CAZQJC010000082.1:0-62919 GCA_964593795.1 uncultured Myxococcales bacterium | reverse complement strand
GGGCCCCCCTCCCTGCGTCTTCGCTCCGCTGCGCGTCGCTACGCCCTTGCGGCTCGCGGCGCTCGCCTCCCTTCACTGCGGCGAGGGTCTAGGCCTGGTAGTAGGAGTTACCTGTCAGTCCTTTTTCCGCGGCAGCACCAGCAGCAGATCGGGCACGGCGTAGCCGCCGGGGATGTCGAGGGCGAGCTTGCCGATGCGCGCGCTGAGCTGCGTCGACGGCCCGCCGTCGAGCATGAGCGCGCTGTGAAGGCCGAGCGCGGCCAGGGCGCGAGCGAGCGCGCCGGCCTCGGCGCCGTCTCGCGTGACGACGAGCGTCAGGAAGCGCCCGGCCTTGTCGAGCGCGACCGCGGTGCGACGAGCGCGCTGGGGCTTGAGCCGGGTGGGCTCGCCGGCCACGAGGATGCGCGGACCGACCTGCACCGCGGCCTCGATCGCGGGATCGGCCACGAAGTCGCGGCTGTGGACGATGGCCGCGCGGGTCCCGCGCATGACGAGCACGCCCCAGTCGACGCGAGGGCGCAGCTTGACGAACGTGCGCCCGCCACCGATGCGCAGGCCGAGCGAGCGCCCGCGCTCGTCGAAGAACCCGCCGTTCGTGACGGCCGCCGCTCCGCGCTCCTTGCGGAGGGCCTCGGCCGTGCGCGCGGCCTCGGGCCCGGGGACCTCGACGTCCACGCGGAAGCGCTCGAGGTCGAACCGGACGAGCTCGCCGGAGACCTCGGGCAGGGGGCGCCGCTCCACGCCCTGGGAGATCTGCTCCCACCCCGCGGCGGCGGTGGGGGCGAGCAGCATCACGTAAGCCAGCGACAGTACGAGCATCACGAGGGCGGTGGACGGTCCCGCGTCCAGAACTATAATTGCACGTTGGGTCGATTCGCCATGCGCCACCGGCAGTCCAGCGGCAGGCCGCTCTGGCCGTTCATCGCGGTCGCGCTACTGCTGCATCTGAACGCCGGCGGCGTCGGGTGGATGTACTGGCGAAACTACAGCGAGCCTCGCCTCGACGAGGTGGGGCTCGGCGAGGACCGCCAGGACGTGGGCCTCATCGACGGCGAGGACGCCCGGCGGCTCGTCGAGGAGATGCAGGAGGAGGCCAAGAAGAAGGCGGACGAGGAGGCGAAGAAGGAGGAGGAGGATCCTCACGCCAAGGGCCAGATCGTCGAGGTCGCGCGGCCGATCGAGGAGCGGCGCCCCGACGCGTCGAAGTACCTGTCGCAGTACGACACGACGACGGTCAAGGAGACCAAGGCCCGCGTGCGCGGCCCAGCCGTCAAGCCGGGCGTCGCGGTGGCCAAGGCGCCGCCACCCGCGGCGCAGCCGACGCCGCCCATGCCGCAGCCGAGCGGCGGCCCGCCCACGCCGGCCACGCCGAGCGGCAAGCCGGGCACGCCCGGCAAGGCCAGCTTGCTCGCGATGCGCACGCCGGCCACGCCGGCGCAGGACGGCGACCGCGCGGCGGGCGCGGACGTCGTGGAGAAGACGACGCCCGAGGGCAACGGGGGCCAGCCCGCCAGGCCCAAGGGGGGGAGCCGTCGGCCGCTCGCGATGGGAGATCTGCTGCCGTCCGCGCAGCAGGCGCGGCAGGCGGGCGGGGCGATGAACGACTACCTCAAGGACGCGGAGGAAGGGGAGGAGACGGCGCTCAACGCCCGGCGCTGGAAGTTCGCCTCGTTCTTCAACCGCCTGCAGCGCTCGGTCTCGCAGAACTGGCACCCCGACGTCGAGTACAAGCGGCGCGATCCCAGCGGCAACGTCTACGGCTACCGCGATCGCCTCACCATCGTGCGGGTCAAGCTCAAGCCCGACGGGAGCCTCGCGAACCTCGCGCTCGAGCACCCGTGCGGGGTCGACTTCCTCGACGACGAGGCCCTCGAGGCGCTCAAGCGCGCCCAGCCGTTCCCGAACCCGCCGCGCCAGCTCGTGGACGACTCCACCGGTCTCATCAGCTTCCGCTTCGGCTTCATGTTCGAGCTCTCGACCGGCTCCAGCTTCCGCGTGTTCCGGTATCAGAACTAATTTACGTTTACGTGTGGCCGCCTCGGAAGGCGGCCACCAGGAGGGGCGTGCCGCCCCTCCCCCAGTTGGGCAAAGCCCAACTGGGCCCCCCACCCAGCGTCTTCGCTTCGCTGCGCTTCGCTACGCCCTTGCGGCTCGCTTGCGCTCGCCTCGAAGTCGGATGCCGCCTCTCATCCGAGCGTGGCTGAAGCCTGAAGCCTTCACGGCAGCCACAGGACCTGGAGCAGCAGGCGCTCGGGCGTCACGCCCGGGGTGCCGGCCTCGGCGAGGGAGCGGCCGAGGCGCGCGACGAGGGGGGGCGGCCCGGGGAAGTGCTGCTGAGGGCCCGGGATCCACTCTCGGTCGTCGTCGGTCTCGACGCCGAAGAGCGCCCGCGCCCGATCCGCGTGCGCCGAGGCCTCGCGGAGCAGCCTCCGGGCGGTCTCGAGGCGCGCCGCGGCCTGCTCGGGATCCCGCGCGAGGAGCAGGTTCAGCGCGGCGCGCTGGGCCGCGATCGCGCCGCGCGCCCAGCGGATGTCGCCCGCGTCGAAGCGGACGCTCGGGCGCCGGCGCGCATCGCCCGTGGGCAGCGGGCGCCCGGCCCCGTCCTGCTGCTGCTCGAGCAGGCCCGCCCAGCGCGGCAGCCGGTTCCAGCACGCAGGGCAGAGCTCGAGCGCGAACGAGGCATCCCACTCGGCGGCCGCGAGGTCGAGGTCTGCCCACGTCAGGCGCTGGTCGATGCGCTCGAGCTCGGCCTTGATCACGGACGCCGGCGCCATCGCCAGGGCCTCTGGCCCATCGAGGCTCGCGAGGAGGTGCGCGTAGCCGTCCATCGCCTTGCAGACCGCGCGCACGACGCGCGCCTCGGCGTTGCGTCCCTCGACGGCGAGCGCGGCGTCGGCTCGTCGCCAGGCGCCCTCGAAGTCGCCGAGCTGCAGGGCCGTGATCGCGGGCCAGGGGTTCGCGTGCGGACGCTGTCGTCCGTGCGGTCGCGGGGGCGCCGCGGCGCAGCCGAGGAGCACCACCAGGAGGAGCGCGGCTCGCGTGCGCACTGGCGGATCATGGCGCACAATGGAAATTCTTGCTTGACTTCAATGAGGCATTTCCTTAATCAGTAGAGTTCACCAGCGCGGGAGCTGACCCAACGTGATTTTCTTCACTCCAATTCATTTCGCCGGGCGGTGCTCCCGCAACTCGTAGCGACTCCTCGAGTCCACGTTCTTGCCGAGCTCCACCGGTCCCATTCGGGTCGGGAGCTCATCCACGCGGGCCACCCGGCCGTAGCGGCCACGCGCGCAATGCAACGCGCGACGGGCGTGCGCGTCCGGCCGATGGCCCAAGGACGCAGACCACCCACGCGTGCGGGAGTACCGGAGCCGTCTCCGGTCTGACGAACCATGACGCTTTTCCTGGATTCCCTGCTCTGCCGCCTGCGCGCGATCGTGCCGGCGGAGACCGCCGTGTCGATCGTCCGGTTCGACGCGCGCGACCTGCATTTCGAGCTGCTTCCGCGCTGGATCGACGAGGTCGGCGCGGACGTGCAGGGTGCGCTCGTGCGCGAGCGCGAGGCGCTGCGCCCCGAGGGCGCGGCCGGGGGGCCGTGGCTCGAGGGCGTGCCGTCGGGCCTGTTCGCGCTGCGCTGGAAGGGCGGCGGGCCGCTCTGGATCCACATCGAGCTGTCCGACTCGGCGGGGCAGCCGCCGCGCGCGATCGCGGCGGTGCCGTCGGCCGCGGGCCGCGACGACTTCGAGGTCCTGGCGCGGGCGCTGCGGGCGCTCTACCGGCGTGCGGCGCGCGAGGACGAGCGCGTGCTCACGGTCGGGGGAAGCCACGACCGGCCCCGGCTCGACTGGTCGGACGTGCTCCTGCCGGGTGAGCTCGGCGCGCAGATCCGCATCGCGGTCGAGACCTTCGTGTCGGGAAAGGAGCGCTACGCGCGCCTCGGACTGCCGTGGCGCCGGGGCTTCCTGTTCACGGGGCCGCCCGGCAATGGCAAGACGACGCTCTGCAAGATCGTGGCGTCGGCCAGCAAGCTGCCCTTCGTGCAGCTCGAATCCGGCGATGGCGTGGACGACTCGGACGTCTCGTGGGCGTTCTCCCGCGCGCGCGAGCTCGCGCCGGCGGTGCTGTGCGTCGAGGACGTGGACTCGCTCTTCGAAAAGGGCGTGTCGCTGTCGGGCTTCCTCAATGCAATGGACGGCTTCGAGAGCAACACGGGCCTCTTGGTGCTCGCGACGACCAATTACCCCGAGAAGCTCGATCCGGCGCTGCTCAAGCGGCCGAGCCGGTTCGATCGCGTCTTTCGCATCCCCGATCCGGACCAGGCGACGCGGCGGCGGTACCTCGCGCGGCTCTTCGCTGACTTGCCCGGCGAGGTGCTCGACCGCATCGCCGATCGCAGCGGCGGGTTCTCGATGGCGTCGCTCCAGGAGGTCAAGGCGACCGCGGCGACCTTCGCATTCGCCGAGGCGCGCGACGCCATCACCGAGGGGGATGCGATGGAGTCTCTGCGCCTCCTGCGCGCGCAGCTCCGCGGGGTGGTCCTGCCCGGCGGCGGGGATCGGGGGATCGGCTTCGAGCCGGCGCGGGCGTGAGGGGCTACTTGATCGTCAGCAGGTGCCCCGCGGAGAACGCGGTGAACTCGGGGGCGTACATGCACTGCACCGTCGCGGAGCCGACGCGGAAGGTGCCGGCCATCGAGGCGCGGATGCGGTACTTGAAGGCGTACTCGCCGACCGGGAGCCGCTCGAAGAAGAAGTTCGTGCCGCTGTCGCGGATCTCCTCGTACCAGGAGATGCCGAGGTCCCACTTCCACTTGGAGACGTTGCTCGACGGCTCGAAGCCCGCGCCGCGCGGGTCGCGCAGATGCACGTACTCGGCCTGGTGCTTGGTCCGGAGCGAGAGCTGCACCTCGACCTCGTCGCCGACGGCGATCGCCGCGCCCTCGGTGAGGGGCTCGAGCGTCCATTGCGTGCCCTTGAGGACGCGCTTGTAGTACTTCCGCGAGACATTGAAGAAGTCGCCGCGCTCCTCTTTCGGCAGCCGATCCGTCGCGTAATGCCACGTGGCGGAGGCGAACATGAACCCCCGCGTGGGCTTCTCGACGGTCACGTTCGCGTGGGCGGGCGTCACCTTCTCGCCCGGCACCACGATCTGGCGCTTGCCGTCGGCCTTCGACGGCTCGAAGACGAGCTGCGTCCGGTCGGGGCCGATCGACACCGTGGCCTCCTCGCGGATGCCGAGGGTCCCGGCGCGCTTCGAGTAGTGCGTCAGGGCATAGATGGCCTCGGCGGTCGCCTTGGTGCTCTTCCAGTGGCCGAGCTTCTTGTCGAGGAGCAGCCATTGCGCCACCCCGTCGAGGAGCTTCGACTGCGGGTCGAGCTCGAGCATCGCGTAGAGCACGAACGCGTGCGTCTCGACCGTGTCGTTGTACCAGAGCCACGACCGGTCCTCGGCCGCCCAGTAGGTGCCGAGGTCGGGCGAGCTCTTGGCCGAGTCGAGGATGCTGTCGAAGACCAGCCTGGCATCCTTCGGTCGGCCCATCCGCTTGAGCGTCAATGCGAGGTACGCCTTGAGGTACGGCGAGTGCTGCTTCCAGTGCGCGAACGAGAAGTCGAGGATTCGCGTCCGGAGCTCCTTGGGCATCGCATTGCCGAGCCACGACGAATCCGGGTACGCGGATGCGACGTAGTTGACGTGCGTGAGGAACTCCCAGCAGCAGCCGAGGCCCATCATGCGCTCGAGGTCGTCGCGGAGCTGGCGGTCCACGTAGCCCCACGCGCGCTGCACCATCGGCTTCGGAAGGTCGATCTTGAACTCCACGGCGCGCGCGAACCCGTGCAGCAGGTAGAGCGTCATGTACGTGGACGGCGGGCCGCCCGGGAACCAGGGGAACGCGCCCGAGGTGGTCTGCATCTTCTCGAGCTTGGAGAGGGCGGTGTCCCGCTCGGCCTTCGCCACGGCCGGATCGAGGATGCGCTTGACCGGCAGACCGTGCGCGTCGCCGCCCTGCGCCTCCACGAGCCAGGGCGACTCCTCGAGCGTCATCTTGCGGTTCGGGTCGGGGGCGTCGAAGCGCTCGAGCACGGTCTCGCGCTTGGCCAGTTCCTTGGCCATCTGCGCGACCGAGGGGTGGTCGCGGAACACGCTCGAGACGATGCCGGCCGACAGGAACCGGTTCATCGTCTGCTCGACACACTCGTACGGGTAGTCGAGCAGGTAGGGCAGGGCGCGCAGGACCGAGTAGAAGAGCTGCCCGTCGATGGTGACGACGAGCTTCTCGTTCGTGCGCGTCGGGTCGTCGTTCTTCGCGAGGTCGTCGAAGCGCATGGTGCGCTTTGCGGCGTCCTTGAGCGTGACGAAGCGGGACTCGGCGAGGTGCAGGCGGCTCGGCAGGACCGGCAGCGGCCGCAGCTCGCCGTCGGAGACGTCGCCGGCCTTCGCGATGGCGCGGAACGCGACGACGCCGACGCGCTTCGGGGCCACCATCGGGAAGGACAGCGTCGCGCTGCCGCCCGCTGGCGCCGAGAAGCCGCGCGACGTATTCGTGATTCCGAAGGTGCCGGCGAGCGACTTCTGCGTGTCCGGATCGAGGATGTCGAGCGTGAGCGTGCCGGACAGGGGCTTGTCGGAGGCGTTGTTGACCACGACCTTGAGGTCGGCGCGGTCGCCCTCGCGGAAGAAGCGCGGCATGTAGGGCCGCACCATGAGGTCCTTGACGCTGCGGGTGTCCTTGTGGACGCTGCCGCCGCGCAGGTCGCGGGTGAGCGCGTGCGCCCAGACGGCCCACGACGTCACGGAGTCCGGCACCTGGAACTCGACCGTCACGCCGTCCTTGCCGTAAAGGAGCTGCGGCGCGAAGAACGCGGTCTCGGCGAAGTTCGAGCGGAGCTGCACGGGCTTTCCGGCCTGGCCGCCCTGCGCCTCGTCGCCGTCGCGGCGGTCCACGATGCCGTCGGCGTCGCGGTCGGCGCCCTTTTCGTTCTTGGCCAGGAGGCCCCCCGCCGGACGCTTGGCCGCCGGGGCGTCGTCCTTCGCTTCGCCTCGCGCCATGCGGCCCTCTTCCGGGGGCGGCGGCGCGGCTGGTGCGGGCATCGCGGTCGCGGCTTGCGCCATCGGGTGTCCGTTCCGCGAGCGCATCGCGCCGCGGCCGAGGCCGCCGATGCCGTAGCCCGACTCGCCGCCGAGCTGGTCCGCGCGCGGGGAGGCGCAGCCCGGCAGGTGCCACAGGTCCGAGACCAGCCACTCGCTCCACGCCGCGCCGAGGTGCACGCGCGAGTACGGCGACTGTCCGCGCCAGGGCCAGAGCGACATCGTCGAGGGCGGAGAGTGCGGCGCGAAGGCGTCGAGCGAGCGGTCGTACATGTACGCGAGCACCTCGGCCGCGCCGGCCTCGAGGCGCTTGCCGCCCTTGGTCTTGATGTCGACGCGCAAGGTCTCCTTGGCGCCGGGCCGCAGCTTGTCGCGGAACGTCGAGAACGACACCGCGAGCTCGCGGTCGCTCCACGGCACGAACACCGAGGACTGCTGCGAGAGCCACTGGTGGTCGCGCTCCGCCGTCAGGACGAGGCCGAGCCCGCCGCGGTCGTCCGCCTTGATGGGCAGCTCGACGAGCTGGCTGCCCGTGATGCGCTTGCGGTCGATGCGCCGGTTGTCGCGGTACACGTCGAGCGTGAGCGGCTGCTGCGGCAGGCCCGAGTGCACGAAGACGCGCGCCTTGCCGCCGACCTCGACGCTCGAGCGCTCGACGAGGAGCAGCGACGGCACCGGAAGTGGCGTGTGCTGTCCGCCCACCACGACGACGTGCTTCCACGTCTCCGCCGGGTTTCCAGCCTCGTCCTTGGTCGTGTAGCGCACGCGATAGCCGCCGGGCGCGAGGGCGGGCAGCGCGATCGTGGCCTTGCCGTCCTTGTCGTGCTGCAGCTCGCCCGAGGCGCGCTCGGCGCCGTCGGGCCACGCGTGGAGCTGCTGGTCGAGCCCCTGCGGCGTCTCCCAGCGCGGCCGGAGCGCGTCGCCGGGCGTGCGGTACGCCTTGTCGTACTCGCGGCGCGCGGCGGGATCGGTCGGCACGGGGCGCGCCAGCTCCGACGGCACGACCGCGTGCTTCGGGGCCTCGAGCGCCAAGATCCTGTAGTGGCCGCTGCCCGGGCGCGCCACGCCGTCGAGGCTCGTCCGCCGCACGTCGAGCGTGGCCTTCTGCCCGCGCACGATGAACTGCGTCTCCGACGAGATGCCGGCCTCGATGGACGTGTGGCCGATGCGGAACGACCGCTCCGCCGACCGCGTCTCGCCGCCCTCGTCGGTGAGGTCCGCGGCCAGCCGGAACCGGTAGGACACGCCCTTGGTGCTCGCGCCCGGGCGCTCCTCGGCGGCCGGCGTGAACTTCACGCGGAACAGGCCCTGCGCGTCGATCGCGGCCGCGCCCTGCGCCACCACGCGCGCGGCCGTCGGCGCCGGCGGCATCCACCAGGAGTCCCAGCCCCACCACCACGGGTACACGGGCTCGCGCGTGATGCGCCACTTGACCTGCCCGCTCGTGACGGGCATGCCGAAGTAGTACTTCGCCTCGCCGGTGAGCGTGCTCGCCTGGCCGAGGCGGAGGACGCCCTCGGGGTCCTTGACGGCGACCTCGAACGTCGGCCGCTTGTACTCCTCGACGCGCACGGCCGCGCCGCCGCCGAGCGTGGTGTCGAGGCGCCAGCCGCCGAGCAGCCGCCCGTTCGGGATCGCGAGCTCGCCGGCCGCGGAGCCGAAGCTGTTCGTGCGCAGCTCCTTCTTGGCGACCTCCTGGCCGTTCGCGTCACGCAGGCGCACCGTGATCGCCGTGTCGGCAAGGACGTGCCAGTCGGCCTTCTGGTGCAGGCCCCGGTAGGCGACCGCCTTGAACTTCAGCGTCTGCCCGGGCCGGTAGATGCTGCGATCGGTGTAGACGAGCGTGCTCGTCTGCTCGCCCGGCGTGCCCGGGCGGCCCATCCAGCGCTGGTCCGGATCGAGCAGCACGTCGTCGCCCTTGCGCACCACGAAGAACAGGCCCGAGGGCTCGCCCATCGGCGAGAACACGGCCTCTCCGTCCGCGTCGGTCTTCTTCGACTCCACCTTGCGCGTGCGCGGCTTGCCGCTGCTCCAGCTCGACTGCCACAGCTCGACCGTGGCCTTCGCCACCGACTCGCCGCTCGCGCCCGACAGGACGCGCGTCGCGATGCCGCCGTCGGGCATCTGGTGCTCGGTGAGGACGTGGTCGGAGATCGCGAGGAAGTCGGCGACGAGCACGTTGCTCGAGCCGGCGAAGTCGGGCTTGACCGACGCGACGAGCACGTACTGGCCGAGCGCGAGCCTGGGCGGCGTCACGTAGGTCGCGTGCTGCTTGAGGTCGGGCGTCGCCGGAAGCTGGACCGTCCACGACGTGACCGGCTGCTGGCTGGCGATGAGGTTCTTGAGCAACTGGTAGTGCGGCAGGAGCTGGTAGCCGTCGGGGCTGGCGCTGCCGAGCGCGCGATCGATGTCGAGGCGGTACGCGCGGAAGTACACGCGCTCGACGTTCTTGTGCAGGAGCTGCAGCGACCGCTTCTGCGCGCCGTCGACCTTCATGCCCTGGAGCTGCATGCCCGGCAGCTCGAGCTGCGCGCGCACGTGGGCCGAGCGCTGGCCGCCGAAGGTCCCTCCGAAGGCCTGCTCGCCCTCTCGCGCCAGGTCGCGGGCGCGCACGTATTCGCCGAGGTCGTCGCGCACGGCCTCCGCGAGCTCCGCCTGGCCCATCGCCCACCAGGGGTGCTGGCGGAACGCGGGCAGGCGCCGCTCGAGGTCGCCGCGCAGCGTCGCGCGATCCGCGCGCTCGCTGTACGAGGCTCGCAGCCGCCGCAGGCGCTCGAGCCGCGCCTCGAGCTGGCCGCCGGGCCGGCGCTCGGCGGTGTGCCAGGCCTCGAGGTCGTCGAGGATCGCACCCATGCGGATGAGCGGATGGATCGACGCGTCGCCCGGATCGAGCCGCGTCGAGCGCGTGAAGTCGCCGGTGGTGAGCGCTTGCAGATCGAGCTGCGCCGTCTCGGCGGAGTGCTCCGGTGTCCAGTGCGAGGTGTCCGCGAGGAGCTGCACGAACAGGTAGCCGACCGTGTCGCGCAGCGTTCCGCGCACGTCGTCCGGGTAGGTGTTCGTGACGAGGGCGTCGCCGAGCGCGCCCGCGGGCAGCTTGCCGAGGTCCGAGCGGCGCCGCCAGACGTCCGCGTACGCGCGCTGCGCCTCGGCGTAGATCTGCCCCGCGGTCCACTGCTTGAGGTCGATCGGGCCCTTGGATTCGATTCGCTCGCGCTGGCGGATCTCCCAGCCGTAGGAGCGCAGGTACGTCGTCAGCGCGTGCGCGTAGAAGAGGTCGAGGAGCGCGGTCGCGGTCGGGCCCTTGGGCCACGTCTCCGTACGCAGGAACCGCACCGCGGTCTCGTAGCCGTGGAGCGCCGTGCGCAGCTGCACCTCGCGCACGAGCGCGCGCGCCCAGTCGATCTCGTCGCCGGCCTTCTGCGCCTCGGCGCGGATCTTCGCGACCTGCGCGCTGGCAGCCTCCATCTTCTGCTCGTCGACCAGCCGCTCGACCTCCTTCCACGCGCTCTGGTGGCGCGGCGCGCCCTGGAGCGTCCGTGTGGTCGGAGGTGGGCGCTCGCCTTCGGCGTGATTGCTCTCGGCGCCGCGGGGCGCGCAGACGGCGCAGCACACGGCGAGGAGCGAGAGCAGGAGCGGGGACGGGGTGCGCTCGGGAGTACGTGGACGCAGCATGGGCGGGGTCACGATACCCCATGCGACGCGCGAGCCGGGTCGGGGATCCCGCCAGCAAAGCGTGCTCTAATGCGCGGATGCCCAAGAACGCGCACTGCAGTTACTGCGGCGCGGCCTTCGCTCGAGACCAGCCGTGGCCGCGCACGTGCGCCGGCTGCGGCACGACGAGCTTCGTCAATCCCACGCCCGTCGGCGTGCTGCTCTTGCCGATCGACGATGGCCTCCTGGTGGTGCGCCGAGCGATCGAGCCCAAGCGGGGCCAGCTCGCGCTGCCCGGTGGGTTCCTGGATCTGAACGAGACCTGGCAGGAGGGCGTGGCGCGCGAGCTCTTCGAGGAGACGGGCATCCGCATCGGCGCGGACGTCGTGCGCGAGCTCGCCGTGCGCAGCGCGCCCGGGGGCCTGCTGCTCGTCTTCGGCGAGGCGCCCGGCATCACGCTGCGCGACCTGCCGACGTTCATGCCGAACCCCGAGGTCTCCGAGCTGCGGATCATCTCCGCGCCCGAGCCGCTCGCGTTCCCGCTGCACGAGGAGATCGTCCAGCGCTGGTTCCAGCGGCAGCGCGCGGGGTAGGCTGCGCACCGATGCGTCTCGGTGCATGGATCCCGCTCCTCCTCGCGCTCGGCTGCGGCGAGCGAGGCCACCTCGGTGCCGGCGGAGCGGGTGGCGCGGGTGGCGGCAGGCCGCACCTCATCTACATCGACATCGACGATCACGGCCTGTCGGTGCTCTGGGACGCACAGGCGCCGAACCTGCAACGCCTCGCGAAGGAGGGTCTCTTCGGCTTCTCGCGCGTGGACCTGCCCACGCACTCGAACCAGAACAACTACACGTTGCTCACGGGTGCGTGGCCCGAGCGCACGAACGTCCCGCACAACGCGTACCTCTCGCGCACGAACGGCTTTCGCCCCGAGATCAGCTTCGACCAGCTCGGCCTCGGCGACTACGTGTTCTGGGACAAGAACCCGGTCGGGCAGGGCCTGCAGACGATCTACGACGTCACCCGCGCGGCCGGTCGCCGCTCGGCGTACGTGGGGCTCCTGCCGCCGTGGGAGCGCGGCGCCGACGACATCCACTTCGCGATCTTCGGGGCCAAGCTGCTCGGCTTCCTGCAGATCGACCAGGAGCTCGTCGAGTACATCTTCGACATGCTGCGCTACCCGAAGGAGGTGCGCGCGACGTTCCACTACGACGGGCCCGCGCCCGCAGGCGTGCCGCTCAATCGATACACCTTCAGCGACGCCGCGGCGGTGTGGCGCGCGGCCTCGGCGGGCGGAGCGGAGCCTCCCGACGTGATGTTCGTCTGGACGCTCGTGGCGCTCGACGACCAGCCCACCGAGAACGGCGCCAACGCGCCCGCGGTGGCGCAGCTCGTCGGGGACATCGACCGCGGCCTCGGTGAGCTCATGGACGCCGTCAAGGCCGCCGGGCACGAGGGCGACACGAGCTACGTGCTCACGCTCGACCACGGCAAGGTAGACGCGGACAAGCAGGCGGCGTTCGCGGATCAGCTCGCCAAGGCGCTCGACGCGCGACCCCAGCTCGGCGTCAAGAAGGACGAGGTCAAGGTCCTCGACGAGGAGGGCGATGCCCAGGTCTACGCCGTCACGGCCGGCGCGGGCACGCCCGCGGGTGCGGCGCGACAGGCGGAGATCACGCACGTCGTCACCGAGCTCGTGCAGGCGGGCACCTTCGAGGGGATCGACACGCGCTACACGCTGACCTGGGACGGCCACGCCGGCACCCGGCGCTTCTCCGACGTGCGCGCGTCCGGGCCCAACCAGGCCGACGTCCTCGTCTTCCCGAAGGACGGGTACGTCACGGGCGACGTCGCCAAGACCAAGCTGCCCGGCCCGATCGGCCACGCTTACGGCCGCCACGGCGGCATGCACGCGGAGGAGCTCTACGTCCCCGTGTTCTTCTGGGGCCCGGCGTTCGCAAGGGGCATGATCGAGAACCCGATCGAGCACGCCGACATCGCGGCGACCGCGCTCGCGGCCGTGGGCCTGCCGCCGCCGGCCACGTCGCAGGGCGTGCCGCTCCTCGGTTTCCTCGCCAGCGCGAAGGCGCCGGCCGAGCTCGTGGCCCTGCCCCCCGATCCGAGAACGGCTCGCGACCTCGTGACGCTCTGGGCGGGCTACTCCGGGCAGACGCCGGTGCTGCACGAGATGCCTGCCGATGGGGTCGTCGTCATCGACGTGGCCGGTCTGCGGACGAGCCAGCTCGAGGCGGGCCTCGCGCACGCGCCGCATCTCGTGGGGATGCTCGAGCGGGGCGCATGGCTGACCGACATGCGCACGCGCTGGCTCGACGGGCCCGTCAACGCGTATCAGATGCTGACCGGGACCTACCCGGTGCGGACCCCGTGGGTGCCGTTCGCGGAAGGCGATCCCACCGAGACCGCGGCCCCGGGCCTCGGTCGCGTGGCGCTCGCCGAGGGGGTCGCGGATCCGAAGGGCCTCGCGATCTGGCATGACGGCCGCGATCGCTGGGACGACGAGACGGTCTTCCACGCGGCGAAGTCGATCCCGGGCGTGATGACCGGTGCCTTCGGCGCGACCGACGAGGCGCTGCGCCACGTGTCCATGGACGGCCTCGACGCGGTCGGCGACGCCACCGCGCTCGACACGTTCCTGCAGGGCGGGGCGCGGGGGCTCGCGTATTTCGGCGTGGACGGCGGTACGGATCCGGTGGCGGCGGCGGACGGCGCGCTGGCCGCGGTGGAGCGGGCGCTCGGCGCCAGGCGCGACCAATGGCTGGTGGTGGTGACCTCGCACGGCGTGCCGATCGACTCGATCGAAGCCGGGGCGCGCGCCGACGCCCGGCGCGTGCCGCTCCTGCTCGTGGGCGTCAAGGCCAACGTGCGCGAGCGCGTGCTGGTGTCAGGCACCGCCACGCCCGCGGACCTCGCGCCGACGATCCTGTTCGCCCTCGGCGCGCAGCCTCGGGCGCCCGACACCGTGTTCGGGCTCCAGATCGCCGGTCTCGACGGCGGCCCCGGCGGCCTCCCGCAACCGCTCCCGGCGCACGCCTTCGAGGGGCGCGTCCTGGTCCAGGCCTTCCACGTGGAGTGACCGAGCGCAGGACGGTAGACCGCGACTCAACCCTGGGTGACGTGGTAAATGCACGGCATGCGGACGCTCTACCACTTCCAGGCCTCGCCGTTCTCGAGGCGGGCCCGGCTCGCTCTCCTCCACAAGTCGCTCGAGGTGACGCTCGTCGATGCGCGGACGCAGCCGGAGCGGCTCGAGGAGGCCCGGGGCCTGTCGGCGTTCAAGACCGTGCCGCTCCTCGTGGACGCCGACCCGCCCCCGGCGGTGCGGGCCGGGATGCGCAGACCGGGTGCCCTGGTGGTGGGCGACTCCACCGCGATCTCGCACTACCTCGACCGCGCGTACCCGGAAGGGCCGCCCTTGTGGCCGCGCACCGCGACGGACGCCCCCATCACCTGCGAGGTGACGGCGCTCGTGGACCTCGCGCTCAATGGCGTCATCGACCTCGGGGCGCGTTACCACGGCCTCTCGTCGCACCCCGCGTGGGGCAGCCTGCAGGACGAGATGGTGGGGCGGGTGCAGCGGGCGCTCGACACGCTCGGCGAGGTCGTCACGGGCCTGCCGCGCAAGACCGTGACGCCGGGGGGCTGGGCGGTCGCCGACGTGTGGCTCTTGACGATGGTCGCGTGGCTCGAGGCGTTGCCCGAGCGCGCGAAGACCACGCCCATACCCGCGCAGATCATCGGGCTCGGCTGGAAGCTCCCGGCGGCGCTCGAGCGCTGGGCCGAGCTCCACCGCGATCGCGCCGACGTGCGGGCGCTCGACGGGCAGCAGTAGCCCATGAACCACGCGCGCGTCTCGAGGGCGATGGGCGAGCTCGGCTTCACGGCGAGCGAGGCGAAGGTGTACGCGGTGCTGCTCAAGCAGCACCCGGCCACCGGCTACGAGGTCGCGGCGCGCTCGGGCGTGCCGCGCTCCGCCATCTACAACATCCTCAAGAAGCTCGAGTCGGTGGGGCTCGTGAACGTCGCGGGGGACAAGCCCGCGCGCTACGTGCCGCTGCCGCCCGAGCGCCTCTACGAGCTCCTCGGGGCGCGCTTCTCGCGCTCGCTCGAGGACCTCAAGACCACGCTGGCCGGCTTCGTCAAGGCGGAGGAGGGCTCGTCGCTCTGGCAGATCCGCGGCTGGCGCTCGCTCATCGACAACGCGACGAGCCTGGTCGGCCGGGCCAAGAAGAGCGTCTGCGCGTCGCTGTGGCGGCGCGAGGCGGCGGAGCTCGCGGCCCCCCTCGCCAAGGCGCGCGCGAGCGGCGTGCGCGTGGTGCTCTTCTCGTTCACGGACCTCGCTCCGCTCGACAAGACGCTCGGCCCGGGCAGCGTGTTCAGCTACGGCCTCGACGAGGCCGCGCTCGAGAAGGACTGGCGGCACAAGCTCGTCCTCATCGCCGACGGGCACACGGTGCTCGTCGGCGGCGCCGAGGCGACCGACGACAGCCGCGCGACCGTGACCGACGACAGCGCGATCGTCGAGATGGCGCAGTCGAACCTCGTCCTCGATCTCACGCTGCACGGCCAGCGCTTCGACGTCGACACGACCGACGTGGTCAAGCTCCTGACCAACAAGATGGCGCCGATCGACGAGCTGCTCGAGAAGAAGACCCGCTAACCTCGAGTGGCCGCCTAGGAAGGCGGCCACCGCCGACCCCCTACTGCCTCGTGCCGTGCGCACGTCGTGCCGTCGCAGACCCCTTGCCTGGAGGTCTGCGCAGCGGGCGCGCCGCCCCGCCCCCAGTTGGGCAGAGCCCAACTGGGCCCCCCTCCCTGCGTCTTCGCTCCGCTGCGCTTCGCTACGCCCTTGCGGCTCGCTGCGCTCGCCTCGAAGGCGGATGGCGCCCCTGGACTTCAGGGTTAGGCCCTCTAGTTCGAACCCATATCTCCTCGGCACAGCCTGCGGCCGCACCATGCTCGCTTCGCTGCAACGGGAGCCCCCGCTCGCTCGCTGCGCTCGCCTCGCCGGACGGGAGCCCACGGTCGCTCGCTTCGCTCGCATCGTAGCCACGGGAGCTCCACCGGCGGGGGCTGAACTGGGAAAGGACCGTGGTCCGAACACAATGAAACGGGCGCCGGCTGCTCAGCTCGCGGCTAGCGCCCTGGCGACGCGGGCCCCTACGCGGGCGTTGTCCTCGAGGAGCGCGAGGTTCGCGCGGATGGTGGCGCCCGCCGAGCGACGCCCGAGCTCGGCGAGCAGGAAGGGCGTCAGCGCGTGGCCCTGCACGTCGCGCGAGAGCGCCGCCTGCGCGGCCTCGTGGATCCAGTCGGAGACGCGCTCGTGCGGGATCTCGGAGGCCGTCGGCACCGGATTGCACAGCAGCACGCCGCTCCGTCCGAGGTGCAGGTGCGCCTTGACGTAGCGCGCGGCCTCGTCGGGCGAGCCGACCTTGCGGTCGACCCCGAGCCCGCCGCTCTCGCGCGAGTAGAACGCCGGGAACTGCGCGGTCCCGAGGCCGAGCACGGGGACGCCCCAGGTCTCGAGCCACTCGCGCGTGCGCCGCAGGTCGAGGATGGCCTTCGCGCCCGACGACACGACGCACACCGGGATCGACGCGAGCGCCGGCAGGTCCGCCGAGACGTCGAAGCCGTCGCCCGGGTGCACGCCGCCGATGCCGCCCGTCGCGAACACGGCGATCCCCGCCTGCTCCGCGGCCCACATCGTCGCGGCGACGGTGGTCGCGCCGAGCCCGCCGTCCGCCAGCACGAGGGCGACGTCGCGCAGGCTCACCTTGGCGACGCCCTTGTCCGTGCCGAGCCGCTCGCGCAGCGCCGCGTCGATGCCGATGCGCACGGCGCCGTCCGCGAGCGCGATCGTCGCGGGCACCGCGCCCTCCTCGCGCACGATCGCCTCGAGCCGCGCGGCGAGCTCGAGGTTCTGCGGGTGAGGCAGGCCGTGGGCGATCACCGTGCTCTCGAGCGCCACCACCGGTCCGCCGCGGCGGAGCGCCTCGGACACCTCGTCGGCCAACACCAGCGCGGTCATCGCGTCCTCCTTCGCACCACATCGACGAACGCCTCGAACACGGGCGCCCCATCCGCGCGTCCGGGGACGCGCCCTGGCAGCCACTCGGGGTGCCACTGCAAGCCCACCATCCATTCGTTCGAGCGAATACGTTCGATGCCCTCGATCACGCCGTCCTCGGCCGAGCGCGCGACCACGGCGCAACCCTCGCCGGGCCTGTCCACCGCCTGGTGGTGGACGCTGTTCACCGGCAGCTCGCGCACCTGGTAGACGCCGTGCACCCACGAGTCGGGCTCGAGGACGACGTGGTGGCCGTGATCGTCGTAGGTCTCTGCGTCCCGATGCACCTCCGCTCCCTCGACGTGGGTCGCGAGGTCCTGGTACAGCGAGCCGCCGAGCGCGACGTTGAGGAGCTGGGCGCCCCGGCAGAGCCCGAGGATCGGCATCGCGCGGGCGCGGCAGGCCTCGAGGAGCGCGAGCTCGTAGGCATCGCGCCGCGGATCCCCGGGCCAGCGCTCGTCGGGCGACGGGTGCCCGTAAGAGGCCGGCGCGACGTCCGCGCCCCCCGAGAGCAGGAGGCCATCGAGCTGCTCTGCGAAGGGCGCGACGGCCGCCGCGCGATCCGCCGTCCACGGCGAGAAGTCAGGCACCACCACGGGGGTCGCGCCCGCCCCGACGAGCCCCGCGAACAGCGACTCCTCCACGTACTGCAAGGTCTTGCCGATGTAGAGCGCGCGACCGGGCTTCGGGTACGAGAAGTTGATGGTGACGCCGATGCGGAGGGGCTTCGCCATGCGCGGGCAGTATGCCATCGTCCGCGCGTGCCCACCTACGTCGACGTCCTCGTCGAGCCGCACGCCGATTGCCCCGAGGGCCTGACGCTGCGCTACAAGGCCGAGGACGCGCCGCGCGAGGTCACCCGTGTGGTGCACCCCGACTCGGGCGCGCCCTGCCGCGTCGTCGGCCGCACGCGCGCGGGGGAGGTCGCCGCGCGCGCCGTCACCGTCGAGGACTCCGGCTCGGGCACCGCCGTTCTGGTGGTGGGCGGCGAGCTCGGCCTGCGCCTCGTCCCCGAGGCCGGAGGCGACCCATTCGCCGAGCCGTATCTGCTCATCGCGCCCGAGGACGTCCTCGCGTAGCCCGAGCCCCCATCGATACGCGAGCACCTCGGTGCTTCGATCCTATCCGGCGCCGAGCTCCTTGCGCACGATCGCGGCGCCGTCGACGAGCGCGCGGAGCTTCTGGGTGGCACACGCGCGCGGGAGCTGCTTCATGCCGCAGTCGGTCGTGAGCGTCACGCGCTCGGGTGGGACGATCGCGATGACCTTGCGGATGCGGGCGGCGACCTGCTCGGGCGCCTCGACCTCGAGTGAGCGGACGTCGATCACGCCCGCGTGGACGCCCTTGTCCTTCGGCAGATCGCGCAGCACCGCGACGTCCTCCATCTCGCGGCACGCGAAGTCGAGCACGAACGCGCCCACGCTCACGTCGAGGTAGTGCCCGAGCACGCGCCCGTAGCCGCCCTGCGTGAGGCCATGCATGCGGTTGCCCCAGGCGTTGCCGAGGCAGAAGTGCCACGACGTCTGCACCTCCGCCGGGATCCCGGCGAGCGTCCGGTCGATGACGCCCCGCACCCACGCGAAGTCGCGCTCGCCGGACAGGTTCGGGATCCAGGCGCCGAGGTCCTCGAGCTGCACGTGCCGGCAGCCGGCGGCGACGAGGTCCGCGATCTCCTCGCGGAAGATCTCCGCGAGCGCGTCGGCGAGCATGTAGCGGTCCTTGATCGGCCCGTCCTGGAAGTGCGCCAGCGTCGAGAGCTGGATGGGTCCCGCGCCCACGCACGCCTTGATCGGCCGCGCGGTGTTGGCCTGGGCGCGCGCGAACAATTCGGCAAGACGGATGGGTCCGCGGCGGAGCGGCCCGCGCACCGCGACGCCCCCCGCCTCGTCGAGCGAGAACACATCGTGCCCCTTGGCCTTCGATCGCGCCGGGTGCGGCAGCTTCTCCTTGCCGAAGCCCTCGATGCGCTCGAGCCAGTACCAGAGGAACGACCCGATCCCCATGCCGTAGTCGTCGAACCACATCTGGCCGTCGGCGAGCAGGTCGAGCCCCGCGCGCTCCTGATCCTTGATCACGGTGCGGACGGCGTCCTCGAACGCCTCCTCGTGGTGCACGAGCTTGAACGCCTCGCGGAGGTCGCGGCCGTCGAGCTGCTGCGTGAACCAGCGCGGGCGCGGGTACGAGCCGACCATCGTGGTGGGGAGGATGGGCAGGGTCATCTGCCCAGGGTAACGCGGAGGGCGAAATGGATTCGGACTACTTCTTGGCGGCCTTGTCGCCCTTCTCGGCGCCGCTGCTCGAGCCCTCGCCCTTGCCGCCGCCCTTGCCCTTGCCGCCGCCCGAGCCGTGCTCGCCGGTGCCGCCGCCCTTGCCCTCGGCGGCCTGCTTGGCGATGACGAGGTCCTTCATCTTCGCGTACGTCGCCTTCGGCACGATCTTCTTCGACAGGAGCTGGTCCTTCTTGGCGTAGGGCCGGCCCTCGATGATCTTCTTGGAGTAGGCGTCGCCGATGCCGGGCAGCGCCTTGAGCTCCTCCTCGGAGGCGGTGTTGAGATCGACGAGCGGCTTCTTGTCGTCCTTGGCCGCCTTGTCGTCCTTGGCCGCCTCCTTCTTGTCGCCGGCCTTGGCCTGGAAGGCGACCGCGTAGGACGGCACGGCGAGCGCGAGCAGCGCCACGAGGAGCACACGGAAAGCGAGCTTCATTGGAATTCCTCCTTGTCCGCGACGAGCATACACCGGTGCTACGATCGTCCGGTCGTGTCGCGCGCACTCCAGAAGGGAAAGCCGATCGACCCGCTGACGCTGCTCGAGGCGTACGCCCAGGGCTACTTCCCGATGGCCGACTCGCGGACGGGCAAGCTGTCCTGGTACACGGCCGACCCGCGCGGCGTGCTCGACCTTCCGGCCTTCCACGTTCCGAAGCGCCTCGCGCGGACGGTCCGCCAGGGCAAGTTCGACCTTCGCATCGACACGGACTTCGAGGGCGTCGTGCGCGGCTGCGCCGAGCGTGACGACACGTGGATCAGCGAGGACATCGTCAAGTCCTACGTGGCGCTCCACCGCCTCGGCTACGCGCACTCGATCGAGACGTGGTCCGGCGGCGCGCTCGTGGGGGGCCTGTACGGCGTCTCGCTCGGCGGCGCGTTCTTCGGCGAGTCGATGTTCGCGCGGGCGACCGACGCGTCGAAGGTGGCGCTCGTGGCGCTCGTCGAGAGATTGCGCGCGCGGGGCTATGCGCTGCTCGACACGCAGATGGTCACGTCGCACATGGAGCAGTTCGGCGCGACGACCATCCCGCTGCACGAGTACCTCGAGAGGCTCGAGGACGCGCTGCGGCTGCATTGCACCTTCAAGCCGTAGACGCGAGAGACAAGCAGCCGCGCCGTAGGCGCGAGAGTCAAGCAGCCGGGCCGTACGCGCGATTCTCATGACTCTACACATCCGCATGAGCGGATATGTTTCCACGGGCCACGGAAAGGAGAACGCCAGGGCCGCAAGGGCCGCCAGCCCGGCTTGTGGCTGCCGCTGCGCACGGCCAGCCTCGTTCCCTGTACGGCCGCCGGCTACTCGCCGCGACAGCCAGGCGATGTCCGGCTGGCGTGCCTGGCGGCCCTGGCGTTCTCTTCCTCCGAGATGTGACGCAGGATGAGAGGCGAGGCTACTTCGAGGTGGTGGCGCCGGTGCGGCGGGCGCGCCAGAACTCGATGGCGATCGGCATCACCGAGATGATGATGATGGCGACGATGACGAGCTGGAAGTTGCGCTTGACGGCCGGGAACTCGCCGAACTTGTAGCCGGCGACGAGAAACAGGCTCACCCAGGCGATCGCGCCCGTGACGTTGAAGAGGAAGAAGCGCGAGTAACGCATCTTGCCGACGCCCGCGACGAACGGCGCGAACGTCCGGACGATCGGCACGAAGCGCGCGAGGATGATCGCCTTGCCGCCGTGGCGCTCGTAGAAGTCCTGCGCGCGCTGGAGGTGCGCCTTGCGCAGCCAGCGCGAGTCCTCGCGCTTGAAGACCGCGGGGCCGATACGCTTGCCGATCGCGTAGTTCACCGCGTCGCCGATCACGGCTGCGGCGACGAGCAGCACGCCGCACTCGACCACGCCGAGCGGGAAGTGAACCTCCTTGCCGGCGGGTCCGGTCAGCGCCCCGAGCGCGAACAGGAGCGAGTCTCCCGGCAGGAAGGGCGTGACGACGAGGCCCGTCTCGCAGAACACCACCGCGAAGAGGGCCGCGTAGAGCCACATCGCGCCGAGCTTCTGGCCGCCGTCCGCCAGGCACTCGGGCAGGTGCTGGAAGCAATGGAGGCCGGCCTTCAGGAGATTCATGGTCGGCGGAGTTTCGTCGAATTGGTGGGGCGAGTCGAGGACGAATCTGGGCGTCGGGCTCCGGGTCACCGCGCGTCGGTGGCGGCGCCGGCGTCGGTGCGGCGGGCCTCGGCGATGCGCTGGAGCTCGTCGAGCGTGAGGACGCGCGTGGCGCCCCGCGGCGCGTCCGGGACCCCACCGTCGGGCCGCTCGGCGCCGGCGTCCGCGCGGCGGGCCTCGGCGACGCGCTGGAGCTCGTCGAGCGTGAGCACGCGCCCCGCCCCGGCGTCGGGCCCCGGCCCTGCCTTCTCCTGCGGGCGAGCAGGCGGCGCCACGGGCGCGACGAGGGCGGGCCTGGGCGTCCCCGCGCCGGCCGCGAAGGGCTGGTACAGGGCGCCACCGCGCAGGGCATGCACCGGGCCCACCGACAGCGTGGGGACGTACGTCACCAGCAGGAGCCCTCCGCAGAGGATCCCGAGCGTGGGCATCACGGCGCGCGTGACGAGTCCGAAGGGCCGCTTGAAGATCGTGCTCGCCACGAAGAGATTCGTCGCGATGGGCGGCGCGAGATAGCCGATCTCCATGTTGACGATGAAGACGACGCCGAGGTGGAGCGGGTCGATCCCGAGCGCGACGGCGGCCGGCGCGATGATCGGCGTGAAGAGCACGATCGCCGAGATCGAGTCCATGAACATGCCGGTCACGATCAGGAAGAGGTTGATCGCGATCATGAAGCCGACCGGGCCGAGGCCCCAGCGCTGCACGATCTCGAGCGCGAGCTGCCCGACCTCGCGATCCACGAGGAAGTCGTTGATGGCGAACGAGAGCAGGATGACGAGGAGCAGGCCGCCCATGCTCGAGATGGCGCCGACGAGGATGCCGGGGAGGGCCGAGACCTGCAGCGACCGGTGGATGCCCACCTCCACGACGACCGCGTAGACGACGCTCATGGCCGACGCCTCGGTCGCGGTGAAGACGCCCCCGTAGATGCCGCCGAGCACGAGGACGGGCAGGAAGAGCGCCCAGACGCCCCGCCGCATCGCCTGCCCGAGCGTGGCGAGCGAGAAGCGCTTGTGCGGTGCGACGGGCCCCGCGCGCAGGACGGCGTAGAGCGACAGGAGCGCCGCGATGAGCACCGCCGGACCGAGGCCCGCCATGAAGAGCTCGCGGACGTCGACCGCCGCCGTGCCCGTCACGCTGATGGCGTAGACGAGCATCGGGATCGACGACGGCACGAGGCAGCCGAGCGAGCCCGCGGTGGTGAGCAAGCCCAGCGAGAACTTCTCGCGGTAGCCCGCCTTGAGCATCGCAGGGAACATGATCCCGCCGATCGCGATGAGCGTGACCGGCGAGCTGCCGCTGATGGCGGCGAAGACCACCGAGGCGAAGACGCTCGCGACGGCGAGGCCGCCGCGCATCCAGCCCACGAGCGCGTCGGCGACCTCGACGAGGCGCACGGCGATGCTCCCCGCGCTCATGAGCGCGCCCGAGACCACGAAGAAGGGGATCGCGAGGAAGACGTTCTTCGACGTCAGCCCCACCATCTTGACGACGAGGATCTGCATCCCCTCGAAGCCCTCGGCGCCGCCGTAGAGCGAGAACGCCAGCGCCGCGACGCAGCCGATCACGACGAACAGCGGGACGCCGAGCGCGAGCGCGCCGAGAAGAACGAGCGCGATCGTCACGCGCTCGGCTCGCCGGGCTCGGGGTGCACCACGATCTCCTGGGCAGGCTCGACGCCGTGCACGAGGAAGCGAAGCCCCATCGACGACAGGGGCAGCGGCAGGAAGCCGAACACGAGGAAGCGCGGCACGGCGAAGCCCTCGAACAGGCCCGCCGCGCCGTCGGACTCGGCCCACTCGGCGTAGTGGAAGCGCGCGAAGCCCACGGCGAGCGCCGCCAGGAAGAGCGAGAAGCTGCAGGCGGCCGCGCGGGCGATCCAGTCCGCCACGGGGCGCAGGCGAGCGGGCCAGATGCGCCCCGCCACCTCGAGGGCGAGGTGCGTCCGGTTCCGCGCCGCGATGGACGCGCCGAGGAAGCCGACCCAGAGCATGGCGCAGAGCGCGAGCTGCTGCGACCACGGCAGGCCGTTCGGCAGGCCCGCCACGAGCGCGCGCACGAGGCCCGCCGCGATCGCGGTGCCCGCGGCGGCATATGCGGCTGTCCGCATGGGTGAGGGCAGGGGGCCCGAGCGCTGGCGCGTGCGGCCGGCGACGTAGAGCACGCCGAAGGTCAGCGCGGCCACGACGCCCGGCGCGAGCCAGGCGCGCACGCTGGCCTCGGCGGACGCGGGAGCGAGCGAGAGGACGAGCCGCTCGATGCGGCCCTCGCCGGCCGCGAACACGCGGTGCAAGGCGTCGAGGAAGACCGAGACCGACATGACCGCGACGAGGAGGACGACGAGCGCGCGCTCGCCGCGGAACAGGGCGTCGTCGAGCGTCCGGACCCAGCGCGGCCGGGCGGTCATCGCCGGGCTCGCGGAGCAACCAGCAAGGTGCGGATCGCGCTCACCCCTTGCTTCGCCGCGCCGCCAGCGCCTTCTTGATCTTCTCGTAGAGGGGCCGCGCCGACGGCACGGACTTGAGGAACCGCTCGTGCACCGGGAGCGTCGCCTTGGCGAACGCGTCGCGCTCGGCCTCGGTGAGGTGGTGCACCTTGATCTTGGCGGCCTCGAGGTTCTGCAGCAGGAGCGGCACCAGCTCGCGCACGCCGACGCGCGCCATGCGCGACAGCTCGCGCTGATCGCCCGACAGCATGGCCGCCCGCAGGTCGGCCGGCCACTTGTCGAGCTCCTTCTTCGACAGCAGGATCGCCGCCGGCTGGTAGATGTGGTTCGTCACGGTGAAGTCGGTGATGCCCTGGTGCCAGTTCGCGGCGAACGCGAAGATCGGGGTGTTGTCGAAGCCGTCGACCACGCCCGTCTGCAGCGCCGAGAGTGCCTCCGTCACCGAGATCGGCTGCGGCAGCGCGCCGAGCGCCCGGTAGATCTCGAGGTGAACGCGGCTCTCCTGCGAGCGCATCTTGTGGCCCTTGAGCGCCCCCGGCGTGCGCACGGGGCCGAACTTGGTGCCGAAGCCGCGATAGCCGTTCTCGCCCCAGGCCACGAGGAGGAATCCGCGCTTCTCGAGCAGCTTGGAGAGCTCGTCGTTGATGACCTCGTCGAGGATGTAGTCCGCCTCGGCCTCGCTGCGGAACAGGAACGGCAGATCGAGGACGCCGAGCTCCGGGACCGACGTGGTCAGCGCCCCGACCGAGCCGGCCCACGCGCCGAGGGCTCCCCGGCGGAGCTCCTGCGCGGTCTGCGTCTCGTCGCCGAGCACGCCGCCGAGGAACACCTTGATCTTGACGCGACCCTTCGTCGCGCCCTCCAGGCGCTTCTTGAAGTACTCGAGCGACTTCGACCACGGCGTGCCGTCGGGGGCCACCGTGGCGAGCTTGATGACACGTTCCGGATCGGCGGCCGCGGCGCGACCCCCCCATCCTGCCAGCGCGAGCGCGACGAGCGCCCCCGCGAGGCCAGCCCTAGCCCTTGCCGTCCTCCACCAGCCGCTCCACGTCGCGGAGCAGGCGGTCCGGACCGCCCGCTTGGTCGAGATCGTAGTAACCACGAATGCGCATCTCCTGGTCGACGAGGACGAAGTGAGTTCCGTGGAACACCGCGGCAGGATCGTCGATGGTCTTGCCCTCACGGCCCATCGCGACCCGGAAGCCATTCTCCACGGTGTCCTTGATGGTCTCGAAGCTTCCGGTCAGAAAGGTCCACGCGCGCGGATCGGCGCCGAAGCGCCTGCCGTAGGCCGCGAGCACCTCGGGGCCATCGTGCTCCGGATCGACCGAGATCGACACCAGGCGTACGCGACCCGGGTGGGCCAGCGCGCGCGGCTGCAGGCCTGCCATCAAGCGCGTCACGCGCGGGCACAGCGTCGGGCAGCGCGTGAAGATGAAGCTCGCGACCCAGACGCGCCCGCGGAGGTCGGCCGCGCCGAACGCCTTGCCCTGCTCGCTCTGCAGCGAGAAGGCGGGCACCGTGGCCATGACCGGCAGGGCAGGCGTGGGGGGCAGGACGAAGCGGCGCACGAGCCCCGTGGCCCCGAGCAGGAGGGAGCAGAGCAGGATGGGCCGCTGGAGCCGCCGCGCCCAGGATTTCCCAGGCAAGCGGCGCTTGTCGACGGCGGCCTCCATTGCCGTTCAACGTAGCGGACCCCCGCCGGGGGGTCAACGCGCCGGGTGGTCAACGTGACGACGCCGGAGGACAATGGCGCCGTGCAGCGGCTCGGGGCCCTGATCGGCGCGCTGGCGGCGAGCCTCGGCGCTGCGGCCCCCGCGAGGGCGAGCGAGCCCGAGGTCCCCCCGCGCCTCGCCTGCCTGCTGCGGCACTACGCGGGCCAGGCCGCCCAGGTGGACGGCCGCTGGTTCGTCGTCCTCCCGGACGGCTCCCGGCATCCCTGGGAGGGACCCCCGGGCCGGTCGCTCGAGCGCCGGATCGAGGATCCCGCCCCGGCCGACACCTTTGCCATCCCATACCCCGGCGGTCCGATCGTGCCCGTCGGTGATCCGGCGCAGGATCCAGGCCGGCTGCGCTTCCTGCCGCTCTTCGCCGCCACGTACGGCGACCCGCCCCGCAGCCTCACCCGGGTCCGGTTCTTCGGCCACGCGCTCAGGGTGCACCCGCGCCTCGTGGGGCCCCTCGAGCGGGTCATGGCGCGCGTCGCGCCGCAGCTCGACGCCACCCTGCGCGGTCACCTCGTGCCGCCCGCCGGGGCCTTCGCCCGCCGCAACATCGCGGGGACCGAGCGGCGGAGCGCGCACGCTTTCGGCGTGGCGATCGACCTCAACGCCGCGCGCTCCCACTACTGGCGCTGGCAGAAGGAGCCGGGACCGCCGCGCTGGCGGAGCACCATCCCCGCCGTGATCGTGGCGGCCTTCGAGGCCGAGGGCTTCATCTGGGGCGGCCGCTGGTACCACTACGACACGATGCACTTCGAGTACCGCCCCGAGCTCGCCGGCGACGGCGCCTGTCCTTAATGCGAGTGGCCGCCTCGGAAGGCGGCCACCAGGAGGGGCGCGCCGCCCCTCCGCCAGATGGGCAAAGCCCATCTGGGCCCCCCTCCCTGCGTCTTCGCTTCGCTTCGCTTCGCTACGCCCTTGCGGCTCGTTGCTCGCCTCGACGGCGGGTGCAGACCGCTCGGCGCCTTGGCATTCCTGGATGCCGTGCGATCCTGAGGGGGTGATCGCGGCGCTCGCGGCCCTCTTGCTCCTCGGACCGGACGTCTATCCCTGGCCGCGCACTGGCCCGGGCGAGCCGCTCGCGGCGCGGATCTCGCCCCCCGTCGGCTTCGTCCGGGTGCCGGCCGAGGGCTTCGCGCGCTGGCTGCGCAACCTGCCGCTGCGCCCGGGGCGTCCGCCGATCCGCGATCGCAAGGGCAACGTCCTGCCGCGGGACCCGCACGTCGCGGTGGTGGACCTCGACGTCCTGCCGCACCAGGAGTGCGCGGACTCGGCGATGCGCCTGCGCGCCGAGTGGCTGCGCGCGAGCGGGCGTGACGCCGAGGTGCACTTTCGCTTCACGAGCGGCGACGAGGCCTCGCTCGACAGGTGGCAGAAGGGCTTTCGCCCGCAGGTCGCCGGCAACCGCGTCACCTGGCGCAAGAGCGCCGCGCCCGATCGCGGCGACGCCACCTTCCGCGCCTACCTGACGACCCTCTTCAACTACGCCGGCTCGGCCTCGCTCGAGAAGGAGACCACCGCGCTGCCCCTCGGCGAGCTGGCCATCGGTGATCTCTTCGTGCAGGGGGGCTTCCCCGGCCACGTCGTCGTGGTGGTGGACGTCGCGGAGCACCCCACGACGCACGAGCGCGTCTTCCTCCTGGCGCAGGGCTTCATGCCCGCGCAGGACTTCCACGTGGTGCGCGGCCCGCGAGACGGCTGGTTCCCGCTCGACTTCGGCCCCACGCTCGTCACGCCCGACTGGACGTTCCGGCGCGAGCACCTGCGCCGCTTCGCCGATCGGTAGCGTCAGAAGGCGTAGACGGCGCCGAGGCCGAAGACGTTGGCCGAGACCTTGTACGTGCCGTTTCCGACCACGACCGGCGAGGACGGCCGGATCGGGTTGATCTGCAGCGCCGCGCTGTCCGTCACCTCGCGATCGGCCTGGATCACGTGCGCGAACACGGCGTCGAGGCGCAGCTTGCCGAGGTTCGCCGAGCCCCCGAGCGCGATGAGGTGCTTGTCCCCGTCCGGCGACAGGATCTGCAGGTACTTCGACGGCACCGCGCCCGGCTCGTACGCGTAGCCGGCGCGCAGCGTCGCCTTCGGGTGCACCTCCACCTCCGCGCCGAGGTGGAGCGCCACGACGTCCTCGAAGCGCCGCTCGATCGTGATCGGCGCGAGCTGGTACGTGCCCACGCCCTTGACGTTCTCGATCGCGAGCTTCGACGTGTCGATCGAGATCTTGTCGTGCATCGACCAGAGCTCGACGTCGACCTCAGCCTCGAGCCGCACGTGGGGCTTCGGCCTCGCCTCGACCCCGAGGCGCAGGCTCGCAGGCAGCGTGAACGCCACGCGCCCCTCGTCGCCGACGACGCGCGCCCCGTCGAAGAACGCCGCGCGTGGCAGCCGCGCCCGCACCTTGCCCGTCGAGTCCACCGACACCGGGAGCTGCGCCGCGACGCCCGCGCGGATCTTGTCGAAGACGACCTGCGCCCCGACGTTTCCGCTCGGCATCACGCTCGAGACGACGACCTGCGAGAGCGAGTCGAAGTCCTTGTCCTCTGGCGCGCAGATGGTCGTACCCGGACAGGCCGACATCATCACCTGCGACGAGAAGTTCAGCACCACGAGCTGCAGGCCCGCGCCGATCCGCACGTGCTCTCCGAGCTTGAGCGCGGCCGCGCCCTCGAGCGCGAAGATGATCGTGCCGTCGAGGTCCACGAGGGAGTAGCGCTGCGCGCCGTCGGTCGGGTACTTCGGCAGCGAGGTCGACGGCGCCACGAGGCCTGCGCCGAGCGTGAGCTTGTCGCCGACCGGGACCGCGAGCGCGATCGTCGGGATCGGCGTGGGCGAGCCCTGGTTCTGCACCTCGGGTTGCCGCACGCCCGCCGAGTCCACGCGCGAGTAGCCGATCCCCTGCGTCACGAAGCCGACGTCGAGGAGCGCGGTCGTCGATCGCACGTCCGCGAGGCCCGCGGGGTTGTACGCGATGGCCCCGGGATCGTCGGCGCCGGCCGTGAAGGCGCCGCCGCGCCCGAGCGGCCGCACCCCGCGCCCGGGCAGGAACATCCCGCCCGCCGCGGCCACCGCGGGCCAGAGGGCGATCGCCAGCGCAGCCGCGAGGGCTCCTCGGCGTGGGCTCAAGGCAGCTTCCTCTGCTGCACGATCGCGATGAATTTCTTCAGGCCCCGCTTCTCGTCGCCCACGAACTCCGCCACGGCCTTGAACGCCGCCTCGTAGTCCTCGGGCGCGAAGCGCCCGCCGGCGCCGGGCGACTTGCGGTGCACCTCGGCCAGCAGGTCCACGATGTCGAGCACCGGCGCGGACCCCGGCCGGTGCTCGGCGTACAGGCCCTTGAACAGCTCGGCCAGCGCGTGCGCCTTGTCCACCTCGTTGGCGCGGCGAAGGAAGTGCGTCTGCGCCTCGAGGATGCCCGCCTTCGGGTCCATGATGCTGCCGACCGCGTGCAGGACCGGCACGAGGTTCGGGTCGTCGATGAGCATCTGCAGGAGATCGCCCGCGGCCGTGAGCGCCGTCAGGAACGCCTCGTCGTTGCCCGCCGCGTCGACGAGGTACTGCATGAGCGCGTAGAGCTCCATGCGGGCGGGCTCGTCGGACGCCATCACCTTCGTGAGGTCCACGAGCGCCGCGAACACCGGGCTCCCCATCGTGGCCTCGAGATCGCCGGGCAGGCCCTGCCGCACCCACGACTCGAGGTCGCCCGCGCTCCGGTGCGCCGCGACGCGCGCGCGCAGGAACGCGATGAGCCGCACCGCCATCGGCGCCATCCGCGGGTTCTTGAACTGCCCCGACGTGACGGCCAGGAGCTGATCCACGACCGAGCTCGTGCCGGTCTTCCACGCTTGCCCCGCGCCGCCACCGCCCGCCACCGCCGCGCGCCGCTCCTTGTACGCGTCCGCCATGAGCAGGTAGGGCGTCAGAGGCCCGCCGTCCTTGCCGTCGCCGCGGCGCGCATGACACTCGCCGCCCGCACCAAGCATCGGGCACGGCCCGCGCGGCTGCACCGGCGAGCCCGCGTGCACGCTCGGATCGAAGAGGTAGCGCGTGGTCTTGACCAGCGCCGGCAGGGCAGGCTCGTTGCCCCGGATCTTCATCTCGAGGAGCGTCTGCGTGAGCGTCACGAGCTTCGGCAGGAGCTGCGACGAGAACGTCTCGTCGAGCAGGGGCTCGTAGCTCCGCAGGCCCGTGCCGACGACGTAGTTCGGCGCCATCGGATCGCGGCTCTGGTGGTCCGTGCTGCTCTTCGAGGCCCAGTGCCGGTGAAGGAGCGCCGTCGCGTCGGCGAAGATCTTCTCCGAGTCGTGATCCGCGAATGCCTGCAAGAGGGGCTTTATCGCCTTGTAGAAGGGCCGCGCCTCCCACGCGAAGATCGTGCTGCCGTGGTGCTCGACGAACGTCTTGCCCTCGGAGCACTTCTGCGCGTCCTGCGTGTTGGCGATGAAGTCGGGCGGCGGATCGAGGAACAGCACGCGCGCGAGCGCCTCGGGCGTCGGGTTGCGATTGAAGCCCTTGATGGTCGAGAGCGTCTCGATGAGCGCGTCGGGCGTCAGCGGATCGAGGAAGCCGAGGTTGAGGTTCAGGCGCGCCTTGGGCTTGCCGGTGTACGTGCCGTCGGCGTTCTTGCCCTCGACGATGCTCTGCATGAAGAACACCGCGGTGTCGTCGACCTGGAAGAGGTCGCACGCGTTGTCGTACGTGCGTAGGCCGATGCCGAGGACCTCGACGCGCGCGCCCGCCTTCGAGCACAGCCGGACGCCGTTCGAGTCCGCGATGAGGTGGAACAGACGCTGCTGCACGCTGCGGTTGAAGCCGGTGTCGCTCTGGCCGCGATTGACCGGCGTCGCGAGGTTGCCCACGACGCGCTGCGAGCTCGAGTCCACGTCGATCTTGTCGTTGTACCGGAAGTACTCCGACAGCATCGGCCACAGGAGCTGCGTGTCCGGGTGAGCGAAGGCCTTGACGAGGTCCTCGGCCAGGCCCGGCACCGCCATCGTGCGCACGATGATCTGCGCGAGGTCGTCGTAGAACGTCGCGTCCTCGTCGATCACGGCCTCGGAGTGCGCCTGCCCGCGATCGCTCTGCGCGAGCATCTCGCCGATCGCGGCCGAGGTGATGTCCGCGTGCTCGCGGAAGAGCGTCTCCGCGATGCCGAGCGAGTCGTCGCCGTCCGGATCCGAAAGAATCTGCAGGAGCGAATACGTCAGGTCGAGGAGCGGCGCGACCCGCGTGTCGAAGCCCATGAAGACCAGCGGCTTGCCGTCGTCGAGCACGCGCGTCTGCATGGTCCGCGCCCCGAGGACCGCCTCGGTGCCCTGCAGGAGCTTGAGCGCCGTGTCCTTGGCCGGGTCCGCCAGCACGAGCGCCTCGGACGAGAGCGCCCCGAGCATGGTCTTCGACAGGTCCACGTAGCGGTAGAGCGTCTGTCCACCCATGAGCGCGCGTCCCATCGCGTCGCGCGCGGCGCTGTCTCCTCCCGCCTTCGCGAACGGCGAGGGCACGCTGATGGGCTTGCCCGACTGGTCGACGAAGTTGCCCGAGTCGTCCGCGTCCGCGAGGCCGTCGCCGTCGCGGTCCACGAAGGGCAGCGGCACGGTGCCCGTGCGGGCCTCCACCATCGCGAGCCCGCGGTAGTCTCGCGCCACGAGGAGCTTCGGCGCCCGGCTCGCGGCCGGGAGCCCGGCGTCCTCCTCGAGCAGGAGGTTCGTCGCGAGCTTGAGCGTGCGGTCCTGCGCGGACACCACCGGCTGCACCTGGCTCGACTGCAGCGTCGCCGCCGTCGCTCCGAGGACGGCCTTCCACTGCGCGTTGCCCTTGCCCATCGTGTCGAGGAGCGCCAGGTGCGCGTCGAGGAACTGCGGTAGCCGCGGGTAGGCGGCGATCGCCCGCACGGCGCCGAGGGCCGCGGGGCCGAGCGGCCGGTACCCGAGCCGCTCGGAGAGCTTCGCGAGCGCGGCGTGCAGAGGCTTGTCGGCCTGCAGCGTCGTCAGCGCCTTCACGATCGCGTCGGTGCCCGCGATCATCGCGCCGTCGTCGTAGAGCGGGAGGAGATCGAGCAGGAGCTGCTCCAGGCGGTCCAGGTACGGCTTCGGCATCGCCGCGTCGATGGCGGCGATGAGCATCCCGCGCCCGCCCTTGAGCGTGCCCGCGCGAGGAAACCGCGCCGCGTCCGTCGTCACCGCCGGGCCCGCCGCACCCGCCACGCCCGCGCCGCCCGCGCCGCCAGCACCGCCGGTGCCCCCCGCGCCGAAGCGCCCTTGCGCACCGCCCGCGCCCCCCGCTCCCGCGCCCACACCGCCCGCGCCCACACCGCCCGCGCCACCGCCGCCGCTCGACGCGACGTCGCGGCAGTACCGCCGGTAGTCGTCCCCCGACACGTCCATCTTGCCGTCGGCGCGCGTCAGGTCGTCGCCGTACGCGAGGCGCTGGCACGCGACGTCGAACAGCTCGGCGCCGAAGGTGCCGCGGGCTCGCGTCTCGCGCGTGGTGTCGAGCGGGTGATCGCAGCCGAGGCTGGCCGCGATCGAGAGCGCGCAGGCGACCGCGCGGGTGATGCCGTTCATGCACCCGAGTATAGGGTTCCCGAACGAACGGTAGGCGGAATCTCGACGCACCGCGGCACGCGGCGTAACTTCCGTAACCAGAGCTGCAGAAACGCGATTCGGCTGGCCCCGGGAGACAGAAGCACTAGGCTCGGCCGGTGATCGGGATCGCATCCTCCCTCGTCCTCCTCCTCGCCGCCGGCCCCGCCCGGCCCGCCGCGCGGCCGTCGAAGCCAGCCGCAGACGCGCCGTCGGAGCCGCCCCGACCCCGCGCGAAGCGCGACGAACCCATACGCGCGAGCGAATATGTGGACCTGCTCCTGCGCCACGACGCCGGCCGCGTCGACGTCCTGGCCGTGACCCGCGGTCGCTACCCGGCACCGACCACGGTGCGCCGCTACGCGGGCCGCTTCGAGGTCTGGCAGTGCGCGGGCGCCGCGCCGCGCGAGCCCTTCGCCTTCGACTTCCCCCTCACCGCCCCGGCGGAGGTCGACGAGGTCGACGAGAAGAACCGCGCGTTCGCGAAGTCGCTCGCGCAGAACGTCCGCGCCGAGATCACCGTGCGCGTCCCGCTCGTCCCGGGCGTCGATGGCCTCGCGATCATCGACACCGCGCCCCGCAAGGACCTCCGCCACGTGGTGCTGCCCGCGCCCGGCCGTCCTCCCACGAGCTCCGCCGCTCCGCTGCCCGACACCGGCGCCTGCCGCGCCCCCGCGCCGCCCAAGCCCGCACCCACGAGGTCCGCGCCCCCGACGCCCGCTGCTCGCTAGCGCCCGCTCAGCGCCCGCTAGCGCGTCCGCCATTGCCCTCTCCCTGGATCGGCTCAGATGAGCGGCGCCGGTACCTCCGTCGTCGAGGCGAGCGTAGCGAGCCGCAAGGGCGTAGCGAAGCGAAGACGCAGGGAGGGGGCCCAGTTGGGCTCTGCCCAACTGGGGGAGGGGCGGCGCGCCCCTCCTGCGGCGGCCTTCCCAGGCCGCCGATCGCAAACTAAGGACTCTGGCTTTGTCGGCCCGTGTCCTGCTGGGGCGCCGCGGCGCCCGTCTGCCAGGCGCGCTTCCGGAAGTGCAGGAAGAACGTCTGCAGGATCGACGCGACCGGCACCGCGAAGAGCGCCCCGACGAGGCCGTAGGTTCGCTCGCCCGCGATGAGCGCGAACACCACCACGAGCGGGTGGATCTTGGCCGCGGTGCCCATGATCTTCGGGTTGAGCAGGTTCGCCTCGATGAGGTGGATCATGACGATCCAGCCGAGCACGAGGAGGCCATTGGTGATCGAGGGGCCGCCCGAGCCGCCAGACAGGAGCGACATCGCGACGATCGGCACGCTCGAAAGGATCGACCCGAAGATCGGGATGAGGCTCATCACCGCCGCGAGCGCCGCCAGCAGGATGGCGTACTTGACGTGGAAGATGGCGAGGCCGACGTACGTGAGCGTGCCGTTGACCAGGCAGATGAGGAGCTGGCCGCGGATCACGCCCGCGAAGCCGCGGTCGATGCCCTCGATGATCTTGTCGTAGTCGCCCCGGTACTCGGGCGGCACGAGCGAGCGCATGAACCGGTGGATCCGCTCGAGGTCGATGAGGATGAACGCCGTCACCATGAGCGTCAGGAAGAAGCTCGCGATGGCCCCGAGCGTCCCGCCGATGATCTTGCGGCCGACCGCCAGGAAGTCCTTGACCCCCTCCTCGCCCGACTGCACCGCCTCCGCGATGGCGTCGCGGAACTGCCGCTCGAAGCGCTCGCCGGGGGGCTCGGGGGCCTTGGGCACGCGCGGCGCGATCACCCACCCGCCGTTGCGCCCCTCGCTCACCTGCAGCTCGAGCCCCTCGAGGCGCACCTCGAGCTCGCCCTCTGACCGCGGGACGACCGAGAAGCGGGAGTGCTCGGTCGGGTTCGGCACCGTGTGCGGGACCGGGCCACCCTCGGCCGCCTCTCCGTCGCCGAACGTGTGCGCCGCCCACGAAGCGGCCTTCGGCACCCAGACCTTGTTGACCTTGTCGAAGAATCGCGGCGACTCGCGGAACAGGTTCGAGAAGTCCGCCGTCAGCCTTGGTACGAAGAGCCACAGGAACGCCGTGATCGACGTGATGACCCCGAGGTAGACCACGATGATCGCGAAGGGTCTTCCGATGTGCCGGCCCGCGATCTGCCGCTTCGTGATCCGGTCGATGACGGGCGCGAGGACGTAGGCGACGACGATGGCGAAGATGAAGGGCAGGGCGACGTTGCGGAACAGGATCAGGATCCCGATCAGGAACGCCGCGAAGCCCCACAGCCGCGCGAAGCGACGGATCCACGTGCGCGGCGCGCCGCCCGCGGGCGCCATCGTCTTGCGCCCGTCGCCGGGCTCTTGGGGGTCGGGGGGAGCAGTGGAGGGTGGCAACGCTGGCTCTGGAGGCGAGGGCCTCGCGAGCGCGATGCCCGGTGGAGCTCCCGGGCCCCGCATCGCGGAGCCCGGGGATTCATCGAGTGCTGATTACTTCTTTGCCTTGCTGAGCGCGTCGCCGAGCTTCTGGCGCATGACGTCGCCGAGCGTGGCCTGCGGGCTCGAGCCCGTGTAGCCCTGGGCCTCCGCCATCTCCGTCGTGCGCGTGGCGGCCTTGATCGAGAGCCCGATCTTGCGCTCGCTCGAGTCGACGTGGATGACCTCGGCCTGGACGACCTGGCCGGGCTTGACCACGTCACGCGGATCCTGCACGCGCTCCTCGGACATCTCGGAGACGTGGATGAGACCCTCGACGCCCTTCTCCAGCTCGACGAACGCGCCGAAGTCGGTGACCTTGAGGACCTTGACCTCGATCGACTTGCCGACCGGGTAGGTGTACGGGATGCGGTCCCACGGATCCTGGACCAGCTGCTTGATGCCGAGCGAGATCTTCGGCTTCTCGCCGTCGGCCATGTCGATGTTGAGGACGACCGCCTCGACCTCGTCGCCCTTCTGGTAGAGCTCCGACGGGTGCTTGACCCGCTGGGTCCAGGACAGATCCGAGATGTGCACGAGGCCGTCGATGCCGTCCTCGATCTCGACGAAGATGCCGAAGTCGGCGATGTTCCGCACCTTGCCGCGCACGACCGTGCCCGGCGGGTACTTCTCCATCAGCGTCTGGTACGGGTTCTTCTCGAGCTGCTTCATGCCGAGAGAGATCCGGTTGTTCTTGACATCGATGTCGAGCACGACCGCCTCGACCGTGTCGCCGACGGCGACCATCTTCGACGGGTGCTTGATGCGACGCGTCCACGACATCTCGGAGACGTGGATGAGGCCCTCGATGCCCTCCTCCAGCTCGACGAACGCGCCGTAGTCCTTGAGCGAGACGACCTTGCCGCGCACGACCGTGCCGGGCAGGTACTTGTCCGCCGCGTGCGTCCACGGATCCTCGGTGATCTGCTTCTGACCGAGCGAGACGCGCTCCGTCTCGGCGTTGAACTTGAGGACCTTGACGCGGACCTGATCGCCCACCTGGAAGAGCTCGCTCGGGTGATTGACCCGGCCCCAGCTCATGTCGGTGATGTGGAGGAGGCCGTCGATGCCGCCGAGGTCGATGAACGCGCCGTACTCGGTGAGGTTCTTGACGATCCCCTCGACGATCTCGCCCTCGCGGAGCTTGTCGAGCGTCGCGCCCTTGAGCTCGGCGCGCTCGCGCTCGAGCAGCGCCCGGCGCGACAGCACGATGTTGCCGCGCTTCTTGTTGAACTTGATGACCTTGAACTTGAAGCTCTTGCCGATGAAGGCGTCGAGGTTCCGGACCGGGCGCAGGTCGACCTGCGAGCCCGGGAGGAACGCCTTGACGCCGCCGCGGATGGAGACCGACAGGCCGCCCTTGACGCGCGCGGCGACGACGCCCTCGATGAGCTCGTCGCGCTCGCACGCGGCGGAGATGTCGTCCCACACCTTGTGGCGATCGGCCTTCTCCTTGGAGAGGATCACGAGGCCGTTCTCGTCCTCGCGGCTCTCGAGGAGCACGTCGATCTGGTCACCCTCGTGGACGGAGACCTGTCCGTCGGCGCCGATGAACTCGTTCAGGGGGATCTGGCCTTCGGACTTGTAGCCGATGTCGACGACCACGAAGTCCTTCGTGACCTGGATGACCGTCCCCTTGACGACGGCGCCTTCCTTGACGTCCTCGCGCTTCAGGCTTTCTTCGAACAGCGCGGCAAAGCTGCCGGCGGACGGCGCGGAGGAGTGCTCTTGGGTTTGGACCATATTCGTTCTACGTGCTCCCTTCAGATTTTCTTGATCCCAGGTGCGCCAGAGCTGTTCTTCCCGACCGCTGGGCGACCCCCCATTGGGCTGCCCTAACAAATCGGAATCATTAGGCTTTTGGCGATTCTGGAAACAGGTGTCGAAGGGTACGCGCCAGGTGCGCGTTTGTCAACCGGGATCCGCGGATCACGCCGCCCTGCGGTAGAGCGCCTCGAGGGCAGCCACCACCGCGTCGAAGGACATCCCGCTCGTGTCGAGAACGACCGCGCCCTCGGCCACCTTGAGGGGGGCCGCCTCGCGCGTCGAGTCGCGCTCGTCGCGCTTCTGGATCTCGTCGAGCGTCGCCGCGAGATCCGACGGCATCCCGCGGCCGAGCAGCTCCTGGTGCCGCCGCTCCGCGCGCGCCTCGGGGCTCGCGGTCAGGAACACCTTGAGCGTGGCGTCGGGGAAGACGACGGATCCGACGTCGCGCCCCTCGACCACGAGGCCCACCTTGGCCGCGCGCCCGAGCCGGCGCTGCAGCTCGAGCAGCTCGGCGCGCACGGCGGGCCTGGCGGACACCTGCGACGCTCCCTCGCTGATCTCGGGCGTACGGATCTCCGCGGTGCGATCGCGACCGCCGACGAGCACGCGCTGGCCCTCGGGTGCGGCCTCGAACGCGATGTCGAGGCCGTTGGCGATGGCGGCGAGCCCGCGCTCGTCGCTCCATGCGACGCCGGTCTCGCGGGCCACGAGCGCCACCGCCCGGTAGATCGCGCCCGTGTCGAGCAGCAGGAAGCCGAGTCGCGCGGCCACGGCTCGTGCCGCGGAGGTCTTGCCGGCGCCCGCTGGCCCGTCGATGGCGATGATGGGCGCTCGCATCGTTGTCCGCCGCCAACTTCGACCGACTGCGCCCGGGGTGTCAACGGCGATGTGCTACGCTCCTGCCGCGTGCCGTCGCTCGTGGCTCTTGACCGTGCCAGAGGCGCTCTGGGCGTGATCATGCTCGTCGCCTGCACGGGCGCCGAGCGTGGACCGAGCGCCGCACCACCGGCGCATGCGGTCGCGGACGTGTCCGGCACGGCCATCACCGCCGCGGAGGTCGCCTCGTACGCCGCGCGGGCCGGCCTCGATCCCCGCGCGGCGCTCGACGAGCTCGTGACGCTCGAGGTGATGGCTCAGGAGGCGAAGCGGCGCGGCATCGTGGCCAGCCCCTCGGAGCTCGACGACGCCCGGCGGGCCGCCGTGCGCGCCCTGCTGCATCGCGACTTCGAGGCGACGCATCGCAAGGAGGACATCCCGCGGGCGCTCCTCGCCGAGACGTACGAGCGCCGCAAGACCTACTTCGTCCACCCACCCATCCGCCGGGTCCACAACGTGCTCGCCGCCGAGAAGCCACCCAGGCCCGGCTCCCCGGGCTTCCAGCAGATCCGCGCGCTCGTGACCCAGGCCCGGCGGGACGGCCTCTCGCCCGAGGCCTTCGTGGCGCGCGCGGAGGCGGTGGGGCTGCACGTCGATCGCAGCCTCGGCACCTTCGAGGGCGACCCGCGCTTCGTCGGCAAGTGGGTGCAGGCCGTCACGCGCGATCCCTTCGTGCGGGGCGCCTTCTCGGATCCGTTCCCCACGGAGGAGTTCGGCTGGCACACCGTGGTGTTCCTCGAGGAGACGCCGGCGCGCAACACGTCGCTCGACGAAGCGCTCTCCGAGATCCGTGACCGCATCTTCGACGAGTACCGCTCGGCCGAGTTCGGCAAGTGGCTCGAGCGACAACTGGACCGCCACAAGGTGGTTCGCCGGCCGGAGCTGCTCGCCGAGGCCGAGGTCACCAACGTCAGGACCGACCCATGACCGAAATCTCGACCCCGTTCTCGGAAATCCTGCGTGAGGTCGTCAGCGCCGTGCCGGGGGCGCTCGGGGCGGTCTTCTCCGACTGGGACGGCGAGCCGGTCGACCAGTTCGCGCTGCTCGAGCCGCTCGACATCCAGCTCCTCGGCGCGCACGTCGGCCTCGTGCTCAACGACATCAAGCGCGCCTCCGACTCGCTGGGCGCCGGGGTCGCGGGGGAGATCGTGATCCGGGCCGAGCGGGCCCAGCTCATCCTCCACGTCGTGGACGCGAAGTACTACGTGGTGCTCGCGCTGGCGCGAGACGTGCCCACGGCATGGGCGAGCCGCAAGCTCCGCGGCGCGGTCGAGCGGCTGCGCTCGGAGATGTAGCGCGCCGCGAACGAGACCCCGGGACTGGGCTTGACCGGGACCGCGCGGGGCGCTATGCGTCCTGTTCGCGCCCACGCAAGGATTGCGGCACGAGGAGGCTCAGGAGACGCAATGGCAACGATCATCACCGAGGAGTGCATCAACTGTGGCGCGTGCGAGCCGGAGTGCCCGAACGAGGCCATCAGCGAGGGTGACGATATCTACGTGATCGACCCGGCCCTGTGCACCGAGTGCGTGGGTTTCCACGACTACGAGGCGTGCCAGGCGGTGTGCCCTGTCGAGTGCTGCGTGCCCGACCCCAAGATCATCGAGGGGCAGGAGGAGCTGCTCGTCCGTGCGAAGAAGCTCCACGCGGACAAGACCTTCCCCGATCCGCTTCCGGCCAACCTCACGCGCTTCCTGAACCCGAACCGTCAGAAGCGGCCGGGCGAGTAGCCTCGGCCTCCCGCTACGGCGCCGACGCCTTCCGCACGACCGTGCGCGCCCTTCACCTCGCGCTCGCGCTCGCGCTCGCGTCGTCGCCTGCTCAGGCGGCAGATCCCGAGCACGACGGAGCTCCCCAGGCGCTCGCCTACGACCTGTCCGTGGACGTCCCCCTCGCGGGTGGCGCCGCCGCGGCGTGGCTCACCCTCGAGCTCTTGCAGCCGCATCTCGCACCCGACGCCTGCCGGTGGTGCGCACCCGGCGGGCTCGACTCCACGGCGCGGGCCGCGATGCGTTGGGGCTCTCCGGGGACGGCCCACAAGCTGAGCAGCCTCACCGCGTACGGGCTCGTGCCCGTGTCCACCCTGGGCCTGTCGGCGCTCGGCTCGGGCCTGGACGACGGTGGCCACCGCGTCCTCGTGGATGCGCTCGTGGTGGCCGAGGCCGTCGCGCTCGCGGCGGTGGGCGCCCAGGGCGTCAAGTACGTGGTGGCTCGGCGGCGCCCGTACGTGACGCCCACGACGCCCGCCTCGGACGCGGACCAGAACCTGTCCTTCTACTCGGGACACACGGCGTTCGCCTTCGCCGCCACGGCGGCCGCCACGACCGTTGCGGTGCAGCGCGGCTACAAGACGGCCACCTGGGTGGCCCTCGCCGGGGCCGTGCTCGCGACGTCCACCGGGTACCTGCGGATCGCCGCAGATCGGCACTACCTGACGGACGTGCTGATGGGCGCCGCGATCGGCACCGGCGCCGGCGTCGGCCTGCCGCTGCTGCTGCATCCCGTCGAGAAGCGGCCACGCGTCCGCAGCGTCTGGGTCGTGCCCGCGCCCGGAGGCGCCGCGCTCATCGGCACCTTCTGAGCGCTCGCGCATCGGTGCGGGTTCGGGCTACGCGGCCTCGACGGGCTTCGAGCCCTCGCCGGGGCTCCTCGGGGGTGCCGGCTTCTTCGTCTCCATCGCGCGCATGTTGACGCCGACGATCTTCGAGATGCCGGGCTCCTCCATCGTCACCCCGTAGAGCTGGTCGGCGATCGTCATCGTGCTCTTCTTGTGCGAGATCACGATGAACTGCGTGCGATCGGTCATCTCGCGGATCATCTCGTTGTAGCGGATGACGTTCGCGTCATCGAGCGGCGCGTCGACCTCGTCGAGCAAGCAGAACGGCGAGGGCTTGATGAGGAAGATCGAGAAGATGAGGCTCACGGCCGTGAGCGCCTTCTCGCCGCCCGACATGAGCTCCACGTTCTGCATCTTCTTGCCGGGCGGCTGCGCGATGATCTCGAGGCCCGCCTCGAGGATGTCGTCGCCGGTGGCCATCGGCGCCTCGCCCTCGGCGCCCTCGACCACCTGGCCGCGCTTGTAGATCGGCACGAGCGCGAGGCGCGCCTGACCGCCGCGGAACAGGCGCGGGAAGACCTCCTGGAACTTGGCGTTGATCGCGTTGAAGGTGTCCTCGAAGCGCTTCTTCGACGCGCGGTTGATCTTCGCGATGGCCTTCTCCAGGCGGTCGAGCGCGTCCTCGAGGTCGGCTTTCTGACCCGAGAGGAACTCGAAGCGCTTCGACAGCTCGTCGTGCTCCTGGATCGCCGAGAGGTTCACCTCGCCCATGCGGTCGATGAGGTCACGCAGCTCGCGAAGCCGCGACTCCTCCGATTCGCCGAACAGCGCACGCAGGTGATGCGCGTGGGCCTCGTCCTTGAGCACGACGCGGTGCTTCTCGTCTGCGCTCTCCTCGAGCCGCAGCCGCGTGCTCTCGATCGCCGTCAGCCGGCGCTCGAGCTCGCGCATCTCGTCCGCGAGCGCCGAGGAGCGGCTGCGGAGCTGCCGGAGCTCGACCTCGCGCTCCTGGAGCTCGAGCTGCTTGGCCTCGTAGGCCGTGCGCTGCTCGGTGAGCGCCTGCGCCCGCGCGGCGCTGTCGGTGGCGAGGTCGGTCAGCATCGCCTCGGCCTCGGTCGCCTGGGCCGACAGGGTCGCGCTCTTCTCGTCGTCCGCCACGATCTGTCGTTCGAGCCGCTCGCGGTGGGCCTCCACGCTCGCGTGCTCCGACGTCACGCGGCCGTGCTGCGCGGAGAGCGCGTTCTTGCGCTCGCCCACCGTCGCGACCCGGATCCGCAGCTCGGTGCTCTGGATCTGCGCCTCCTCGACGCGGAACAGCACCTCGCGCGCGAGCTCCCCGAGCCGCTCGAGCTCCGCCTCGGCCGCGGTCTTGCGCTCGCGCCCGCTCGCCGCCGCCACGTCGGCCGCCTCGGCCTCGCGGACGGCCTCCTCCTGGCGCCCCTGCAGCTCGTCCTCGTCGCCCTCGAGCTGCATGACGCGCTCCCGCGAGCGCCGGTGCTCGTCCTCGGCGCGCGTCACGTCCTTGCGCAGACCGGTCAGCTCGAGCTCGCCCTCGTGGAGCGCGTGCTTGCCCTCGTCGATCGCCTCGCCGAGGCGCTGCACCTCTGCGCGCACCTCGACGTGCCGGCTCATCTGCGCCCCGTAGTCGCTCTCGATGTGCCCGATGATGTCCTCGAGCTCGCGCATCTCGCGCTTCTGCTGGAGGACGCCGGCGCCCTGGTCCCGCGACCCGCCCGTCACCGCGCCCGCGCGGTCGATGACGTCACCCTCGCGCGTCACGTACGTGAACCGCGCCAGCCCTTCGCGCGCGCTCGAGTCGTCGCGGTGCATCCGCAGCGCCGCCTCGAGGTCGTCCACGAGCACGGTGTCGCCGAGCAGGTAGCCCGCCACGCTGGCGTAGTCCTGCTGGTACCCGACCAGATCGAGCAGCGCACGCGCGCCCACCGGCACCGAGTCGGTCATCGGCACGGGCTCCCCGGACGCCATCGCGAGGCCATCGCCGCCGGAGACGCTGCCCGCGCCGCGCCACGCCATCTGCGCGTGGACCGGGATGAACGTCGAGCGCCCCTCGGCCTTCTGCTTGAGGTAGCCGACCGCGTCCACTCCAGCTTCTTGCGATTCGACCAGGATGGATCCGAGCCGCTCGCCCAGCACCGCGGCCACGGCGGCCTCGAGCTCTGCGGGCGTCTGCACGATGTCTGCGACGAGCCCGCGCACGCCCTCGCGCTCGGCGCGCTGCATGATCGCGCGCGTGCCTCGCTGGAAGCCCTCGTAGCGGTCCTGGATCTCGACCAGCGACTGAAGGCGCGATTTTCGGCGGTGGAGCTCCGTGCGTAGCGTCTCGAGCTCCATCTCGCCGCGCTGCTGCTGCTTCCGCGCCTCCTCGAGGCGTCCTTGGTCGCCGCGGACCTGCGCCCGCCGCTCCTCGACCTCGGCGCCGAGCGCCTCGAGCCGCTGCCGCAGCCCGCCGAGGTCCGCCTCCAGCGAGGCCGCGCGTTCCTCGAGCACCATGCGCTCCTCGCGCAGGCGCACCGTGCGCGCCACGACCTCCTCGCGCCGCCGCTCGAGGTTCTTCTTCTCGCCCTCGGCGCGCGCGATGTCCATGTCCGCGCGCCCAACCGCGCGGCGCTGGTCCTCGATGGCGCTCTGCGCGCGCGTCTGTTCGCTGCGCAGGACCGCCAGGGCCTCGTCGCGCGCCGCGAGCTCGGCGCGATCCGCGTCGAACGTCGCCAGCACGCCGTCGAGCTCCCCACGCAGCGTCTCCTCTTCGCCGGCCAGCTCGGCCGCGCGCCGGCCGAGCGCCTCGACCTCGCCGCGCGCCTGCTGGCCGCGCTCCGCGAGGCTCCGCGCATCGCGCCGCGACAGCTCCGCCTGGCTCTCGAGCAGGCGGATCTTGTTGTCGAGCTCGTAGAGCGCCTGCTGCAGACCCGACAGGCGCCGCTCCTCGTCGGCCGCCGCGAGGCGGTCCGCGGAGATGAGGGCGTCCTTGGTGCCGAGCTCGTGCAGGGCGCCGTCTCGCACCTGCGCCTGCTCGGCGAGCACCTCCGAGACCACGCGCGCCTCGGCCACCGCGCCGATCCAGCGCTGCGACATCGACCACAGCTCGAGGTCGCGCATCTCTTCGCGGTACTTCTTGTAGCGCTCGGCCTTCTGCGCCTGCCTGCGCAGCGAGCCGAGCTGCTTGTCGAGCTCGCCGAGGACGTCGCCGACGCGCAGCAGGTTCGCGCGCGTGCTCTCCATGCGCCGCTCGGCCGCCTTCTTCTTGACCTTGTACTTGGTGATCCCCGCGGCCTCCTCGATGAGCGATCGGCGCTCCTCGGGCTTGGAGCTCACGATCATGCCGACGCGGCCCTGCTCGATGATCGAGTAGGCCTTGGTGCCGACGCCCGTACCGAGGAAGAAGTCGACGATGTCGCGCAGGCGCGCCGGCACCTTGTTGATGAGGTACTCGCTCGACCCATCGCGGTAGAGCCGGCGGGTGATCGTGATCTCCGCGTACGCGAGGTACTCGACCGGGACGAGCCCGTCGGTGTTCTCGAACGTGAGCGACACCTCGGCCATGCCGAGCGGGCCGCGGCTGTCCGAGCCTGCGAAGATGACGTCGTCCATCGCCTTTCCGCGCAGGTGCTTGGCCGACTGCTCGCCCATGCACCAGCGGACGGCGTCCACGATGTTCGACTTGCCGCAGCCGTTCGGGCCGACGACGCCCGAGATCGGGTGATCGAACGTGATCACCGTGCGATCGCAGAACGACTTGAACCCGACGATCTCCAGCTTCTTGATCCGCAAGGCCTCCCCCTCGCACGCGGATCCGAGCCGGATCCGCATGATTCGCAGGTTGCCCTTTGGTAGCACGCCCGTCTGACAGCGGCCCGCCAGGCTGGATCCGGGCTCGGGCTCGGGCTCGGGCCCGGGCTGGGGCTCGGACTGCCCTTGACGCCCCCCCCAACGATGCTGATTCTTCCGCCACCTATGGACACTCCCCTCCTGGTCGGCATCGGCGTCGGCGTCGTGGTCGTCGCGGCCGGCCTCCTGCTCCTGCGCAAGCGCGGGGGAGCGCCCCCTCCGTCCCCGTCGCCGGAGCCGCGCAAGGTCGCGCCAGTCCCGACGCCCGACGGGCCGAGCGGGCCCACCGGCAAGACCACGGTCGAGGCCCTCGACGTCCGTCAACCCGTGCAGAAGCCCACCGAGGTCGTCGCGCCCATCGTGCGCAAGGCCGATCGCGGCGCGCTGCACAGCGGCCTGCGCGCCACGCGCGGCGGCTTCGTCGCGCGCCTCGGCCGGATCTTCGCGGGCAAGCCGAAGATCGACGCCTCGATGCTCTCGCAGATCGAGGAGGTGCTCTTCACCGCGGACATCGGCGTCACCACGGTGCAGAAGCTCGTCGAGCGCCTCCACGATGCGCTCGGCCGCGACGCGCTCTCGGATCCGGAGGCCGTCTGGGCCTTCATCCGTGAGGAGTCCGAGCGCCTGCTGCACCTCGACTCGCCCGCGCTCGACTGGGCGCGCGACAAGCCCCTCGTGGTCCTCACGCTCGGCGTCAACGGCGTGGGCAAGACCACCACCATCGGCAAGCTCGGCGCGAAGCTCAAGGCCGAGGGCAAGCAGGTGATGTTCGCGGCCGGCGACACCTTCCGCGCGGCGGCCACCGAGCAGCTCGAGATCTGGGGCCAGCGCATCGACGCCCCGGTGGTCAAGGGCAAGGAGGGCGCGGACCCCTCGTCCGTCCTGTTCGACGCGATCAAGCGCGCGCAGGCCGAGGGGGCGGACGTGCTCCTCTGTGATACCGCGGGCCGTCTGCACACGAAGACCGATCTGATGGCCGAGCTCGAGAAGGTGCGGCGCGTGATGCAGAAGGCGATGCCGACCGCGCCGCACGAGACCATTCTCGTGCTCGACGCGACGAACGGGCAGAACGCGATCAAGCAGGCCGAGATGTTCAAGGAGAAGCTCGACGTCACGGGCATCGTGCTGACCAAGCTCGACGGCACGGCCAAGGGCGGCGTCATCCTCGGCATCGCCGACTCGCTCCGGTTACCGGTTCGCTACGTCGGCGTGGGCGAGAAGGTCGAGGACCTGCGCGAGTTCGATCCGCACGCGTTCGTCGAGGCGCTGTACGACCAGAGCGAAGAATGACCGTGTGAGTGCATTCCCCACCCGCGTCGACTGTGGGCGAAATGCGCTCATTTCACGCATTCGTAGGCCGCTGTGCGGCGGTGTTGATTCGCCTAACTTGCTGTGATATCGTGCGCGAAATGCTCAGTAATCCCGGCAAGTATGCGAAATCTAAGGGGTTTTGGGCGGCCTGGGCGGCCGCGCTGCTGCTGCTGACGAGCGGGGGTTCTGCGTCCGCGGAAAAGGCGGCCGATCCGGCGCCGGGTGAGGGCGCGGCAGCGCCTGGCGGAGACGCCCCGCTGCCCACGGCGACCACCGCCGCCGATGGCGCGCCAGCGCCCGGACGGGTGTCGTCCACCAAGGACGACAAGAGCCAGTGGAAGGACATCCTCGTCATTCCGCGCAAGGCGTTCCTCAAGCAGCGTCGCCTCGAGCTCGCGCCCTACTTCGGCGTGACCATGAACGACGCCCTCATCCGCCACTACGCGTTCGGCGGCCAGATCAACTACTGGGTGACCGACGTGCTCGGCGTGGGCCTCGAGGGCACGTACTTCCGCAAGGACCTCACCGACGCGACGGTGCTGATCCAGAGCCAGTACTTCCGCATCCCGACCCTGAACCAGCTCAGGTTCGGCGGCTTCCTGAACTTCCAGTACGTGCCGGTCTACGGCAAGTTCACGTTCTTCAACCGCGGCATCGTGCACTGGGAGGCGCTGCTCGACATCGGCATCGGGATGACCAACACCGAGATCATCCCGCGCGATGCTTCTGCGCAGACCTTCACGTCGAACAACATCACGCCGCTCATCGGCTTCGGAGGACGCATCTTCCTCACCGACTTCATGACCTTCTACTTCACGCTGCGGGACATGATCTCCCAGGACAAGTTCGAGCCGACCAGCCGCATGCCGAACGACCCGATCGCGCAGGTGCAGAACAATGCGGACGGCCAGATCGTGAACAACGTCCTTCTGACGATCGGCCTGTCCTTCTACATCCCGCCGCGCTTCGACTACAGCACCCTTCGCTAGCGAGAGACGAGGAGAGCGAACGATGACGCGTTTTTCCGTTTCTCGGCACTTCCCCAAGGTGGTCGCGCTTTCGCTGGCGACCGCTGCCTCCCTGGCCTCGACCGAGGCCCTGGCCGACCGGCGAAACCCGCTGGCTGGACAGCCCACCGTGCGCCACCGCCAGGAGCTGCGTGAGTTCCGCCTCGAGCTGACGCCGCTCATGGGCATCTCGTACCTCGAGAACTTCAACCACGCCGTCCTCGGCGGGGCGAAGCTCAACTACCACTTCAAGGACTGGTTCGCGATCGGCGGCATGTTCGCCGGCGGCACCAGCGTCCGGACCGGCGTGGCGGACGAGATCCTCACGACGCTCGCCCCCGCTGGCATGCCGGGGACCTGTCCGAGCGACGGCGTCCCGGCCAAGGCGGGCTCGCCAGTGTGCGGCCTCGCCGAACGCGCGATGAACAAGGTCACGTGGATCGCCGGCATCAACGCCGAGATCACGCCGATGTCGGGCAAGTTCTCGCTCTTCTCGCGGTCGTTCTTCAACTACGACTTCTACTTCCTCGGCGGCGTCGGCTTCGTCAACCGCACGAACGACCTGCCTGCGGTCCGCAACACGGATACGCCGCAGACCTGCAAGGACGAGGCGATGGGCACGCCGGTCCGCAACACGCCCGAGTCCGGCGGTTGCTACGGCCAGAACCAGGGCACGCTCATCGGGCCGATGCTCGGTGTCGGCTTCCACATGTTCTTCACGCCGGCGGTGGCGCTCAACGTCGAGTTCCGTGACATCCTCGTCAGCGAGAACTCGTCGGGCCGCGACGTGAACTTCGACGGCCGGCTGACGGGCGATGACAAGAAGCTCGGCAACAAGTTCTTCTGGACGCTGGGCGTCGCGTTCTACCTGCCCTGGCGTCCGAACATCTCCGACTGAGCACGCCTCCGCGCTCGGCGCTCCGTCGGGCCCTTCATTGTCGTCCTCCCCAGCGCCGAGTCCGATGCCCACGCCCGCTGGCCACCTCGCACGGCTCGCCGCTGCGAGCGTGGTGCTGGTGCTGGTGCTGGCGCTGCCCGCTCGCGCCCGTGCTGAGGTGCTCGACCCGGCCGCACGCACGGCTGCGGCGACCATCGACGCCGCCGACCTGCGCGCGACCGTCCGCTTCCTGGCCAGCGATCTGCTCGAGGGGCGGTCGCCCGCGACGCGTGGGGACACGCTCGCGCAGGCCTACCTCGCGAGCCGGTTCGAAGCCCTCGGGCTCGAGCCCGCGGGCGCGCCCGGGCGTGGGTTCCTGCAGCCGCTCGAGCTCGTCGGGCTGCGGCCGAGCCTGCCGAAGAGCGTCCAGTTCGACGCCGGGGCCAGGCGCCTGTCGCTCGAGGTCGGCCGCGAGCTGGTCGCCTTCTCGGGGGATCAGCGTCCCGTGTCCGAGCTCGCGGGCGCCGAGCTCGTCTTCGTTGGCTACGGCATCACCGCGCCCGAGGAGCGCTGGGACGACTACAAGGGGGCGGACGTGCGCGGCAAGGTCGTCGTCGTCATGAACGACGATCCAGCGCGCGATCCGGCGCGCTTCGCCGGGCGGGCGCGCACCTACTACGGCCGCTATTCCTACAAGTTCGAGGAGGCCCTCAGGCACGGCGCGATCGGCGTCCTCGTGGTGCACACCGACGCGTCCGCGGGTTACGGCTGGCACGTGGTCGCGGGCTCGTGGTGGCGCGAGGAGTGCGAGCTACCACGGGATCCGAGCGCGCCCGCGCTGACGGTCAAGGGTTGGCTCTCGGAGGCCGCGGCGAGGCGCGTGGCCACGTTCGGCGGGCACGATCTCGAGGCGCTCCGAGCGCGGGCGGAGCGCGAGGACTTCCGCGCGGTGCCGCTCGGCGTGCGTGTCTCGCTGCGCATCCAGAGCGCGCTGAGCCGTCGCTGGACCGCCAACGTCGTCGCGCGGCTACGCGGGCGCGATCGCGCGCTCGCCGACGAGGCCGTCGTGATCGCGGCGCATCACGATCATCTCGGCCTCGGCGATCCGCGAAAGGGCGATCGCATCTACAACGGCGCCTGGGACAACGCATCGGGGGTGGCAGGGGTGCTCGCCCTGGCGCGCGCGTTCGGGGCGTTGCCCGCGCCGCCACGCCGCTCGGTGCTGTTCGTCCTGACGGCCGCCGAGGAGTCGGGTTTGCTCGGCTCGAAGCACTGGGTGCGCAGCGACCGGTGGCCGGCCGGGCGAATCGCCGCGGCGATCAACGTGGATGGGCTCAACGTCTGGGGCCGCACGCGGGACCTGGGCTTCGTGGGGCTCGGTCGCACCTCGCTCGATCCGGTCCTCGCGGGGGTGGCGCGCGCGCTCGGGCGCACCCTGCGCGGCGATCCTGCGCCGGAGCTCGGCCTCTTCTACCGCTCCGATCAGCTCAGCTTCGCGCGCGCGGGCATCCCCGTGGTCGCGGTCGAGCCGGGGCACAACTTCGTGGGCCGCGCCGCGGGCTGGGGGGCGAGGCTCATGGAGACCTTCGAGGCGGAGCGCTATCACCAGCCGCAGGACGAGCTCACGGGCGACTGGAACCTGGAGGGTGCGGTCGAGGATCTGCGCTTCCTTTTCCACGCGGTGCGGGGCATCGCCGAGGCGTCGGCGTTTCCCACCTGGCGCAGCGGCGACGAGTTCGAGGCGGTCCGCGCCGCAGAGGTCGCACGTGCACGGGCGCTGCCCCCGGCGCGCGCGGGGGCCAGGCCGTAGGGACGTCGGGACCAAGGGCGCAGCCGTCGTTCGGCGGCACGAACACCACGGCGCGAGCGGAGCGAGCGCGTGCCTCGACCAGGGCGTAGTGATTCGCGCCGGCGCGTTCGAGCCGAGCGCGGCGAGGCGCAAGGGCGTAGCGAGCATGGCGAGCGAAGACGCAGGTTAGGGGGCCCGACCGGGCTTTGCCCGGCGGGGGAAGGGCAGCGTGCCTGGTGGCCGGCTTCCGAGCCGGCCACACGCAAGCAAGGCCTCGACCTTGATGCCGCCCGCTCGATGATCAGTGTGCCGTGGTCGAGGCACTAGAAGTGTGCGGCGAGCGCGACACTCATCGATAGACCCTGGAGGAGCGTGCCAGGGCCGCCCGCCCGCCGCTGCAAGTCGGCGGCGAGGTAGCGGACCGCCGGGCCGAGCGTGAGGAACGGCGAGACCCACACGTCGAAGCCCAGGCCCGCCTGGAGACTCGGCCCTCGGAAGTCGACGCCGGTGCCCGAGCGGCCGAGGAGGGCGTAGCCGCCGCCTGCCGCCAGGAACGGCGCCGCGCGCGAGCGGGTCGGCAGGTGCAGCTTGAGCTCGGCCCAGACGTGATGGAGCGTGGGGCTCGCGTCGGGGATGGACGAGGTCCCGCCGTGGAAGGTGCCGGTCCAGCCCGCCTCGAACCCGAGCCACGACGAGAGGCGCAGCCCGGCCCAGAGGGATCCGCCGCCCCCGGCCGAGACGAGATCGGGGCCGCCCGACTGCGAGACCGCGGCCAGGAGCGTGCCGCCCGTGCCCAGGTGGCCGCGGACCTCGTCGTCGCCACCCTCGGCCCGGTAGCCATAGGTCGTGACGTGGCGGTGGGGTGAGCCCGTCGGGTGTGCGGCGGCCGGGCGCGCGGCCAGGCAGCCGAGGAGGGCGAGGAGGGCGAGGGCGGTGCGCATGCCGAGGGTATCGGCGGCGACCGCCGGGAGTTGCGCCGGAAGGTGCGCAGTTTCGGGTGGTCAGGGGCCCGCGATGGTGCTTGCATCAGGGCGTGGACCCCGATCGCCTCGTCCAGATAGGGACGCGCAAGCGCCGGCCGGACTGGCTCAAGGTTCGCCTGCCGAGCGGCGACACCTACTTCGAGGTCAAGCGCCTGGTCGAGGAGCAGTCCCTCCATACGGTCTGCCAGTCGGCGTCCTGCCCGAACATCGGGGAGTGCTGGAACCGCCGCTCGCTGACGATCATGATCCTCGGCGGCGTCTGCACGCGCTCCTGTCGGTTCTGCGACGTGCCGACGGGGCGGCCGCTGCCGCCGGATGCCGACGAGCCGCGGCGCGTGGGCGAGGTGCTCTCGCGCCTCGGTCTCGCGCACACGGTCGTCACCTGCGTGGATCGAGACGACCTGCCCGACGGCGGCGCAGGGCACTGGGCGGAGACGATCCGCGAGATCCGGTCGCGCTGCCCGGAGATGACGCTCGAGGTCCTCGTGGGCGACTTCAAGGGCCGCACGGAGGACGTCGACGTGGTGCTCGCGGCGGGGCCCGACATCTTCGCGCACAACCTGGAGACGGTGCCGCGCCTCTCGCGCCAGGTGCGGGTGCAGGCGAGCTACCCGCGATCGTACGAGGTCCTCTCGCACGCCTCGGCGCGCGGCGCGACGACCAAGACGGGGCTCATGCTGGGCCTCGGCGAGGAGCTCTCCGAGGTCGAGGAGGTGCTGCGCGAGGTCCGCGACTGCGGCGTGCGCATCGTGACGCTCGGGCAGTACCTGTCCCCGTCGCGCGAGCACCTGCAGGTGACGCGCTTCGTCTCCCCCGACGAGTTCGCGCGGCTGCGCGAGTTCGCGCTCGGGCTCGGGTTCGCCCACGTCGAGTCGGGGCCCCTCGTGCGATCGAGCTACCACGCCGACGGCCAGGCCGAGATCGCGCGCGCCGCTCGCCTGGGGTGACGCGTCAGCGCGTCGCGGCCCAGATCCAGAGGCCGAGGTTGCCTGCGGCCGACAGCACGGCCAATGCGGCGAGAAAGCGCATGAGGAAGGCGGTGACGAGGGCGTCGGCGTCGTGCGCGGGGTGGGTGTCGTCGGCCATGCTCAGCTCCTCGTGACGCGGGTGCCCGGCGGCACCGACTCGGTGATCCAGCAGTTGCCGCCGATGATCGCGCCGTGTCCGATCACGGTCGCGCCGCCGAGGATGGTGGCGTTCGCGTAGATGATGACGTCGTCCTCGATCGTCGGGTGGCGCTTCTTGCCCTGCAGGCTGCGCGCGGTCTCTTTGGGGACCGAGAGCGCGCCTAGCGTGACGCCCTGGTAGATGCGGACGCGGCTGCCGATGTCGGCCGTCTCGCCGATCACGACGCCGGTGCCGTGGTCGATGAAGAACCTGTCCCCGACGTGGGCGCCGGGGTGGATGTCGATGCCGGTCCGCGAGTGCGCGAACTCCGCCATCATGCGCGGGATCACCGGCGCGCCGGCGGCTGCGAGCTGGTGCGCGAGCCGGTGGACCGTGATCGCGAAGAGGCCCGGGTAGCAGAACACGACCTCGTCGGCGCCGCTGGCGGCGGGATCCGCGTCGTACGAGGCCGCCGCGTCGAGGTCGAGCTTGCTGCGCAGCGAGGGAAGCCCGCCGAGGAAGTCCTCGACGACGCGCCAGGCCTTCTTGCGGCACGGCGACTCGTTCGGCGCGCAGTCGAAGCCGAGCCCGAGCAGGACCTGCCGGTGCAGGCGCGGCGCGAGGTCCGCGAGGCGGTCGGCCGCGAAGCGCTCGAGGTCGAGCGGCTTCGGGATGGCCATCTCGGGGATGAGGAGCTCGCGCAGCGACTCGGAGATTCGCGCGACCTCCTCGAAGGAGGGGAGCTCGCGGCCGGCGAGCTTGCGGAGCGTGGTGCCCTCGGTGCGGTAGGCGGCCACGAGCGCGGAGGTGAGCTCGCTCTGCTTGGCCTCGTCCATCGGCGCGAGGATACCAGCCCTCGAGATCGCCGCAACGCGACCGATCGGGCGCCGTCAGGCCCCGAGGTGGGCGTTGAGCTTGTCGAGCGCCTCGCCGAGCCGCGACTCCGGGATCGAGACGCGCGTCGGCATGCCGCCCCCGAGGCCGAGCAGCGCGACGAAGTCGATGCCGCTGTCGAAGTGCGACGCGAGGGTGATCATGCCGGAGTCGCGCACCACCGACACGGGCGCCAGCCGCTGGCCGGCGAGCAGGAGCTCCGTCTTGTCGTAGGCCTGCTTGCGCTCACCGGCGTCGACGAAGGCCACGCGGCCGCGCAGCTCGTAGCGGCCGGCGAGGCGTCGCGTTTCGGCGGCCATCTGGTCGAACTGGCGCGCCGCGCGATCGATCGAGTCGTGCAGGGCCTCGTCGCGGCAGCCGCCGACGAGGTAGCGGACCACCGTGTGCTTGAGCGCGTCGTCGCGGAAGCGGCCGCGCAGGGCGCGGTCGATGAGGTCACCGGTGGAGCCAGGCGTCCCCGTACGGGTGTCGACGGCGCGCGCATCGTCGTCCGCGCCGCGATATGGCTCCGTGCCGCCCCGGATCCATTTGGCCGCGGCGTACAGGCCATCGAGATCCACGTGCGCGAAGATGGAGTCGATCGGGCCCACGCGCTCGACCAGCTCCGGCGTCACCATCTCCGGGCAGGCGCCGTGCTGGGCCTTGGTGGCGAGGACGAACCGCGGATCGGCCGCGAACTCGGCGTGGCGATCGTGATCGTGGTGGTCGATCCAGGCCGCCAGCCGATCGCCGAGGCCGCGGATGAAGGGGCCCGTCACCTCCTCGAAGGGCGTCCCCATGCCGTCGGCGGCAAACGCGATGTCGAGCACCACCACGCGGCCGGGCAGGGTCTCGGGGTTCGGCAGCAAGCGAGGCGTGCCGAACGCCAGGTGGGGCAGCGAAACCACGAACGCAGCATGACATACGGTGGGTACGCAGTGCGGTTCCGTGTGCGCGTCGAGCGACCTGCGCTACGATGCGCGTGGGATGCCCACGTATCTGCTGCGATACCACGGCACGGACATCAAGCTGCCGGAGGATCGGCCCATCGTGATCGGGCGGCAGCCCGACTGCGACGTGGTGGTCAACGATCCGGCGGCCTCGCGCCGACACCTGACGCTCAAGGTCGAGCCCGAGGGTGTCTGGCTCGAGGACCTCGGCAGTCAGAACGGGACGTGGCTCAACGGGCAGCGCGTCGAGAAGCCCGCGTGCCTCAAGACCGGCGACTGGTTCCGCATCGGCCGCGACGAGTTCGCGGTCCGCGTGGTGTGGGAGCGGACCCGCGGCGCGATCACGAGCGAGGAGCCGGTGCCGTTGCCCAGGGAACCGGCCACGGCGACGCAGCGTGTGCGGGCGGTGGAGGAGGCCTTCGGAGGCGAGAAGACGCAGAGCGCCAGAGCGCTGACGCCGCCGCCGCTGTCGTCGCAGACCACGGCGCCGCTGCCGCCCCCGGGCGTGCCCAAGCGTCCCGGCGCCCAGACCCTCATCATGGAGACCGGCGGCCTCGATCCGGTGATGTCGGTCGTGCGGTCTTGCAAGAACGCGCTCACCGACTCGGGCCTGCCGATCCTCGATCGCATGACCGGGGCGCTGCACCTGCTGCAGGCGCTGGTGGACATGCGCGCCGAGCGCGAGGCCTGCGAGCTCCTCGGCGAGACGCTGGACCTGCTCGCGAAGAGCCACACGGGGGGCTTCCTGCCGCCGCTCGTCGCGGCGCGCGCGCACGCGCTGCTCGGTCGCTGGTGGATGCAGGTCGGGTCCGAGCCCGCGTGGCAGGCGCGCGCCGAAGCGCTGCGCCGCGCGGAGAAGATGTAGCCGATCAGCTCGGGGCGAGCTCGCGGACCCAGGCGGCGCGCTTGCGCATGTCCTCGTCGGTGTCGAGCGAGAAGCTGTGCGCGTGGCCGAGCTCCCGCACGAGCACGTCGATCGTCGCCGCGCGCTCCCGGACCCGCTCGCGGGACGCCATCGAGACGCGCTCGAAGAAGCCGACGACGATGGCCTGCGCGTCCGGGTCGTGCTCCCAGAACCCGACGACGCGTCCCTCGGCCACCACGGGCCGGTGCGACAGGTGCCTCGCCTCGCCGAGGCGCGAGCGCGTGTTCGAGCCCCACGAAGGCACCTCGATGCCGTGGAACTGCGGCGAGACGAGCGCGGCGGGTCGCCCGTGCAGGGCGAGCAGGTTGTCCTCGAAGCCGAGGAGGGCCACCGTGCGCTGCATGGCGCCCTCGCGCTCGACGAGCGCCCGGGCCTCGGGCAGCGCCTGGTGCTCCGTCGCTCCGAGGCCCTCGACGAAGACGGTCACCGTGTCCAGACGATCGACGGCCGCCTGGGCCTCGCGCAGCGACACGCCGGCCCAGTCCGCGAAATTGCGGACGGTGCCGAGGCCGGCCGCGCGGAGGTAGCCCTCGGCGAGCTGGGTGAGGCCCTTGTCCACGCCCGGTCGCGCGATCGGCCGCTCGCCGACCAGGCGCCAGCGGTACCGCTCGTTGTCGAGGCGATGGTCCTCGGGCGAGCGCTCGATCCGCCCGTCCATCTCGAGCCGGCGGAGCGCGGCCGGAAGCGGCGACGAGATGCCGACCTTCTTGCCCTGCTCGCCCAGGCTGCGCACGGTGCCCTCGGGCAGCGCCTTGCGGATCCCGTCCGTGGTGAGCGGTCCCACCTGCACGAGCAGCTCGGCCACACGCTCTCCGAGCGCCTCGACCTCCCCGGGCGCGATGCCCGCCCGCTCATGCTCCCGGGCCGCGCGGCTCGACGACAGCGAATCGGCCAGCGACAGGCAGGCGGGGACGTCGCGCGCCGGGGCGAGGTACATGCACCCGCGGGCTGCGGGCACCACGCACGCTGCGCGGGACTCCACGGCCGCGTGCACGGCCGCCGGGGTGATGTCGGGATCGCGGGCGAAGAGGGCGAGATAGGCCTCGATCCCGCCGAGCGTCCGCACGAGGCCGGCCTGCTCGAGCACTGCCTTGACCCCACCGAGCGGCCGATCGAGGCCCTGCGCCGCGATCGCGACCGCCCGGGCTTGCTCGAGCGTCCAGACCAAGTCCGCCATCCGCTCCTCCTCTCCCGAGGGTACAGGCTACGGCGTTTCGTGTTCCGCTAGAACTTCACGGCGAGCTGCATGCGCAGCACCTGCGCCGTGCCGGTCGGCGTGTAAGACGGCAGCTTGAACAGGTCGGAGGGGTGGTCGAGGGCGCCCATCGGCACGAAGAAGCCGTACTGGAAGCCCGCGAAGAAGCCCTCGTCGTGGTTCTTGTAGCCGAGCGAGAAGTCCATCTCGAGGCCGTAGTTCCGGGCGTTGCCGGGGGTCGAGACCGGGATCTGCGCCATCGAGTGGATGAGATCCATGCGGAAGCCGAAGCGCGGAACGAAGTCGTAGGCCACCCACGGCTTCCAGTAGATGGCGTTCGTCACCTGCCCCATGATCTCGCGCCAGAAGATGAGGTCGACGCGGTAGTCGGGGTCGAAGCGGAAGTTCGTGACCGAGCGATCACCGTCCGGCTGGACCGCGAGGCTCCCGAAGCGCTGGTTGATCGAGCCGTCCCCCGGCTCGGCCTGGTCGCCGGTCGCCAGGCCCGTCTCGAGCCCGAGGCGGAGGCTGTCGTTCAAGAACCGGAACTCGGCCTTGGCGACGGCGCCGAGCTGCAGGATGCGCACGTCGCGCATCGAGCCCGTCAGCTCCTGGGTCGAGCCGATGCGGCCGCCGATGCCCGCGACCTCGGCCTCGAAGCGGAACTTGCGGAGCGCGATCTTGAGCCAGAGATCAGGTACGAGCACCCAGGCCTGGCGGTTGACGAGCTGGCTCTCGTTGGCCGCGTCCGCGGCGTTCTGGCCGAGGTGGAAGTTGACGATCTCGGCTTCCTGGCTGCGATAGGCGAGGTAGAGGCCGTAGTTGAGCGCCTGGCCGCGCTCCGCCAGCGTCGACTCGAACTCCTCGGGCTTCTGCAGACGGCCGCCGCCGAAGATGAACTGGTTGACGTCGTCGCGCTTGGTCGCGTTCCAGGGCTGCCCCTGGTACTGGTTGAGGCCGAGGTCGAGGGTCGCGCTGTTCGGGCCCGTGGACGTCCAGTCCATGCCCGCGAACGCCACGTAGGGGGACTCGGGGCCGCCCGGCCGCGACGCGAACATGATGCGATCGTTCGTGACGCCGTAGTTGCAGTCGAGGCAGCTCCCGTCGTTGACCAGCATGCCGGCGCCCCAGTGCGACGCCATGCGCCCGAACGAGACCTGGCCGAAGGGCGTCTTGACCTCGGCCCACGCGCGCTTGGCCTGGATCGAGTCGGTGAGCGCGTTGCGCCCTGCCTGGGGCGGCACCTGCGTGCGCGAGAAGGCGGACAGCGGCGCGTACTGCGGGTTCGAGGGGACGGTCGTGCCGGGCACGCCGTTCGTGCCGATCGAGTAGCCGTCCGGCGTCGAGCCGAAGACGAGGTTGTCGAGGATGTCGACCTGCGCCTTGAGCTTGATGTCCTCGCTGACGTTGATGACGGGCTCGAGTCGCAGCCGCATGTTCGTCGAGGACAGGTTGTCCTGGCACGGCGCGAAGCTCTGCGGGCCCGCGACGCGCGTGCACTCGAGCGACTGCGGGAAAGGCGGCCGGACCGTCGTGGTGGACGGCAGGTCGAGGTTGAAGTTGTGGAAGTAGTCGCTGCGCACGCGGAGGTAACCGCCGAGCTGCAGGAAGCTCACGCGGCGCTCTTGCTGGCCCGGGTACTCCTTGTCCGTGCGCGCGGCGCCGCGGCGCTCGGGGGCCTCGGGCGCCTGCTCTGCGGGTCCCTCCTCGGTCGACTTCGAGTCGCCGGGGCCGCCCATGCCGCCGGGGCGCATTCCGGGCCGGCCGGGGCCGCCCATGGGCTGCGCCTGGGCCGGCGCGGAGGCGAGCGTCGCCAGCGCCGCGAGCGCGAACGCTCCTGCGGGCGCGAAGAGATGCGCTCTTCTGGGCGCGATTCCGCGCGTCGCATTCCGTCGAGACATCGGGGCGCGACCTTAGTGCAAGTGGGGGCGGGATGCCAGCGTGCGTGCAGGGTCAGAGCCCGTGAAGGTTCACGGGCTCTTGCTGCCTGGTTGGCGGCTGCGCTGCGCTGCGCCGCTCCTCGTCCCGGGCGGGCCGGCGGACTCAGGGACACTGCTGGCGGCTGCGGTAGTTGGCGAGCAGGCTGGCGCACATCGCGGTGTTGCCGGCCTGCGCGAGCTCGGCGCACGCGGTGGCGATCGTGGCGGGCAGAGCGCCGCAGCACGCCGCGAGGTCCGAGCAGGCCGCGCCATTGGCGCCGCCGGCCGTGCCTCCCGCGCCGCCGGTGCCTCCCGCGCCGCCCGGATCTCCGTCGCTGCCGCCGCCTCCCGATTGCGTGCCGCTCGGCCCCCCTCCCCCGACGATGGGGACCTTGCTGGCGTCGCTGCCGCAGCCGGCGGTGGCCAGCCAGAGGAGCAGCGCCGGCGCGCGGGAAGCGATTCTCTTGCCACGGATCACCCGGGAGTTATAACCAAGGCCGCATGGTCGAGCACGCGTTCGCGCTGGATGCGGTGCTTGCCCGCGCGTCGTCGAGCGTCGATGCGCACCTCGCGAACGCCGCGATCTTCGCCGAGCGCGCTGCCCAGGAGGCGCTGCACGGCCGCGCGGTGGTCTTCGAGGCGCTGGCCGGGCCGGTGCGGGATCTCGCCTGGCTGACCGAGGACGTGCTGCCGCGGCTGACCTATCACCTGCGTGCGAAGAAACTGCGCGCGCCGCGGGCGCCTGGCGCATTCGTCGCCCTGTTCGTGGACGTGCGCCTCTACTTCTTCGATGCGCGCGCGCTCTACGAGGTGGTGTCGGAGCTCTCGGGCTGGAGCAACGCCGACCTGACCGAGCGCATCGCCCGCTGGGAGGAGACGCTCGAATGAGCCTGGCCGAGGACGCGGGGCAGCTCTTGTGGGTCGGCTTCGACGGCACGAGCGTGCCGGGTGAGCTCGCCGGCCGCATCGCGGGTGGAGCGGTCGGGGGCGTCGTGCTGTTCGGGCGCAACCTGACGGGGGACCTCGAGCAGACGGCCGCCCTGTGCCGGGCGCTGCACGAGGCCGCGAAGGAGCTTCCGCTCGTGGTGGCGGTCGACCAGGAGGGCGGGCGTGTCCAGCGGCTCAAGGCGCCGTTCCTCGCGCTGCCCCCGATGGCGCGCCTCGGTGCCTTCGGCGAGGCGGCGCTCGCCGAGGCCGCGGGGCGCGCGCTCGGCACCGAGCTCGCCGCGCTCGGCTTCAACGTCGACTTCGCGCCGGTGCTCGACGTCCACACGAACCCGCAGAACCCGGTCATCGGCGACCGCGCCTTCGGGACCACGCCCGAGCTCGTGGCGCGCCTCGGCACCGCGTTCCTGCGCGGTCTGGAGGGCACGGGGGTCCTCGGCTGCGCCAAGCACTTCCCGGGGCACGGCGACACGGATACCGACTCGCACCTCGCGCTGCCGCGGGTGAAACATTCGCTCGAGCGAATGCGTTCGGTGGAGCTCGCGCCCTTCTCCGCCGCGATCGAGGCAGGGGCGTCGCTGGTGATGACCGCGCACGTGATCTTCGACGCGCTCGACCCGGGCGTGCCGGCCACGCTCTCGGCCAGGGTGGTGCGCGAGCTGCTCGGGCGCGAGCTGGGCTTCGCCGGCGTGTGCGTGTCGGACGACCTCGAGATGAAGGCCATCGCGGACCACTACGGCGCGCCCGAGGCCGGCGTGCTCGCGGTGCGCGCGGGCTGCGATGCCCTGCTCATCTGCAGGAACGTCGCCTGGCAGGTGCAGGCCCACGAGGCGCTCGTGCACGAGGCGGAGCGCTCGACGGGGTTCCGGGCGCGGCTCGCCGAGGCGGCCGGACGCGTGCGCGCGCTGCGCGGGCGCCTGCTGCGGCCCGCGCTGGGCCCTGCGGCGGCCGCGGCGCGGTTCCCGTTTGCGGAGCACGCGGAGCTGGCCAGGCGTCTCGGCGCGCCCTCGGGGCCGCTGTCCGACCCCACCGAGATGGGGCGCTCCTAGAGCACCGATCGCGCCCGGCGTGATAGATTCCGCGTCCTGATGTCGGATCTGGATCGCCTGGTCGAAACCATCGCCGAGAAGGTGCGCCTGCGGCTCGCGGAGCCCACGCCGTCGCCGGGCGGCGGCCCGTGCACGAGCGGCTCGCTCGAGCAGAACAGCTGCGAGACCTGCCAGGGCGGGTGCATCACCCGCCGCAAGGAGGCCACGCAGAACATCGTCGGCGCGGGCGCCGACCGCATCGGCGCGGGGCTCGGCGTCGTCCAGGGCGACCTCGTCCCCGCGGACCTCGCGCAGCTCATCGACCACACGCTCCTCAAGCAGGACGCGACGCGCGACGACGTGCGGAAGATCTGCGAGGACGCGCGCAAGCACCACTTCAAGACCGTGTGCGTGAACTCGACGTGGGTGCCGCTCGCGAAGTCGCTGCTCGGCGGCTCGGGCGTCGGGATCACCGCGGTGGTGGGCTTCCCGCTCGGCGCGATGGCGCCGAACGCCAAGGCCTTCGAGGCGCGTGAGGCCGTGCGCGCGGGTGCCGACGAGATCGACATGGTGATCAACGTGGGCGCGCTCAAGAGCCGCGACTACGCGACCGTGCTCGACGACATCAAGAAGGTGGTCGACGCGTCGCGGCCCGCGCGCGTCAAGGTGATCCTCGAGACCGGCGCCCTCAATGCCGAGGAGAAGATCCAGGGCATCACGCTCTCCAAGGTCGGCGGCGCGGCGTTCGTCAAGACCTCGACGGGCTTCGGCCCCGGCGGAGCGACGGTCGAGGACATCGCGCTCATGCGGCGCCTCGTGGGCAGCGAGCTCGGGGTCAAGGCCTCGGGCGGCGTGCGCACGCAGGAGGACGCTTTCGCGATGGTGGCCGCGGGCGCGAACCGCATCGGCGCCTCGGCGTCGGTGGCGATCGTGACGGGCGCCAAGACGGAATCGAAGGACCAGCGCGGCTCGAAGCGCCCCGGCCAGTACTGACCGTCATGAACGTCGCCGAGCAGATCCGCAGGAAGCGAGACGGGGAGGCCCTGTCCTCGGAGGTCATCCGCAAGCTCGTCTCGGGCATCACGACCGGAGACATCCCCGACTACCAGGCCTCGGCGCTGCTCATGGCCATCTACTTCCGCGGCCTCGAGCCGGAGGAGCTGTCGACGCTCACGGACGCGATGCTGCACTCGGGCGAGGTGCTGCAGCTCCCCGAGATCACGGCCGCCAAGATCGACAAGCACTCGACGGGCGGCGTCGGCGACAAGATCTCCATCTGCCTCGCGCCCGCGGTGGCGGCGTGCGGCGTCGCGGTGCCGATGATCTCGGGGCGCGGGCTCGGGCACACGGGCGGCACGCTCGACAAGCTCGAGGCGATCCCGGGCTTCCGCGTGCAGCTCGACGCCGACGAGTTCCGGAAGGTCCTCGGCGCCTGCGGGATGGTGATGGGCGGGCAGACGCCGCGCATCGCGCCCGCGGACCGCAAGCTCTATGCGCTGCGCGACGTGACGGGCACGGTCGAGTCGATCCCGCTCATCGCGAGCTCGATCATGTCGAAGAAGCTCGCCGAGGGGATCGACGGCCTCGTGCTCGACGTCAAGGTGGGGCGCGGCGCGTTCATGAAGACGCTCGAGCGGGCGCGCGAGCTCGCGGAGACGCTGGTCGGCATCGGCCGGCGCGCGGGCAAGCGCACGACGGCGGTGCTCTCGCGCATGGACCAGCCGCTCGGCCGCGCGATCGGCAACGGCGTCGAGGTCGAGGAGGCGATCGCGGTCATGCGCGCGGAGGGGCCGCCCGACGTCACCGAGCTGACGGCGGTGCTCGGCGCGGAGATGCTGCTCCTCGGGGGCGTGGCGTCGTCGTTCGAGGACGGGCGCGCGCGCATCGAAAAGGTGCTGACGAACGGCAGCGCGCTCGCGGTCTTCCGCCGCTGCGTGGAGCTCCAGGGGGGCGACCCGCACGTCATCGACGAGCCGAACCGGCTCTACTCGACCACGGTCGCGCACGCGGTCCGCGCGCCGCGCGCGGGCGTCATCGCGGACATCGACGCCGAGGCCCTCGCCTACGCGGCGCTCAACGCGGGCGCGGGACGCTTGCGCAAGGAGGATCCGGTGGACCCGGCGGTCGGCATCCTCCTCGCGAAGAAGGTGGGGGACACGGTCGCGCAGAACGAGCCGGTCGCGGTGCTGCTCCACCGCATGCGCCGGCAGGACTGCATCGAGGCGATCGCGCGCGCGTTCACGGTCGCCGACGCGGCGCCCGAGCAGCCGCCGATCGTGATCGACACGCTGCGCGGCTGATCTCTGGCGGTCCGACCAGCGCACCATGGAGCATCCTTTGCGCGCCCCGATGGCATTGGTTGCTCGGGTCGCCACGAGCAATCGCGGAGTTCGCGTCCCCGCGCAACGGTATGCGGCTTGCTCTTCTCCGCCTGCGTGCCACCCATGAACCGCCAGACGTTGATCTCCTTGCAGGACACGCAGCGCTCGCTCCAGGCCGTGCCCGGCAGGGCCTCGGAGAACGAGCCCTCCCTCCTCGCGTTGCTCTACGACGAGGACGACGAGGGCCCGCGCGACCCGCTGCTCGAGTCTCGCGACGACCTCGCGTGAGCTGCACTACGCGAATCACAGCGCCGGCCGCGGCCGGGGCTACCGCGCGCGCAGCACGAGCACCTGTTGCTCGCTCGCGTCCTCGAGCGGCCCGCCCGTGAAGTCGCCGTAGCGGCGCTCGAGGCGCAGCCCAGCGAGCTCCGCGTACGTGAGCAGCTCCTCGGGGAAGAACATCCGGTGCGCGACGCGCACGACCTCCTCGGGTCCACGCTCGGGCTTGTAGTAGATGCGGATGTGGTTCACCTGCGAGACGCGATCGTAGAGGTGGTTGGTCGTGTAGACGACGCGCTCGCCGGTCGTGGGGTGCTTGAACGCGGTGCGCGACCAGCGCCGCTCGGGGTCGCGGGCGAGCCAGGCGAGGTCGGGATTCATGACGTCGAGCGCGACGCGCCCGCCTGGCGCGAGGTGCTCGCGCGCGAGGCCGAGGACGCCGACGACCTCTCGGCGGTGGTAGACGTGCTGGAGCGTGTTGAACGCGATGATCACGAGATCGAAGCGCCGGCGGAGCGCGAAGCGGCGCAGGTCCGAGCGCACGATCGCCACGCGACGGTGGCGCAGCGCCCCGCGCTGCAGGCGCGCGCGCAGGACGGCCAGCATCTCGGCGGAGCGATCGAGCCCTACCGGCCGGTGACCGTCGGAGGCCAGCGCGCACAGGAGCCGCCCGGTGCCGCAGCCGAGCTCGAGCACGTCGAGGGCCTTGCCGGGTGGGCGTCCGAGCTCGCGCGCGAGGCGCCGGTAGAACGTGACGTCGGCGCGGCGGCGCCGGTACTCGAAGTCGTAGAGGTGCGCGTCGCGATAGTGCTCGACGGTGCCCGCCTCGAGGTCGTCGCCCCCGCTCATGCGGGGACTATATAGTCCCGGGCGATGTCCGGTGATCGCCTCGCCATCGTGCTCCTGTCCGGCGGACTCGACTCCGCCACCGTGCTGGCGATCGCGCGCCGGGACGGCTTCCGCGCGCTCGCCATCTCGTTCCGCTACGGGCAGCGGCACGCCGCCGAGCTGGGCGCGGCCGCGCGCGTCGCGAGCGCGCTCGGGGCCGCGGAGCACCGCGTGGTCGAGCTCGACCTGCGCGTCTTCGGTGGCTCGGCGCTGACCGCGGACCTCGAGGTGCCGAAGGATCGCTCGGACGCCGAGCTCGCCGCGGGCATCCCGATCACCTACGTCCCGGCGCGGAACACGATCTTCCTCTCGTATGCGCTCGCGTGGGCGGACGTGTCGGGGGCGCGTGACCTCTTCATCGGCGTCAACGCCGTCGACTACTCGGGCTATCCGGACTGCCGCCCCGAGTTCATCGCGGCGTTCGAGCGCGTGGCGAACCTCGGCACGCGCGCGGGAGCCGAGGGCTCTCCCATCCGCATCCACGCGCCGCTCGTGCACCTCTCGAAGGCCGACATCATCCGGACGGGCGCCGCGCTCGGCGTGGACTATGGCCTGACGGTCTCGTGCTACGAGGCCGACGCGGCGGGGCGCGCGTGCGGTCGCTGCGACTCGTGCGTGCTGCGCCGGCGCGGCTTCGTCGAGGCCGGCATCGCGGATCCGACGCGCTACGCCTGAACGTCATCGACACGAGACTTGGAAACTTGGGCCTGACCCCTTGCACCTTGCAGGGGGCAGGGCTAGAGCACCGATCATGTTGAACCGTGTGCTGCAACGCGGACTTGGGAGCTGTCATGCGAAGAGGCTTCAGGCTCCAGGCTTCAGGCTTCGGGTCTCTGACCCGGATCCGGAGCCTGAAGCCCGAGGCCTGAAGCCCGAAGCCTTCAGCGACGGCGCTCGTCCACGGATCAGCGGGCCTGAGCAAGCCCGCATTCTCCAACGCAGTTCAACCCGTTCGGTGCTCTAGTGCACCCCTCTCATGATTCTACACATTCGCCGATCCGAATTTGAATCCGCTGCGATGACGGGCAGCCTCGGAAACGACGAAATAGAACAGTAGAACAACAGGCAACACGGAGCACGGAACGGCAGAGCAGACATCGGTGGCCGTACCCC
>CAZQJC010000081.1:0-1677 GCA_964593795.1 uncultured Myxococcales bacterium | reverse complement strand
CAGCGGCTTCCATGAGAAGGCCCGCCTCGTCAAGCCTCGATGCACGTTCCTCTTCCGTCGCCTTGGCGACCTCCGCCCTGACAATGACATCTCACTACCCACGATCGACCAGGCTTCCATCCGCACTCTCGAAGACCTCGCGCTCGCAGGTCGGTGCACGTTGGGGTCCGTGGGCGTCGGGTGCTGCCATCTTGTTGTCGACCTCTCCTGGCGAAGGGTCCGCCGCTTGCATCGCAGTCACCCGGACGCGGGGTTCATCCTCGCCTCCCGATCGCTAGGCCGCCTGCGTCGCCTCGCGCCGCAGCGCCTCGTATGCCTCGCCAGTCACCCACAGCCGGTGCAGCAGCACCGCGAGCCGACGCGCCGTCGCCACGATCGCTCGCTTCTTGGCCGCCGATCCGCCGCGCTCCGCCATCCGCAGCCCCGCCCGCCGCAAGTCCGTGTCCGGACCGAACGGGCCCAGGATGTAATGCGCACACCGCACGAGCAGGCTGCGCAGCAGCCGATCGCCCGCCTTCGTGATCCGAAGCTGCGGCCGCTGCTCGCCCGAGTCCCGCTGCCGTGGTCGCAGCCCGACGTACGCACCCACCGAGCGGCTCTTCGCGAACCGGCTCGGGTCCTCGATCGTGAGCACGTAGTACAGCGCCGTGATCGCCCCGACTCCCGGCACCTGGCGCAACCGCACCGTCTCCGGGTAGCGATCCCGACACAGCACCTCGATCTCGCCGTCCATCGCACCGATCGTCTTCGTCAGCTCCTCGATCGTCGCAAGCAGCGTCTCGAGGCCGGGGAACAGATCCATTGGCGTCGACTCGCGCACCCGCCTCGGGAACGCCTCCGTCGAGCTCACCGGCAGCCGCGCTCCGAGCGCCTTCGCGAAGCCCCGTGCCTGGTTCACGAGCTGCGTCCGCGCCCGCACGAGACCATCGCGCGTCTGGATCAGGATGCGATCGCGCTGCGCCTGCTCGCCGCGGTGCACGATCGGCTTGAGCAGTGAGGGGTCGACTCGACCGAGCCGCGCCAGCAGTTCCGCGTCCACGCCGTCGCTCTTCGAGTCGTTCTCCGCGATCAGCCGCACCCGACGCGGGTTCGCGACGATGACCTCGTGGCCCGAGCGCGCGGCCACACGGCTCACCCACGGCGAGTGGGTCCCCACCTCGAGCACCACGCGACACGCTGCATAACGTGAAAGCTGCGACGACAACGCTGCGTCGGTCGTACGCACGCGGAACGACTCGATCACGATCCCCGCCTCGTCGACAACCCGACCCTCGGTGAACCGGTCTCCGAGATCCAACCCAATCGTGAGAGCCCCGTCCACCGTGATACCTTCGTCCATGCCAGCCTCCTGTTTGGGGCCCACTTTCGTGGCAACCCCGTTGTTGACCTGCAGACCTCACGGTACTGCGATCAGGAGGCTGGCCTTCTCATCTCATCTTGTTAGGCAGCGGCCCTCGCTAGAACGCGAATCCCTCGAGTTCGGTAGCTCTCTCGGCCGCGTTGAAGAAGTTGGATTGCCACTGCGAAATCAGGTCGTCATGCGATGGTCTCTTGTCGACATCGATCTCCAGCATGCGGCGGAGCACGGCCGCGATGGAGGCGCCAAGAGAGCCGGGAACATGGGCAATGCGATTCACCCAGATTGGTTCGAGCACATCCTCGCGGTGCGGCTCGATC
>CAZQJC010000080.1:0-20888 GCA_964593795.1 uncultured Myxococcales bacterium | reverse complement strand
CGCCGCCCCCTGCCCCGCCGACGCCGTCGGTGAGCGGCCCCCCCGCCTCGAACGTGGGCGTGGTCGTGGTACCGCGCGTCATCAGATCGAGCACCGACGCGTTCGGCACGCGGTTCCGGATGCGGACGTCCTTGCCGCTGCCGGCCTGGTCCATGCCGTAGTACGCGAGCAGGCCCGGCTCCTGCCCGCCGAGCGTCATGCGCCGGCCGAGCTCGAGCTCGTCCCCGGTGAGCGCACGCGACCAGACCCGCACCTCGTCGAGGTCGCCCGAGAGCTGCCCCTCGACGCCGACCGACGGCGAGAACACGCCTCCGAGCGTGAGGCCGTCGGCGCCGCCGCTCCTCGTGTCGACCGCGACCGCGCGCCCGGTCTCTCGCTGGCCGTCGACATAGAGCGTCAGCGTGCCGACCTCGTCGAGCGTCGCCGCTAGGTGGTGCCAGGTGCTGTCGCCGACCGCGCGCCCCACCACGAAGTCGCTGGCGTGCACCACCACGGCGCGGTCCTGCACGACGCCGAGGAGGAAGCCGGGGTTGCGGCCGTAGACGACGGCGTACTTGCTGCCGGTCGGGTCCGAGCCGGTGCGCACCCACGCCTCGACCGTGCGCGCCGCGGCGCCGAGGGGCAGCGTCGCGTCGGAGCCGACCGCGAGATCCTGCCGGTCGCTGACGCGGAAGAAGTGATCCCCCGCGGCCCCGCCCGCCCCACCTTGCCCAGCCCCGTGCTGGAAGTCCGGGACGATGTACGGGGGGATCTTGTCCTGGCACGCCGCCGCCAGGAGGAGCACGAGCGCCGCGCGCCTCACCGCATCTCCTTGAAGCCGGCCTCGGACCAGTGGAACTGGAAGTTGAGCGACCCGGCGAGCTTCGGGGAGTACGGGAAGAGCCGCAGGATGTCCGGATCGTTGAGCGCCAGCTGCATGCCGACGAGCGGCAGCCGCGCGAGCGGGATGCGGACCGACAGCACCGCGAACGGCCGGCCCTCGCCCTCGCTGCCGAGGAAGCGCATCTCCGGCGGCTTCACGTAGCCCACGCTGCCCGCGAAGATGCCGTGGCTGCCGCCGACGCGCACGAGCTGCAGGAAGCCCGCGGGGTGCGTCGCCACAGCGGCCTCGAATTCGAGGTAGCCCTCGACGTCCTTGAACAGGCCCGGCGCCTTGCCGATCGGGACGCGGTGGCTCAGGTGGTGCGTCAGGAACTGCACCTCCGTGCCCTGGTTCTCGAGCACGTTGCCGGTCGAGGGATCGACGCGCGGACCCGAGGTGAGCTGCGAGGCCTTGGTGTAGACGCTCGTCACGCCCGCCGACGACGCGACGTCGCGGAAGCCGCCCTTGAGGTAGGCGAGCTCCTTGAGCCGCTCGGTCAGCGCCGCGCCGACGTCGAAGTGGATCGCGGGGACGGCGAGGTTGGCGAAGAGGCCCGTCGAGCCGACGTAGCCGATGCTCACGTCGGTGATGTTGCCGATGCCGCCGGCCACGCCGGCGATGTAGTCGTAGGCGTAGGACTGCGGCCCTTCGATGTCGCCCCGGCCGAACGCGGGCGCCGCGAGCCCGAGGTAGACGCTCTGCAGGCCCACGGCGTGCGCGACGAACGAGTCGGAGAACGCGCCGGTGACGAGGCGAGACGCGGTGATGTTGCCGGCGTAGAAGAACGCCGCGTGGACGTCGCCCCACTTCTTCTTGAAGCCGAAGCCCACGGTGCCCGCGGTCTGCGTCGTGCGGGTCATGGCGTAGCGCTCGTCGATGAAGGCGTTGCCGGCCGCGCTCGAGCCGGGGCAGCCCGCGTTGGTGGCGAAGGACGGCAGGAGCGCCGTCGGGCCGAGCGTGTCGAGCTTGTACGAGACGACGAAGCTGCCGAGCACGAGGTCCGGCAGGATGCGGTCCTGGACGAACGCGGCGGCGCCGAACGCGGCGGCGTGCGACTCGCGCGCGAGGATCGCGGCCGAGTAGCCGACGGTGCCGGCGATCGGCCGGTAGTCGCACTTGTCGGTGGCGGCGCTCTCGGCGGCGAGCGCGGCGCCCGGCGCGAGGAGGACCGCGAGCGCGAGCACCCTCACGGCTGGCCCCCGGTGACGAGCGCGCACTGCGACGAGGCCGCGAGCCAGCTCGGCAGGTCGTCGCCGTTGGCCTTGACGCGATCACAATCGAGCGCGCCGATCGCGACCGGGCACGCGTAGACCTCCTCGAGGTTCGTCGTGCTGTCGGCGGTGCACCGGAGCTGCCCCTGGAAGCGCTTCGCGCGCTCGTTGGCGAGCTTGAAGTCCTTGGTGCAGGCGAAGGTGCGGTTCGAGATGGAGGAGACGATGTCCTTGCAGACCTCGCCCGGCTCCAGCTTCTCGACGATGCAAGCGCTGCCGAGGAGCAGGAGCCCCAGCCCGAATCCCCTCACGCGTTCATTGTGCCTGAGGAACAGCCCCGGACGCCACGGCATGATCATGCGGGCGGATCGCGTAGAGTCCCCGCATGTCGAAGCCCGCTTGCCCCGTGTGCTCCCTCGAGGACGTCCTCGCCCACGCCGCCCACTGGGAGTGCTCGACCTGCGGCCACGAGTGGCCCAAGGAGGCCGGCGCCGAGGCGCCCCCCGCGGCCCGCGTCGTCAAGGACGCGTACGGCACCCCGCTCGCCGACGGCGACACGGTCGCGCTCATCAAGGATCTCAAGCTGCGGGGCTCGTCCGAGGTGCTCAAGCAGGGCACGCGAGCGAAGAACATCCGCCTCGTCGAGGGCGACCACGAGATCGACTGCAAGATCGACGGGAGCCCGATGGCCCTCAAGGCCTGCTTCGTGAAGAAGGTCTAGCAGAAGGCATTCGCGCTAGCCCGGCGGGCGGCTCCCCTTGCGGATCGCGACCAGCCGGACGACGTGCGGGGACGCCTCGATCACGGTCAGCACGATCCCCTGCACGTCGAAGCGCTGGCCTCGCTCGGGCACGCGCCCCGCGAGCGACATCAGCAGGCCCCCGAGCGTGGAGTAGCCCTCGCCGTCGGGGAGCTCGAGGTCGAGCGCCCGGTTGAGCTCGCGCAGCGGCGCCTCCGCGCGGGCCAGGCACGTGCCGTCGGGCTGACGGTGGTAGAGCGCCTCGGCCTCCTGATCCTCGCTGTAGATCTCGCCGACGAGCTCCTCGAGCAGGTCCTCGAGCGTGACGAGGCCCGACAGGGCGCCGTGCTCGTCCACCACGAGGGCGAGGTGCGTGCGGCGGACCTGCAGCTCGCGCATCACCCGGATGGCCTTGGCGCTCTCGGGCACGAAGTAGGGCGTACGCAGGAGGTCCTCGAGCACCACGAGGTTGCGCTCGAGCGCGAACATGAGCGCGTCCTTGGCCGTCACGTAGCCGACGATCCGGTCGAGGGTGCCCTCGTAGACGGGCATGCGCGCGTGCGCCTCCTCGAGCAGGAGGCGGCGGAGCTCCGCCTGGTCCGCGTCCCTCGGGACGCCCACGATGCGGTTGCGCGGCACCATCACGGCGCCGACGGTCAGCTCGGGCAGCTCGAGGGCGCGCGACGCGATCTCCCCCGCGCTCGCGTCGAGCGTCCCCGCCTGCGTGGACTCCTCGAGGAGCTGCTGCAGCTCCTCGGGCGAGTGCCGCGCCTCGGTGAAGGTGGTGCGGTCGCCGAACGGGCGCAGGAACAGGTTCGACGTCGCGGTCAGGAGCCACACGAGCGGGCGCGCCACGTACGACAGGCCGAGCAGCAAGGGCGCGATCGCGAGGGCGTAGCGCTCTCCCGATCGCAGCGCGAGCGACTTCGGCACGAGCTCGCCGAGGACGAGGCTCAGGAACGACACCGCGGCGACGACGAGCCCGAGCGCGACCGACGCGGCGTGCGGCGCGAGCCACTCACTGCGCGCGAGCAGCGGCTCGATCCGCACCGCGATCGAGGCGCCCGAGAACGCCGCGGCCGCCGCGCCGACGACCGTGATGCCGACCTGGACCGTGGCGAGGAAGCGCTCCGGCAGCTCGCGCAGGCGTGCGAGCGCGCGGGCACGCTTGCCCCCGGCCTCGACGAGCTCGAGCAGGCGCGTGCGGCGCATGGAGATGACCGCGATCTCGGCACCGGAGAAGAGCCCGTTGACGAGGACGAGGACGATCACGAGGAGGATCTCGGTGGCGATGGCCAGCCTGCCTTTCCCTGGAAGTCTAGGCCCCCGCGAGCGTGCTATCGAGCTGCTCGGCGGCCCTGACCGTGAGTAATCCCAGCTGATCCCGCTCCCGCTGCCGTTCGGCAGCCGCACTGCGGCGAAGCACCAGGGCGTGACGACGTCGCCGTGTGGGGTGCGATACGCGCCTTGCGGGGGAATTCGATCGGCGGGCGGACGGGTGCGTCGGAGGTGGGCTCCGTGGCGCAGGCGGAGGCCGGGGCAGCGTCAGGCGGTGTCTGCGCAGTGGACGCCGAAGCGGACGCGCATGGCGTAGGTGCCGGCCGGGAAGACGGCGGCATGGTCGCCGGCGGCGAAGCGGAGCCAGGCGGCGCGGTACTCGAGCCAGAAGTCCACGAGGCGCGCGAGGGCGGCGATGCGACGGGAGCGGTCCTTCTCGGCCACGCGGGGATCGAGCTTGCGGCGAGGCTCCTTCGTGCTGGGTGCGTCGTTCCAGTGCTGGGCGAGGACGGTCTTTCTGCCCAGGAAGCTACGGCCCTCGTCGGTGGCGATCGCGGCGAGCTCGCTCTCGCGCTCGAGCAGGCGGCCGGCGATGAGCTCGCGGAGCGCGTCATCGGTCAGGTCGTCGAAGCCGGGCGGGCGGACCAACAGCAACGAGGCGATGGGCGGCATCAAGCCATCGTCGTCCTCGTGGCGGAAGAAGTGGCGCGGTCGCACGGCGACGAGGGGCTCGCCCATCAGGTCGCGAGGGCGGGACCAGAGGCCGGGCCAGGAGTGGGCGTGACGGACGAGGCCCGAGGAGACGGGGTTCGCCAGCGTGTAGACGAGCTTGTCGAGGAGCGCCTCGGGGGACTCGAGGCGCACGGCGGAGTAGCTGGCGCCGCCGGCCTCGAAGCACTGCTCCCAGCGGCCGCGGCTCGCGTTGAGGGCCCGCGCGATGAGGCCGTTCATGAGCTGCATGCACTCGGGGAGGCGGGCGTGGGGGTCGGTGACGACGAGGTGGTAGTGGTTCGAGAGGACGCAGAAGGCGTGGATCAGGACGCCCGTGCGCTCGGCGGCGATGGCCATGCAGTAGAGGAAGATCTGGTTGGTGACGTCGGAGGGGAGGAGGAAGAAGCGGCGCTCGGAGCAGCGCCTCGTGACGAGGTAGCTCGATCTGGGCAGGACCATGCGGGGCGCGGACACGGGCGCGGTCGGGGAGAGCAAGCGCGGTGCCGGGGCGGGGACGACCACGGAATCGCGGGTTTGCGGCGTGCGACGCGGCATACGGACGGAATCCCGGTCAGGCGCGGACGGCGGGCCGTCCAGCCGGACGGAATCCCGGCCGCGGGAGACATGCGGAGATCCGCATGAGTCCTCCGCGCCCGGCCGCCACCGCGCCGCCCCGAGGCGCGCCCCTACTTCGCGCCCTCCAGCAGGCCGAGGAGCGCGCGGCCGGCGGGGCTGGCGGACCTGCGCCAGCCCTCGCGCATCGGGGCGAGGGCGCGGCGCATCTCGCCGTCGAGGGCGCCGGGCGCCGGCGTCACGCGCACGTCGAGCGTCGGCAGCACCTCGAGCAGCTTCTCCTCCACCTCGCGGATCTTCCGCGCGGCGCGCATGCTCACGGCGAGCAGGCCCTGATCCAGCCGCGCGCGCAGGCGAGGCGGGATCTTCGCGAGGCCCGCCTTCGACAGCACGAGCATCGCGGGCTGGTACACGTGGCGCGTCAACGTCATGTGCCGCACGTGGCGGTGCCAGTTGGCCGCGAAGGCCCACACGATCGCGCCGTCGAAGGCGTTGACCCGCTTGCCCTCGAGCGCGCCGACGACGTCGGGGATGTCGATCGGCGTGTGCGGCACCCCGAGCAGCGCCCACATCCGAGCGTGCACGGGCGAGGGCTGCGAGCGCATGCGCAGCGCGCGCAGCTCGGCCAGCGTCGAGACCGGGCCGGGGCTGCCGATCTGCCGGAAGCCGACGTCCATGATGCCGGCGACGAGCAGGCCGCGGTCGGCGAAGCAGGCCTGGAGCCTCTTCCAGGAGCGCGCGAGCGCCCGGTCGACGGCCTCGTTGTCGGGAAACAAGAACGGCAGCTCGAACGCGCCCACCTCGGGCACGAACTCCGCGGCCGCGCCGGCCGTCGGGCCCCAGCCGTCGAGCCCGCCGCGCAAGGCGCTCGCGCCCATCTCGGCCTCGCTGCCGAGCACCGCGCCGGAGAGCACGCGCAGCTTGACGCCGCCGCCCGTGTTCTCGGCCATTTTCCTCGCGATCTCGACGACGGCCTCGCCCCACGGCGAGCCCTCCGGCGCCGTGATGCCGACGCGCAGGACCACCGGTTCGGCCAGGAGGAGCGCCGCGAGGGCCAGCGAGATCATCCTCGGGGATCTTATCAGCCGGTACGCGCTCAGGTCGCCGGCAGGACGACGCCGCCGATGCTCTCGCAGTTGGCGCGGCAGCGCTCCGGATCGGGCGTCGGACGGAAGGTCCACACGACGCGGCACACGCCCGAGACCAGCGTGGTCAGGCGACAGCCGCACTCGGCGCCGCGCGGGTCGCAGGGCGTCTTCGTGCGCGTGCCGCCGGCGCGCGCGCAGCGCTCGACGAGCGGGTCCTCCGCGGCGCTGAACGACTCGACGCACTGGTGGGCCCGGTCGGTCGCGGCGTCGAGGCACGCGGCCTGGAGCGGCAGGCAGAGCACCGGCGCGGCGACCGAGAAGCCGGCCGGGGCGCCCCCGTCCGCGAGCCCCTCGGCCGGGCCGCCCTCGCCGCAACCGAGGACGAGCCAGCACAGAAGGACGCGAGCCACGCGCATGGCCCTCGGTGAAGCAACCCCTGCGCCAGCCGCGGCGCCTGAGGATGCGCACACTTGGGCGGCTCCGGGGTGGGGGTCCCGCGTTTGGCTGCGGCCCGCAGGCCGCGCTGTGTGGTACTCCAAACCCGTCATGAAAAGCCGCATCCCCGCAGGGAAGCTCGTCGAGCAGAAGGGTCAGCTCGCCGGCGACGTCATCGCCGTCGAGATCGAGGGTCGCGTGGTCGACCTGCACACGCCGGTCGCGGAGGACGCGACCTTCGACGTCGTCCGCGCGACCGACAAGAAGGGGCTGCAGGTCATCCGCCACTCCACGGCGCACGTGATGGCCGACGCCGTGCAGCGGCTCTTCCCCGGGACCAAGGTGACGATCGGCCCCGCGATCGAGGACGGCTTCTACTACGACTTCGACCGGCCCGGCGGGACGTTCAGCGACGAGGACCTCGCGACGATCGAGCAGGCGATGCTCGAGGTCGTCGGCAAGGACACGCCCTTCCGCCGCGAGGTGGTCTCGCGCGACGAGGCGCTCGAGCTCTTCGAGAAGATGAACGAGACGTTCAAGGTCGAGATCATCCGCTCGATCCCCGAGGGCGAGGACATCAGCCTCTACAAGCACGGCACGCCCGGCAAGGACGAGTGGGTCGACGTGTGCGAGGGCCCGCACGTCCCGCGGACGGGCCTTCTGCGCGCGGTCAAGCTCACGAGCGTCGCCGGGGCGTACTGGCGCGGCGACGAGCGCAACCCGATGCTCCAGCGCATCTACGGCACGGCGTTCCCGAGCAAGGAGGCGCTCGAGGAGCACTTGAAGCTCGTCGAGGAGGCCAAGCAGCGCGACCACCGCAAGCTCGGCAAGGAGATGGACCTCTTCTTCTTCGATCCCGTCGCGCCGGCGATGCCGTTCCTGTTGCCGCGCGGCGCGTTCGTCTACAACCGCATGGTCGAGTACCTGCGCGAGCTCTACACCTCGCACGGGTACGAGGAGGTGATCACGCCGCAGGCGTTCGATCCGAAGCTCTTCCGCACGAGCGGCCACCTCGGCAACTACAACGAGAACATGTACCGCCTCTGGACGGAGGACGTGCTCGAGGAGGGCAAGCAGCTCCAGGCGGAGGCGGGCAAGCCCGCCCCGGATCTCGGCAAGCACCTGCAGGACCACAGCTTCGCGCTAAAGCCCATGAACTGCCCGAGCCACTGCGTCATCTTCGGGCAGCGCAAGCGCAGCTACCGCGAGCTGCCGTGGCGCGTGGCCGACTTCGGCCGGCTGCACCGCTACGAGCGCGGCGGCGTCGTGCATGGCCTGTCGCGCGTGCGCACGTTCTGCCAGGACGACGCGCACGTGTTCTGCACGCGCGAGCAGGTCCCCGGCGAGATCGAGCGCTTCATCAAGATGCTCTACGCGGTCTACAAGGCCTTCGCCTTCGATCGCATCGACATCAAGCTCGCGACGCGGCCCGAAAAGCGCATCGGCTCGGACGCCGACTGGGACATGAGCGAGCAAGCGCTGCGCGAGGGCCTCGAGCGCGCGGGCCTGCCGTTCGAGATCTCGCCCGGAGAAGGCGCGTTCTACGGCCCCAAGGTGGAGTTCCACGTCTACGACGCGCTCAAGCGCGGCTGGCAGACGGGCACCATCCAGTACGACCCGAACCTGCCCGAGCGCTTCGAGCTCGGCTACACGGCCGAGGACGGCAAGGAGCACCGGCCGGTGATGCTGCACCGCGCGGTGTTCGGCTCGCTCGAGCGCTTCTTCAGCGTCTACCTCGAGCACTGCGGCGGGAACTTCCCGGCGTGGATCGCGCCGACGCAGGCGATCGTGCTGACGGTGAGCGAGAAGAGCGACGCCTACGGGCGCGCCGTCCTCGAGGAGCTGCGCGCGCGCGGCCTGCGCGCAACCTCCGACTTCAGCGCGGACAAGCTCGGCGCGAAGATCCGCACGGCGCGCACGTTCCGGCATCCGTACATGCTGATCGTCGGCCCGAAGGACGCCGAGGCGGGCACCGTGTCGGTGCGCTCGCGCGAGGCGGGCGAGCTCGGCGCGATGTCGCGCGAGGCGTTCATCGAAAAGCTCCTCGCGGAGGCGACGCCGCCGCGCTGACGCTCTGGTCTACGAGTGGCCGGCTGGAAGCCGGCCACCGCCGACCCCCTACTGCCTCGTGCCGTGCGCACGTCGTGCCGTCGCAGACCCCTTGCCTGGAGGTCTGCGCAGCGGGCGCGCCGCCCCTCCCCCAGTTGAGCAAGTGCTGCCTTGCGCGCCTTCGGCGCGACTCAACTGGGCCCCCCTTCCTGCGTCTTCGCTCGCTGCGCGAGGGACGCCCTTGCGGCTCGCTGCGCTCGCCTCGAAGGCCGCCGCGCCGGGACCCCCACGGAGCGGCAGACCAGCTGAGGCGCCTGCGCCCGGCGGAACCGGCAGCGTCATCACTTGCCGAGTCGTGTCGCCGGTGCGGAGAGCCTCAGGCGTTCCGTGTTCGTTGTTGCTCTGTTGTTCTACTGTTCTATTTCGTCGTTCGCTCTTCCGGCTCGAAATGCCGCTCCTCGCCGTGGCCCATGGGCCGTGGCCCTACCAGCCTCGGTCGCTACTGCCGTAGGTCGGTCTCCGCGACCTGCAGGGGGAGGACGTCGTCGAGCTCCAGCCAGCAGCGCCCGCGGGTGGTCGCGTGGAGCTTCGTCCACAGGCGGAGCACGCCCGTGCCCGCCGGCGCACACACCGTGGGGTGGTAGCAGTCGGGGATGGGGCCGCCGTAGCCGTGGTACGTGACGACGCGCGTGCCGAGGGCGGCCTCGCGGAGCCGTTGCTCGATGAACCAGACGTCCTTCCCCAGGCGGAGCTGGCTCAGCTCCACCGTGTCGTCGAGCCACTCCTGCGGGTCGGCCACGTTCTCGCCGAAGGGGTTGAAGAAGTACAGGGTGTCGTACTCGTCGAACCGGGCCTCCTCGAGCCGGCCAGCGGTGAACTTCACCCGGTTCCCGACGGCGAACATGGAGGCGAGATCGCGCGCGGCGTCGACGAGCTGCGAGCGCTGCTCGATGCCGTGGAACGTGAGGTCGGTCGACAGGGCGCCGACGACGCACAGCTTGCCCACGCCCGAGCCGACGTCGAGCACGCGGCGACTGCGGGCGCGCGCCATCCACCAGGCGGCCTTGCGCGCCACCGCGATGGGCGTCCAGAACCGCGCGGAGGCGTGGTGCCAGTCGAGCGGCAAGAGGACGTCGAGATCGTCGTCCGTGACCTCCATGCCGCTGCGGAGGGCGTGGGCGATGGAGGCGATTCTCTCGGCGTCGGACTCGGCCGTCGCGAGCCGAGCCGCGGAGGACAGGGGCATGCTTGCAGGTCCCGCTACGCCGCCACGGAGGCGTGGAGGCGCTGGACCAGGGAGAGGTGCTCGTCGACGAGCGCGCGCGGCAGGCGCGACCCGAAGCGCCCGAGGAACTCGAGCCCGCGGCCGGCCTCCTGCAGCCACGCGGCCGCGTCGACCGAGAGCATCTGCGCGAGCGCATCGGGCGACACGTCGAGCCCGCTGACGTCGAGCGCCGCCGCGGAGGGCGTCGCGCCGATCGGCGTCGCCATCGCGCCGCCGCGGCCCTCGACGCGCTCGAGGATCCACTTGAGGACGCGGATGTTGTCGCCGAAACCCGGCCACAGATAGCGGCCGTCGGCGTCGGTGCGGAACCAGTTGATGTGGAAGATCTTCGGCGGGTCGTCGAGGCGGGTGCCCATGTCGAGCCAGTGCTGGAAGTAGTCGCCCATGTGGTAGCCGCAGAACGGTAGCATCGCCATGGGATCGTTGCGCGGCACGCCGACGGCGCCGGTGGCCGCGGCCGTGGTCTCGCTGACCATCGTCGCGCCGACGTAGACGCCGTGCTGCCACGAGCGCGCCTCGTACACGAGCGGGGCGAGCTTGGCCCGCCGGCCGCCGAACAGGATGGCGGAGATGGGAACGCCCTGGGGCTGGTCGAAGGTGCCGAGGGCGCTCGGGCACTGCCGGAGCGGCGCCGTGAAGCGCGAGTTCGGGTGCGCGGCCGGCGTGGTGCTCGCGCCCTCCGTCCAGGGCTCGCCCTTCCAGTCCGTGAGGCCCTCGCCCTGGCCGAGCTTCTCCATGCCCTCCCACCACACGCGTCCGTCGGCGCGCAGCGCCACGTTGGTGAAGAGCACGTCGCGATCGAGCGACCGCATCGCGTTCGGGTTCGTGCGCAGGCTCGTCCCCGGCGCCACGCCGAACATGCCGTTCTCGGGGTTGATGGCCCAGAGCCGGCCGTCGGCGCCCACGTGCATCCAGCAGATGTCATCCCCGACGGTGTCGACCTTCCAGCCCGGCAGGCCCGGCACGAGCATGGCGAGGTTGGTCTTGCCGCAGGCGCTCGGGAACGCGGCGGCCACGTAATGCGTCCGACCGGCGGGGCTCGTCAGGCCGAGGATCAGCATGTGCTCCGCCAGCCAGCCCTGCCTGCGGCCCTGCACGCTCGCGATGCGCAGGGCGTGGCACTTCTTGCTCAGGAGGGCATTGCCGCCGTAGCCCGAGCCGACGCTCCAGATCTCGCTCGTCTCGGGGAAATGCACGACGAAGCGCCGCTCCGGAGACAGGTCGCCGAGGCTGTGCACGCCCCGGACGAAGTCGGCGGCGCCGCCGAGCTGCTCGAGGGCGACGCGGCCCATGCGCGTCATGATGCGCAGGCTGAGCGCCACGTAGGCGCTGTCGGTGAGCTGCACGCCGACGCGGCTCGCCTCCGAGCCCGCGGGCCCCATGAGGTACGGGACGACGTACATCGTCCGGCCCTTCATGGCGCCACCGAGCAGGCTCCACACGCGCTGCTCGGCGTCCTGGCGGCTCATCCAGTTGTTGGTCGGGCCGACGTCCTCCTTGCGAGGCGTCGAGATGAAGGTCAGGTGCTCGGTGCGGGCGACGTCCGTCGGATCCGAGCGGTGGAGGAAGCTGCGTGGGTGCGCCTTCGGATCGAGCGGGAGCAGCGTACCGTCGCGCTGCATCGCCTGCTCGAGCTCCGCGCGCTCCTCCTCGTCACCGCGACACCAGTGGATCCGGTCAGGCTTGGTGTGGGCGGCGACCTCGGTCACCCAGGTGCTGAGGGTCTTGTTGGCGGGGCTCGTGCCGTTCTTCATGCCGCAGCACGCCTTGCTCCTTTCGTGCCAAGGCGCCCGGGCGCGGCGTCACGCGATCCTGAGCGACGCCGGCCCCTCGGCGAGCGAAGAGTCATGGGAGGCCCGCCGTCTCCGAGATGAGCGCAGCGAGCCGCAAGGGCGTAGCGACGCGAAGCGGAGCGAAGACGCAGGGAGGGGGGCCCGACGCGGCTTTGCCGCGTCGGGGGAGGGGCAGTCGTGCCTCTCCTGCGGCGGCCTTCCGAGGCCGCCGATCGCAGCTAGGAGGCTGTGGCAGTAATGCGGATCAACGCAAGCCGTTGGGGCCGGATCCGGATCCAAGATCGACAGGTGGTAGACATTTCGATTACCGCGACAGGCTCCTAGTTGGCGGGGTAGGCGGTCCAGCCGGCGGTCCAGTCGGTCTCGCCGATCGCGCCGAAGTACTTCGCGCTCGTGTCGAGGCCCTCGGGCGGGGTCGCGCCGCCGCTGAGCGCCGGCGAGCCGGCCTTGGGCTTGAAGTTCGGCGCGGTGACGGTCGAGACGTCGCCGAGCATCGGATCGACCTCGCGGTTCATGTTCGCCGGCGCCGCGATCGACATCGCCTCGTCGAAGGCCATGTCGTCGTCCGCCATGCCGGTCTCGGCCGGCCAGGCGAAGCTCATCGAGCCGGCGTTGTTCCAGAACAGCGAGGACTTCACCGCGAGCGCGCCGCTCATCATCTGCATGACGGTCGAGGTGTTGCTCACGTTGATGACGGAGTCCGCGAAGTTGACGACGATGGCGTTGCCGATGGTGCCCGCGGTGCCGCGGCGGAGGTGCATCGCGCCCTGCTTCTTGCCGGCCATGCCGACGCCGGCGCCCGAGCCCACCAGCGTGACGTTCCACACCTGCGGGTTGTTGCGCGGCTCCGCGTCATTGGCGGAGTTGTTGTTGTCCCACTCGAAGCCCTTGTCGCCGGTCAGCTTGTTCTGCTGGACGATGATCCACTGGGCCTTGCCGACCCAGCCGAAGTCGGTGTCGAGGCCGTCGTCGTCGGGCTGCGAGATCACGGCGTGCGTCACGTTGACCGAGCCGCCGAAGATCTCGATGCCGTCGTCGTTGCCGAGCAGCGTCTGCACGTAGTCGACGGTCGTCGCGCTGCCGCAGCCGCCGAGCGTGATGCTGTTGAGCTCGTTGTCCGGCGCGAGCTGGAAGCCGGCGAACTCGCTGCGCACGTACTTGAGCGTGCCGCAGTTGTGCGCGGCGTCCGTGCCGCCGTAGCCCGTGCGCGTCTCCGAGGCCGGGAAGCCCTCGATCTTCTGCGTGCCGCCCGCGACGTTGATGGGCGCCTTGCCGAGCAGCACGATGCCGCCCCAGTCACCGGCCTTGCGCGTGCCGGCAGGCTTGGCCGACGTGAACACGATCGGCTTGTCCTTCGTGCCCGCCGCCAGGATCTTGGCCGTCTGCGTGATCACGAGCGAGCTGCCGGTGTCGCCGAGGATCGTGGTGCCCGGCTCGATCGTGAGCGTCGCGTTCTCGACGAACGTGTGCGCCTTGAGGATGTACGTCTTGTCGGCGGTCCACGTCGTGTCGGTCATGATGTCGCCCGACACCTCCACCATCCCGCCGCCCGTGGAGCCGCCGCCCCCCGCGCCGCTCTCGCCGGCGCCGCCGGTGCCGGCACCCGCCGTGCCCCCGCCGGTCCCGCCGGTCTTGCTGTCGCCACAGCCGGCCATGCCCACCGCGCCAACCACTGCCAGTGCAAATCCAATCAAGCGATTCATCTGTTGCTCCTTTTTGCTCGCCCCGTTCGGGGCATAGTTCCCTGCGCCTGCCCAACACCCTTGGGAGACGCTCTCAAGGCCCGTCGGTGAAACCGACGGACCTTTTGTGTCTCTCCCCACTCCGCCCTCCGGGCTGCGTGGGGCCCCTGTGAAACGCTTGGGGCGGCCCTGCGCGTTTCACGTATCGGCTCGGGGCTCGCCTGGCCGATTCTCCGACACCTCTTCAGTTACTCAGCTCCGCCGACAGGAAGCCCGACACGCCCGGCTTGTATTCGAGGGGCGTGACGTTGTTTCCCTGCTTGAGCTGGATCGTGCTGTCGAGGAGGTTCCCGCCGGACAGCTTGACGGTCACCTGCTTGCCGATCTTCTGGGTCACCGCGAGATCGAGCTTGTGGAACGGCTGCTCGTAGATGTCCGGCAACCCCTGGATGCCGACGTCCGAGATGCGCTCGCTCGAGACGTTGTAGGAGACCGTCGCCTCGGTCTCGGTCTTCTGCAGCAGATAGGACAGCGAGTAATTGACGATGTACCGGGATTGCCCCTGCAGCGGACGGTCCTTGCTCGTCTGCGCCCCCTGATTGCTGCCGAGATCGATCTTCGAATCCATGATCGTGGCGTTGAAGCCCACCTTGAACGGCGCGAGCGGCTCCGCGAGGTGATTGAGCCCGACGCGCGCCTCGAGCTCGACGCCGTATCCCCTCGCGCCCGGGGTATTGACGAAGCTGACGTCGCCCTGGGTCGCGTTCGTGATCACCTGCTCGATGGGGTCATTGAAGTTCTTGAAGAAGCCGGTGACGGCGAGCACTTCATTGTCGGTCGGGAACATCTCCCAGCGCAGATCCACGTTGTCGATGCGCGACTCGACGAGCGCCGGGTTGCCCGAGATGCTGCGACGGCGCCCGTAGTCGAAGTAGAGGAACGGCCCGAGCTCGCGGAGGCTCGCCCGCGCGAGCGTGCGGCTGTAGGCGGCGCGCACGTTCATGCCGTCGGTGATCTGGTAGAGGAGGTTCAAGGACGGCAAGAAGGCGTTCTCGGCACGGCCGCCCCCCTTGGCCGGTGAGCCGACACCGAAGGGCGTGGTGCCCGGCGTGATGCTCTGATCCGAGCGCTCGAAGCGCAGGCCGGCGATGACGCGGACCGGCTGCAGCGCGGTCACGTCGACGCTGCCGTAGCCCGCGTACACGCTGCGGTCCGCCTTGTAGGAGTCGGCAGGGAGCGTGGCCTCGACGTAGCGGAAGTTCGGCCCGATGGCGTCGGGCCGGAAGATCCGGTCCGGCGGCTCCTGGAGCACGAGCGGATCCATGCCGGCCTGCTCGATGCGGAAGCGGCGCGCGTTGAACTGGCGCGTCGAGACCTGCGTGGTGCCGCCGAGCCTGAGCTGCGCGCCCGGCACGAGCGTCGCGCCATTGGCGCGGCCGCCGTACTGGTACTCGGACAGGTTCGAGAAGAAGCGCTCGCCCGAGCCAGACCGGATGGCGACGCGCTTGACGCCGCTCTGCGGATCCTCGTTGTAGGTCAGATCGCGCGTGTCGGGCTCGTCGCGATACGTGGCTGCGAAGTTGCCCTGCCAGTCGACCTGGTAGTCGTGGCCGCCGGGCGCGAAGTGGTGCTCGCCCTGGAGCTGGTAGAAGGTGATCGTGCGCGCCGTGAACCGCTGGCGCGTCGTGTCGATGTTCTGGTTGTCCTGCTCCTTGAAGCCCGTGCCGCGCTGCGCTTCGACCGAGCCGTCGTGGGTGAAGAACGAGAAGAAGTTGAGCGTGTGATCCGAGCTCGGGTTGTAGCCCAGGTTCAGGAGGCCATTGACGTAGCCCTGCTCGACGCCGGCGTCGACCTTGAGCGTCTCGTTCGCGAACACGCCGCGCGTGTCGTCGCGGGACGCGAGCTGCGTGGTGGCGCGCCGCACGCGCGTGCTGTGCGAGAGGTTGAAGGCGGCCAGGTAGCCGAGCCGGCCCTGCGAGAGCTTGATGGTCTCGCCGAGCGAGGCGCCGAGGGAGAGGTTCGGCAGGCCCGTCTTGCGCTTGACGACCCAGTTGTTCTCGAAGGACTTGCCGATCTGCGCGACCTGGTCGTCGGTGAAGCCGGTGCGCATGCCGGAGACGAGCGGACGGTCGCCCGGTACCGGATCGGGGATGCTCCGCGACCCGCCCTGGAAGCCCAGGTAGTCGAGCGACCCGCCGTCGTAGGTGTTGAGCTTCTGGCCGGTGGCCTGCGAGTCGAACGAGGTCCCGAGCCGCAGCCGGAATTCGAAGGCGGACGGGTAGCTGTTCGTGTTGAGCAGGAGCGCGCCGCCGGCGAAGGTGCCAGGCAGGTCGGGCCGGTACGCCTTGACGACGAGCATGTTCGCGAGGAGCTGCGTCGGGAAGATGTCGAGCGAGACCGAGGCCTCGTCGGTCTCGGGCGCGGGGAGCTGGATGCCGTTGACGAGCACCGCGGCGTAGCGGCCGCCGAGACCGCGCATGAAGACCTGCCGGCCGTCGACCACCGTCACGGACACGACGCGCTTGACGGCGTCGGAGGCGCTCGAGTCCGGCGTGCGCGAGATCTCCTGCGCGGAGACGGCGTCCATGATGGCCACGCCGCCGCGCCGCGCCTCGAGCACCGCCGCCTCGCTCTTGGGCTCGGCCGCCGCCGCCTCGATGAGGATGGTCTGCTCCGTCTGCACGGGCGCCATCGTCAGGTCGAGCTCGAGCGGGGCGTCGACCACCGTCGCCTCCCCCGCCTTGACCACGATGTTCTTGAAGCGCTTCGCCGCGTAGGTCGGCAGCGTCACGAGGACGGTGTAGGTGCCCGGCTCGAGCGGCAGCTCGTAGTTGCCCGCCTGGTCGGCCTTGGCGGACGCCGTCTTCGCGCCGGTGGCGGTGACGAGCGCGTCGAAGAGGCCCTCTCCTACCGAGGGATCGGTGACGCGGCCGCGGATGCCGGTGATTTTTTTTGGCGGCTCCGGAGGAGGCTGCTCGGCTGGAGGCGCGGTCTCGGCGGGCGGCGGCTCCGCGGGCGGCGCCTTGCTCGGCGGGGGCTCCGCGGGAGGAGGCGGAGGAGCCGTCTTGCCCTTCGGGGGATCCTTGCTCGGGGGCGCAGCGGGCGGAGCGCTCTGCGCGTGGGCGATTCCCGCGAGTGGAAGGGCGGCGAGAACGGCGAGGACTACGAGATGGATGGAGCTGAGACGCATGTCGAGGTGGCCGCATCCTCGACGCGGCACGTCACAAGGTGCCGCTGCTCAGGTGACGTGTTTGAAACTCGACGCACCGCGACCGGCGCGAAACACGTCACTCGCGTATTTTGCAGTACTGGATCTGGCTCGAGATGCGCGCGGGCGCGCCGGAGGGCGGGGGTTACTTGCGGGCGAGCGTGGCTGCGGTCGGCGCGGCGGGCGGAGCCCCGAGGAGCACCGCGACGAGCGCGCCGCGGGCGCGAGGCTCGAGGAGCTTGGCGAGGGCGGCGGGGATGACGACGTGCGCGCGCTCGGACAGGCGGCTCGTCTGCGGCGTGCCGCGGTAGCTCTTGCCGTCGGCGCTGGTGGCCGCCCAGCCGCGGCCGCCCACGCGGCCCGTGAGCTCGCGCTCGGACAGCGCGAGCCAGACACCCTCGTCACCGATGTGCCCGGACACGCGCGCGGTCGCGCCGTCGGCGACCACGAGCAGCTCGGCCGTAACGGCCCCGATCGTCCCGGACACGCGCACGCCCTCGGGCCCGGCGCGGAGCGCGAGGTCGAGGGCGCTACCCGCGAGGCGACCGCGCACCCGATCGGCTCCGACCACGAGGTGCGTGGAGGGACCGACGAGGTGGCTGCCCACGAGGGTGAGCGCCGAGGCGGCATCGCCCTGGAGGGGATCCGCGGCCCGGGCCGCGGAGGGGAGGCAGAGCAACAAACCCAGCGAGAAGAGGACGTGCCGCATGGGACCTCCTGCGAGATCCCATTGTGAAGACCGTGTGACGAAAAGGCAACTTCGGCGAAAACCGACACGCGCAACTAGCCGATATCAGACACCTTGCGAGAGTCGGTGGCTACGTCACAATCGCAGCGCCCGACCAGCCCCCGAGCGTGAGGAGGTCGCGCACGCGGCGCTCGATCTCGTCGCGGATCTCGCGGATGCGCTCGAGCGGCTGCCCGGCCGGATCGGCAAAGAGCCAGTCGCCGGTCTTGCCCGGGGGCAGCTCCGCGGAGCGGCGGCCTCCGATGGCGATCACCAGATCGGCCTGCGCGGCCAGCGTCCGATCGAGCTGGAAGGTCGGCGTCTGCTTGAGGTCGAGCTCGCGCTCGGCCATCACGCGCGCGACGTCGGGATACAGCGTCTGCACGGGATCGGTGCCGGCCGCGAGGGCGCGGGCGCGGCCGCCGCCGGCAAGCGCGTTGAAGAACGCCGCCGCCATCCGCGCGCGCGACGCGTTCTGCGGGCATGCAAAGAGGATGGTCTTCATGCGTCCACCGTAGCCGGCGCCTGTGGACGGACGCGGGCGCCTCCGTCAAGTCCTCGTGACTTGTCTACGGATCGGCGAGGCGGAAGCCGACGCCGCGGACGGAGATGATGAGGTCGTTGCCGATCTTCTGGCGGAGCCGGTGGATGAGGTTGTCGACGGCGCGCAGGCTGACGTCGAGCTCGTCCTCGCCCCAGACCTCGTCGAGGAGCGCCACGCGGGGCACGACCTTGCCCGCGTTCTCGAGCAGGACCTTCATGGCGTGGCGCTCGCGCGCGGTGAGGGTCACGGCCCGGTGGCCGATCCAGAGCTCGTACGCGTCGGGGGCGAGGGCCAGGCGGCCGTGCACGAGCGCCGCGTCGAGGGCCGGTCGCGTGCTGGGCGTGACGCGACGGGCCAGCGCCCGGATGCGCGCCGAGATCTCGCGCGCCGAGCCCCTGCCGGCGACGAAGTCGTCGAAGCCCGCCGCGAGCGCGAGCTCGCCGAGACGCGCCTCGCCGCTCGGCGCACAGCCGAGCAGGAACGCCGCGACGAGGTGGCGGGTGCGCCAGGCGACCACCGCCGCGAGCGCCGCGCGCGTGACGTCGGGGGGCACCCACGCGAGCACGATGTCGTGCTCCGACTCGGGCGCGGCGTCGAGGGAAAGTCGCACGAGGAAGAGCGCATCCCTGGCGAGCGACGTGACGAGGTCGTCACCGGGCGCGGCACCGAGCGTCACGAGGCCCACCCTCAATCCTGGGGCCGTCGATGGGCTCTCCGATGCCGTCATCACGTGACGAGGCTACCGGGCGACAATGGCGATCCATTTCCGCGCCGGCAACGAATCGGCAACGACATCCGGATGTCACCCAGAGTTTTCCGCCCGCGCACGAGGCCGCCTCAGGCCGCCTCCATGATGGGCGCATGCAAACGGTGCTCATCGTCGAGGACGAAGCGGACCTCGTCTCGGTCCTGCAATACAACGTCACGGAGAGCGGCCGCCGGGCGCTCGTGGCGCTCCGCGGAGCGGACGCGCTCGAGCTTGCGCGCGAGCACGTGCCGGACCTGATCCTGCTCGATCTCATGCTGCCTGATCTGTCCGGCGTCGAGATCGCGCGGCAGCTCCGCGGCGACGCGCGGACGGCGCACATCCCGATCCTCATGCTGACCGCTCGCGGCGGGGACATCGACCGCATCGTGGGGTTCGAGGTGGGCGCGGACGACTACGTCACCAAGCCCTTCTCGGTGCGCGAGCTCCTCCTGCGGATCGACGCGCTCCTGCGGCGCACGCAGAAGGTCGAGGCGCGGCCGCTCCTGCGCTTCGGGGCGATCGCGAGCGACACCGAGGCGCACCGCGCCTTCGTGGACGAGGAGGAGGTCACCTTGACGCGGCTCGAGCTGCAGCTGCTGCGCGTGCTCATCGAGCGCAAGGGCCGGCTGCAGACGCGGGCGCGCCTGCTCGAGGACGTGTGGCGCCTCTCGCCCGAGATCACGAGCCGCACCGTCGACACGCACATCAATCGCCTGCGCCAGAAGCTCGGCCCGGCCGGAAGCGCGCTCGAGACGGTGCGCGGCGTGGGCTACCGGATCGCGGAGAGCCCGGCCGGCGCGTAGGCCCGGCGGGCCGCGACGGGCTGGTGGCCGGCCACGCGCGACCACTCGCGCAGGGCCACGCCCGCCCGGAGCGCCCTGCCCGCGTGCGGCGCGCGGAGGACGCCCAGGCGGCGGAACAGCGTCTCGAGGATGACGGCGCCGGTCGCGAGCGTGTCCGTGCGTGCGGCGGGTACGCCGAGCCCGATGAGCTGATTGGCGCGCAGCCCCGCGAGGAGCGGCTGCATGGCCGTCAGCGCGGCGCGATCCAGGACGCGCACGGCGCGCGGGGCGAGCGAGAGGGCCATCGAGAGATCGGCGAGCGCCCGCGCGGTGCCGCCGCTCACGGCCACGTCGAAGGCCTCTGCGCGCGAGAGCTCCAGGGCGACGTCGGCGGTCAGAGCGTCCACGCGGTCGGCGATGGCGTGCGCGGTCCGCGCCGACACGAAGCCGCCCTCGGGCACGAGGGCCTCGCGGACGCGCAGGACGCCGAGCGGCAGGCTATGCGCGAGCTGCACCTCGCCGTGCCAGCCGAGGACGACCTCGAGCGAGCCTCCGCCGAGGTCGAGCACCAGGAGCGGCCGATCGGGGCGCGCCACGCTGGCGCTCGCGCCCCGGTGGACGAGGCGGGCCTCGCTCTCCCCCGAGAGGACCTCGACGCCGACGCCGCTCGTCTGCTCGATGACGCGACAGAGCTCGCGGCCGTTCTGCGCCTCGCGCATCGCGCTCGTGGCGACCCCCACGAGGCCCTCCGGATCGTGCAGCAGCGCCTCCGCGACGAGCTCCTCCGCCGCCGTGACGGCGCGCTCGAACGTCCTTGCGTCGATCACCCCGGTCGAGAGGGTGCCGGCGCCCAGGCGAACCATGCGCCTGCCCGAATGGATCTTCCGCAGCCCGCCGGCGGAGACGTCCGCGACGAGCACCTTGAACGAGATGGACCCGAGGTCGAGGACCGCAATTCGCATGTCCCGAGCGTGCAAGAGCCGCTTGTCGCGCGCTCCTTCGGGACGTGAACTTCCCGCAACGCCGCGGTGCTGCCGGGGGGCTAGAGAGAGGCTCTCATGATTCGTCACATCCGCCAAGGCGGAGCGAGGCCCAAGCGATCGATTCTTCTGGCCCCTAACACCACGCCCGGCCTCACCCCGTCGTGGCGTCCACCGCGATCAGTCGCCCCTC
>CAZQJC010000079.1:0-3473 GCA_964593795.1 uncultured Myxococcales bacterium | reverse complement strand
CCGGAGCGCGAAAGAGTAGAGGTCGACGCCCTCGACGAACTCCATCGCGAAGAAGGGCTGCGGTCCGTGCCCGAGGTCGGCCGTGCCGCACTCGAAGACCTGCGCGATGTTCGGGTGGTGCAGGCGCCCGAGCACCTCGCCCTCGAGCTGGAAGCGCTTCAGCCGCTCGACGCCGCCGGAGGTGAGCGGGATCATCTTCAGCGCCACGCGTCGCTGCGGCGCACTCTGCTCGGCCTCGTACACGACGCCCATCCCACCCTGGCCGATGCGGCGCAGGATGCGGTACGGACCGACGCGCTCGGGCACTCCCTCGACCGCCCCGGAGGCGCTCAGCGCCTCGAGCCGCTGGCGCGCCGCCCCGATGGCCTCGTCGCCGAGGAACTGCGCGGCGGCCCCCGCGCCGTTCGCGCGCGACGCCTCCGCCGCCGCGAGCGCCGCGCACAGCCCGGCCAGCTCCGCGGCGAGCTCCCCATCCTCGGCGCGCACGCGCACCACGAAGGCCGCGCGCTCCGCCGCGGGCAAGGCGCGCGCCGCGTCGTAGAGCTCGTGCAGGCGGGCGTAGCGCGCCTGGTCCATCAGATCCTGCTCCCTAGCTGCGGCAGCGCATTCATTTCAGCACGCGTTCGAGCGCGGCGCCGAGCGCGAGCTGGTGCGCGACCTTGCGGTCGAACGAATCGAGGCCAGTCTCCCGTGCCAGGGCCGACAGGACCGCCTCGGGAGAGTCCTGCTCGACCAGGAGGCGCGTGACGAGCGGCTGAACGCGCGCCACCGCCGCGCGGCGCAGCTCGCGCGCGGCGAGGCGCGTGCGCACGGGCTCCGGCTCCCAGATGCGCGCGGTGTCATCGCCCGATGACGAGATCAACCGCTCGCCGTCCCAGGCGAGCGAGGCCACGTGCCCGGTGTGGCCGGAGAACACGCCGACCGGCGCGAAGGTGCGCGTGTCCCACAGGCGGATCGTGTTGTCGAGCCCGGCGCTCGCGAGGCGCTGCCCGTCGGGGCTGAAGGCGAGCGCGTAGAGCACGCGGTCGTGGCCCGTCAAGCTGGCGACGAGTGTGCCGCTCGCGACGTCCCACAGGCGCACGATCGCATCCACGCCCGCGGTCGCAAGGGTCTGGCCGTCTCGGCTCAAGGCGACGGACAACGTCTCGCCGGATTCGAAGCGTCGCACCTCGGTCAGGGATGTCGCGTCGAGCAGCACGGTCCCCGGGCCCTCCTCGCCGACCTCCGGCTTGCAGCCCAGGGCGAGGAACCTCCCGTCCTGGCTCCACGTCACGCAACGGGAGTGGATGGGGATCTCGATCGGTGCACGACCGAAATCCACGGGCACGACTAGCGTGGGCCCCAGATGGGGTGACGCCGCGATGCGTGAGCCTGTCGGATCGAAGGCGGGCGAGTCGGCCGTCCGCGGCAGTCGCAGGCGGGATGTCCTACCGCTTCGCGTTTCGATCAGGAGAAGGTAGGGCTCGCGCTTCGGCCGCGCATTCAGGCTCACCACGAGGGTGCTTCCATCGGGCGCGACCCCGAGTGCGTACACGGCCTCGTCCACTCCGAGGCAAGCCGCAACCGGATCACCGCTCTCCGCGTCCCAGAGGCGCAGCGCCCCTGGGCGTCCATGAAAGCCATCCCAAGCGCCCGAGGCGATCAGGCCGACGTGCGGCAGCGGGACCGCTCCGCGCAAGGTGTTGGCGTGCCCCTCGAGGACCGTGGTCGCTCGCGCATCGAGATCCCAGGTCACCAGGCTTCCGTTCAACTCGAGGCCGGCGACCTCGCTCTCGGAAAGGAACGCGAGGGCCGTGGTCGAGAGCGAGCTGGTGCCGAAGGTATCGAGCAGCGCACCCGTGGCGGGATCCCAGACGCGGATGTTCCGGTCGCGAGCGAGCGTGGCCAGGCGTGCCCCGTCGGGACTGAAGGCGACCGCGTAGACCTCCTCGGCCTGCTTCAGGGTCATCAGTCTGGCCACGGGCCGGCTCGTGAGATCCCAGATGCGGGTGCTGCCATCGCCCACGCCCGTGGCGGCTCGGCGGCCGTCCGGAGAGAACGCCACGCAGTTGGCGCTGGCTTGTTCCTCGATGAGGGCTACGAGCTCAAGGGTCGCGGTGTCCTGGATCCAGGTTCCTTCGGGGGACAGGAGCGCCGCGAGGGAACCCTCGCGATCGAACGTGATCCGCTGGATCGACGAGTTCGGGTGCAGATAGACACGAAGTTCAGCACTGCCAGGGCTCGAGACTGCGATTCCTCTTTCCGGGCTGAGCCACAGCGAACCGCCTGGACTGCGCGCAGCCTGCTGCCATGGAGCCTCCACGAAGTTCAACCCCGGGGCGGTGGGTGCGGGTAGATCGAATCGGCGTCCGGTAGCGATGTCCCATTCCGACCATCGAGCTCGCTGGAAGCTGTCAAATGCGTTGCCCGAGATCATCCAGAGCCGGCTCCCGTCGGGACTCAGACCTGATTCTGTTCTTGAGGCCTGCAGATCAGGATGTGGAAACTCGGCCAGGAGTTCGCCGGACGCCAGACTCCAGCGGCGGGCCATGCCGCCGAGCCTGGAATCCGTCGTCCAGTACGAGTGGCCGCCCGGATGCAAGATCAGCTCCAGGCGGTTGTAGTTGTCGTACTCGTCCGCGCGAGGCAGGTCCCTTCGTTGCGAGCGCGCGCTGGAATCGAGTCGAGCAGCGAGCACGCGCCACTCCCAGCCACGCCGAGATTCCGGCGCGGCCTCGAGGCCGGCGCGCGCCGCAGCGAGCTGCGCACGGCTGAAGGCGACGTCAGCGAGCAGCATGTTCGCCGAGTAGGCTTGCCCCAGAGCGTGCTCCGCGTTCGCCTTCGCTTCACGGGCCTGCCACAGCGTGCCCGCGAGTCCGGCCAAGAGCACCACGAACACTGCGACGAGGCCGGTCACGAGCCCGCGGTTGCGGCGCAGGGTTTTCTTGAGGCGATAGATCACGCTCGCCGGGCGCGCCGTGATCGGCAGGTGCTCGAGATGACGGCGCAGATCGGCCGCCAGCTCGGCCGCGCTCGCGTAGCGGCGCGCGGGGTCCTTCTCCATCGCTTTCGCCACGATCGTGGTCACGTCGCCGGCGCAGCGCGGGTCGTGGCGCGCGACCGGCAAGGGATCCGCGTGGGCGAGGACCTGCATCGCGGCCGTCAGCGGCAGGCCGGCGACCTCGTGCGGCAGGCGCGCGGCGAGCAGCTGGTAGAGGATCACGCCGAGCGCGTACACGTCGACGCGCGGGCCGACCGCGCCGCGCGAGCCCGAGAGCTGCTCGGGCGCCATGTAGGCGAGCGTGCCGACGAGCTCGCCGGTCTGGGTCATGGCGCTCGAGAGCACGTGCGAGGTGTCGCTCGCTCGCGCGACGCCGAAGTCGAGCACCTTGGGCTCGCCCGAGGCCTCGACCAGCACGTTGTCGGGCTTCAGGTCGCGGTGCACGACGCCGCGCTCGTGCGCGTGCTGCACGGCGTCGGCCACGCGCGCGACG
>CAZQJC010000078.1:0-20155 GCA_964593795.1 uncultured Myxococcales bacterium | reverse complement strand
GGGCTTCAGGCCTCGGGCTTCAGGCTCCGGATCCGGGTCAGAGACCCGAAGCCTGAAGCCTGGAGCCTGAAGCCTCTTCGCATGACAGCTCGCAAGTCCGCGTTGCAGCACACGGTTCAACATGATCGGTGCTCTAGGGGCGCGGCGGCGGCGGCCCTCGTGCTGTCCGTCGGCAACCTCGGGCTCCACCTGCCGGTGAGCGCGTACTTCGATGCGCTGAGCTGGCGGCTCGGGCTTCCCGCCTACGAGCGAGGGGCCCTCGCGGTCCTCGTCGGGGCGTGCGCGCTCGGCGCGGTAGGCCTCGTGCGCGCGCGGCAGGTGCTGGCCACGCGCGGCGGAGGGCTGCGGCTCGTCGCGCTCGCGCTCGTGACGGGCGCGGTCCACCTCGCGCTCATCGCGACCAACATCGAGCTCGTGCACCTGCCGCAGTTCGCGCTCGTCGCCCTCCTCTGGTGCGCGGCGGGGCTGCCGCCGGCGGCGGCGTTCGGGCTCGCGCTCGCGGCCGGGTTGGGCGACGAGCTCTACCAGGGCCTGCACCTCTACCCGGATCGCGGGCTCGACCCGAACGACGTGGTGCTAAACGCCCTCGGGGCGGCGTGGGGCGTGGCGCTCTGGGCGGGGCGAGGGGTGATCGCGACGAACGGCCGGCTCCGGCGCGGCGTCGGGGCGGCGCTCGTCGCGGCGGCGATCGTGTCGGCGGCCGCCGCGGGCTTGCCGGGGCCGCCGCTCGAGACGAGCCCGAAGGGCCACCGCTACCGCGTGATCGGGCCCGCCGAGACGTTCGCCGCGATCGCGCTCGTGTGGGCGCTCCTGCCGTGAGGGCGCTGCTCGTCGCGGCGCTCTTCGCGGGCTGCGCCCCCTTGCCCGCACCGGAGACGACCTCGGGCGCCCTGCATGGCGACGGCTTCACGATCACGATGTGGTGCGGGCCGCCGATGGACGTCCTCGACGACGCGCGCGTCGCGGCGATCGCGGCCGCGGGCTTCGACGTGCTGGGGCCGCCGTGCGAGGGTCCGCGCAGCGTGGCCCACAACCGGCGCGCGCTCGAGCTGGCCGCGCGCCACGGCCTCTCCGTGTGGATCGCCGATGACCGCCTGGACGCGGCCGTGCGCGGCGCGGCGGACGCGGAGTCGCTCGTGCGCGCCGTCGTCCGTGATCATGGCGATCACCCGGCGCTCGGCGGCTACTTCGTGCACGACGAGCCGGGGCCAGCGGACCTCCCGCGCGTGGGCGCCGTGGTGGACCTGCTCCGTCGTGCCGATCCCGTGCGGCTCGCGTACGTGAACCTGCTGCCCGGCTACGCGTTCGAGGGCGGCGCCGCGCACGCGCGCTACGTCGACGCGGCGCTGCGCGTCGGGCACGTGCGGCTGCTCAGCTACGACCACTACCCGCTCCTTGCCGGCAGCGATCGTCCTTCGTTCTTCGAGGATCTCGCGCGCGTGTCCATGGCGGCGGCGGTGCACCGCGTGCCATTCCTGCTGATCGTGCAGGCCATGCCCCACGGCGACTACCGGGATCCGACCGCGGCCGAGCTCGGTTGGCAGGTCTTCCACGCGCTCGCGTACGGGGCGCGCGGGGTGTCGTACTTCGCGTACTGGACGCCGGTGGACGTGCCGGGACAGGCGCGCTGGCGCTTCCGGCGCGGCCTCGTCGAGGGCGGCAAGCCGACGGCGCGCCACGCCGAGGTGGCCGCGCTCAACGCGCGGGTTCGCGAGATCGTGCGCGCGCTCGGCGACGCACGCTGGCTGGGCGTGGGCGCGTCCGGCGACTCCGGAGGAGCGATCGAGGCGCTCGGCGGCCAGGTCACCGTGGGTCGCTTCCGTGGCGACAAGGGCGAGGCGCTCGCGCTCGTGGTCAACCGCGATCACCACGCGCCAGCGCGGGTGCGCCTGCCGGCAGGCGCCAGCGCCCTGGTCCCCGAGGGCCGGGCGCGCGAAGTGCTCGAGCTGGCCCCGGGGGATGCGGTGCTGCTCCAGCTGCGCGAGTGAACGTGGAGCCGGATCGAGCACGAGCAGGAGCACGAGCACGAGCACGCGCACGCTTTTCCGGGGATCCTTGCGTGCGCTGAGGCCCTCGGCCCCGAGGTGCGGGCTCCGCCCCATCCGGGCGACCCCGCAGGCGATCGAGATTCCGAGGCGTTCCGGCCGGCGCGGGGCTTGCTGGGTGGCGTCGGGATGGATCGCAGAGGGTTCGTGCGTGCGGCGCTCGCGCTGCCGGGGCTGGGGCTCGTGGTGGTCGGCTGCGGCGCGGAGCCGGACCCGCGCGAGCCCACGGGGGCGGGGCGCCTCCGCGGCGGCAAGGCCGATGATCCGGTCGACGCGGGGGCGCAGGACGCCGCGCCCGGCGATGCCCCGCCAATCGCTCCCGACGCCGCGCCCGATGCGCCGCGGCGCACCGTCAAGATGTACGACACGTACGCGCAGGCGCTCTACTTCGACGGCGGCTACGGTCCCTTCACGGGCGTCGTGCGCGCGGCGTACCTCGCCGCCGGCGTGGCGGTGACGATCGACTTCTGGCACGGCCACGGCGGGCGCGTGCACCGCTACACCGTCACGCCCGCGCACTACGCGGAGCTCGTCCGCGGCAGGCGCGTGTACCTCGAGACGACCGTGGTCGAGGACCACGCCCACCGGCTGTTCGTCGATCCCGTCGACCTCCGATGGCGCGTGCCGGGCGCGCTCCCCGTCGACGTCCCGGTCTGACCGGCTCGCACGAAAGGATTCATGCGGATGTGCAGATGGAACCTCGCTCGCTGGCCGCTCGTCGCGGCGTTCGCCGCCTCTGCCTGCCAGGCGCCGGCGCCCTCGCCCGAGGATCCAGGCGCCTCGGAGGGCGGACCGGGCGACCGCACGGGGGGCAAGGCGGACGGCTTCGGCGGCGCCGGCCCCGGCGAGACGCACCCGTACCAGGCCGCGCTCGCGTGCACGCGCGCGCCCGGGAGCACGCTCGTCGGCGTCATGTGGGACCTCGCGGGTCGCGTGCCCCTGCGCGTGACCGAGATCGGCTTCGACGGCAACGTCGGCGCGTGCGAGCTGGCGATCCGCGCGAGCCGCAAGCGCCGCGTGTGCGTGCCGGCGAGCTGGGGCGTCTACACGGTGCGAAGGCTCGACACGGGCGCCGACGAGGGCAGCTACCGCTCGCTCGACGCCTGCACCGCGGTCACGCGTGGCGCGCCGGCGCTCCGCACGGAGCCCGGCTACGTCGACCTCATCGCGCCGGAGGAGCTCGCGCCGTTCCGCGCCGCGCTGCCGCGCTTGACCAGCGACCCCGTCGACGCCGCGCTGCGCAGCCCGCGCACGATCTGGTACGACGAGTCGTCGCTGGTGTTCGTGTACCAGGACTCGTTCGGCGATCCGAAGGGCCTGCGCGCGAACCGCGTGGGCTACGACGTCGGGAGCAACGCCTCGGAGCCCGACATCCACGCGCTCACCGAGTACTTCCAGCCGCAGAAGTTCAAGTTCCCGTTCTCGGTCGCGGCCGGCGCGACGTTCTCCGACAACGTCTACGCGCTCTACTTCTGGCAACCGCCCGTGAGCGAAGGCCGCACGCTGCCGGTGCGCATCTGGAAGAACGGCACGCACTGGCAGTGGGTCTTCCCCGTGGGCACCGTCCTCGGCGAGGCGCTCTTCATCCAGGCACCGCACGACAAGCGCTGGCTCGCGTTCGAGGTGCGCTCGCGCACGCGCGCGCTCGATCGCTGGGTGACGGGCGTGTTCCGCCCGTTCCTGCGCGCCGAGGACCTCGCGGCGGCGGTCAGGTCCAGGCGCCCCGGGTGGGCCACGCTGCCGGACGTGCGCGCGCTCGTCGAGCACCTCGAGTCCCCCGCGTCGCTCACCGCGCACACGCTGTCGGCGCCGACCTACCGCGCGATCTTCCCCGATCTGCATGGCGCGATGGACTACCTGCCGGAGCTCGCGGACCCCGCCCTCGTCGAGGAGCTCCTGACGGACCGCTACTTCGACGACGCGATGGGGACGACGTGGAAGCAGGCCGGCGGGCTGACCGCCTACGCGCCCTCGACCCACGCGCGGTTCCACGTCGTGCCCGCCGAGTACCCGGCGGGGATGTTCGAGACCTCGGAGGCCGGCTGTCGCAACTGCCACGATCAGACGTCGCGACCGCTCAACAACCTCGATCCGCGCGTCGTCCTCTACGGCGAGGTCTGGGGCGAGGACGAGGTGTTCACCTGGCACCCGTTCGCGATCGACGCCGACGCGTTCTCGGTGAGCGACGGCAATCGCCGGCTGAACCCGCGCCTGCAGAGCGCGGGCCTCGTCGAGCTCGCCACACCCGCGTCGGCGCCGCAGACGTACCGGGCGCTGCCCAAGCCCTACGTCGCGCGCTACGACTGACCGCAAGGCCGCATCTTCTGCGGGGGAATTGACGCCGGGCAAATCGCGGACGCGCCGGACGGCGCCACATGAGCGCAATGGGCGCTCCCCGGCTCTGCACGCTGACGCTCGACGGCGAGGCGCGGACGCTGGCGGTGCCCGCGAGCGCCACCTTGCTCGAGGCGATCCGCGAGGTCGCGGGGCTGACGGGCACCAAGCACGGCTGCGAGACCGGCGACTGCGGCGCGTGCACGGTCAAGCTCGACGGGCAACCGGTGCTGTCGTGCCTGGTGCTCGCGCTGGAGGCCGACGGGCGCCGCGTCGACACGGTGCAGGGCCTCGCGCGCGGCCGCCCCCACCCGCTGCAGGAGGCGTTCGACCGCGCCGGCGCGATCCAGTGCGGGTTCTGCACGCCCGGCATGCTGATGTCGGCGTCCGCGTACCTCGACCGGTGCCGCGACGCCGGCGAGCCCGTGACGCGGCAGGGGGTCGCCGAGGCGCTCGGCGGGAACCTCTGCCGGTGCACGGGCTACGGCAAGATCCTCGACGCCGTGCTCGCCGCCGCGGCAGGTGGGACCGAGGCGCCGTGACGGGCCGCCTCGTCGGCGGAAGGCACCGCAAGGTGGACGGCCTCGCGCTCGCGACGGGCGCGGCGCAGTTCACCGACGACCTCGCGCTGCCGCGCATGCTGCACGCGCGCATCCTGCGCTCGCCGCACGCACACGCGCGCATCCGCGCGATCGACGCGGCCCAGGCGCTCGCGCAGGACGGCGTCCTCGCGGTCCTCACGGGCGCGGACCTGCCGACTCCCTACGGCATCCTTCCGTGGACGCGCGACGAGCACGCGCTCGCGCAGGACCGCGTGCGCTACGTCGGCGACGCCGTCGCGGCCGTCGCCGCCACGAGCGAGGACGCCGCGGCGCGCGCGCTCGAGGCCATCCGCGTCGACTACGAGCCGCTGCCGGCGCTCATGACCCCCGAGGCCGCGCTCGCGAGCGAGGTGCGCATCCACGAGGGCAACAAGGAGGGCAACGTCCTCAAGCGCGTGGACCTCGCGTTCGGCGACGTCGAGGGCAAGCTGCGCGGCGCCGCGCTCGTGATCGAGGGCCGGTATGACTTCCACGGCACCACGCACGCCGCGCTCGAGCCGCACTGCGCGCTCGCGCACCACGACCAGGGGGGCCTGCTCACGGTGTGGAGCGCGACGCAGGTGCCGCACTACCTCCACCGCGAGCTCGCGCGCGTCCTCGGCCTGCCGGCGCACCGGATCCGCGTCATCAAGCCGGCCCTCGGCGGCGGCTTCGGCGGCAAGAGCGAGCCGCTGGACCTCGAGCTCTGCGTGGCGCTGCTCTCGATGCGCACGGGCCGCCCGGTCAAGCTGCGCTACACGCGCGAGGAGGTCTTCCTGGCGCACCGCGGCCGGCACCCGATGGCCATGGCGTACCGGACCGCGGTCGACGCCGAGGGGCGCCTGCTCGCGGTCGACGCGCAGACGACCATCGACGGCGGCGCGTACGCGTCGTTCGGCCTGGTCACGACGTACTACTCGGGGCAGCTCCTCGGTGCGCCCTACTCGATGGACGCGTTCCGCTTCTCGTCGCGTCGCGTCTACACGAACAAGCCGGCGTGCGGGCCCAAGCGCGGGCACGGCTCGGTGCAGCCGCGCTTCGCGTTCGAGGTGCAGCTCGACAAGGCGGCCGTCGCGCTCGGCCTGGACCCGATCGCCCTGCGCCGGCGGAACCTGCTCGGCGCGCACGCGCGCACGGTCAACGGCTTCCACGTGGGCTCGAACGGCCTTGCCGAGTGCCTTGGCGCCGTCGAGCGCGCCTCCGGGTGGAAGGAGCGGCGCGGGAGGCTGGGGCGGGGGCGCGGCCTCGGCGTCGCGGCGTCCTGCTACATCTCGGGCACGAACTACTGCATCTACCCGAGCGAGCTGCCGCAGAGCGCGGTGCAGCTCTGCCTCGATCGCTCGGGGCGCGTGCGCCTGTTCACGGGCGCGAGCGACCTCGGCCAGGGCTCGAGCACGGTGCTCGCGGTGCTCGCGGCCGACGAGCTCGGCGTGCTCCCGGAGGACGTGCGCGTGGTCGCGGCGGACACGGACCTGTGCCCGGTGGACCTCGGCTCGTATTCGTCGCGCGTGACGCTCATGGCGGGCAACGCGTGCCTGCGCGCGGCGCGCGAGCTCGGCGGCAAGGTCCGCGAGGCGGTGGCGGCGAAGTGGGCGGTCTCCCCGGAGGTCGTGGTGCTCGAGGGGCGACACGCGCTGCGCGCGGACGATCCCGCCGCGACGCTGCCGATCGCCGAGGCGTTCGGGCTCGCGGAGGCGCGCTTCGGCACGCTCGGCGCCGTCGGCAGCTACGACACGCCCAAGGAGGATGTGCATGGCGATTACCGAGGAGCGACCATCGGCGCGTCGCCCGCGTACTCGTTCTCCGCGCACGTGGCGGAGGTGGTGGTGGACGAGGAGACGGGCGAGGTGACGCTCGTGAAGGTCTGGGCCGCGCACGACTGCGGAAAGGCGCTGTCTCCGCTGCTCGTCGAGGGCCAGATCGAGGGCAGCGTCGCGATGGGCGCGGCCGAGGCGCTCCTCGAGCACCACCACGTGATGCCGATGGCCGAGGGGCGCGAGCCCGGCCCGCCCGTGGACGGCCTCCTCGGCGCCTCGTCGATGCTCGACTACCGCGTACCGACGACGCTCGACTCGGCGGAGGTGCAGGCGCTCCTCGTCGAGGATCCCGATCCGCGCGGGCCACACGGCGCGAAGGAGGCCGGCGAGGGGCCGCTCCACCCGATCCTGCCGGCGATCGCGAATGCCGTCTTCGACGCGGTGGGCGTGCGCATCGACGCGCTGCCGATCACGCCCGAGCGCGTGCTCGCGGCGCTCGCGGAGCGCCCGCGATGACGCACCTGCCCACCTTCGACCTCGAGCAGCCGCGCTCGCTCGACGAGGCGCTCGGCGCGCTGGCGCGAGACGGCGCCCGGGCGATCGCGGGCGGGTCGGACGTGCTGCCTGCGCTGCGCCTCGGGCGCGGGCGGCCGAGCGCGCTCGTGTCCCTGCGTGCGGTGCCGGAGCTCCGTGGCCTTTCGCTCGTGGGTGGAGCGCTGCGCATCGGCGCGGGCACGCACCTCGAGGAGCTCGCGGAGCACGCCCTCGTGCGCGCGCACGCCCCTGCCCTCGCGCAAGCCGCGGCGCGCGTCGGCTCGCCGCAGCTCCGCCGCATGGGCACGCTCGGCGGCAACGTCTGCCTGGACACGCGCTGCCGCTACGTGGACCAGCCGCCGCTCTTCCGAAAGGCCCTCGGGGGCTGCCTCAAGGCGGAGGGCGAGGCGTGTCACGTGGTGGCCGGCGGGACGCGCTGCGTCGCGGCGCTCTCGGCCGACACCGTGCCGGCCCTCTGCGTGCACGAGGCACAAGTCGAGCTCGCGAGCGCGGCAGGCCTGCGCGTCCTTCCGATCGAGGCGCTCTACGGAACCGACGGCGTGCGCCACCTGCGGCTCGAGCCGGGCGAGCTCGTGGTCGCGGTGCTCGTGCCGCCACGACAGGGAGCGCGCTTCGCGTATCGCAAGTGGTCGGTGCGCCGGTCGATCGACTTCCCGCTCGTGTCGCTGGCGCTGCGCCTCGACGTCGCGGGCGATGTGCTCGCGGGAGGCCTCCTCGTCGCGGGCGCGCTCGGGCCCGCACCGCGGCGCGTCCCGCTCGGAGAGCTCGCCGGCCGGCCCCTCGACGCCGCGCTGGCCGAGGACCTCGCGGCGCTTGCCTTCGAGCGCTGCCGCCCCTTGCCCAACCTCCCCTACGACGCGGCCTACCGGCGGCTGCGCCTCCGCGTCGAGGTCCGTCGCGCGGTGCAGACGCTGTCGGAGCTCGCGGAGTGACTCATGCGCAGAGACGAATACATCTTCGACTGGAACGAGGCCCGCCGCGACACGCCGCCCTTCCCGCGCGGCTTCTCGCTGGTGGACGAGACGCTGCGCGACGGCATCCAGTCGCCGTCGGTGAAGAACCCGAGCATCGCCGAGAAGCTCGAGCTCCTGCACTGCATGGAAGCGCTGCACGTCGAGGTGGCCAACGTGGGCCTGCCGGGCGCGGGCGCCCAGGCGGTGGCCGACGTGCGGCGCCTGTGCGAGGAGATCCGCGACGCGCGCCTCCACCTCCGCCCGAGCTGCGCGGCGCGCACGCACGAGAGCGACGTCCGCACCGTCGCGGAGATCGCGCAACGCACCGGCGTCGAGATCGAGTGCTGCGCGTTCATCGGGTCGTCACCCGTGCGGCAGCTCGTCGAGCGCTGGGAGCTCGAGCGCATGGTGCGCCTCGCCACGGACGCGATGGACCTCGCCACGCGCGAGGGCCTCCCCGCGACGTTCGTCACCGAGGACACCATCCGCTCCGACCCCGAGACGCTGCGCCTGCTGTGGACCGCGGCGATCGAGCACGGCGCGCGGCGCCTCGTGCTCACCGACACGGTCGGCCACGCGACGCCCGATGGCCTCGCGAACCTCGTCGCGTTCGCGCGCGAGGTCATCGCCGCCACGGGGCAGACAGTGGGCCTCGACTGGCACGGCCACAACGACCGGGGCCTCGCGCTCTCGGTCGCGCTCTGGGCGCTCGAGCGCGGGGTGGACCGCGTCCACGGCACGTGCCTCGGCGTGGGCGAGCGCGTGGGCAACGCGCCCATCGACCTCGTCCTCCTCAACCTCTCGCTCCTCGGCGTGATCGAGCGCGACCTCCATTCGCTGCGGCACTACGTCGAGCGCGTGAGCGCCACCTACGGCGTTCCCGTGCCGCACAACTACCCCGCGTTCGGCCACGACGCGTTCCGCACCGCCACGGGCGTGCACGCCGCGGCCATCGCCAAGGCCATGCAGCTCGGGCGCGTGGACCTGGCCGATCGCGTCTACTCCTCCGTGCCCGCGCACGACCTCGGCTGCGAGCAGCACATCGAGGTCGGCTTCTACAGCGGCCGAGCCAACGTGGTGCGCTGGCTCGAGGACCGGGGCCTCGCCGTCACCGAGGAGCGCGTCCGCCGCGTGCTCGAGCGCGCCAAGCGCGCGCGGGAGACGATGACCGAGAGCGAGCTCCTCGAGGTGCTGGCGGAAGGGGGCTAGCGGCGGACGAGCTGACCGTCGGCGTCGAAGCCGATCTTGCCGTCGGCCTGTTCCTTGAGGATCGCGGCGACGGCCTTGTCGGTGTCCTCCGCCTCGACGGCCGCGAGGATCTCGGCGCGCCCCTGGCCGAGGATCTCGATCCGCTTCGCGACCGTCTCCTCCCGCGTCTTCCGGATCATCTTGCCGAGCTCGAGGTGGTCGTCCGCGAGCTCACCCCAGCGCTCCTTGAGGTGCGCGTCGGAGGCGATGAGCACGTCGTCCAGGCGCCGTCGCTCCTCCGGGGAAGCGTCGATGAGATCGTACATCGTGTCCGTACCGAGGCACTTCGAGCTCGGGCGCGCCGGGTCGTCGTCTCGGTGCTGCTCCGGCGCGGACGAAGCCGCGGGGAGCGGCGACGCCGGCCGCTTCCGCGTCTTCCAGCGGGCGTCGAGGGACGCGAGCCGGTTGCGGACGGCCTCCGCGGTAGGGGACGGCGTCACGATGCACTGCACAGGAGCCGGCTTCGTGGGGCTCGGCCGGAAGAGCGCAACGCCTCCAGCTCCCGCTGCTGCGAGGACAATGGCCAAAGAGAGAGTTCGCGCCTTCATCGTCCGGGCTCCTTGCCTGCCTGATCCCTGCTGCTGATTCTCGTGGGCCGTCCCCACCGCTCGACCGCTCCTGGTACCTCGACCGCGGCTGCTAGTTGCAGGTCCGCGTGGTGCAGGTGGCGCTATTACAGTAGTTGTTCCAGTCATTGGTCGATGGGGACGCGCTCCCGGCGTCCACCGCGAGCGTCATTTGCCCATCCGCATATGATGCGGGCGGATCGTCGAGATCCCCGCTCCAGTTGACCTCCGTCAACCTCGAGGTGCCCCGGGCGCACTAGCGTCCGGATCGTGAGGCGCTGGGGTTACCGGATGGTCGGGCGGGGACAGCTCGAGCGGTTCGAGGAGCCGCTCGGGACGCCGAAGCCCGGCCATGTGTACGTCGAGGTGCTGGGCTGTGGCGTCTGCCACACCGACCTCGGCTTCCTCTATGACGGCGTGCCGACGGCCGTGCCTGGGCCGCGCGTGCTCGGGCACGAGATCTCCGGGCGCGTGGTCGGCACGGGGCAGCTCGTGGTCGTCCCGAGCGTGAGCCCGTGCGGCGCCTGCCCCGCGTGCAAGCGCGATCGCATGACGGCGTGCCGCGCCTCGCGCATGCCGGGCAACCACGAGGACGGCGGGTTCGCCTCGCACGTCGAGGTCCCGGCGCGCTGGCTGTGCGACCTGCCCGCGCTGCCCCAGGGGCTCGAGCCGTGGCAGCTCGCGCCCGTCGCCGATGCGCTCTCGGCCCCGTACCAGGCCATCCGCCGCGCGCGGCTCGGCGCGGGAGAGCTCGCCATCGTCGTCGGCGCGGGCGGCCTCGGCGGCTTCCTCGTGCAGATGGCGGCGGCCCTCGGGGCGACCGCGGTGGCGCTCGACGTCTCCGCGCCGAAGCTCGAGCGCGCGAGGCTTCACGGCGCCGCTCACACCGTCGATGTCACGGGGCGCGAGGCCAAGGCGATCCGCAAGGAGCTCGCCACCTGGGCCGGCGACCAGCGCCTCGAGGTCGAGGGCTGGCACGTCTTCGAGTGCTCCGGCACGACGACGGGCCAGGCGCTCGCGTTCGGCCTGCTCACGCGCGGATCGACGCTGTCGGTCGTCGGCTTCACCCCCGAGCCCGTCGCCGAGCTCCGCCTCTCGAACCTCATGGCGCTCGACGCGGAGGCCTACGGCAACTGGGGCGCGGACCCGCGCCTCTATCCAGACATCGTCTCGCTGTGCGTGTCCGGCCGCGTCCGGCTCGCGGAGTCCGTGGAGCGTTTCCCCCTGTCCGATGCCCCCGCCGTGCTCGCGGCCGCGCACGAGGGCCGACTGGATCGCCGCGCAGTCCTGGTGCCAGATGCCTGACCACAAGCTGCACGATCACGACCTCGTCAAGACGCACGGCTACGAGCGCATCCGCGTCGAGCGCCGCCCCGTGCTGGGCAAGGACGGCCAGGCGGTTTCGGGCCTGCACAACGTCTGGATCATCCTCGACAACGAGAAGGAGCTGAACTCCTACACGACCGACACGGTCAAGGAGGTCATCCTCGCCTTCCGCGCCGCGTCGAACGATCGCGCCGCGGTGACCGTCGTCTTCACCGGCGCGGGCACGCGCGCGTTCTGCTCGGGCGGCAACACGCGCGAGTACGCCGAGGTCTACGCGGGGCGCCCCGCCGAATACCGGCAGTACATGCGCCTCTTCAACGACATGGTCTCCGCGATCCTGTCGTGCGACAAGCCGGTCATCTGCCGCGTCAATGGCCTGCGCGTCGGCGGCGGCCAGGAGATCGGCATGGCGTGCGATCTCTCGGTCGCGCAGGACCTCGCGCGCTTCGGGCAGGCCGGCCCGCGCCACGGCAGCGCACCCGATGGTGGCTCGACGGACTTCCTGCACCTCTACGTCGGCATCGAGCGCGCGATGGAGAGCTGCATCACGTGCGAGCCGTGGAGCGCCTACAAGGCGTACCGCCTCGGCCTCGTGACCGAGGTCGTGCCCGTCCTCCAGGTGGACGGCGCGCTGGTGCCGAATCCGCTCGTCGAGCTGCGCCACACCGACGAGGCGGGGAGGCTCGTGTACGGCGAGCCGAAGACGGGCGCGGCGCTCGCCGAGGGCAAGGCGCTCCTCGAGCGCGGCAAGATCGACCTCGCGCCGCTCGACGCCGCCGTCGATCGCCTCGCCACGAAGCTCCTCCACACCTTCCCCGAGTGCACCATCAAGACGGTCGAGAGCCTGCGCAAGAAGAAGCTCGAGCACTGGGACCGGAACCGCGAGACCAACCGTGCGTGGCTCGCGCTCAACATGCTCACCGAGGCGCGCGCCGGCTTCACCGCGTTCGAGGCCGGCGGCTCGCGCGAGATCGACTTCGCGGCGCTGCGGCGTCACCTCGCAGAAGGAGGCACCTGGGACGACCCCGCGCTCATGCCGCGGATCATGCCCAAGGGGAAGCGGTGACGGGCCTGCGGGCGGAGCGCCTGCTCGACGGACGCGTCCTCGAGCTGCGGCTCTCCGCCCCGCCGAAGAACCTGCTCGATCGCGCCTGTCTCGACGCGTTCAGGGAAGCGCTCGGCGCGCTGCGGCTCGACGACGAGCCCGATCGCCACCTGTGCGCGATCCTGCTGTCGGCCGAGGGCAACAACTTCTCCGTCGGCGCGTCGGTCGCCGAGCACACGCCCGCCGAGGCGCCCGCGATGCTCGAGGCGTTCTACGCCGCGGTGCGCGCCCTCCTCGATCCGTGCCTCCCCATCGTCGCCGCCGTGCAGGGGCACTGCCTCGGCGCGGGCCTCGAGCTCGCGTCGCTCGCGCTCCGCGTGGTCGTGCAGGAGCGGGCGCGGCTCGGCCAGCCGGAGATCAAGCTCGCGGCGCTCGCGCCCATCGCGTCGGTGGTGCTGCCGCGGCGCATCGGCCAGGCGCGCGCCGAGGAGCTGCTCCTGTCCGGCCGCACGGTCGACGCTGCGGAGGCGCTGCGCATCGGCCTCTGTGACGAGGTGACGGCCGGCGACCCGCGCGAGGTGGCCCTGCAGTGGCTGGCGGAGCACCTGTGCGGCCTGTCCGCGTCGGCGCTGCGCCAGGCGTGCCGCGCCGCGCGGCGCGTGCTCGAGGAGGACCTCGAGGTGGTCCTCCCGCAGGTGGACGACTGCTACCAGGACCTCCTGCGCACGCACGACTGCGCCGAGGGCGTGGCGGCCTTCCTCGAGAAGCGCTCGCCCGCCTGGAGCGACGCGTGACGGCCACGGTCGAGTCCCTGGTCGCGGAGCTCGAGCGGCGCCTGTCCGAGCCGGGCCTGCCGCACGTCCAGGCGTGGAAGGCCGCGGACCCGCTGCGGCGGGCCATCGGCATCCTGCCGGTGCTCGCGCCGCGCGAGATCGTGTGGGCCGCGGGTGCCCTGCCCGTTTTCCTGCGCGGGGGCGGCGATCGCGTCGACACCGTGCGCGGCGACGCCTACTACCAGTCGTACATCTGTCGCCTGCCGCGCTCGACGATCGAGCTCGGCGTCTCGGGCGAGCTCGCGGCGCTCGACGGCGTGCTCTTCCCGAACACCTGCGACGTCATCCGCAACCTATCCGGCATGTGGCGCGACCTCCTGCCGCAGCACTACGTGCGCCTGCTCGATCCGCCGCAGACCGTCGCGCACGACGCCGCGCTCGGCTTCTGGCGGCACGATCTCGCCACGCTGCTGTCCGAGCTCTGCGCGCTCTCCGGCCGCACGCCCGAGCTCGAGGATCTGCGGAGCGCCATCACCGAGTACGCGGGCGCGCGCCTGGCCACCCAGCGGCTCCTCCACGCGCGCATCGAGGAGCCGTGGGCGCACCCGGTCGACGAGACCTACCTCGTGCGCCGTGCGGGCGACTCCATGCCCCCGCTCGAGTACCAGGACCTCGTCGGCCGCTACCTCGCGCTCGCCAAGGCGCGCCGCACGAGGCGCGAGGACCGCATCCGCGTGCTGCTCGTGGGCGCCTTCTGCGAGCAGCCGCCGCTCGGGCTCCTGCGCGCGCTCGAGCGCTCGGGCTGCTACGTGGTGGACGACGACCTCGTCTCGGCCGACCTCGACGCCGATCCAGCGCGCCTGGTCGAGGCCATCCGCGCCGAGGATCCGCTCACGGTCCTCGCCCGCGCCTCGCTGCAGCCCGCGCGACCCGCCTCGGTGCGCTTCGACGCGGCCGGCACCCACGGCCGCTTCCTCGCGGCGCGCGTGCGCTCGCTCGGCGCCGACGGCGTGGTCTTCGCGGCGCCCTCGTTCTGCGACCCGGCGCTCCTCGATCAGCCGCGCCTGCAGGCGGCGCTCGACGCCGCGGGCGTGCCGCACACGACGCTCAAGTACGCCGAGAACACCGGGCAGTTCCAGGTCTTCCGCGAGCAGGCGGGGACTTTCGCCGACTCCGTCAAGCTCTGGGGGCAAGCATGACCGTGGCCGCCGTTCGCAAGGAACCCTCGATGGAGGCGCAGAAGGCCATGCTGTCCGGCTACTTCTCCCGCCTCGCGCGCGCAAGGGAAGAAGGCAAGAAGGTCGTCTACACGTTCGTGCCGGGCAACCTCGTCGAGCTGCTCGAGGCGTTCGACGTGGTGCCCGTCTACCCCGAGATCAACGCGCTGCAGTCGGCGATGCGCCAGCGCGCGACCGGCTACATCCGCGAGGCCGAGAAGGCCGGGCACTCCGAGGACGTGTGCAGCTACGTCAAGTGCGACCTCGGCATGATGATGAAGGGCAACATCGGGCCGACCGGCGAGAGCATCCCGCCACCGGATCTGCTGCTGCTCTCGCTCACGGGCTGCTTCACGTTCCTCAAGTGGTTCGAGCTCCTGCGCGACGAGTACCAGTGCGAGATGGCGGTCCTGCACGTCCCGTATCAGGGCGACGGGCAGATCACCCAGGCGATGCGCGACTACGTGGTCGAGCAGCTCCGCACCGAGGTGGTGCCCAAGCTCGAGAAGCTGACGGGCAAGACCCTCGACCCCGAGCGCCTCGGCGAGATCCTGCGCCGCTCCGCGAAGGCGGAGGACGACCTCGTCGCGACGTTCGAGACCGCGCGGCAGAAGCCCTCGCCCATCGACGCCTACTTCGGCGGCGTCTACTACGTCGGCCCCATCTTCAGCGCCTTCCGCGGCACCGAGGACGCCTGCCGCTTCTACGCGACCTTGCGCGGCGAGGTCGAGGCGCGCGCCGCCGCCGGCGAGGGGCCGCTGACGCCCGACGGGCCGATGGGCCAGGAGAAGTTCCGGCTCGTCTTCGAGGGCCCGCCCAACTGGACGTCGTTCCGCGACTTCTGGAAGATCTTCCACGCCGAGGGCGCGGTCGCGGTGGCCTCGACGTACACGCGCGTCGGCGGCGTCTACGATCTCGGCTTCCGCCACGATCCGGACCGGCCGCTCGAGTCTCTCGCCGACTACTGCCTCGGCTGCTACACGAACCTCTCGCTCCCGGCGCGCATCGACTTCGTCGCGCGCTACGTGCGCGAGTACGAGGCCGACGGCTTCGTCGTGCACAGCGTCAAGAGCTGCAACTCGTTCTCCGCGGGGCAGCTCCACATGCTGCGCGAGATCGAGAAGAAGACCGGCGTACCGGGCGCGTTCATCGAGTCGGACCTCGTCGACGCGCGCTACTACGGGCACGCGAACCTCAAGAACCGCGTCGAGTCCTACCTGCAGATGCTGGCCGCGCGCAAGGGAGCCCGGGCATGAGGGTGCATCTCGGGGTCGATCTCGGATCGACCACCAGCAAGGCCGTGCTGATCGACGACGCCGAGCGCGTGGTCGGGCGCGGCATCACGAACACGCGCTCGAGCTACGACGTCGCCGTCGAGGTGGCGCGGCGCGAGGCGGTCTACGACGCGGAGCTCGGCACCGTGGTGCCGGACCTCGGCGCGCACGGCCCGCGCGTCGTCGAGGCGTTCCGGGTCGAGGAGGACCTCGTGCGGCTCGGGCGCCTCCGAGAGGCGTGCCGCGCCGTGGCGACGAGCCTGCCCGGAGACGGCGCGCGCCTGACCCCCGTCATCGATGCGCTCCTCGGGCGCCTGTGCGAGGAGGCGAGCACGCTCTTCTCGGCGGCCGCGCGCGATCGCGGCTCGTTCTTCCGGGACGTCGTGGGCGCGCGCTTCCACGCGCTCGTCGACGCCGACGCCGCGCGGCTCGACGTGGACGGCGTGGCCAGCGTCTACGACCGCGGCATGGCGGCCGTCGAGAACGAGGTGCTCGACCTGCCGTTCGAGGAGGCGCTTCTCGGCGCCCTCGAGCGCGCCGAGGTGCCGGCCGAGGCGCACGCGGCGGCGCTCGGGGCCGCGCGACGCCTGGCCGCCGACCCGATCGAGATCGCGGGCCTCGTCGGCACCGGCTACGGCCGCGCGCGCCTGCCCTTTCCGCGCGAGCACATCCGGTCGGAGATCCTCTGCCATGGCCTCGGCGCGCACGCGTGCTTCCCTCGGACGCGCACCGTGCTCGACATCGGCGGGCAGGACACCAAGGCCATCCAGCTCGACGAGCGGGGCCTCGTCACCGCGTTCCAGATGAACGACCGCTGCGCGGCGGGTTGCGGCCGCTACCTCGGCTACATCGCCGACGAGCTCGACCTCGGCCTCCACGAGCTCGGGCCGCTCGCGATGCAGGCCACGCGCCCCTGCCGGATCACGAGCACGTGCACCGTCTTCGCCGGCATCGAGCTGCGCGACCTGCTGTCGGTGGGCGAGCGACGCGAGAACATCCTCGCCGGGCTGCACCGCGCGATCATCACGCGCGCGATGAGCCTGCTCGCGCGCTCGGGCGGCGTGCACGAGGAGCTCACCTTCACGGGCGGTGTCGCGCGCAACACGGCGTGCGTGGCGGCGCTTTCCGAGATGGTCGAGCGACACCACGGCAAGCGCACGATCAACATCTCCGCCGACTCGATCTACACGGGCGCCCTCGGCGCGGCGCTCTTCGCGCGGCGCGGCCTGCCGATCCCGGACGTGGAGACGCCCGAGGTGAAGTCCAAGGAGTGCAGCTCATGCAACGCCTGACCACCGTCGGCATCGACGTCGGCTCGAGCACGATCAAGCTCGCGGTGGTCGACGACGCGGGCGAGAAGGGCGCGGAGCTGCGCGCCACCGCCCTCGAGCGCATCCGCCGGCGCGACCCGCGGCGCGTGCTCGAGGAGGCGCTGCCGCGCGTGCTCGGCGAGGCCGGCACCGCGCTCGAGGACGTCGCCTACGTGGCCTCGACCGGCGACGGCGACGTGGCCACCGAGGTGCGGACCGGGCACTTCTACGGCATGACCGCGCACGCGCGCGGCGCGCTGTTCCTGGTACCCGAGGCGCGTGCCGTGCTCGACGTCGGGGCCCTGTACGCGCGCGCGATGCGCGTGGACGAGCGCGCGCGCGTGCTCGCCTACCGCATGACGGCGCAGTGCGCGGCCGGCACCGGGCAATTCCTCGAGAACATCGCGCGCTACCTCGGCGTGCGCCTCGCCGACGTCGGTCAGCTCTCGCTCGGCGCACCGCGCGCGGAGCCCGTCTCGGGCATCTGCGCGGTCCTCGCCGAGACCGACGTCATCAACATGGTCTCGCGCGGCATCTCGACCGCGGAGATCCTGCGCGGCATCCACGAGTCCGTGGCGCAGCGCCTCGCCAAGCTCCTGCGCGGCGTGCAGGCCGGCTCGCCCGTGCTCGTCACGGGCGGCCTCGCCTGCGACGAGGGCCTGCGCGAGCGCCTCAGCGAGCGCACGCGCGAGGGCGGCGCCGCCCTCGAGATCCTGTCGCACCCCGAGTCCGTCTTCGCAGGCGCGATCGGCGCCGCGCTCTGGGGCGCGTTCCGGCACCGGAAGCTCGAAGGTCGCGCAGGCGCGGGCGCACCGGCGCCGCTAGCGCCCGCTCAGTCCTGACAGGGGCTCGCCCACGCCAGGGTCGGCGTCCACTTCGGGGCATCCGTGTGCACGAAGCGGCGCTTCGATCGGCGCTCGACGAGCACGTAGACCACGTCCCGGCTGTCGGGCCCCACCGTCACCGCCCGGCGAGTCATCGACGCGGCGGGCACCCCTTTTCGACCTGAGCTCTTCATGTAGCATATTGTAGGACAAGGTAGGCAGGACGCAAGAAACCGCTCCGCCCGCCTGGTTCTGTCGAGGACCGGACGGGGTGTCGTCCGCTGCGACGCTCGCGGTAGCTCTCCGACAGGCGCCCCGCGTGCACGATCGCTCAGCCGGAGCTGTGCTCGGCGACCACGGCCGAGAAGCCGTGTCCGCACGCACGGTCGTATCGCCGGGAGTGGCGCGCGCCGCGTGAGCCGCCCCCTGGATCCCGGCTTGCTCTCGAGATCGTGCATCGGGGGTACGGCGATGATGAGACGGATGGTCCTTCTGGCGGTGGTGGCGCTCTCGGGCGCGGCGTGCGGCGACGACTCGATGGAGGCGATGAGCGGAACCGGAGGCGGCGCGAGCAGCGTCGCTGCGGTCAAGGCGTGCAACGACGTCGCCGACGCGCTCGAGGCGGTGTGCGTGCGCTGCGGCGCGATGCCCGGCGAGTGTCGGGCAGGGTTCATGAGCAGTCGCTCGTGCTCGTCGGCGGCTGGCGTCCGGGACGCGTCCTCCCTCTACAGCGACTGCCTGCCCCGGCTCCAGTCCCTGACGTGCGACCAGCTCACGGGCAACGTCACCGGCGCCCTCGGCCCGGCCTGCATGGGGCAGATCCTCTTCGCGCCGTGACGGGCCCGCTGTGCCAGGCTGCGTCAGCGAGCCGGTGAGCGCGAGGGCGCTTCGTCGAGATTTCGAGCGGTTTCCTCTGGCACATGGCTCGCAGTGCCGAGGTTCATGCGAACCACCCTGCTCCTCGCGAGCCTCGGCCTGGCCCTCGGCTGCGGCGCGGACGACGACGCGGCGGGCGCCGCGCGCAGCGCGCAATCGACCGAGCCGCGCGCACCGGCCCAGATCTCCGAAGCCGACCACGCGCGCCTGGTGGCGAGCGTCAACGACACCGGGTTCTCGCTCTTCCGCGCGCTGCCCACCCAGGGCGGCAACGCGCTCTTCGCGCCTACTTCGATCGGCGTCGCGCTCGGGATGGCCTACGCGGGCGCCCGCGGCGACACCGCGACCGAGATGGCGCGCGCGCTCGGTTACGGCGACGGCGCGGTCGTGCACGCGGCGTTCAACCGGCTGACGGCCGACCTCGCCGCGCGCAACGTCGCGCCGCGCACGACGCCCGAGGGCGTGCGCACCGTGGACCTCCAGGTACTGCAATCGAGCTGGCTCCAGGACGACTACGCGTTCGAGCCGCGCTTCCTCGACACGCTCGCGGCGCAGTACGGCGCGGGCATTTTCCTGGTCGATTTCCTGCGCGACCCGATGGGGAGCGCGAGCGTCGTCAACCGCTGGGTCTCCGAGCACACGGACGGGCGCATCCGGGACCTGCTGTCGCCCGGCGATCTCACGCGCGACACGCGCTTCGTCCTCGTGAACACCACGCTCATGAAGGCCTCGTGGGCGCAGCCCTTCCACACCGACGTCACCACGCCGGCGCCGTTCGAGGCACCCGGCGGGCCGGTGACCGCGGCCATGATGCGGCAGGGCTTCGACGCGCTCGCGCACGCCGCAACGCCCGAGTACGCGGCGATCGAGCTCCCCTACGAGGGCCGGGCCCTGTCGATGCTGGTCGTCCTGCCCGCGCCGGGGCAGCTCGAGGCGACGCGCAAGGCGCTCTCGAGCGCGTGGCTCGCGGCGCTCGACGCGCGCCTCGCCGCGACGGGCATCGACCTCGCGCTGCCGCGCTTCTCGTTCGAGACGCCGCAGATGCACCTGCGCGAGGGCCTCGAGGCGCTCGGGATGAAGAAGGCCTTCGTGCTCGGCAGCGCGGACTTCACCGGCGTCGCGTCCGCCGGCGAGACGCTCTTCCTCAGCGACGTGGTGCAGAAGGCCTTCATCGAGGTCCGCGAGAACGGCACGGAGGCCGGCGCCGCGAGCGCCGTCGTCGGCGCGGCCGGCTCGTCGCTTCCGCCGCCGCACCAGCCGTTCATCGTGGATCGCCCGTTCCTCTTCCTCATCCGCGACGTCTCGGGTGCCGTCCTGTTCGTCGGACAGGTGCTCGACCCGACCTCGATGCGGTAGACCGAGCCCACATCGATGCGCGAGAGCTCCGGTGCTTCGGTGGGCACCTCGAGCAACTCGTGGGTGAGCTGTGTCTCTCCCGCTCCGGCCTCTGGCCTGCGCGGGTCCCTCTGCC